>CAYYFE010000001.1:0-391822 GCA_964471115.1 uncultured Solibacteraceae bacterium
ACGTGGTGGCCGGCGCCGGGTCGGTGTAGTCGTCGGCGGGCACGTAGATGGCCTGCACCGAGGTGATCGAGCCCTTGCGCGTCGATGTGATGCGCTCCTGCAGCTCACCCATTTCCGTGAGCAGCGTCGGCTGGTAGCCGACGGCCGACGGCATGCGGCCCAGCAGAGCCGACACTTCCGAACCGGCCTGCGTGAACCGGAAGATGTTGTCGATGAACAGGAGCACGTCCTTGTTCTCGGCGTCGCGGAAGTACTCGGCGACCGTCAGCCCCGACAGCGCCACGCGCAGACGCGCGCCCGGCGGCTCCGTCATCTGGCCGTAGACCAGCGCGGCGCGCGACTTGGAGGCGTCATGGGGATCAATGACGCCGCTCTCCTGGAATTCGAGCCACAGGTCGTTGCCTTCGCGCGTCCGTTCGCCGACACCGGCAAACACCGACACGCCGCCGTGTTTCATGGCGATGTTGTGGATGAGCTCCTGGATGATGACCGTCTTGCCGACGCCGGCGCCGCCGAACAGGCCGATCTTGCCGCCCGTCAGGTACGGCTCGAGCAGGTCGACGACCTTGATGCCCGTCTCGAACATCTTCAGTTCGGTCGACTGTTCTTCCAGTTTCGGCGCTTCGCGGTGAATCGGCCAGCGCACGTCGCTCTTGACCGGCCGATCCGGGAAGTCCACCGGCTCGCCCAGCACGTTGAGCACGCGGCCCAGCGTCTCGGGCCCGACGGGCATCGAAATCGGCGCGCCCTGGTCGGTGGCCGTCATGCCGCGCTGCAGACCGTCGGTCGGCTTCATGGCGACGGTGCGGACGCGGTTTTCGCCCAGGTGCTGCTCGACCTCGACGATGACATCAACCGTCTCGGAGCCGGCCTGCCCGGTGATCCGGACGGCGTTGTAAATCTCCGGCAGGTGTCCGCCTTCGAATTCGACGTCCACGACGGGTCCGATGATCTGGACGACCTTGCCAACCTTCACTGCTTCTGCGACTGCCATTCTGGTTCCTCTTATGTGCTCTGAGCGCCGGACACGACTTCGATGATCTCGCGCGTGATCGCGGCCTGACGCACCTTGTTCATCGTGAGGGTCAGCCCCTCGATCATCTCCGCCGAGTTGCGCGTGGCGGCATCCATGGCCGTCATCCGCGCCGCATGTTCCGCCGCCGACGACTCCAGCAGCGCGCGCAGCACCTGCGCCTCGACCAGCCGCGGCAGCAGCTCGTCGAAGATCCGCTGCGGCGACGGCTCGTACAGATACTCGACGCCGCGGCCCGAATCGGCCGCCGCTTCGATCGGCTGCATCGGCAGCAGCTGCTCGACCACCAGCTTCTGCGCGATCACCGACTTGAACTCGTTGTAGACCAGGTGCACGCTGTCGACCTTGCCCGCCACGAAGTCCTCGATCGCCGGCAGCGCAATGGCCTCGGCCTCCGCGAAACTGATGACCTTGGGCAACGCGGTGTATTCGAACCGGATCGGGAACCCCCGGCGCCCCAGCGCCTCGCGGCCCTTCTTGCCCACCAGGCCCAGCGAAACCTCGCGGCCGGGATGTTCGCGCAGGAACTGGCCCACCGCCTTGACGATGTTGGTGTTGAACGAGCCGCAGAGTCCGCGGTCGCTCGTCAGCACGATCAACATCGTGGCGCCCGTCTTCACGCCCGGGCGCTGCACCAGCAGCGGGTGTTTGGTCTGATCCACGCGCGCCGCGATGCTCGACAACACGTGTTTCGCCTGGCTCGCGAACGGGCGCGTGCCCACCACGCGCTCCTGCGCGCGGCGCAGCTTCGACGCGGCCACCATCTTCATGGCCTTCGTGATCTGCTGCGTGTTCTTGACGGCGCGAATGCGCCGCCGCATGTCAATCAGTGACGGCATCTCTACACCATCGCCGCGAACTGCTTGCCGAACTCCTCGAGCGCCGCCTTCAACGCGCCCTTCGTCTCATCGTCGAGCACCTTCTTGTCGCGGATGGCCGTGAGCACGTCCGGACGCTGCGTCTCGAGGAAGCGGTAGAGCTCGGTCTCGTAGGCGCGCACCTTCTCGACCGGCACCGTGTCGAGCAGGCCGTTGGTGGCGGCGAAGATGATGGCCACCTGCTTCTCGACCGGCAGCGGCTGATACTGCGGCTGCTTCAGGATTTCCGTCAGCCGGCGGCCGCGGTTGAGCTGCTTCTGCGTCGCCGGATCGAGGTCCGAACCGAACTGCGCGAAGGCCGCGAGTTCGCGGTACTGCGCCAGGTCGAGGCGCAGCGTGCCGGCCACCGACCGCATCGCCTTGATCTGCGCCGAACCGCCGACGCGCGACACCGAGTTGCCGACGTTGATGGCCGGGCGGAAGCCCTGGTTGAACAGGTCGGCTTCCAGGAAGATCTGGCCGTCGGTGATCGAGATGACGTTGGTCGGGATGTACGCCGACAGGTCGCCGGCCTGCGTCTCGATGATCGGCAGCGCCGTCAGCGATCCGCCGCCCAGGTCCTTGTTCAGCTTCGCCGCGCGCTCCAGCAGACGGGAGTGCAGATAGAAAACGTCGCCCGGGTACGCCTCGCGGCCCGGCGGACGACGAAGCAGCAGCGAGATTTCGCGATACGCCTGCGCGTGCTTCGACAGGTCGTCGTACACCACCAGCGCGTGCCGGCCGCTGTCGCGGAAGTACTCGCCAATCGTGCACGCCGAGTACGGGCTGATGTAGAGCATCGGCGCCGGGTCGGACGCGCCGGCCGCCACGACGATGGTGTACTCCATCGCGCCGGCTTCCTCGAGCGTGCGCACCACCTGCGCGACCGTCGACTGCTTCTGGCCGATCGCGTTGTAGATGCAGACGACGTCCAGGCCCTTCTGATTGATGATCGCGTCCACCGCGACGGCCGTCTTGCCCGTCTGGCGGTCGCCGATGATCAACTCGCGCTGGCCGCGGCCAATCGGCACCATGCCGTCGATGGCCTTCAGGCCGGTCTGCAGCGGCTCCTTGACCGGCTGCCGCTCGACGACGCCGGGCGCGAGGCGCTCGATCGGCAGGAACTTGTTCGTCGCGATCGGGCCCTTGCCGTCAATCGGCTGGCCGAGCGAGTTGACGACGCGGCCGAGCATCGCCTCGCCCACCGGCACCGAGATGATGCGGCCCGTGCGCTTGACGGTGTCGCCTTCCTTGATTTCCGTCGAGCGGCCCAGCAGCACGGCGCCGACGCTTTCTTCTTCAAGGTTCAGCGCGATGCCGAACAGCCCGTTGGGGAACTCGAGCATCTCGCCGGCCATGGCGCGCTCGACGCCATGAATGCGGGCGATGCCGTCGCCCACCGACACGACCGTGCCGACTTCGGCGACGTCGACGTCGACGCTGAAATTGCCAATCTGGTCGCGGATGATTTTGGAGATTTCTTCGGCCTTGATCTGCATCTGTCGTTCCTGCGGGTGGGACTATGCCTGCGCCAGCAGCCGCTGGCGCATCTTCTCGAGTTGACGGGTGAGGCTCGCGTCGAACACGACGCTGCCGACGCGGGCGACCAGGCCGCCAACGATGTCGGGGTTGATGGATTCCTTCAGCTGGACGGTGGCGCCGGAGGCCTCGCCGAGCGCCTGGGCCAGCGCCTCGCGGCGGCCGTCGGGCAGCGGGTGGGCCGTCACGATTTCCGCGTCGACCACCTTGCGGTGTTCCATGACGCGTGCCGTGTAGGCCGCGGCCACGTCACCGAGCAACGCGAGGCGATCGCGATCCGCCAGCATCTGCAGCAGCCGCTTCACTTCGACGGTGAACTCGCCGGCCTGCTTGAAAATCTCGTCCAGGATGGCGCGCTTGCGCGCGGCCGGCAGCGCCGGCGACGCCAACACCTGCGCCAGCTGCGCGTGACCGTTGACCAGGTCCACAAACGCGTTCAGATCGCGCTCGGCGCGGCCGACATCGCCGGTCTTGTTCACGACTTCGAAGAGAACCGCGGCATACCGCCGCGCGGCCGAACGTGCACTCATGGGCGTTGGGGGCCTCCACCGGGGTTGATCCGACCCCGGCCAAACGCACATTTATACCACGCCGAGCGTGTACAGCCGAAGCCGGAGTCAGTACAAACGGACCAGTGTGCCGTCTTCGGCCCTCGGTTCGACCTGGCCCACGCGGGTGGCGGGCACACCGGCCGCGTGCTGCGCGTCGAGGAACGGGCCGACCGCGCCGGCGCTGATGCAGAACAGGAGGCCGCCGGCCGTCTGCGGATCGCAGCTCACCAGGAACAATTCGGGACGAACGCCCGGTTCCACCTTCAGGCGGCTGTAGTGGCGCTGGTTCGAACGGCCGCCGCAGGGAAGATTCTTGACGGCCAGCTCGATTGCGCCAGGAAGCACCGGCAGCAACTGGCTGTCAAACGCCAGGGTGGTGTTGCTGGCCAGGGCGATTTCGGTTGCATGCCCTGAAAGCCCGAATCCTGTGACGTCCGTGCAGGCCGTAATCACACCGGAGGGCTGACTGCGACCAACCTCAGCGGCCTTTTCGTTGAGGATCGTCATCGAAGCGACGGCAGCCTTGAGCTGATCATCTGTCGAACGACCAAATTTGGTCGCCCTCACCACGATTCCGGTCCCAAGCGGCTTGGTCAGGACAAGGACATCGCCAACTCGCGCGCCCGCATTGGTCCAGACCCGGTTCGGATGCACCTCGCCCGTCACTGAATAGCCGAACTTCACCTCGGGGTCGGTCACCGTGTGGCCGCCCAGCAACGCGACGCCGGCCTCGCGAAGCTTGTCCGACCCGCCCCGGAAGATCTCGCGCACCATCTCAGGCGCCGGCCCATCCTTGGGCAAAGAGGCGATGGCCAGGGCGGTTCGAGGCCGCCCGCCCATCGCATACACATCGCTCAGCGCATTAACGGCCGCAATCTGACCGAACAGATAGGGATCGTCGACCACCGGCGTGAAGAAGTCGACCGTCTGCACCCACGCCACGTCATCCGACCACCGATACACACCCGCATCGTCTGAGGTTCGGAAATCGACCATGACGCGGTCGTCCATGTGCGCATACGGCAACCCTGTCATCACGGCGTCCAGCTCGGCGGGCCCCAGTTTGCTCGCGCATCCGGCGCAGTCAGCGTATTCAGTCAGGCGTTTGGCAGACATGTGGATGTCCTACGATCGAAGTGCGAAGTGCGGAGTGCGAGGTGCGGAGTGCGCGGTGCGGGGTGCGGAGCCAGTGAAGCCATCGGAGTCAGTTGCCGGTGAGGTGTTCGTACAACCGCTGCAGCTCGTCTTCGTTCACAAAGTCGACTTCAATCCGGCCGCCCTTGCCTTTGCGCACGATACGGACACGGGTGCCCAGGGCGAGTTTCAACTGATCCTCCGCCGCGCGGGTGTTGGGATCGGCCTTGCCGGCCCCCTTGGTCTTCGGCTCGGGCTTCGCTTCGGTTTCATGCCGGACCAGCGCCTCGGTCTCGCGCACCGACAACCCTTTCGCGATGACGTCACGCCCCACGCGCCGCTGCGCGACTTCGTCGGGCAGCGACAGCAACGCGCGCGCGTGTCCCATCGAGAGCGCGCCTTCGTCGAGCGCGGCGCGGATCTCCGCCGGCAGGCGGAGCAGCCGCATGTAGTTGGCGACGGTCGCGCGGTCCTTGCCCACCTGTGCGGCGATCGACTCCTGCGACAGCTGGAACTCGTCGGTGAGGCGGCGGTACGCCTGCGCTTCCTCGATGGGTGAGAGGTTCTCGCGCTGGATGTTTTCAATGAGCGCGACTTCCAGCAGCTTGTCGTCGGGCACCTCGCGCACCGCGACGGGCACCTTGAGCAAGCCGGCGCGCTGCGCCGCGCGCCAGCGCCGTTCACCCGCGACGATCTCGTACTGCTCGCCGGCCTTGCGAACGATGATCGGCTGGATGACGCCGTTGGCGCGAATGGACTGCGCCAGGTCTTCCAGGCGCGCATCGTCCATGTGCACACGCGGCTGGCGCGGATTGGGCGTCAGCAGATCGATGTCCAACTCGAGTGGACGCGTGCGTTCCACCGCGGTCTCTCGCGGCGCGGGCGGCGGCGTGCTGGGAATCAGTGCGCTGAGTCCGCGGCCAAGCGCGGGTCGTTTAGGTGCGGCCATTGGCGTGCTCCATGTGCGTCATGGTGGACTACCGTGATCGCGACAGGAACTCGCGCGCCAGGGCGAGGTAGGCTTCGGCGCCTCGCGAGCGCGCGTCGTGAAGGATGACGGGCACGCCGAAGCTGGGCGCCTCGCCGAGCCGGACGTTCCGGGGGATCACCGTCTTGAAGACCTGGTCGCCGAAGTACTCGCGGATGTTGCCGCCGACCTGCTGCCCAAGGTTGGTCCGGTCGTCATACATCGTCAACAACACGCCCTCGACCGCGAGTGTGGGATTGAGCGATTCGCGCACGCGATCGAGCGTGGCCATCAGCTCGGCGATGCCCTCGAGCGCGAAGTATTCGCAATTGAGAGGAATCAGCACGCTGTCGGCCGCGACCAGGGCGTTGAGTGTGAGCAGGCCGAGCGAGGGCGGCGAATCGATGAAGATGAAGTCGTACTCGCCACGCAGCGCGTCGACGAACCGCTTCAGGCGTTTGTCGCGGTCAGGCAGTGTCACCAGTTCGATCTCGGCGCCGGTCAGATGGCGATCGGCGGGGACGAGGCTGAGGTGATCGATCTGGGTGGGCAGCACGAAGTCGCGCGCGACGATGGGTTCGGTGGCGGTCAGCGCGTCGTAGATCGTGCCGGCCTCCGTCGCCTGGTCCTTGAGGCCGACGCCTGAGGTCAGGTTGGCCTGCGGATCCATGTCGATGAGCAGGACGCGCTGATCGGCGAGGGCGAGGGAAGCGGCCAGGTTGATGGCGGTGGTCGTCTTGGCGACGCCGCCCTTCTGGTTTGAAACCGCAATCACCCTGGTTTGTTTGGTCATATGACAGTAAAATTTGGCATCCCGCCGCCAACGCAGGTTGAAATTCTACACCCACAGGCGCCAACCACACAGCAGTGCGGAGTGCGAGGTGCAGAGTGCGAAGTGCGAAGTGCGGAGTGCGAGGTGCGGAGTGCGCTGTGCCGAGTGCGGAGTGCGAGGTGCGGAGTGCGAGGTGCGCGGCGCAGCGTTCAGAAGCGCCGTGGCGCTCGAGTGCGCAAGGCAGAACCCCTCCGCACTTCGCACTGCTGTTGCCCGAACGTTCCACGTGGAACATCCAGGCTCAGAAGAGCCGGGCGTCCTTGTTCATGACCACAAGGTGACTACCGATCGATGGAAGAAGCACCTCCCGGTGGCCCGAGAGGAAGGGCGGCAGAAAGTCGGCCTGTGCCGACGATTCGGCGCCGAACATGAAGAGCCGTCCGCCTGGCTTGAGAAAAGCCTGAATTGCCGTGAGCAGCTTCTTGTCTGGTCGAACGGCTCTGACCGTCACGATATCCATGGATTCATGAAAGTCAGCCCGCGACAGTAACTCCTCGAGCCGGCAGTTTTCGACGGCCGCACGCTCCAGCGACAACTGACGCAGCGATTCCCTGAGGAAGGCGCACTTCCTGACTTTGACCTCAACCATCGTGAGATGCAGGCGAGGCGAGGCCAGGAGCAGGGGAATCGCGGGCGACCCGCCGCCGCTGCCAACATCCATCGCCTTGGTCTCGTCCGGCCTCAATCGCTTCGCAGCAAGAACGGGCTCCACCACCAGCCGGTCCACCGCATCGTCAGACAACGGGTCCAGTGGGAGGGCAGTGAGGTTGATCTTGCGATTCCACTTGGCCAGCAGTTCGACGTAAGCAGCAAGATCGAGGACGAGGCTCGCGGGAGCCTCGGCGCCCGCCTTTTGCAGACGACGGGTGATTCGGTTGACCAGGTCGCGATCGGCCACGGAGAGATTGTCGGCTGAAAGGGAAGGCCCGCGCAGGTTGTCAGCGAGACAATCGTGCCGCCAGGATGGCCACGGCGGCCGGTGTCACCCCAGGCACCCGGCCAGCCTGGCCAAGTGTCGACGGCTTCACGGCTGAGAGTCGCTCGACGACCTCGGTGGAGAGTCCAGGGATGCCGGAGTACGAAAAACTGTCCGGAATCGGTCGATCCAGCTGTTTTTCGACCCTTGAGCGCTGCTGCTGATGGCGAACGAGGTAGCCGCGATACTTGCACTCGGCCTCCAGCGTGGCGCGATCGATCTCTCGCTGTTCGTCGAGTTCCAGCCCACAGCCGGCCTCCAACACCTGGTCCACCGTCACCAGCGGCCGGCCCAGCGCCTCTGCCGCAGTGGAATGGAGTCCGCCGATCTGGACGCGCGTCTGTGACAGTTTGTAACGGTTGTGCTCCAGCCGCTGCCGGCGCGCCTCAAATGTGTTCCACCGCGCGTCCGACACCAACCCTATCGCCCGGCCGGTGGGCGTCAGTCTGAGATCGGCGTTGTCGATCCGCAGCGCCAAACGATTCTCGGCGCGCGACGTGAACATGCGGTACGGCTCCAGGCAGCCCTGAGTGATCAAATCGTCGACGAGCGTGCCGATGTATGACTCCGCGCGGTCAAACACCACCGCCGGTTCGCCCGTCGCAACCCGCGCTGCATTGATGCCCGCCACGATCCCCTGGGCCGCGGCCTCTTCGTAACCGGACGTGCCGTTGATCTGCCCCGCGAGAAACAACCCGGGCACTCGTTTGGTCTCGAGCGCGTGTGTCAGTTCCGTCGGCTGGATGAAATCGTACTCCACCGCGTACGCATGGCGCATCACGACGGCGTCTTCCAGCCCTGGCAACGACCGCACGATGGACTCCTGCACCTGCGCGGGCAGACTCATCGAAAGGCCGTTGACATAGATCTCGTCGACGTCCAACCCTTCGGGTTCGAGGAAGATCTGGTGGCGCTCCTTGTCGGGGAACCGCATGACCTTGTCTTCCAGTGACGGACAGTAACGGGGACCAATCCCCGTGATCCGTCCGTTGTAGAGCGGCGACCGCCCGATGTTCGCGCGCACGAGGGCATGCGCCTCCGGCGTCGTGTGCACGATGTGGCACTCGATCTGGGGCGAGCGGATCTCGCGGGTCACGAACGAGAAGGGCACGGGCGGCCAGTCGCCGGGGTCGCGCGCGAAGCGGCTGAAATCAATGCTGTGGCGATTGAGCCGCGGCGGCGTCCCGGTCTTGAGCCGGCCCATTTGGAATCCGAACCCGCGAAGCGACTCGGCCAGGTCGTGGGTGGGCGGCTCGCCGGCCCTGCCCGAAGGCCGGCTCACATCACCGATATGCACCACGCCGTTCAGGAAGGTGCCTGTGGTCACGACAAGCGCGCGACAGCCCACATGTTCGCCGCTTTCGAATGACAGACCCACCACGCGCCCGGCGTCCACCAGCACCCGCCCGGCACGCTCGAAGATCCAGGTGATGTGTGACTCCGCCTCGAGCGCCTCGCGCACCCAGGTACCGTAGCGCCGCTTGTCCGCCTGCGCTCGCGGCGACCACACCGCGGGCCCGCGGCTGCGATTGAGCAACTTGAACTGGATGCCGGTGGCGTCAATCGCGAGCCCCATGAGCCCGCCCAACGCATCGATCTCGCGCACGAGATGGCCCTTGGCGGTGCCACCGATCGCCGGGTTGCACGGCATCAGTGCCACGGTGTCCGGCGAGAGCGTACACAGCCCCACCCGACATCCGAGGCGGGCCGCAGCCCAGGCCGCTTCACATCCGGCATGTCCCGCGCCGATGACAATGACGTCGTAGTCGGCACGCATGTCTATTTCCCCACGCAGAAGCGGCTGAAGACGTGGGCCAGCAGGTCGTCGGGCGTCCGCTTCCCCGTGAGGTGCTCCAGCGCTTCGCGCGCGGGCGCCAGCTCCGCCAGCACCACCTCCTCGGCGGCACCGGCTGTGAGGGCCTCACCGGCGCGCTGTACCGATCCATGCGCTTCAGTCGCGCACTGCAGGTGCCGGGTGTTCGAGATCACCGGGTGGTCGCGCAACGACTCCTCGCCGGACAACTGGTCGACCAGCGCCCGGCGAAGATCGTCGAGTCCGGCTCCGGTGATCGTCGACGTGTGGATCACCACATCACCCAGCTCCACCGGTGGCCACGCCGGCGGACGATCGGCTTTGTTCACCGCGATCACGCGGGGCGCAGGCACACTCGCCAGCAGGCGGCGGTCATCATCGCCCAGCGGCGCCGATCCATCCAGCACCACCACCGACAAGGCCGACGCCTCGAGCGCCTCCTGCGCGCGCCTGACACCCTCGGCCTCGATCTCGTCGATCGTCTCGCGCACGCCGGCCGTGTCCACCAGCGTCACCGGCACACCGCCGATGTCGACGGTCTCAGTCAGCACATCCCGTGTCGTGCCCGCCCGCGCGGTGACAATGGCGCGATTGGCGCCGACCAGCGCGTTGAACAGGCTTGACTTGCCGACGTTCGGGCGGCCGGCAATCACCACCAGCCGGCCTTCACGAATCAGTCGACCCCGGCGGCCATCCGACAGAAGGGCAGACAGATCCTGCGCAACTCCGGTCAGCGCCTCTCGGGCCTCCTCGCGCGTGATGAAATGAAACCCTTCCTCGGGGAAATCCAGCGACGCCTCGAGCCGCGCGACGAGATCGAACAGGCGTTCATCGATCGCGCGGATGCGCGCCGACAAGGTGCCCTCGAGTTGATCGACCGCCACGCGGGCCTGCGCGGGAGTCACGGCGTTGACCAGGTCGGCCACGGCTTCGGCCTGAACCAGGTCCAGCCGGCCGTTCAGGTACGCGCGGAATGTGAACTCGCCCGGTTCGGCCAGTCTCGCACCCAGCCCGCACGCGCGCTCCACAATGGCGTGCAGCACGGGTGGACTGCCATGCGCGGCAATCTCCACCACATCGTCGCCCGTGTAGGACCGCGGCGCCTGGAACCAGGTCACCACCACTTCATCGATGATGCCGGCGCCGGTCGCGTCAGTCACCGTCGCAAACGTCGCGTGCCGGGGTGTGAAGTCGCCTCGACCGGTCAGCGCGCCGGCGATCCGGACCGCCTCGGGTCCCGCCACACGCACCACGCCGATGCCGCCGCGCCCTGCAGGCGTGGCCACGGCGACGATGGTGTCGGAGGCAGAGAACATCCGCCCTCGCCGTTCGCCCTCAGCGCTTGCGCGTGATGACGACCGTCTTCATGAACGCGTCACCGATGCTCTCGGTCGTCATGTCGAGATCGTCAGCCACCGTCAGGTGCACGATGCGGCGCGCGTAGGGGTTGAGCGGGCCCATCTCCTGGGCCACGCCGGATGACTTGGCCTTGTCCATCAGGAAGCGCGCCATCTGCCGCAGCTCGGCGTCCTTGTCCTTCCGGAAGCCCAGCGCGTCCACGATGTAGTGGCGGTCGCCGCGTTCATCGCGGCGAATCGCCGTATTGACGATGACCTGCAGCGCGTCCAGGGTTTCACCCTGCCGGCGCAGCAGGACCTCGGCGCCCTCTCCGGTGATGTTCACCCGGATCGCGTCCGGGGTTTCCTCCAGCGCGACATCCAGGGTGAGCCCCATGGCCCCGAGCACATCGGACACGAATTCGATCACGCGATTGTCGAGAGACTCCGTCATGGTGTTCAACCCTTGATGGTCGACGCGCTGCCGACCGCTTTGGCGCGGCGTTCCGCGCTGGTGCCGCCACCCATTTTGGGTGGGGCGCCGCTGATGTGGTTGGTCAGGTACTGCTGACCGATGGTCATGATGTTGCTCATCAGCCAGTACAACACCAGGCCGGACGGCGCCCAGAGGAACATGACCGAGAAGATCAGCGGCATGAACATGAACACCTTCTGCTGGACGGGATCGGCCGTCGAGGGCGTCATCTTCTGCTGCCAGAACATCGTCGCGCCCATCAGGACGGGCGTGATGTACAGCGGGTCCATCACCGACAGGTCCTTGATCCAGCCGATCCAGGGCGCGCCGCGCAGTTCAATCGCCACCGACAACATCGCGTAGAAGGCGAACAGCACCGGGAAGGTGAGCAGCATGGGCACACAGCCGCTGGCCGGATTGACGCCCTTCTGCTTGTAGAGCGCCATCATCTCCTGGTTCATCTTCTGGCGCTCGGGATCCGTCATCTTGTACTTTTCGTACCGCTTCTGGATCGCCTTCACCTCGGGCTGCAGTTCCTGCATCTTGCGCATTGAGACCATGCTGCGATGCCGAAGCGGGAACATGACCACGTTGAGCAGGACGGTCAGCGCGATGATCGACCAGCCGAAATTGCCCAGGTAGCCATTGATCCACTTGAGCGCCTGCAGGAGCGGCACGACCAGCCAGGCGAAGATGCCGAAATCAATCGCGCGCACCAGCTGTGTATCCACCGCGCGGAGGATGTCGAAGTCCTTCGGGCCGATGAAAAACGGCAGCGACAACGGACCGGACGTCGAAATGCTGTAGTCGACGAACGTGCGCTGGGTGACGCCCGTCGCCGTGGCGTCGGGCTCGGGCACCGGCAACAGCAACGGCCGGAAGTCCGCGCGCACGCTGCGGGTGCCGGGGACGGCGGCCGACAGGAAGTAGTGATCGCCGACGCCCACAAAACGCATGGCGCCTTCGTAGGTCGGCTGGGTGGTGATGTCGCTGTCGGCCAGGCGCTCGACCTCGTTGTTGAGGTGATACAACGCGGCAGGCGGGTAGCTCGGCATCATCGCGCTGCCCGTGCCGAACCCTCGGCCCAGCGACGGCCCCATCCGCAGCGTCACGGGACGCGCGACGCCATTCACGTCGACCGACGCGTCAACCGTGATGGTGTAGGGCTGCCCCTCCTGCGGCTGGAAGTGGAAGCTCTTGCGCGCGGCCAGCCCGGTGGCGGGATCGGTGAACTCGAAACTGACGGTGCCCGGCGAGGAACCCAGCGTCAGTGTCCCCTCGGTCGTCGAGCGGAACTTCGCCACCGCCAGCCGCGCCGACAGCTCAGGCTGATCGGTCGCCAGCGTGAACGGGCGCGCTGAGCCTGCGGGCAGTTCGACCGGCACCAGCTCGAGCGGCTGCCCTTGTGGATCGAAATACCGCTTCAACCGCCAGCTCTTGACCGACGCGCCTTCGGTGGTGAACACCACGTGCAGGTGATCGGTTTCCACCGTGATGTCACGCGCTGGTGTGTCGTCGACGGGCACGGCCGGTTCCGCCGCGCCGGCCTGGGGCGCCGTGGTCGTTGCCGCGGGTGCGCCGGGCGCGGCAGCACCGGCCGCACCTGGAGGTGTGGTGGCGGCAGCCGTGCCGGGGTCGCCCGCGGCGGGAGTCGTCACACTGGTCGGCGGCGGGGGCGGCGGCACCACGTACGTCTGGTAGAGCGCCAGAACGCCGAACGACAGGAAGATGGCGAGGAAGACGCGCTTTTCCATTGAGATGAGTTATTTCGCGGGCGGCACGGGATCGATCCCGTGGGAGCCAAGAGGGTGACACTTCGCCACACGCACCAGCGACAGGCGCAGGCCCTTCAGCAGCCCGTGGCGTTCGATGGCGGTGATGGCGTAGGCCGAGCAGGACGGTTCAAAGCGGCACGCGCCGCCCAGAAACGGCGAGAGCAGCAGCTGGTAGGCATGGACCAGGCCCACGCCGATGCGCCGCGGCCAGACCGTCAATGTGAGAGTCCTCGGCGCAGACCTGCGAGCGCCGTCTGGAAATCGCGCGCCGCCAAATCAAACGGCGCCTCGATCAACGCACGCCGCGGAATGGCCACGATGTCGAGCGGCACGAGCCCTCGCGCGCCGGCCGTGTCAGGCTCGGTCTGCCGGAAGATCTCCCGAAGGCGGCGCTTGGCGCGGTTCCGCATGACGGCGTTGCCGAATTTTCTTGAGGCTATCAGACCCAGGCGATCCACGGCGTGCTCATTGGGAAGGACAAGCAGGGTGACCAGCCGGGTGGCCGCCCGCCGGCCCTGCGTCTGCACTCGCTGGAACTCGTGTCGCGCTGTGAGGCGTACGTGAGATCCGAACCGGAGCGACATCAGGGTCCCGGGCAGCCGGCGTCCGACCCGCCTAGCGGGTCGAGACCGTCAGGCGCTTGCGGCCCTTCGCACGACGACGCTTCAGGACCAGACGGCCATTCTTGGTGCGCATCCGAACCAGGAAGCCGTGAGTGCGGCGCCGGCGCCGGTTGTTGGGTTGGAACGTTCGCTTCATGACACTCCCTACCAGGGCACCACCGTGCGCTGGAGAAACTCAAATGCTATCGGACCAGGGAAAAGCCTGTCAATGTACACGCCGGCCGCCACCTGATGGGCGTATGCTAGTGTCCCGACTTTTCCACACCTGTGGAAAAATCTGTGGAAAACAGAGGTTTTGCCTGATTTATGGGCGAAAGTCAGACAAAAACAACCCCTTCGGTGTGGGAAAAAGTGCTGGGACGGGTCGAAACCAAGGTCAACCGGCACAGCTATTTCTCCTGGTTTCACCGCACCTCCCTGCTCGAGGATGCCGGGGCCCTGCTCCGCGTGGCCGTGCCGAACGACATGACCGCCGAGTGGCTGACCAAACACTACGCCGCGGTCATTGACGATGCGTTGGCGGAGGCGGGCAGGCCTGGCGTGCAGGTGCAATACGTTGCCACCGATGGCGAAATGAACGCGGCTCCGGCAGCCGGCCAGATGCCGGCCGGAGAACCGGTGCCGGCGCCTGAGATGGACGCGGCCGGCGACGGCGCGGCGGCGGCCATCGAGGACGTGTCCGGCCTGAGTCCTCGGTACACGTTCGACACGTTCATCGTGGGCGCCTCGAATCAGTTCGCGGACGCGGCCTGCCGCGCCGTGGCTGAAGCGCCGTCGCGCTCCTACAACCCGCTGTTCATCTATGGCGGCGTCGGTCTGGGCAAGACGCACCTGATGCACGCGATTGGGCACTACGTCCTCCGCCATCATCCGGGACTGAAGCTCACCTACGTGTCCTCGGAACGGTTCATGAACGAGGTCATCAACGCGCTGCGGTACGACCGCATCCTTGAATTCCGCGAGCGGTATCGCTCGGTCGACGTGTTGCTCGTCGACGACATTCAGTTCATCGCCGGCAAGGAACGGACGCAGACCGAGTTCTTCCACACGTTCAACGCGCTGTACGACGCGCAGAAACAAATCGTCATCAGCAGCGACTGCCCGCCGCACCAGATTGCCGAACTCGAGGAGCGGCTGCGGTCACGGTTCGAGTGGGGCCTGACCGCCGACATCCAGGCGCCGGACCTCGAGACCAAGATCGCCATCATCAACCGCAAGGCGGAGAGTGAAGGCGTCACGCTGGCCGGCGACGTCGCGTTGTACATCGCGGGCCGCATCAAGTCGAACATCCGCGAACTGGAAGGATCCCTCATCCGCCTGCTGGCCTACGCGTCGCTGACCGGCCATGAGGTGACGGTGGACCTGGCCAAGCAGGTGCTGCGCGACATCCTCCGCCAGGATGAACGGGCCATCACGATTGACGGCATTCAGAAGTTCGTGGCCGAGTTCTACCAGATGAAACTGAGCGACCTGAAGTCGCGCAACAACTCGAAGTCCGTGGCCATGCCCCGCCAGGTGGCCATGTATCTCTGCAAGAACCTGACGCCGGCTTCCTTGCCCGAAATCGGGAAGAGTTTTGGCGGCAAACACCACTCCACCGTCATTCACTCCATCAGGAAAGTGGAGGAGTTGCGGCAGTCCGACCCGGATTTCAACAACCAGATCAACAGCCTCCTCCAGTCACTCCGGTAGGGTTTTCCACAGGGTCGCCATGTGGAAGGCTGTGCATCGATTGCGGTACCCGCCGGCAGGCCTGTTTTCCCACAGATTCCAGCCGTGGATACGCGGCCGGTACCCACAGGATCTTCCACAGCCTAAGTTGTTGATGCTGAACAGGTAACGGCTGTACTTTCGGTTACCAACAGGCCCTTATTCCTGTTATAATCCTTTGTCTTTTTGATCTTCGGTTAGAACGTTCGATCGATGCAGCCCGGCGAACGTGTACACGCCGAGAGAGAGGTCGCCCCGCCCTATGGAGTTCGTCGTTCGCAAGACTGATCTGCTGAAGGAACTCTCACTGCTGCAAGGCATCGTCGAACGCAAGAACACAATCCCGATCCTCGCCAATGTGCTGATTGAGGCTGGCGATGGCGCCATCTCTCTGCTGGCGACGGATCTGGACGTGGCCCTGCGCAGCCGCTGTGAGGCGACCGTCAGCAAACCGGGCACCCTGACCCTGCCGGCGAAGAAACTGTTCGAAATCGTCAATGCGCTGCCCGACACCGACGTCCGGGTCGAGTCGGACAAGGGCGGCAAGAGCGTGACGGTGGCGGCTGACCGGTTCGAGTCGAAGCTGCAGACACTGCCCGCTAGTGAGTTCCCCACGCCGCCGCAGGAAGCCGGGACGGTGGAAGCCTCGCTGCCGGGCACGGCGCTCAAGCGGATGATCTCGCATACCCGATTCGCCATCACCAGCGAGGACACCCGGTACTTCCTCAACGGCGCCCAGCTGGTCATTCGGCCCGACTCGCTCAGCATGGTCGCCACCGACGGGCACCGTCTGGCGTTTGTGACGGTCAACGAGGCGTCGGGCGCCGGCGCCCAGGCCGAAGTCCTGTTGCCCCGCAAGACCCTGAACGAAGTGGCGCGGCTCATCGACGGCGGAGCCGCGGTCGAGTTCTCCCAGGGCGAGAATCACATCTTCTTCAAGGCCGAAGGCCGTCTGCTGATCTCGCGCAAGATTGACGCGAACTTCCCGGCGTACGAACGGGTGATTCCCAAGAGCAACGACAAGCAGATCGAGTTCGACCGCGATCGCCTGGCGTCGGCGCTGCGCCGCGTCCGGTTGCTGTCGAACGAGCGGTCGAAAGCCGTCAAGTTCGGCATCGGCGCCGACCAGGTGGAAATCACCTCGAACACGCCGGAACTCGGCGAGGCGCACGAAGTGCTGCCCGTGCAGTACTCGGGCCCTGCGCTGCAGATCTGTTTCAACGCCGACTATGTCGACAACTTCCTGAACGTGGTGGAAACGGAAAACGTCCTGCTGGAATTCAAGGACGAGATGAGCCAGGCCGTCATGAAGCCGATTGGCGCCGAGGGCTACGAGTACACCTACGTCATCATGCCGATGCGTCTCTGATGGACAACACCGAGCTCAGTCCGGCCGCGCCCGCCACTTCTCAGGCCGGGAACCCGAACGATTACGGCGCCGACCAGATCAAGGTCCTCGAGGGACTCGAAGCGGTACGCAAGCGCCCTGCCATGTACATCGGCTCCACCGGGCCGCAGGGACTGCACCACCTTGTGTATGAGATCGTCGACAACTCGATCGACGAGGCGCTGGCCGGGTTCTGTAAAAACGTCAACGTCACGATTCACATCGATGGATCCGTCACCGTCGTCGACGATGGGCGAGGGATTCCCGTCGACATGCACGAGAGCGGCCGTTCGGCGGCCGAAGTCGTGCTCACGGTCCTGCATGCCGGCGGCAAGTTCGAAAACTCCGCGTACAAGGTATCCGGCGGTCTGCACGGCGTCGGCGTCTCGGTCGTCAACGCATTGTCGGAGTGGCTCGAACTCGAGATCTGGCGCAATGGGCACGTGCATCAGCAGCGGTATGCCCGCGGCACTCCCACGGGCGCGCTGTATGTGACCGGGACGACAGAGAAGCGCGGCACCAAGGTCACCTTCAAACCCGACACCCAGATCTTCGAATCGGTCGAGTACTCGTTCGAAACGTTGTCGAACCGCCTCCGAGAGCTGGCGTTCCTCAACGCGGGCGTGACCATCACAATCTCGGACGAACGCGACGGCAAGAGCCACGAGTTCCTGTACGAGGGCGGCATCCGCGAGTTCGTCGAGTATCTGAACAAGAACCGCGTGGCCGTCAACGAAAAGCCGATCTACATGACCGGCGAGCGCGACAACATCGTCGTGGAAATCGCGCTGCAGTGGAACGACAGCTACGCGGAGACGACGTTCAGCTTCGCCAACAACATCAACACGACCGAGGGCGGCACCCACATGTCCGGGTTCCGCGCGGCGCTGACGCGCACGATCAATGCGTACGCGTCGAAGAACAGCCTGGCGGAGAAACTCAACGACAGCATCAGCGGCGATGACATCCGCGAGGGCATGACGGCGGTCATCTCCGTCAAGATTCCGCAGCCGCAGTTCGAGGGCCAGACCAAGACCAAACTGGGCAACACCGAGGTCAAGGGCATCGTCGAGGGCATCGTCAACGAAAAACTCGGCGAGTTCCTCGAAGAGAATCCGGCGGTTGCCAAGAAGGTCATCCTCAAGGCGATTGACGCGGCGCTGGCGCGCGAGGCCGCGCGCAAGGCGAGAGACCTGGTGCGCCGCAAGGGCGCGCTCGACAATTCAACGCTGCCCGGCAAACTGGCCGACTGCCAGGAACGAGACCCGGCCAAGGCCGAGCTCTACATCGTCGAGGGTGAGTCGGCAGGCGGATCCGCCAAACAAGGCCGCGATCGCCGGTTCCAGGCGGTGTTGCCCATCAAGGGCAAAATCCTCAACGTCGAGAAGGCCCGCTTCGACAAGATGCTGGGCCACGAGGAGATCCGGACGCTGATTGCGGCGATTGGCTGCGGCATCGGCACCGACGAGTTCGACCCGGCCAAGGCGCGGTATCACCGCATCATCATCATGACGGACGCCGACGTCGACGGATCCCACATCCGCACGTTGCTGCTGACGTTTTTCTACCGGCAGATGAAGGAGCTGGTGGACCACGGGTACATCTACATCGCGCAGCCGCCGCTCTTCCGCGCCAAACGCGGGCGGCAGGAAGTGTTCATCAAGGACGAACGCCAACTGGAGCACTTCCTGATCAGGCGCGCCACCGAATCACGCACCCTCGTGTTGTCCAACGGCACCGAGGTCAAAGGGGAAACCCTCGAACGTCGCCTCGAAAAGTTGATTGCGTTCCGCAAGGTGCTGCAGGTGGTGGAACGTCGCGGCCCGTCCCGACGAGCCGTGATCGCGCTGCTGGAAGGCGGCGCCCGCGACAAGACGTTCTGGGCGGATCGCGGCCTCGTGGATGGCCTGGCGCAGTATCTGCAGCAGCCGCAGGTCTCGGCCAGTGTCGTTGAAGATCCGGAACACCAGGCGTTCGCCGTCGTGTTGACCGACCGGTCCTTCGGCTACGACCGCCAGCAGCGGCTGGATCTCGACTTCGTCACGACCGGCGAATTCCGCACGCTCATGGCGGCGTACGTCGACGTTCGCGACCTGCTCATGGGCCCGGTGACCATTCGTACGACGGGAGCGGCGCCGGCCGAGGACGAGGCCGACGCGGATGCGGCCGAAGACACGGCCGCGGAACCAGCGGCGGCCGCGGCGCCGAAGGCGGGCAAGGACAAGGACGCCGACCGCACCGTCAGCTCGATTGATGAATTGGTCGACTACTTCGTGACGGCCGGCCGCCGCGGCCTGGCCATCAACCGCTACAAGGGCCTTGGCGAAATGAACCCGGACACGTTGTGGGAGACCACGATGGATCCGGACAAGCGCACGCTGCTGCAGGTCAGAGCCGAGGACCATACCGAAGCGGATCTGATGTTCACCACGCTGATGGGCGACCAGGTGGAACCGCGCCGCAAGTTCATCGAAGACAACGCGCTCGACGTCAAGAACCTCGACATCTAGTTTTATGGAACAACCACCCACCCTGCGGCTTCCCGTCAATATCGAAGACGAGATGAAGCGCTCGTACATGGATTACGCGATGAGCGTAATCATCGGGCGCGCGCTGCCCGACGTACGAGACGGTCTGAAGCCCGCCAACCGGCGTGTGTTGTATGCCATGCGGCAGATGGGGCTGGCGTCCAACCGCCCCTACCGCAAGTGCGCGAAGATCGTCGGCGAAGTCATCGGCAACTACCATCCCCACGGCGACGCGCCGGCCTACGACACCCTCGTTCGCCTCGCCCAGGACTTCAACATGCGGTACACCCTGGTCGACGGCCAGGGCAACTTCGGGTCGATTGACGGCGACCCGCCGGCCGCGTACCGCTACACCGAGGCCCGCCTCGAGGCGTTGGCCGAAGCCATGATGGCCGACCTCGACAAGGACACGGTCGACCATCGTCCCAACTTCGACGAGACCACCGAAGAACCCACCGTCTTCCCGGCGCCGTACCCGAATCTGCTGGTGAACGGCTCCACCGGCATCGCGGTCGGCATGGCCACGAGCATCCCCCCGCACAACATGCGGGAGGTCATCGAAGGCGTGCTGCAGGTCATCGCGCTGCGGAATGCGCCCGAGGACGAACGCTTCCGCGCGTTGATGCAGGCCATCCCCGGCCCCGACTTCCCGTCGGGCGGCACCATTGTCGGGCGCGCCGGCGTGTGGCGCGCGTATCGCGAAGGCCGCGGCAACGTCGTCGTGCGTGGGAAGGCCACCTTCGAGGAAAACAAGAAGGGCGACCGCACCTCGATCGTCATCACCGAGATTCCGTATCAGGTCAACAAGGCCGGCCTCATCTCGGACATCGCCGAGATGGTCCGCGACAAGAAACTCGAGGGCATCTCCGACCTGCGCGATGAATCCGATCGCGACGGCATGCGCATCGTCATCGAGCTCAAGCGCGGCGAACTGCCCGATGTCGTCCTGAACAACCTCTACAAACACACAAAGCTGCAGATGGGGTACGGCATCACGCTGCTCGCCATCGCCAACAACCGGCCGCGTGTGTTGAACCTGCTGCAGATCATCGAGGCGTTTGTCGAGTTCCGCCGCGAGGTGATCCGCCGCCGCATCGAGTTCGAACTGCGGAAGGCCGAGGCGCGGGCGCACATCCTGGAAGGCCTCAAGATCGCGCTCGATCATCTGGACGCGGTCATTACGCTGATTCGCGGATCAAAGAACCCCGGCGAAGCGCGCACCGGCCTGATGACCAACTTCGGGCTGACCGAGCTGCAGGCGCAGGCCATCCTCGACATGCAGCTGCAGCGCCTGACCGGTCTCGAGCGCCAGAAGATCCTCGATGAACTGGCCGAACTCGTGGCGTTGATCACGCGCCTGCGTGAGATTCTCTCGAGTGACGAGCTGGTGCTGGCGATCGTGGTCGATGAACTGAAGGCCATTCAGGCGAAGTTCGGCGACGACCGACGGACCGACATCATCGAAGACAGCGGCGACTTCCGCGTGGAAGACCTCATCGCCGATGAAGACGTGGTGATCACGGCGACGCAGACCGGCTACATCAAGCGGACGGCGCTGGACGAGTACCGCAAGCAGCGCCGGGGCGGCAAGGGCCTCATCGGCATGCAGACCAAGGAAGAGGACATCGTCGAGCACCTCTTCATCGCCAACACCCATGCCTACATCCTGATCTTCTCGGACAAGGGCAAGTGTTACTGGCTGAGGGTCTACGACATTCCGGAGGTCAGCCGATCGAGCAAGGGCAAGTCCATTGCGAACCTCGTCCAGATGGGCGAAGGCGAGAAGATTGCGACCCTGCTGAAGATCCAGGATTTCCCAGAGGAGGAAGGCCGCCGGTTCATCGTGATGGGCACCGAACAGGGCACCATCAAGAAGACCGATCTCAAGGCGTACTCCAATCCCCGGTCGGCCGGCATCATCGCCATCCAGATCGACGACAACGACCACCTGATTGCCGTGGCGGAAACCGACGGCACGAAGGACCTGGTGATCGGCACGCGCAACGGCATGGCCATTCGCTTCAGCGAAGAAGACGCCAGGCCCATGGGCCGGACGGCCTTCGGGGTGCGCGGCATCAACCTGCGCGAAGGCGACGTTGTCGTGGCGATGGAAGTGGTCGACGCCGACGGCACCCTGCTGACGGTGTGTGAGAACGGCTACGGCAAACGCACCGAGGTGTCCGAGTACCGGCAGCAGACGCGCGGCGGCATCGGTCTCAAGAACATCCAGACCTCCGATCGCAACGGTCCCGTCGTGGGCATCGCCTGCGTGACGGATCAGCACGAACTGCTGCTGGTGACCGAACAGGGCCAGATCATCCGGATGCCGGCCGCCGGCCTCCGTCCGATCGGCCGCGACACGCAGGGCGTTCGTCTCATCGACCTGGCCGAGGGTGACAAGGTCGTCTCACTGGCGACGCTCACCGAGCCGGAAGTCGCCGACGAACCGGCCGAGCCGACTGAGCCAGCTGAGCCGACCAACACGTAAACTCGCGGCCGACAGATCCGGCCGCGCTACGCACGTCATACACGGCAATCACGCAGGGCGCCCCGATCTTCGGGGCACCGGCCGCGCTACGCCGGTTCGAGCGCCGCGTAGCGCGCCAGCAGCTTCTTGGTGCCGACGGTATTGAACTTCACCGTCACGCGCATGTCGTCGCCATCGTCTTCGACGGCCACGATGGTGCCGACGCCGAACTGCTTGTGACGCACACGCCGGCCCGTCTTCAGGCCGTGTGATCCCGACTGGTCTTCGTTTTCGTACGACGCAAACGGCGTGGGCTCCGCTTCGCGCGCCTTCGGCTGGAACCGACGCGCGTACGGATTCCGCGTCTCGTACCGCGTCGAATTCCACGACGGTGCGGCGACCGGTTCGATTCGCCGCATGAGGTCCGGGGGAATCTCGTCCAGGAACCGTGACGGCTCGGTGGACTGATACTCGCCGAAGACGCGACGACGCGAGGCGCTCGTCAGGATCAGACGCTCGCGCGCCCGCGTCAGACCCACGTAACAGAGCCGCCGCTCCTCCTCCAGCTCGTCTTCGTCCTCGCTGGACCGCGAGTGCGGGAACAGCCCCTCTTCCAGGCCGGCGACGACGACGACGGGGAACTCGAGCCCCTTGGCTGCATGCATCGTCATCATCCAGACGTGTGCATCCTTGGCGCCGTCGGCCTCATCGGCTTCTGAAAGCAGCGACAGCCGGTCGACAAAGCCACCCAGAGAGGGTTCGGCTTCACGGCCTTCGTACTCGCGCGCGGCCGAGACCAGTTCCATCAGGTTCTCGATACGCGCTTCCGCCTCTTCACTGTGTTCCTCGCGAAGATTCTTCAGATACCCGGAGCGGTCCATCACAAGCCCCAGCGCCGTCGACACGGGAACGCCCGCGCACTCGGTGGTCAGGTTCGCGATGAGGTCGCGAAAGGCGCGCAGCGCCACGACCGCGCGGTTGGGCAGCTGCCGCTTTTCGAGGCCGATCAGCAGTCGCGCCCAGAGCGATCGCGACGAGGCGACCGGCTGCAGCCCGGCGGCAAACAACGGCGTCGCCGCCAGCGGATCCACGTCGATGTCGATGGCCTCGAGCGCCTCCATCACCGTCTTGCCGATGCCCCTGGCCGGCACGTTGACGACCCGCCTGAAGCTCACATCGTCGTGCGGGTTCATGACGAGGCGCAGGTAGGCCAGCAGGTCCTTGATTTCCTTGCGTTCGTAGAACCGGACGCCGCCGATGATGCGATACGGAATCCCTTCCCGCATCAGGGCATCTTCAATCGCGCGTGACTGGGCGTTGGTGCGATACAGGATGGCGATCGTGGCCCTGGCGTCGAGCTGGCGCGACTCGCGAACGGCCCTGACGATGTAGTCGGCTTCCTCCAGCTCGTCGCCGGCCCGGACATACACGATCGGGTCGCCGCCTTTACGATCCGTCCACAGCCGCTTGTCCTTCCGGTTGCGGTTCCGGCTGATGACGGCCGAGGCGGCGTCGAGGATGACCTGCGTCGAGCGGTAGTTCTGCTCGAGCTTGACGACCGTGGCTTCAGGGAAGTCGTGTTCGAAGTCCAGGATGTTCCGCAGGTCGGCGCCGCGCCATTTGTAGATCGACTGGTCGGGGTCGCCGACCACGCAGAGGTTGCGGTGGTGGTCGGCCAGCCGCCGAATCAGGATGTACTGCGGCCGGTTCGTGTCCTGATACTCGTCGACCAGGATGTACTTGAACCGCCGGGCGTAGGACTCGCGGACGAACTCGTTCGACTCGACCAGCTCGACGGTCTTCAGCAGCAGATCGTCGAAGTCGAGCGCGCCGGCGTCGTTGAGCACACGCAGGTACGTTTCGTAGACTTTGGCGACCTGCGCGTCACGCAGGCTCCAGCCGCTCGACTTCATTTCGCCTGGGGATTCCAGGCGGTTCTTTGCCTGGCTGATCCGCGAGAGCACCGCACGCGGCGTCAGCATCTTTTCGTCGATGTCAGCCGCCTTGAGCGCCTGTTTGACCACGGCGATCTGGTCGGACGAGTCGTAGATGACGAAATCGCGGGACAGGCCGATGTGGGGCGCCTCGCGCCGCAGGATTCGCGCGCACAACGAGTGGAAGGTGGACAACCACATCTGCCGGCAGTCGTCGCCGACAAGGCCTTCGACGCGTTGCCGCATCTCCTCGGCCGCCTTGTTCGTGAATGTGACGCCGAGCACCTCGCCGGGCCGCGCCTGTCCGCTCAGCACCAGGTGCGCCATGCGCACGGTGATGACGCGCGTCTTGCCCGAGCCGGCGCCGGCCAGGATCAGTAGCGGTCCTTCGGCGTGTTCAGCGGCAGCGCGCTGCGCGGGATTCAGTGACGCGAGAAGATCCATGCGGACCCTCTCAGGATATCAGCCGCCGATGTACCAACGCCCGCGCGTGGTACATGATTCTGCACGGAGCACCCCGGACCCTAGACCCTGGACCCTGGACCCTGGACCCTTGGACCCTGGACCTACTCCACCGTCACCGACTTCGCCAGATTCCTGGGCTGATCGACGTCGCAGCCGCGGCGCACCGCAATGTGGTACGCCAGCAGTTGCAGCGGAACCGTGACCAGCACCGGCGTCAGCAGCGGATGGGCGTCCGGCACCGTCAGCACGACGTCGGTTGCCGGGTCCAGAAGGTCGTCGAAGGCCGATGCCTGCGACTGATTCGTGACGACGATCACCTGGCCTCCCCGGGCCTTGGCTTCCTGGATGTTGCCGATCATCTTCTCGAAGACGTGGTCGTTCGGCGCGATGGCCACGACGGGCAGGTCCTCGTCGATGAGGGCGATGGGGCCGTGTTTCATCTCGCCGGCCGGATAACCCTCGGCGTGAATGTATGAGATTTCCTTCAGCTTCAGGGCGCCTTCAAGGGCGATGGGGTAGTTCACGCCCCGGCCCAGATACAGGAAGTCGCGCCGCTGATAGAGGCGCTTGGCCAGGTCTTCGATGGCGTCGTTGGCCTTGAGCGCCTCTTCGATCTGGCCAGGCAACTGCTCGAGGCCCCGCAGCAGCGCCGTGGCCCGTTCGGTGCTGAGGGTCCCGCGCACCTGCGCGAGGTGGATGGCCAGCAGGTGGAGCGCCACCAACTGCGTCGTGAACGCCTTGGTGGAGGCCACCCCGATCTCCGGACCGGCATGTGTATACACGGTGCCGTCGGCCTCCCGCGTCGCCATGCTGCCCACGACGTTGCAGATCGCGATGCTCTTGGCGCCCTTCTGCCTGGCCTCCCTCAGCGCGGCCAGCGTGTCGGCCGTTTCGCCGGACTGCGTGATGATGATCGCCAGCGTCCGGTCGTCCACGATCGGGTTCCGGTAGCGGTACTCGGACCCGTAATCCACTTCCACCGGCACGCGCGCCAGTTCCTCAATCAGGAACTTGGCCACCAGCGCCGAGTGCCACGACGTGCCGCACGCCAGAATGACAATGCGCTCGATGCCGCGGATGGCGTCATCACTCAGCTGCATCTCGTTGAGGAAGACCCGGCCCGACTCCACCGAGGCGCGCCCGAGGATCGTTTCACGCACCGCCCACGGCTGCTCGTGAATCTCCTTGAGCATGAAGTGCTTGTAGCCGGCCTTCTCGGCCATCACCGGATCCCAGTTGATCGTCTGGGGTTCCCGCTTGACCGGCGTGCCGGCGTAGTCGGTGAACTGCGCGCCGGCTCGTGTGATGACGGCAATCTGCCGGTCATCGAGGAACACCATCTGCCGCGTGTGCGCAAGGATGGCGGGCACGTCAGACGCCACGAAATATTCGCCTTGGCCCAGGCCAATCACGACGGGCGGGCCGTTACGGACGGCAACGATGGTGTCGGGGTCGTCTGCGGAAATCAGCACGAGGGCGAACAAGCCGCGCACATGCGTGAGCGCGCGCCGCACGGCGGCCGCAAGGCCGTCGTCACGCCACTCCTTCTCGACGAGGTGGGCCACGACCTCCGTGTCCGTCTCGGTGACGAACGTGTGCCCTTCGGCGATGAGTGCGCGCTTCAGCTCGAGATAGTTCTCGATGATGCCGTTGTGCACCACCACGATGCGGCCTTTGCAGTCGCGGTGGGGGTGCGCGTTCTCCTCGGTCGGCCGCCCGTGGGTCGCCCAGCGCGTGTGGCCGATGCCGTACTCGCCGGTGACCGGGTGCGTGGCAATGACGGTTTCCAGCTTCGCGAGCTTGCCCGCGCTCCGGCGAATCTCCAATTGGCCCTGGCGGACGACGGCGACGCCGGCCGAGTCATAACCGCGGTATTCCAGCTTTCGCAGGCCCTCGATGAGGACCGGCAGCAGGGGCTGATCGCCGACGTACCCTACGATGCCGCACACGCGCCTACGTCTCCTTCTTCTTCGCGGTCTCGCGCGCCGCTTTGAGGGCTGTGGCCCAGCCGTCCTTGATGACCTGGCGCCCGCGCGCGATGGCCAGCGACCCGGCCGGCACGTCGCCGGTGATGGACGAACCGGCCCCGACATAGGCGCCCTTACCGATGGTCACCGGCGCCACCAGCTGCGAGTCGCTGCCGATGAACACCTCGTCTTCGATCACCGTCTTGTGCTTCTTTTCGCCGTCGTAGTTGCACGTGATCGTGCCCGCGCCGATGTTCACGCCCTGGCCGATCGTGGCATCGCCGAGGTACGCCAGATGGTTGGCTTTTGATCCGCGTCCCAGCGTGGTCTTCTTCAACTCGACGAAGTTGCCGATGCGCGCGTCCGGTCCCACGGTGGAATCCGGTCTGACATGCGCCATGGGGCCGATCGCCGCGCCCGCGTCGACCTGGGAGCTGACGACGACGCTGTAGTCGAGCACGGTGACGCGATCGCCGATCGCCGCATTGGTCAGGCGGGCCCCCGCGTGAATCCGGCAGCCCTCGCCGACGGTGGTCGAGCCCTCGAGCCGGACGCCGGGGCCGATGACCGTGTCCTGGCCCACGGTGACGTCGAGGTCGACATAGGTGGTGGCGGGGTCTTCGAGGGTGACACCGCCCACCATCAACGAGCGGTTCTTGCGCTGCCGCAACACGGCGGCCAGCTCCGACAGGTCGAGCCGGCTGTTGACGCCGCGCAGTTCGTCGGCGCTGTCCAGGCACAACGTCTCCACGCGCTTGTCCTGCTGCCGGTACATCGCCACCAGGTCGGTGAGGTAGTACTCGCCCTGCGCGTTGTCGGTGGCCAGGCGATGCAGATGATCGAACAGGGGCCCGAGGGCGAACGCGTAGATGCCGCTGTTGATTTCGTGAATCTCACGCTGTGCCGATGAGGCGTCGCGTTCCTCGACAATGCGCGCGATGACGCCCTTGGCGTCGCGTACGATGCGGCCGTAACCGTAGGGATCGTCGAGTTCGGCCGTCAGGATGGTGGCGGCGGCTTTCGCGCCTCGGTGTGCTTCAAGCAGCCGGGCCAGCGTGCCGGGTTCGAGCAGCGGGACGTCGGCGTAGAGCAACAGGACGTCGCCCTTCCGGTCCTTCAGCACCGGTTCGGCCTGCAGCAACGCGTGCCCCGTGCCCAGTTGCGGGGACTGCACCACGAACGACAAGTCGCTGCGGTGCCCCAGCGCTGCGCGCACCTCGTCGGCGCCGTGGCCCACGACCAGGACCTTTGAGCTGACCGGCAGTTGGTCTACCGTTCGCAGGACATGTTCGATGAGGGGGCGGCCGGCCAGGGGGTGCAACACCTTGGGCATCGCGGATTTCATCCGCGTGCCCTTGCCGGCAGCCAGAATGACAACGTGAAGGTCGGCCATGGGGACTAGTGATTATCGGCTGAGCGCTTGAGGGCGATGGCGCCCTTCTTGGCGAGATTGCGGGCCCGGGTGGGCGTGATGCCGTAGTGAACGCCGAGCATGGCGAGGGCCGCGGCCTCGTCAAGGCTAGCGATATCTGTTAATTGACCAAGCAATACCGCTACATCAGTGGCACCAGGTTCCTCTCGTGTGACTTCTTCGGATGGTCCGACGACCACGACGAATTCCCCCCGGTCTTGAATGGGTGTTTTGTTATCCCATTTAACCAATTCTTCAAACTGTTTGGTCAATTCTCTGGCAATAATTATCTGTCTATTGACCAATACTTCAGTCGCATACGTAAGAGTTCTACTTACTCGATGGGGCGCCTCGTAGAACACGACGGTCTCTGGAGTCTGGACCAACGTGTCGAACCATTGTTCGCGAGCCTGCCCCGAAGGTGGAGGAAACCCGAGGAATCTGAAGCGATCCGCTGGAAGTCCGGTTCCGGAGAGTGCTGTCATGATCGCACTGGCACCAGGAATCGGGACGACCTTGATGCCGCCGGCTCGTGCCGCTGCAATCAGGTGCGCACCGGGGTCCGCGATGGTGGGCGTACCCGCGTCGGTGACCAGGGCGATCGAGATCCCGCCGGCCAGCCGGTCGACCAGGCGCGGTGTTTCGCGGGCTTCGTTGTGTTCGCGCAGGCTGATGACCGGCTTCTGAATCTCGAAATGTGCCAGCAGCTTGGCCGTTCGCCGGGTGTCCTCGGCGGCGATAAGGTCGACCTCCCGCAGTGTGCGAAGGGCGCGCAGCGTGATGTCCTCGAGATTGCCGATGGGCGTCGCCACGACGTAGAGGGTGCCGGGCATGGGCTGAGGCCAGTGTATCTATAATGAGGGATTGTTTCAGGAGACGGGATGCCTCTCTACGAGTATCAGTGCGACGCGTGCGGCGGGCGAATCGAGCGGATCCGGAAGTTCTCCGATCCGCCGCTCGACGAACCGTGCCCGACCTGTGGCGGTCATCTCACGAAGTTGCTGTCGTCGCCGGCGATCCAGTTCAAGGGCGCCGGCTGGTACGTGACCGACTACGCGAAGTCCGGCTCGTCGGGTGCAGGCAAGGCCGACTCAGGCGACAAGTCCGACTCGAAGTCCGAATCCAAGTCGGACACCAAGGCGTCGTCAGACACGAAGACCGAGACCAAGACCAAGGCGTCGGGCGAGTAGGATCTGGTCGATGCTGGATCCGGCCTTCGTCCGCGACAACCCTGACCTTGTGGCGGCGCGTCTGCGCAGCCGCGGGCTTGATCCCGCCGCTGACCTGGCGGCGTTGTCGGCGCTCGAGTCGCGCCGGCGTCAACTGTTGCCCGAGGTGGAGGGGCTCAAGCGCGACCAGAATGCGTCGGGCGAAGCCGTCGCGCGCGCGAAGAAGGCCGGCGAAGACCCAAGCGCGATCTTCGCCGAGAACAAGGCGCGGGCGGGGAAGATCAAGACGCTTGAGGCCGAGCTGGCGGAGATTGAGTCCCAGCGCGACGCGCTGTTGCTGACGCTGCCCAATCTGCCGCACGAGTCGGTGCCGGTGGGCGCCTCCGCGGCCGACAACGTCGAGGTGCGGCGGTGGGGCACGCCCCGCGCGCTCGACTTCACCCCCCAGGCGCATTGGGACCTGGGGCCGGCGCTGGGCATTCTCGACTTCGAACGCGCGACGCGCATGTCCGGCGCGCGTTTTTCGGTGCTGGTCGGCGCAGGCGCGCAGCTCGCGCGCGCGCTCATCAACTTCATGCTCGAGCTCCACACGACCGAGCATGGGTACCGCGAGATTGAACCCCCGTTCCTCGTCAACCGCACCGCGCTGACCGGCACGGGCAATCTGCCGAAGTTCGAGCAGGATCTCTTCAAGATCAGCGGCGACTGGGACCTGTTCCTCATTCCCACCGCCGAGGTGCCCGTCACCAATTTCCACCGCGAGGAGATTCTGGACGGGCGCCTGCTGCCGCTGAAGTACACGGCCTACACCCCGTGTTTCAGGAGCGAGGCCGGCTCGTACGGCGCGGACGTCCGCGGTCTGATCCGGCAGCACCAGTTCGACAAGGTGGAGCTGGTGAAGTTCACGACGCCCGAACAGTCTCACGACGAGCTCGAGAAGCTCACGCGTGATGCCGAGACGGTGCTCGAGCGTCTTGGTCTGCCGTACCGCCGCATGTTGTTGTGCACCGGCGACATGGGATTTGCGTCGGCCAAGACGTACGACATCGAGGTGTGGCTGCCCAGCCAGAACACCTACCGCGAGATTTCGTCCTGCTCGAACACAGAAGGGTTCCAGGCGCGTCGCGCGCAGATCCGCTTCCGTCCCGACGGCACGGGCAAGGCGCAGCTGGCGCACACGCTCAACGGCTCAGGCCTGGCGGTGGGCCGCACGCTGATCGCCGTTCTGGAGAACTATCAGCAGGCCGACGGCTCAGTGGTCATCCCCGACGCCCTCCGCCCCTACATGCGCGGCCTGGATGTCATCAGATCCGCACAGTAGGCATGTAGACATGTAGAAAGAGAATTTCCTTCTACATGCCTACATGTCTACTGTGTGGACGATCGAAGATCAAACATCGCCATCTCCTTGAGGTTCCGCACAAGGAGACGTCCGTCTGAAAATGCCGGGTGGTTCCAGGTCTTGCCGTCGAGCACGGGGAATCGCGCCAGCTCCACGTGTTTCTGCGGGTCGGGCTTCACCAGCGCCATGTCGCCGTCTTCGGTGAGCACGATGATGTGGCCGCTGGCGAGCGCGATCTGGCCATAACCATACCGGCCGCCCTTCCACATCAGCCGGCCCGTCTCCGGATCAATACACGCGAGGATCGATTCGTCGAGGCCGTAGATGTACCCGTCGTGCAGCACCGAGCTGGTGAACTGGTTCTTCATCCGGTTGTTCTGCCAGATCTCCTTCACCGCGCCTCTGCCGCCGTTCATCGTGATCTCGATCACCACCGCGCCGTGGTCGTATCCCGACGACATGAACACCCGCTTCTCACCAAGAAGGATCGGCTGTCCCGCATTCACGTCATACATCGTCACCCACGGGTGCTCCCAGAGGAGGCGTCCGTTGGCGGGATCGAGTCCCATGATGCGGGTGGCGCTGACCGTGAGAATCTGCCGGACGCCGTCGATGGTGACGAGCATCGGTGACGAGTAGGACTGTCGGTCGTCGAGCGCCGACCAGAGCCGCGCGCCGGTGCGATGGTCGTAGGCCACGACCGAGCGGCCGCCGCTGCCGCCCGGCAGCGTCACGACGGCGTTGTCGACGATGAGTGGGGAAGCGGACATGCCCCACTGCAGATTGGATGCGCCGGCGTCTTCGAGGATGTTGGTGCGCCACATGGTCGCGCCGGTGGCCGCGTCGAGCGAGCGCAGTTCGCCCGTCGCGCCGAGCGCGTAGACGCGGCCGTCGAAGTAGGTGGGGGTGGCGCGCGGGCCGTCGCCGCCCATGAACTCCTTGAACTCCGCATCCCACTTGCTGGTCCAGCGTTCGCGGCCGGTGGCAACATCGTACGCGGCGACCACCTCCTGCCGTCCGCGTTGTTCGATGGTGAAGGCGAGGTCGACGCCGCCCATCCGCGCGGTGACAAACGAAGCGTAGCCGCCGCCAATCGGCTGCTTCCAGGCGGGGGTGAGCTGGCGGTTGGGCCAATCCGTGCGGATGGGGCGCGCCGTGTAGTGGCCGTCCCAGCGGGGGCCGCGGAAGAACGCCCAGTCGGGCTGCATCACGACAGCCGCGGCTGCGCCCGCGTTGTCGGCGGTCGTTGCCAAGGGCGGTGCGGCTGCGGGAGGAGTGATGGGCGCGGCGGCCGCGTCAGTCTGCTGCGCCGCGCGATGCTCTTCGACTTCGCGCGCCTGCGCCTCGGCCGATGTCACGAACTGCAACGAGACGGCGCCGCCCCCCAGCACCACCACGCGCAGCCCGAAGAACTGGTACAACACGCCGCCGATGACGGCCAGGGCCACGAGCGCCAGCGCCGTGGCGCGCAGAATGCGTTTGAGCATGGCACCAGCCTACACGGCCTGCCGGCCCTGATACACTCGGACGTTGCGGAGGGATGGCCGAGTGGTTGAAGGCGGCGGTCTTGAAAACCGCTGTGCGGGGAACCGTACCGGGGGTTCGAATCCCTCTCCCTCCGCCAGCCTTCGCTGAACGCTCCCTTCGGTCGCAGCTCCGGCTGGGCTTCGCCCAGCCTCGCGGCCAGTGAGCGCACCGCGGTCATTGCCGACGGCGACGTTTCAGCGGCTGACCACCCGAAGAAATCCTTCGGCGACCTGCACGGCCAGCGCCTCGGTCTCCGCATACGCGATGTTCGAGAGCACGGCCACGACCACGTCTTCCTCCGGGAAGATCATGAGTGTGACGACCATGCCGCCGAGCATGGTGCCCGAGTGGCCGACCCAGCCCTTCTCCTGGCCGTTCACGGTCACTCGTTCGTGGTCCCAGCCCAGGCCGTACCCGGTCGGCTGGCCAGTCTCAGCCCCAGCCGTGAGCGACTGCATCGCCTGAAGGCGCGCGACCATCGCGGGCGTCAGCAGTGAGCCGTTGTTGACGGCAAGGCCGAACCGTACGAGATCGGGCGCCGTGGAGACAAACACCATCGCGCCGGCGAAACAGGAGAAATCCACCGGCCGCGTGGCGTGCAGGCCATACTTCGGGTCAGCCGAATATCGCGGGAAATACGACACCGCGCGGTTGGCCACCGATTCGTCGGCCTCCTCAGGCCTGGTGTCGATCATGCCCGCCGGCCGGAAGACGCGCTCGCGCATGAAGTCGTTGAACGACTGGCCTGACGCCGACTCGACGGCCGCGCTGACGAGCACCCAGCCAAAACTGGAAAACCGGTACCGCGTGCCCGGCTCGAACAGCAGATCCCAATCGGCAAACAGCCGCACCCCTTCGGCGGCGCGGTCGCAATGTTCGCCAAACGGTCCCTCGTCGCCGCCGTCGTTGCGGATGCCACCTTGATGCGCCATCAACTGCCGCACCGTGACGGGCCAGGGCTTCTCGGGAAACTCCGGGACATACGCACGGATGTTCTCGTCGAGCGACAGCCGACCTTCCTGTGCCAGCAGTCCCACGCCGGCCGACGTCAGCGCGATCGACGCGGTGCCGATCCGGAAGCGCGTGTCGGGTTCGACCCGCGTCTGAAAGTCTAGGTCCGCCCACCCGAAGCCCTCCGCCCAGACCAGTTCGTCACCCACGCCAACGGCCACGGCCATCCCCGGCAGGCTCTGTTCGACGAGCCGCTCCAGGACGCGAGTCCGCGCATGCTCCACCGCGCCGGACCACTCAGCCTTCGGCGCGCTGCCCGTCACCGACGGCACGTCAGCAGGCACGGGATGCAGCGGCGTGGCCGTCATGGTCATGTACACATGCAGCCCGCCCGCAAACGCAAAGATGAGCCCGATGCCCAGCACACCCAGGCCGAGCAACAACTGAAGTCGACTTCTACCTGGCTTCATGGTGATTGATCCGCGCCATCTGCGCGCACAGCTCCGCGACCTCCGGCTGCAACTGCGACGCCAGCGTCACCAGATCTCCCTTGTGGACCTTGTGGACCTTGTGGACCCTGTCAACCCTGGCCGCCGACCACTCACGCAGACGGCGAGGGGTCAACCGACGCACGAGCCGCATCCATCGCGTCCATCGTTGGAGCGCGCGGTCGTGTGAAGCCGTCCAGGTGAATCCGTATGCGTCGCGAATGTCCGGGGGCAGCAGCCCGATCGTCAGCAGTTGCACCGGCCGAAAGGCGGGCCAGAGCGACCACCACTTCGGTGGATAGACCACCGCCCGCGCCAGTGCCCGGCTCGTGTCCGTCACCCCGATCGCGCCGCCGGCCAGCGTCTCACGCAGGTACCGCTGCAGCGACGCGTGGTCACGCGGCAGCCAGCCCGGCGGCATTCCCAACAGCGGTTCCATGATCGCGGCCTCGGCGCAGTATCGATCGCGCTCGCACTCGGTCAGCGGTCCCACCAGACGTTCGTACGTCAACAGAATGGACTCCACCAGCGTCGCATGCACCCACCGCTGCAGCGCCGGGTCGTGCGCGGAGTATCCCTGGCCCCGGACGCGATCGTGCACGCGGTTGATCCGCGCCACGGTCGCCAGCATCTCTTCGGTGTCGCCAAACGTGATCGACACCATGGCCCCGGCCGTTGCGAACAGCCGCCGGAAGCTGGCGGTCAGGCTGCCGCGGAACGTGCTGTGATGATGCACCCCGGCCGCGACCGACGGGTGCGCCAGCTGCAGCAGGATGGCACGGCCCCAGCCGGCCACCACGACCAGTTCGCGGTTGACCTTCCAGGTGATGCTGCCGGGTCCGGGTCGGAGCATGGCCATGACTGCTCCATGAGACGCCAACCGGGCCGCGTTTCGCTTCAGCGGCGGGTGAGCGTCAGGTGAGATTCGGATGATGAGTGCGGGCCCGGCGCCGGAAACCCCACGCAAAGCCGGCTCCAAACGTGGCGGCCTCGCCAAACGCCAGGATCGACGAGGACAGGCGGCCGAAGCCGGGTTCCCCCAGCAGACGGCCGAGCGGCGCCAGCGTGGCCCTCGATCCTTCAGCCGCATCGGCAATGAGGTGAATGGTGCCGCCCACCAGCGGCAACCCTGTCAACGTGAGGAGCAGACCCGCCGCGCCACACACCACCGCCATCGTGGCGGCCGCGGAGGCCGGGTGTCTGGGGCTCAGGGCGTGCGCCGCGCCCACGGCCGCCCCGATCGCAAGGCCTTCCAGGGCGCCGCCAGGCGCAACGTCCAGGCCCAGCAACGCCGACAGGCCCCAGCGCGACAACCACTGCACGAGCGACCCGACGACCGCGCCGCCCACCGCCGCGCCGGCAATTGCGCCGGCGGGCCCTGCGGCCGGCACACGCGCCTGCGCCACCGCGAGGCCGGCGGCCACACAGGCGGCGCCTAGGGCGCCACATCCGCCGCCGATGACGGCCAGCACCGGCGCAATCGCAAACGGCGCGTGGCTGTCAGGCGCAATCGCCAGCAGCAGTCCCCCCACACCCCCGGCTGCGACACCGGCAGCCGTTGCGCCCACGACCGCACCGCCCCAGGGCGGTCCATTCGCTTCGGCCGCCCGGGTGGCGTCCGCGGGTGCAGGCCCTCGTGTGATTGTCGACAGGTCGTCCGCTTCTTCCACGATGTCGGGGAAGACGAACTGGTAGCCGTGCCGTGAGACGGTACGGATGAAGCGCGGCTCCTTGTGGTCGTCGCCCAGGGTGCGGCGCAGGGTGCGCACGGCCTGGCTCAGCGCGCTGTCCGACACGGTCACGTCGGTCCACACGCGCTCGAAGATCTCGTTCCGGTGGACGGCCTCCTGCCGGCGTTCGATCAGCAACAGCAGCAGGTCGAAATACCGCGGGATGAGCGGCACTTCCTGCCCGTCTCGAATGAGCAGTCGCTGTCGTGGCGAAAGCGTGAACGCGCTGAACCGGTACCGAATCACAACATCCCTCAGATCCATCTCAACATCAGGCCCATGATTCCGCTGACGACACCAAGATTCGCCGCGATGATCAGCGGCCACGGCGCGTCCGCTTCAGCAGCCAGCAACACGTTAACTCCGACGGCCATCGGCAGGGTCACCCGGGTGATCGCGCCAGGGGATCCCGCCCAGACCACCTGATGAACGACGAGTGCCAGCAGTCCAAAGGTCCACGCGACGGCCAGCCACGGCGGCCATCCGGTGCCAGCCGTATGGCGTCGCCAGGTACACCAGACCAGAGAAGCGGCCTGGCCGGCCAGCCCGGTCAGGGCCGTGACATTGGCCACGGCCTCCACATCCCATCCGCTGGCCGACACGTGTCCCGCGGTGACGCGCAGTTTCCACAGCAGCCCGGACAACGGCACGGTGATGTGGCCTCCGCCGGTCAGCGTGGCGTCACGATAGATCGAGCGAAGGTAGTCCAACCAGAGCGCCAGTGGCAGCGCGGCCACCACCAGCATCGCGGCCATCGTCATCCACCGGTGCCAGCCCGGTTGCGGGCGGCGCAGGTACATCACGGCACCGAGAATGCTGGTTTCACGCGCCAGTCCTGACACACCCGTGACCAGGGCCGACAGCCAGGGCCGGCCTCGTTCCAGCGCGAGCACGGCCAAGGCGGTCAACAGCACCGCCGGGCCGTCAGTCAGCGCATTGCGAATGGACGACAGCCAGCCATGGCTGAACAACACGCCCGCCCACAGGACGAACAGGCGCGGTGATTCCGGCGGGCACCAGACGCAGAGCACCGCAGCCATGGCGAGCCAGGCGACCACATTGATCCACGCAAAGGCCTCGAGCGCGCGGCCGGCCTGGCCGCCGCTGACCGCCCAGGCGATCCACGACAACAGGATGCGATGCGCGCGATACGCGGGATTGTCCATCGCCCTGTCGATGGCCGGGTCGCGCAGCAAAGGGTCGACGGCAAACTGCGCGTAGAACTGGCCGTCGTATCCGCCGGTGCGCGTGTGGGCGTGCGGCGCGGCCTGCACAGCCGGCAGCTCGTAGTCGTGGCCGTTCTCCGGAAGATTCAGAAACGTCGTCAGGCCGGTGGCGGGGTCGTAATATGAGGCGACTGTGAGCAGGCCCACCGCCACCACCGCGACATACACGAGCCGCCAGCGAGTTCGGATGGACATGGTCACGCCATGCTACCGCGTTCTCGCGGGCCTGCTGCTGACGGCGCTCGGAACGTTCGGATGCGGGCTGGCCGGTGAGCGGCCGCTCAGTGTGGACCTGCTGGAGCAGCTGCGCGACGCCGAGCGACTCAGCGCCGCGCCGGGTGATCGGGCGATTGGCGCCGACGTCATCAGAGTGGGCGCCGATGCGAGAACCGCGCTGATCCTGACTGCGCCGGCGCGCGTGACGTGGACGGTGCGCCTTCCGCTGCATGCGCACCTGCGATCGGCAGTGACTGGCGCGGGAACACTGAGGATTGGTGTGTCGGACGGCCGCATCTACGACGAGCTCCTGCGCACGGTCGCGGATGACACGTGGCAGCCGATCGACGTGAACCTCCGCGAGTACTCCGAGGTCAAGTGGAGTCTCTTCTACCAGCCGCTGCGGCGCGACTGGCGCATCATCATCAACGCCGATGCCCCTGCGTCAGGCGGGGACGCCCGTCTGGCGCTCGATCGCCCCCTGATTGCGTCCTACCAGATCTTCACGCGTTTGTCCGGCGGCAGGTAGAGCTTGTCGCCCGGCTTCACGCCGAACGCGTCGTAGAACTCCTGGATGTTGGACAGCGGCGCGTTGGCGCGGAATTCGGCGGGCGCGTGCGGATCGGCCATGACCTGATTGCGCAGGTATTCGTCACGCGCTTTCGTCCGCCACGCCTGCGCCCACCCCATGAAGAAACGCTGATCGCCGGTGAAGCCGTCAATAACCGGTGACGGCTTGCCGCCCAGCGACAACTTCCACGCCTTGTACGCGATCGAGAGGCCGCCCAGGTCGCCGATGTTTTCGCCGAGCGTCAACTCGCCGTTGACCTTTACGCCAGGCAGCGGACTGAGCGCGCTGAACTGATCGACGAGGACCTTGGCGCGCTTCTGAAACTCCGTTTCGTCGGCCGGCGTCCACCAGTCGCGCAGCGCGCCGCTGCCGTCGAACCGGCGACCCTGATCGTCGAACCCGTGACCGATTTCGTGGCCGATGACCGCACCAATGGCGCCGTAGTTCACGGCCTCATCAGCGGTGAGGTCGAAAAACGGTGCTTGGAGGATCGCGGCCGGAAACACGATCTCGTTCTTGACAGGGTTGTAGTACGCGTTCACCGTCTGCGGCGACATCAGCCACTCTTCGTGATCGACCGGGCGGCTGAGTTTGCCGATCTGGTATTCGTGCTCCAGCGCGGCCGCGCGCTCCATGTTGCCCAGCAGGTCGTCAGCCGCAATCTTCAGGGCGCTGTAGTCGCGCCACTGATTCGGATAACCGATCTTCGCCTTGAACTTCGAGAGCTTGTCGAGCGCTTCCTTACGCGTCGGCTCGGTCATCCACTCGAGTGTGGTGATGGACCGCCGGTAGGCTTCGATCAGGTTCGTGATCATCGCCTCCATCCGTTCCTTGGCGGTTGGCGGGAAGTGCCGTTCGACGTACAGCTGTCCCAGCGCCTCGCCCATGCTGCCGTTGACCACCTGCACGCCGCGCTTCCAGCGGGGCCGCTGCGCCTGCTGGCCGTTGAGCGTCCTGCCGAAGAACTCGAACCGCGCATCCACGAACGGCTGACTCAGATACGCGCCGGCGGCGGTGATGTACTGCGCCGCAACCCAGGCCTTCCACGTCGACATCGGCGTGGACGGCACCATGGCCGCAAAACTCTTGAAGAACGACGGCTGGCCGATGATGACTTCAGGCGTCTTGTCGATGCCCTGGGCGGCGGCCCAGCCCATCCAGTCGAAGCCCGGCATGTCGGTGGCCAGTTTCGCCAGCGCCATCTTGTTGTACGTCTTCACCGCATCGCGGCTCTCGACCTGCGTCCACTGGATCTTCGCGAGCTGCGTCTCCAGGTCCAGCACGGCTTTGGCCGAGGCGGCCGGCTCGGGCCGGCCCGCCAGCGTGAACACGCGCTCGAGATACGCGATGTATTTCGCCCGGATGTCCACGAACTTCGCGTCGTCGAGCAGATAGAAGTCGCGGTCGGGCAGCGCCGTGCCGCCCTGGAACAGATAAAGCGCCACCTTGGTGGGGTCGCCGGCGTCCGCGTTGATGAAGCCGCCCACCGGGCCCGGCAGACCAATCACCGAGAGTTCGCCGATCACCCGGGCGAGTTCAGCCGGTGTGCCGATGGCGTCGATGCGATCGAGCACGGGCTTGAGCGGCGCGGCGCCCAGCGCGTTGACGCGCGCCTCGTTAGAGAAGCTGGCGAAGAGATCGCCCACCTGTTGCGCGACGGTGCCCGGCTGCTTGTTTGGATCACCCGCGAGCCGTTCGATGATGGCGTACAGGTCCGCCTCCGCCTTGTCCGACAGCTGGATGAACGTGCCGGCAATCGGCCGATCCGCCGGAATCTCCGTCGACTTCAGCCAGTTGCCGTTCACGTGCCGGAACAAATCGTCCTGCGGGCGCACACTCTTGTCGAAGGTGCTCAGGTCGAGCCCGGATCGCAATCCGCCGCCCGTCCCCTGCTGCGCCACCACCATCGTCGTGGCGCACGCCACGGCCACCAGCACGCCGGTCAGTTGTCTCTTCATGACGTCCCTCAGTCTACTCAACGAACTGCGCGAGGATCTCGCGCGCGCCGTGGCCGGTCACAGCAGACACCGTGAGGCGGAACTGCCCGTACTCGACCAGATCGCCAACCTTCGGCGGGCGATCGAGCAGAGCCATCACCAGGCCGCTGACGCTGTCGACCTCGTCGTGGTGGAGGTCGACGCCAAACTCCTTGCCCAGCTCATCGAGCCGGACCGTGCCGGCCACCTTGACGGTGGCGGCGTCGACGCGGACGATGCTGGGCGCCGCCGGCGCGCCTTCATCGATGTCGCCGACGACTTCTTCGGCGAGATCCTCGAAGCTGAGCACGCCCGCCGTGCCGCCATGTTCATCGATGACCACCGCCATGTGCGCGTGGGCCCGCTGCATGGTCTCGAGCACCACATCCAGCGAGGCGGTCTCCGGCACGACCGGCAGCGCACGCACGTCTGACGGGCTGATGCGTTCGTCGAGGATCAGCCGCCGCAACAGGTCCTTCACGTGCAACATGCCGACGATGTGATCGAGGTCGCCGTCGAAGACCGGGTAGCGCGTGTGGCGATGGGTGAGGACCAGCCGGCGGATGTCGGCCGGTGTGGCGCCCACGGGGATGCCGATCACCCGGACCCGCGGCACCATGACTTCGCCCGCCCTCAGGTCGCCGAACTCGAACAGTTCGCGGACCAGTTGCCCCGCTTCCTTCCCCAGCGCGCCGCCCGCCTCGCTTTCCTCCACGATGAGCTGCAGCTCTTCCGGCGAGTACGACTCTTCGCGCGTGTGGGTCTGCCGCTTGATGCCGACCAGGCGCAGCAGCAACGCGCCCAGCGCATCCAGACCGACGACGAGCGGGTACCCGAGGACCAGCAGCGCGCGCATCGGCCAGAAGACCGCGCGCGCCGTGCCTTCGGCGTGGCTCAGCGCCAGCGCCTTCGGGATCATCTCGCCGAGGAAGATGTGCAGGTAGGTCAGCGCGGCGATGGCGAGCAGGCTGGCGGCCACATGGGCCGAGATGAAATCCCAGTTGCCGAGGAACGTGAGCCGCGGCTCGAGCCACACGGCCAGGGTATGTTCGCCGTACATGCCGAGACCCAGGCTGGCCACCGTGATGCCCAGCTGCGCGGTGGCGATGAACCGGTCGCGCGCGCGGGCCGACTGCAGCAGCGCCAGCAGGCGGCGCGCCAGCGCGTCGCCCGCGTTGGCGCGTTGTTCCACCGTGGTGCGCGGCACGGCCACGATGGCAAACTCGGCGGCGACGAACAGCGCGTTCGCCAGCAGCAGCGCAAAGACGATCGCCACCGTGATCATGCGCGCTGCCCTCCGAGGAAGGCGGCCAGCACGTCCTGGATGGTGATGAGGCCGATGACGCGATCGGAGTCGTCGGTCACCACCGCCTGGTGGACGCGGCGTTCGCGCAGCAGCGCGATCACGCGATCGGCGGGCAGGGTCTGCGGCACGCGCACCAGCGGCCGGGCCAGCGCGGCCAGCGCCGGCGGTTCGCCTTCAAGCACGAAGTGGTGCAGCAGGTCCTTCACGCGGAGCGTCCCGATGATCTGATCCGGCGTGTCCCGGTAGACGGGGATGCGGCTGAACGGGCTGGCGGCGACCACGCGCACGACCTCGGTCCACGGCGTGTCCACGTGCAGGGTCGTCAGTTTCGGCAGCGGGACCATCAGGTCGCGTGCGGTGCGGACGCCCAGGCGCAGCGCGCGATGCAGCCGCTGTTGTTCGTCGGGTTCGAGCAGGCCGCCGTCGCGGCTCTCGACCAGCAACATGGCGATTTCGTCAGGCGAGTGGATGTGGCGATGGCTGCCGCCGCCCAGTCCGAACCAGCGGAGCACCGCCGTGGCCGAGCCGTTGACCAGGGCGAGGAACGGCCGGAAGGCCGCCAGCGACCAGCGCATCGGCAGAATGGTGGCCAGGGCGACCTGGGTGGGAAACTGCAGCGCCAGCGACTTCGGCATCAGTTCGCCGAGCACCACCTGGGCCGTCGTCAACGCGAACAAGACCGTGACCGCGGCCGTGGAGGCGGCATTGTCGACGTCAAGACTGAGCCATGTGGCCAGGTGCGGCGCCAGGGCCACGGCGACCGTGGCCTGGGCGAAGGCGCCCAGCACGAGGCTCGACAGTGTGATGCCGATCTGCGAGACGCCGACGTAGCGGTCGAGGCTGGCCGTGTCATCCACGATTGGCAGCAACGCGCCGGCCAGCCAGTTGCCTTCGTCGGCCAGTTGCCGGATACGGCTGCGGCGGACGCCCACCGCGGCGAACTCTCCGGCCACGTAGAGGGCGTTGATCAGGATGAGCAGGAGAATGACCGCCCAGACGGTCGTGGACATGCGTGTCTAGTTTATAGTCCCCGGAGGAGGCCCGTGATGTTGAGCGAGTTCAAGACCTTCGTGAATCAGGGCAATGCCATCGACCTGGCGGTGGGTGTGGTCATCGGCGCGGCGTTCGGCAAGATCGTCAATTCGTTGGTGGCCGACGTGATCATGCCGATCGTCGGTCTGCTGACGGGCGGGGTGGACTTCTCGAACCGCTACATCGCGCTGGGCGGCGGCGCCTACGCCACGCTGGCTGAGGCGAAGGCCGCCGGACCGGTGCTGGCCTACGGCGCGTTCATCAACACGATCGTCGAGTTCTTCGTGATCGCGTTCTCGATCTTCCTGGTGGTGCGTCAGATCAACAGACTCAGGGGGAAGTAGTCCGCCTGCGCGGGACCTTCGCTACGCTCAGCGCTCCGGCGGGACCGTCTCGGCAAGGCGCTCACTGCGTGAGCTGCTTCGGCGCCCCGAGGCGTAGCGAGCGTCTGACGCGGCCTGCCAGCCGAAGCTGCTCGCGTAGCGAGCGTTCAGCGAAGGCTGGCGGTGAGGCAGGGATTCGAACCCTGGGTACAGGTTTTAGCCCGTACAACGGTTTAGCAAACCGCCGCTTTCGGCCACTCAGCCACCTCACCGACCGACGGACCAGTATATGGCATGGTCGCGGCCGCGGAGGGGCTTGACAAGTGTGTTTTAAACACATATTGTTCTCGACGCAGACATGGCAACCGCTTCCAGGCTCCAGCAACGCCGCTTCCGTGACGCCACCGAGACCGCGTTTGTCGGGCTGCTCGTCGCGTCCGAGAAACTGAACGGCGAACTCGACGCGGTCTGCGCGCCGCATGGCCTGACCCACGCGCAATACAACGTCCTGCGCATCCTGCGCGGCGCGCATCCCGAAGGGTTGCCGCGATTCGAGATCGCCAACCGCCTGATTCGCCGCGCGCCCGATGTGACGCGGCTGCTCGATCGGCTCGTCCGCCAGGGCTACATCGAACGCGGGTGGTCACCGCAGAACCGGCGCCTGTCGGTCGCCCGTGTGACCGCCAAGGGCCTCAAGGTGCTCGACGCCATCGAGCCGCAACTCGTGCAGCTGCAGCGCACGGCGCTGGGCCGCCTGTCCCGCGCGCAGATCGACGCGCTGGCCGAAACCCTCGACACGCTGAATACCTGATCGGCCCCTGTCATGACCTTTCGTTCGCCCCAGTTGTTGTCCGTTATGTGTGTTGTAAACACGTTTAGTCTTAAACACAAGAAGGAGTCCGTCCCATGCGTCGCCCACTGACCTTGCTCGCCCTCATCCCGATCGTCTTCGCCATGGCGCTGCCTGCCGCGTCCTCACGCGCCACACCCGACCAGCGTCCCGCCGCCAGCCCCTGGGGACCCGACGATGAGATTGGGACGCTGAACATGATGACCCCCGAGTCGCGCCGCGCCGTCATGGCGCGCGCCGACGTCGGCCGCATGTACGACCTGTCGGTCGAATACTTCGTCGGCATGCCGAGCTGGCACCTGCTGGGTGACCCGCGGTACCAGTTCTGGCTCACCCACACGCCCAGAGGCACGGCCGTCGATGACCCCGCCGGCGTCGGCGCGGCCCAGAACGCCGCCGTCGCCTACACCGGTGATGCGGTGTCGATGTACACCCACACCGGCACACACATCGACGCGCTGAATCACTTCGGTCTCCAGGGCGAAATCTGGAACGGCTTCCGCGCCGACGACCACCTGGGGGACCGGGGATGGCGCAAGGCCGGGGTCGAGAAGTTCCCCCCGATCGTCGCCCGCGGCGTGCTCATCGATGTCGCCCGGGCAAAGCGCGTGGACGCGTTACCCGACAGCTATCGCATTACCGTGCGTGACCTGACCGATGCCCTCGAGTCCCAGGGCACGACGCTCGAACGCGGTGACGTCGTGTTGATTCGCGGCGGCCGCATGCGCGCGTGGCCCAATGTCGACGGGTACGTGCTGAACCAGCCGGGGCTCTCGCTCGAGGCCGCGCGCTGGCTGGCCGAGACCAAGGGCGTGATGGTGATTGGCGGCGACAACCTGAGCCTCGAGCACTTCCCGGTGGAGCCGGGCCACAACTGGATTCCCGTTCACACCTATCTGCTCGCCCAGCGCGGCATCCCCGTCGTCGAGGTCGTCAATCTCGAGGAGTTGTCGCGCGACCGGGTCTACGAAATCGCGTTCGTCGCCGCTTCGCTGCGGTTCCGTGGGGCTTCGGCCGCGCCGTTCCGCCCCGTGGCGTTTCCGCTGAGCCCGGCCGCCGGGAGACAATGAGCCATGCGACTGGCGCGATGGGCATTCACGGCCGCGGGTATCTGGGGCATCGTGGTCCTGACGCCGCTCTTCTGGCGCGTGGACCTCACCGGGCGTATCTATCCGGTGCCCGAGCAGTATCCGCAGTTCTTCTACGGCTTCCTGGTCGTGGCCATGGCATGGCAGCTGGCGTTCCTGGTGATCGGCCGCGACCCGGTGCGGTTCCGATGGCTGATGGTGCCGGCGATGGTCGAGAAGTTCGGCTATGTGGCCACGCTGGCCATCCTTGGCCTGCAGGGACGACTGCCGATGATTGACGTGCAGCCGGCGATTCCCGACGCCATCCTCGGCGTGTTGTTCGTGGCCGCGTTCGTGGCGACGCGGCCCGCCGCGCCGCCTCCGCGTCCATGACCCAGGCCGTCCGCTCGCCGTACGAACGCGCGCAGGTCATCACGCGCATCGGGCTGGCGGTGTCGGCGTGCCTGGCCATCAGCAACCTCATCACGGGGTACGTCACCGGATCGACGTCGGTCGTGGCGACGGGTTTCGAGTTTGCCGGTGACGTGCTCGCGTCAGGCGTGGTGCTGGTCGGCATGCATGTCGCCTCGCGGCCGGCCGATGCGAACCATCCGTACGGCCACGGCCGCTTCGAGACGCTGTCGGCGTTGATGGTGGGCGTCATCCTCACCGCCGGCGGCGTCCTCATCGCGGTCCAGTCGCTGCGCGCGGTCGCCGAGACCCACGCGCCACCGGGCCGGGGCGCGCTCGTCGCCCTAGCGGCGGCCATCGTCCTGCGGGCGGTGATGTTCACGTGGAAGTTCCGGGTTGGCCGCCGGCTGCGCAGCGCCGCGCTGGTGGCCGATGCGTGGAATGACGCCGTGGACATCCTGGCTGCCGCCGCGGCGCTGACGGCGGTCGGGCTGGCCACCCTCGATCCCTCGCGGTTCCTTGCGGCCGATCACTACGGCGGTTTCGTTGTCGGCATCGTGGTCGTGATCACGGGCCTGCGTGTGGCGCGTGACGCCTCGCTCGAGCTGGCCGACACGATGCCGCCCGACGATCTGACGATGGAGCTGACCCGGGTGGCGCGCAGCGTGCCTGGTGTGGAGGGCATCGACAAGGTCTACGCGCGGAAGACCGGATTTCGCTATCACGTCGACCTGCACATCGAAGTGGCGCCGTCGATGAGTGTCGCCGACGCGCACGCGCTCGGCGGTCAGGTGCGGTCGACGCTGCGCGCGCAGTTGCCGTGGGTGGCCGACGTGTTGATCCACGTTGAACCAGCAGAGGACGAACGCCGGCCGTAGCGCGGCCCGATCGGCGGGCCGCGATCTCAGCGCGTAGTGCAGCAGCTGGTGGCGGCGGCCGTCAGGTCCCGCAACGGAATCGAGACCAGCCCGCTCAGCTTGCGTCGATCGCCGGCGGCCGCGGGCGCTTCCTGCACGGCCGTCAGCGCGGCTTTGACCACGTTGGCGGCGGCCTGACTTGCGGGCCAGTCGATCCGGTAGTGCATCCAGAGGCCGTCACGGCGCGCGGCCACCAGACCCGCCCGGCGCAGGTAGGCCAGGTGCCGCGAGACCGTCGGCTGGGGCAGGCCCAGCGCGCCGTGGATGTGGCACACACAGGTCTCACCCGACGACAGCAGCGCCAGGATCCGGAGGCGCGTGTCGTCGGCCAGGGCCTTGAACAGCTGTTCGAGGGAGTCCATCTTGACGGTCTTCATATTCGGCTTGACGAATATACCACGGCGGCATATATTCGCTGAGGCATATATTTCAGGAGGCCTCATGTCGACCGCTGAACCCCTTACCCTCACCGTCAAGAAGCGTTATGGATCCATTGCCGAGAACGTCGCCCGCGGCGGCCGCGGGACGTGCGGCCCCGGCGAATGCGGCTGCGGCGATCCCATCAGCAGCGACCTGTACGACGCCCTGCAGACCGAGGGGCTGCCCGAGAAGGCGGTGCTGGCCTCGCTCGGCTGCGGCAATCCCACGGCGCTCGCCACACTCAACGCGGGCGAGACGGTCCTCGATCTCGGATCGGGCGGCGGCATCGACGTGTTGCTGTCGGCCAAACGCGTGGGGCCCACCGGCAAGGTCTACGGCCTGGACATGACCGACGAAATGCTGGCGCTGGCGCGCGAGAACCAGCAGAAGGCGGGCGTCACCAACGTCGAGTTCCTCAAGGGCCACATCGAGCAGATTCCGCTGCCCGACAACAGCGTGGACGTGATCATCTCGAACTGCGTCATCAACCTGTCGGCCGACAAGGACACGGTGCTGGCCGAGGCGTTCCGGGTGCTCAAGCCCGGCGGGCGGTTCGCGGTGTCCGACGTGGTCTCGCGCAAGCGCGAGATTCCCGAGGCCGTGCGCCGCAACGTCGAGTTGTGGATCGGCTGCGTGGCCGGCGCGCTGCACGAAGAGGACTTCCGCGCCAAGCTGGCCGCCGCCGGGTTCACCGACGTCGACATCGAGATGGTGCGTGAGTATCGCGCGGCCGACGCGCGGCAGTTCCTGGCCGATGCCGGCCTGGACGCCGACGCCATCGCGCCGCACGTCGACGGCGCGTTCGGCAGCGCGTTCGTCCGCGCGCGCAAGCCGGCGTAAACTGCCGCCGTGCGCCTGTTGTTCCTCTGCGTCGCCAACTCGGCGCGCAGCCAGATGGCCGAGGGCCTCGCCCGGCACCTGTTTGGTGATCGTGTCACCGTGCAGAGTGCCGGGAGCGCGCCCACGCGTGTGAATCCACATGCCGTGGCCGCGATGGCCGAGGCCGGCATCAACATCACCGGCCAGACGTCGAAATCGGTGCAGGACATCTCGCCCGACTCGATCGATGTCGTCATCACGCTGTGCGCCGACGAGGTGTGCCCGGTCTACCCGGGCCGCATCGAGCGCCTGCACTGGCCGATGCCCGACCCGGCCGCGGCACCGCCCGAAACCGCAGCCCAGCGATTCCGCGAGGTCCGAGACCTGCTGCGGCAGCGTCTCGAGGCCTTCGGCCGCGAGCGCGGTTTGATTTAATAGCGGGATGCGTCCGCGCGTCAGGTTCGCCCCGTCACCCACCGGCTACCTTCACGTCGGAGGCGCGCGCACGGCACTGTTCAACTGGCTGTACGCGCGGCGGCACGGCGGCACGTTCATCCTGCGCATCGAGGACACCGACGTCGCGCGGTCGTCCGACGACATGGTCAGCGGCATTCTCAGCAGCCTGAAGTGGCTGGGCCTGACCTGGGACGAGGGGCCCGAGGTGGGTGGCCCGCACGCGCCGTATTTCCAGACCGAACGTCTCGACAAGTACCGCGCGGCCGCCGGCCGGCTGGTCGCTTCGGGCCATGCCTACTACTGCTACTGCAGCCCGGACGACCTCAAGGCGAAACGCGACGCGGCCGAAGCCTCCGGCACGGCCTGGACCTACGACCGTACGTGCCACCACCTGTCATCCGACGAAGCGGCCCGACGGGAAGCCGCGGGTCTGCCGCGCGCCATCCGGTTCCTGGTGCCGTCCGGTGTCACGACCTTCACCGACCTGGTGCGTGGCCGCATCGAGTTCGCCAACGAACACATCGAAGACTTCGTCATCATCCGGTCCGACGGCTTCCCGACCTACCACCTGTCCGTCGTGGTCGACGACGTCGACATGGAGATTACGCAGGTTGTTCGCGGTGACGATCACATCTCGAACACCCCGAAACAGGTCCTGCTGTATCACGCGCTCGGCGCGCCGGTGCCGGAGTTCGCGCATGTGCCGCTCATCCTGGGGCCCGACAAAAAACGCCTGAGCAAACGCCACGGCGCGACGTCGGTGGGTGAATACGAGACGCAGGGGTATCTGCCGGAAGCGATGATCAACTTTCTGGCGCTGCTCGGCTGGTCGCCCGGCGGCAACCAGGAACTGTTCAGCCGCGACGAACTGGTCGAGCGATTCACCCTCGACGGCATCAGCGGCGGCAACGCCGTCTTCAACCCGGAGAAACTCGACTGGTTCAACCAGCAGCACATCCTCCGGCTGGCCAACGACGAGGTCGTGCGCCGCATCCGTCCGGCGCTCGACGCCGCCGGCCTCTGGCGCGACTCACTGCAGACCACCGAATTCGCCTGGTTCAGCCGGGTCCTCGATCTCCTCAAACCACGCGCAAAGAAACTTGCGGACCTCGTGCCCGCCTCGCGTGTGTTCCTGACCGACGATGTGGTGTACGACGACGCGGCTGTGGCCAAACACCTCTCCGCGGAGGCGCGTCCACATCTGGCCGCGTGGGCCGACGTTGTTGCCGGGCTGCCGTCGCTGGAACCGGCCGCGACCGAAGCGGCCCTCCGCGCGCTGGCCGATCAGCGCGGGATCAAACCCGGCGTCCTGATTCATAGCTCACGCGTAGCCGTCACCGGTCAGGCCGTCAGCCCCGGGCTCTTCGAAGTACTCGAACTGGTCGGCCAACCGCGCGTCATCGCTCGACTGCGTTCACGCAGCTGATCTCGAACCCTGGACCCTGGACCCTGGACCCTGGACCCTCGGACCCTGGACCCCTACCATCTCAGTTGACGTCGCCCTCGCCAGATGGGCCCTTCTTCCACGAATCGCCATTCGGGGTTGCGTTCGGTGTCTCGCATCGCGGCCAGCGTGTCGTCAAACAGCGCGAGGTCTTCGTCCGCGCATTCGAAGTACGCGATGAAATCCCACTCGCCGGCGCGGCCTTCACCATCGGGGTTGTAGAACAGCCGACGGAACACGCGTCGGGCCGCCCCGCGGCCCAGTTCGGCGTGACCCGGCACATGCCTGCCGGTCCGGTGATCGTGATGCGGGTAGAAATACTGATGCCGCTCCATGGCCGGCAGCGCCCACCACTCCGCCGTCTTGCGCACCGGGAGGATGATCGCGTTCTGCACGAGACGGCCCGAGGCGCGGCCCTTCGCCTGGCTGTAGGCCCACGCGTACATGTCAACCGAGGTGTAGCGGGGCACCCGCACCGCACCCGTGAGCGTGGTCACCTGCGCCAGCTCGCCCACGCGGCGCCGCAGCTCCTTTTCGGCATCTTCGAGACTGGGCCGGTACTTCGACGTGACCTGCGCCACGTGTGTGGCGGTGGGGAGGTCGGTTGAGGCCGACCCGTCCACGCCGAAGCCGTTGATCGACAGGAACTGGATCATCTCGTGCGGCGGGGCATCGGCACCGCCGCCCTCAACATCAAAGACGTTGAAGAACGCCCGCGCCAGCTGATCACCCACCCCACGCAGCCGCTGCCGGATCGCATCGTCCACCTGCGCGGGACGCACGAAGAAGAAGCGCGTGTACGCGAGATTGGTGCCCTGCTGGGGCGCATCAAGACTCGAAAACGTCATCTCCAGTAAAGTGCTATCGGTTCAGAGCCGCCATGCCTCCAACAACCCGTCGCGTTCTCCCCCGTCGCCCTGTGCAATCGCGTGCAGCCTCGCGCAACCCTGACCCCGCGGATGTCTTCGAGCAGGGGCGCCGCCACCTGATGCGCACCGACGCCAGACTGGCCGCAGTCATCAAGCGGACCGGCAGGGAACGGCCTGAGTTCGGCCGGCGCGAACCGTTCGAGGCGCTCTTCCGCGCGGTCATCTCACAGCAGCTTTCGACCAAGGCGGCCGACACGATCCGCCGCCGCGTGCTCGCGCTCATGCCCACGCTCAGTCCCGAGCACCTGCTGGCCGTGCCCACCGACGATCTGCGGTCAGCCGGCCTGAGCCGGCAGAAGATCGCGTACCTCCAGGATCTGGCGGCCCGCGTGATTGACGGCCGCCTTGACCTGCACCATCTGCGCACACGCGACGATGAGGAGATCATCCGGACCATCGTCGAAGTGAAGGGGTTTGGCGTGTGGTCGGCCCAGATGTTCCTGATGTTCTGCCTGCACCGGCCCGATGTGTTGCCCACCGGTGACCTGGGCATCGTCAAGGGCATGCAAATCGTGCTGGGGATGAAACGGCGGCCGTCGGTGCGGACGATGGAACGCGCAGCACGCACGTGGCAGCCCTACCGGTCGGTGGCGTGCTGGTATCTGTGGCGCGCCCTCGAAATGGGCGACTGACGACCGGCGTATTCGAGGGCAGCATGTTGCTGAGGAAGTTGCTGCTGGCGGCCTTCCTGCTGGCGCTGGCGCTGGCGGCCGTTTCGGTGTGGGCGGTGGAACGGGTGCGCGCGGCCGACCGGGAACTGGCGGTGGAACGTGTGGCCCAGGCGCATCAGACCGACCTGATTCGCGCCCGCTGTGAAGCGAATCCGGGCTGGTTCCTGGCTGGTCCTCGGGAGAACGCGCCCAGTGCCGCGCTGTTGGCCGGCCCGGATGCCGACGTGCTGGCGCCGCGGCCGGATACCAATCCGCGCGACTTCGAGTTCTTCGCGTACGACCTCGAGATGGTGGGGCAGAGTACCGCCGCGCCGCGGTTGTCGCAGCAGACGCGCGCGCGCCTGCGGATGACCGAACAGCAGGTGACCGAGCCGTTTCACACCGAGGCGGGCACCGGTGCGCAGACGGTGCTCACGACACGGTGGGATGGGCCGTGTGCGTACCTGTTGTTCCGGATGCATCCGCCGCCGCATCAGTGGCGTCAGCGCGCGCTGATGTATGCCGCGTTCACGGCTGGCGCGTTCGTGGTGATCATGGCGGTGGCCTGGCCCATTGATCGACGCATTCGCCGGCTCGGCGCCCAGATGCGGGCATCAGCGCGGACGGAGTATCGGGAACCGGCGTCGGTGGGCGGCCGCGATGAACTGAGTCAGCTGGGATTTGCCTTCAACGAGGCGGCGGTCGACATCAACCGGCTGCACACCGATTTCCGCGATCGGGACGCCGATTACCGCCGGTTCATCGGATATCTGTCGAGTGACGCCGAGTCGGTGCTGCATTCAGCCATGACCCCCGGCGATCCCGCGCGCGCGCTGGCGGACGCGCTTCGTCTGTCGAACGTCGTCGTCGGATCGCAGTTGCGCGAGTCCTTGTCGCCCGCGGTCGTGGATGTCGATGTCAGCGCCGAAGTGCGCGCGGCGCTGGCCGAGTTCGCCCCGCTGGCGGCGGTTCGGCAGGTGGCGCTCGACGTGTCCGTGCCGGACACACCGGTGCGCGCGCAGGGGCAGCCGCTGTGGATGAAGCAGGCGGTGCGCAATCTGCTGATGTTGGCGATCGACCGCGAACGTGCCGGCGGCCGTGTGACGGTGTCGCTTCGGAAGGGCGGGACCGGATTTGCCCTGACGGTGACCGATACCGGGGCAAATCTGCCCGATGACGAACTGCGGAAACTGAATGCCGTGCGGCGGTTCCGCGGTGACGAAGGCCGGGGCGCCGGCCTGCGCGGCGACATCGGTCTGGGCCTGGCCATCGTGCATGAGGTGTGTCACCGCTTCCACCTCGAGCTCGACTTCTCACGTCCGGTCACCGGCGGTCTCGAGGTCCGACTACAATCAGCCGGGTGACCGACGAGACGCGACTGAGCGACGACGCCACCAGACTGGTGACGTCCGGCTCTGGCTGGCTGACCTCTTCCGGATCGATCGATCACGGGCGGTTCCAGCCGGGCGAGATCCTCGAGGGCCGGTATCGTGTGCTTGGCCTGCTCGGCCGCGGCGGCATGGGCGAGGTCTACCGGGCCGACGATCTTCGGCTGGGTCAGCCCGTGGCGCTGAAGTTCCTGCCGCCCGCGCTGGCGCAGGATCCCGTGCGGCTCGCGCAGTTTCACAACGAAGTGCGGACGGCGCGGCAGGTGTCGCATCCGAACGTCTGCCGCGTGTACGACATCGGCGAGATCCAGGCCGGTGACGGGCCGCCACAGCTGTTCATCACGATGGAATACGTCGACGGGGAAGACCTGGCCGCGCTGCTGCGCCGGATCGGCCGGTTCCCCGAAGACAAGGCCGTGGAAATCGCGCGGCAGATCTGCGCGGGCCTGGCCGCTGCGCACGACAAAGGCATCCTGCACCGCGACCTGAAGCCCGCCAACATCATGCTCGACAGCGCGGGCCGGGTGCGGCTGATGGACTTCAGCCTCGCCAGCATCGGCGCGGTAACCGACATTCGCGTGGGCACTCCAGCCTACATGGCGCCTGAGCAGTTGCAGGGCCGCGAAGTGACCGCGCGCAGCGACATCTTCGCGTTGGGACTGGTCCTGTACGAGTTGTTCACGGGCCGGCGGGTGTTCAGCGCCAAGACCGTCGCGGAACTCGTCAGCCAGCACGAATCCGGTGTGACGACCACGATGTCCGACATCGTCAAGTCGATTGATCCCGCCGTGGAGCGTGTCGTGGCCCGGTGCCTGGATCCGGACCCGGCCAGGCGGCCCGCGACGGCGCTGGCCGTCGCCGCGCAGCTGAGTGCCGATCCGCTGGCCGCAGCGCTGGCGGCTGGCGAGACACCCTCGCCGGAGATGATCGCCGCGGCCGGCGGGGCATCCGCGTCGCTGGGTGTGCGCGCGGCGCTGATGTCGGCCGGCGCGGCCGTGGTGCTGCTGCTCGCCGCCGCCGCGCTGACCGATCGCGCGTCGGTGCCCGCCCAGGTGCCCCTCAACCGGCCAGTCGACGTCCTGATCGATCGCGCTCAGCAGGTGCGCGCCGCGTTCGGCTACGACGAACCGTTTGCCGACGAGGCGCACAACTTCAGATACGACAACGACTACGTCGCCTGGGCCGCGGCCAACGGGGATCGGAATCCTTGGGCCTCGTTGCCCACGGGCCGGCCCGCGGCCGTGCGGTTCTGGTATCGCACCAGTCCGCAGTTGCTGATTCCCCTTGATGACAACACGCGCGCGGGAATCGGCGATCCCCCGGCGGTCATCAGCGGCATGGTGACGATGGAGGTGGACACCGAGGGGCGTGTGTTGTCGTTCCTCGGCGTGCCCCGGCAGATCGACGCGCCTGACGCTGGTTCTGCGAACCCGGTGAACTGGCCGCGCGTGTTCGAACTGGCGGGGCTCGATCTGTCCGCGTTCCGGGAAACCACGCCGCAGTGGACGCCACGGTTCCACTCGGACGAGCGCCGCGCGTGGACCGGCGAGTGGCCGGAGCTGCCGGGTCAGCCGATCCGCATCGAGGCGGCGGCATACCGTGGCCGCGTCACGATGTTCGAACAGGTGGCGCCCTGGACGAGGGCGTCGCGAGAGGTGCCGTTCAACCCCGGTGTCGTGCCGTGGATCGCTTGGGTCGGCGGCCTCATCATCTTCTCGCTGCCGCTGGGCGCCGCGTGGATGGCGTGGCGCAACTGGAAGGCCGGTCGCGGCGATGCCCGCGGCGCGCTGAAGACCGCGGTGTTCGTCACGTTCCTCACGTTGTCGACGTGGGTGATCTCGCCGTTCCATGTGCCGCAGCTCGAAGTGGAGCTGAACCGGTTCTTCCTGGCCATCGGGTTCTCGATGTTCAACGGCGGCCTGCTCTTTGCGGTGTATCTGGCGGTGGAGCCGTCCGTACGCCGCCTGTGGCCGACCGCCCTCATCACGTGGTCGCGCCTGACGACGGGCGCGTGGTGGCGCGATCCGCTGGTGGGACGCGATCTGCTGGTGGGCGTGGCCATCGGCGCGGGGCTGACCGTGGTGACGCGTGTGTACGGCCTGACGCCGGCGTGGCTCGGCTGGCCGCCGGCCCAGCCGATCGGGCTCGACCTGGCGCCGTTGAATGGTGTGCGCGACTGGTATGTCGCTGTGGCGAATCGCGCGCTCTGGGCGCTGCAGAATGCGCTGATTGGCGCGATGATCGTGGCGCTGCTGCGGCGCGTGGTGGCGAACCAGTGGGCGGTGGCCGTGTTTGCGACCCTGATCTTCACGATCGTCTCCAACCGCACCGGGACCGTGTCCGCGTATTTCTGGCTCGACCTCACCATCGGCATGTTGTTGTCGTTGCTCCTGGTGTTGACCCTGGTGCGCTGGGGCCTGTTTGCGTCGTGTGTGACGTTTTTCGTGTACCTCGCCACCAACGGGCTCCTGCTCACGGTTGACGGCAGCAAACTCTACTTCCCGGCCAGCGCGTGGCTGTTGACGTTGCTCGCCGGGCTGGCAGTGGTGGGATACTGGTGGTCGAGGGCGGATGAACCCCTCCTTGGACACCCGCGCGGATAAGTCCTGGCTGGCTCGCGAGAGCCAACGCTGGGTCGATGATGGTGTGATCTCCGCCGAGCAGCGCGACCGCGTGCTCGCCCGATATCCCGACGAACTTCAGACGATCTCGACGGTTTTCATGGTGCGCTGGCTGGCGTGGCTGGTCGCAGCGTCGGGCGTGATTCTCCTGGTGGCGTGGAACTGGGACGGACTGCCGCACGCGGTGAAGTTGTCCGGCTCACTGCTGGTCACGCTGGCTGCGTATGGTGCCGCGGCCCTGGCGGCGCGGCGGCAGCAGCAGCCCCGGCGCGACCTGCTGGCGTTTGCCGGCGCGTTGCTCTCGGGTGCGTTCATCGCCGCGCTCACCGACTTCCTGCCCCTCGACCCGACCAACACGTGGCCGCTGTTTTCGTGGGTGGCCGTGTTGGCGGCGACTGCGGCCGTCACCGCCGCGCCGGTCACCACCCTGGCGGCCGCGGCAGCGTTGACGTTCTGGGTGATGGTCGACACCGGCCGTCCGCCGCTTTCGTGGGCATTCCTCGCAGTGTTTCCCGCGATCGCCATCGCCCTGCAGCGACGAACCCACTGGTCGGCGGCCGGTGCCGCGAGTCTGGCGTGGGGCGCATGGCTGGGGTTCACCGCGATCGAAGTCTGGCGCGGGTCATCGTCACTGTCCGGTCTCGCCACGCTTGCGGCCGGCGCCGCGCTTGACGGATGGGCGCACTGGCCGGCGCACCGGCGACCGGCGTTTGCCCGGACCACGCCGGCGCTGTTTCTGATGATTGGCGGTCTGGCGATGTTGACGGGCAGTGCGTTGGCCCGGTCGGCGCCTCCCGCGTTGGCCTTCACCGGTCAGGCGATTCCTGCCTTGGTGCTCATCGTGGCGATGGCGGTCGTCGCGCTGTGGCCGTGGTCGCCGATGCGCTCTCGCGTGGCAGGTGCGCTGGTCATCGCGTGGCTGCTGGTCTGGGCGATCGCCGCACCGGCCACGACACCGCCGGCGTGGTGGAGCTGGGCCTGGCTTGTGGCGGCCAGCGCCGGTCTGGTGGGCCTGAGTGTGTCGGCCATCAGCGAAGCCGGCACGACGCGGGATCGGGGCGTCCTGCTGGCCGGCATCGCCTCGATGGTGACCCTGGTGATGGTGCATCTGAGCGGCGGCCCGAACCGCTTCGGCCGGTCCGCGCTCATCCTGCTGGTGTCCGGCGCCGCCCTCTGGTGGACGACGACCGGTCACAGAAACTCGCCTGATCGCCCCTCTCTCTGATATTGGATCCCCTCATGAAGCTGCGAACCGCGCCCCTCGTGTGTCTGATCGTCGCGCTTGTGTTGCCCTGGGCCGCCGGCACCTCCGCCAGGCAGGCGCCCGCCAAGTGGAACATCAACGACCCGGTGGGTCCGACGACGCCGATCGAGTTCGACACGAATGAAGGCACGTGGATGAACCTCGATGTGAGTCCCGACGGACGGCAGATCGTGTTCGACCTGCTCGGCGACATCTACGTGATGCCGATCGGTGGCAGCGGCGCGCAGCCGGCCACGCGTCTGCTGGGCGGCGCGCCCTTCGACATGCAGCCGCGGTTCAGTCCCGACGGCACGCGCATCGCCTTCACAAGCGATCGCGACGGGTTGTGGAACATCTGGACGATGAAGGCCGACGGCACCGATCTGAAGCAGGTGTCGCGCGAGTCGCGCTGGTTCATCAACAGCCCGACGTGGGCGCCCGATGGACAGGCGATCTTCGCGCGCCGCCATTTCGTGACGACGCGATCGCTCGGCGCCGGTGAGATCTGGATGTTCCACCCGGCCGGATCGGACGGCATCCAGATCACGCAGCGCGAAAACGCGCAGAAGGACGCGGGCGAGCCCGCGATTTCCCACGACGGGCGTTATCTCTACTACTCGAAGGATGTGACGCCCGGGTCGACGTTTGAATACAACAAGGATCCCAACGGGGTGATCTTCGCGATTCTGCGGCGCGATCTGCAGACCGGCCGCGAACGCGCGTTCGTGACGCGACCGGGCGGGTCGATTACGCCGAGGCCGTCACCCGACGGCAAGTGGCTGGCGTTCATCCGGCGCGTGCGCACGCAGAGCCTGCTGTTCGTCAAGAACCTCGAGACCGGAGAAGAGGCGCCGGTGTTCGACAAACTCGACAAGGACCTGCAGGAAGCGTGGACCGTGCACGGCGTGTATCCGCAGTACGCGTGGACACCTGACTCGTCGCGCGTCGTGATCTGGGGGCAGGGGAAGATCTGGAGTGTTGATCCGGCGGCGAAGGCCGGCACGGAGGTGCCCTTCACCGCGCGCGTGCAGCAGACGCTCACGGCGCCGCTGCGGTTCCCGATCCCGGTGCACGAGGATCGCTTCGCCGTGAAGATGCTGCGCGACGTGGCGGTGTCGCCTGACGGACGCCAGGTCGCCTACAGCGCGCTTGGCCGCCTGTATCTGCGCGCGTTACCGACGGGAGAAGCGGCGCCGGCGATTCCGGATGGCGCCCCGACAGAACGGGGCGCCCTGCGCACCGTCTTTGAATTGGATCCCTCGTGGTCGGCCGACGGCCGGTCGATCGTCTACACGACGTGGAGCGACACCGACCTGGGCCGCGTGAAGGTCCTGGATGTGGCGAGCCGCACGACGCGCGACGTCGTGGCCACGCCCGGGCACTACATCGAGCCGGCGTTCTCACGGGACGGGCGCTGGATCGCGTATCGCAAGGCCGGATCGGATGGGCAGCGTCCCGATCGTGGCGTCGCCGAACCCGGCCTGTACATCGTTGCGGCGGATGGATCATCGGCACCTCGACTGATTCGTGAAGGCGGATTCGAACCGGAGTTCGACCACACCGGCACGCGCCTCTACTTCCGCGAACAGCGCGACCAGTTCGTGCTGGCGTCCATCGGGCTCGACGGGCTCAACGAGCAGGTCCATTTGCAGTCGGCCAACGCGATGGAGATTGCGCCGTCGCCCGACGGGAAGTGGGTGGCGTTCCACGAGCGGTGGAAGACGTGGGTGATGCCGTTCCCGCGGACCGGACGGCCCGTGACGATCGGGCCGGGCGCCGGCGGGTATCCCCAGGCGCGCATTTCTCGCGACGCGGGTTTCTACCTGCACTGGTCGGGCGACAGCCGCCGCGTCCACTGGTCGCTGGGGCCGGAGCTGTTCTCGCGCGATCTGGCGCGGACGTTCACGTTCCTCGACGCCGGTCTTGAAGCGCCGGACGCCCCGGAAACCGCCGGCATCCAGATTGGGTTCTCGACGACGTCGGACGTGCCGACCGGTGTGATCGCACTTGTTGGCGCGCGCATCATCACCATGGCGCAGGCGGCCGGTGCGCCTGCCGTCATCGAGAGCGGCACCATCGTCATCGAGAACAACACGATCGTCGCCGTCGGGCCCAACAACCGCGTGAACGTTCCCGCGTCGGCGCGGCGCATTGACGCCCGCGGCAAGACAATCATCCCGGGCCTCATCGACGCGCATGCCCACGTCGGCGGCGAGGGTGACGGCATTCCGGCCAACCGTTCGTGGATTCTCGAGACCAACCTGGCCTTCGGCGTGACGACCGTGCACGACCCGTCCAATGACCTCGAGATGGTGTTCGCCAACAGCGAGATGATTCGCGCGGGCCTCAAGCTGGGGCCGCGGTTGTATTCGACGGGTCGCATCCTGTACGGCGCCGAGACCAACTTCAAGGCGCAGGTGGATTCGTATGAGGACGCGTTGTCGAGCCTTCGCCGGCTGAAGGCCGTGGGCGCGTGGAGCGCCAAGAGTTACAACCAGCAGCGGCGTGACGCGCGGCAGATGATCGTCAAGGCGGCGCACGAGCTGCAGATGCAGGTGGTGCCAGAGGGCGGTTCGCTCTACTACCAGAACGCCACGCACATTCTCGACGGGCACACGACGGTGGAGCACAACCTGCCGCCGCCCGTGCTCTACAAGGACATCCTGACGGTGTTTGCGAAGAGCCAGGTGGGGTACACGCCCACGCTCATCGTCTCGTACGGATCGCTGTCCGGTGAGTACTACTGGTATCAGCACACCAAGGTCTGGGAGAACGAGCGTCTTCTGCGCTTCACGCCGCGTGACGTGATCGACCCGCGTTCGCGCCGCCGGCTCATGGCCAATGATGATGACTTCGGGCACATCCTGGTGGCGCAGAGCGCGAAGAAACTGGCCGACATGGGCGGCATCGTCAACATGGGCGCGCACGGGCAGATTCAGGGCATCGGCGCGCATTGGGAGACGTGGATGATGGCGCAGGGCGGCATGACGCCGCTGCAGGCGCTGGCCACCGCGACCATCAACGGCGCCAGAACGCTGGGACTCGATCGGGAGCTTGGATCGATCGAGGTCGGGAAACTGGCCGACCTGGTGGTGCTCGACCGCAATCCGCTCGAGAACATCCGGAACACCGAGGCCGTGCACATGGTGATGCTCAACGGCCGGCTGTACGACAACGCGCTCAACGAAGTGGGCGCGGCCGCGACCCGCGCGCCGTTCTGGTTCGTCGGGCGATGAGGCGCACACGACGGCAGTTCATGAAGGACTCGGCGGTGGTGGCGGCCGCGGCGACGATGGCGCCGAAGGCGCTGCAGGCGGTCGAGACGTTCGACTACGTCATCGTCGGCGCCGGGTCCAGCGGGTGCGTGCTGGCCAACCGGCTGAGTGCGGATCCACAGGCGCGGGTCCTGCTGCTCGAGGCCGGCGGGCCCGACACACATCCGTTGATCCCAGTGATTGGTCAGTGGACGGCGCTCTCCGGGTCGGAGGTGGATTGGAACTACGCCACCGAGCCGGAGCCGGCGGTTGAAGGGCGAGCGATCCGGTGGCCGCGCGGCAAGACGTACGGCGGATCCAGCGCGATCAGCGCGGCGGCGTACGTGCGCGGACATCAGCTCGATTTCGACGGGTGGGCCGCCGAGTGCGGACCGGCGTGGTCGTACCGCGCGGTTCTACCGTACTTCGTGAAGTCGGAGGACAACGTGCGGGGCGCGTCGCCGTACCACGGTGCCGGCGGGCCGATGGTGGTGGCCGACACCGCCGATCCCCATGCCGGGCACGAGGCGTTCCTGCAGGGTGCGCAGGCGCTGGGCTTTGCGGCGGATCCGCGGTGGGACTTCAACGGCGCGCAGCAGGAGCGCGGTGCGGGGTTTTATCAAAAGAACCTGCGGGAAGGGCGCCGCCAATCGGCTGCGGATGCGTTTCTGAAACCCGCGCTCTCGCGACCGAACCTCGTGGTGCGGCCGTGGTCGCTGGTCAACCGGCTGCTGTTCACCGGCACACGAGTGACCGGCGTCGAATACCGTCGCGGTTCAGGCCCGGCCGGCGCGGTGGCCGTCGAGACGGTGCACGTGGCGCGCGAGGTGATTCTGTCGGCCGGCGCGATCGACTCTCCCAAGGTGCTGATGTTGTCGGGGATTGGTCCGGCCGATCACCTGCGATCGCTGGGTCTGCCTGTGGTGCTGGATCTGCCGGGTGTCGGGCGGAACCTGCACGACCATCCGCGGATCGGGCTGCGCTGGACTGGACTCACGACGCTGCCGGGGTCCACGGTGTCCGCGGGGCTGTTTGCTTCGTCCGGCATCAATCGCGGCGCACCCGATCTGCAGTTCTACGTCGGGCGCGGTCTCAGCGCGCCGGACGGCGCCATCGCCTTTTCTGTGGTCGTGTGCCGTCCGCACAGTCGTGGTGCGCTGACACTGCGGTCAGCCGATCTGTCGGCGCCGCCGCTGATTCGCGCGGGGTACTTCACCGACGCGCGGGACCTGGATGCGGCGGTCGAAGGCGTGCGGCTGGGCCGCGCCATTGCGCACACACGCGGCTACGAGCCGCTGCGTGGCGCGGCGGTCGATCCCGCGGCCGCGGACACCACCGTTGACCAGCTGCGGGCGTTCATTCGCCGCACCTCGAGCACGATCTATCACCCCGGAGGCACGTGCCGCATGGGTGTGGGCGCGGACAGCGTGGTCGACCCGCAGTTGCGTGTGCGCGGGATCAACGGCCTGCGGGTGGCTGACGCCTCGGTGATGCCGACAGTCGTGAACGCGCAGACACACGCCGCCTGCGTGATGATTGCCGAGCGGGCAGCCGACCTGATTCGCGCCTGACCCGCGCGTCTTCATAGCTTCTTCACAAACCCCCACTACGGTCGACGTGTGTCGTCGACGATGCGGGATGTCGTGTATGCGTTGCGTGGGTGGCGGCGGTATCCGCTGACCTCCACCGTGGCTGTGATGGCCTTTGCCCTCGGGATTGGGGCCACGGCCACCGTCTTCAGCGCGCTGTCGGGCATTCTCCTGCAACCGCTGCCGTACCGCGAACCGGATCGGCTCGTCATGCTCTGGCAGGACCGCAGCGGCGCCGGTGGTCCGGCGCGCGAGGTCGTTTCGCCGGGCCTGTTCATCGACTGGTCCACGCGCGCGGATGTCGTGCGGGATGTGGCCGCGGTGCGGTCGTGGTTTCCCAACTACACCGGCGGACCGGACAATGGCGATCCGGAGCGGCTGACCGGGGCGTCCGTGTCCGGCGCGTACTTCGACGCGCTGGGTGTGGCGCCGGCGCTGGGCCGGACGCTGAATCGAGACGATGACCGGCCGGGGTCACCGGCGGTGGCGGTGGTCAGTCACCGGTTGTGGCAGCGCCGCCTCGCCTCCGACCCGGCCATCGTCGGTCGTACGGCCATCCTCAACGGTCAGGCTGTCGAGATCGTGGGCGTCATGCCCGAGTCGTTTCGGGGCGCCGTCATCGACGCCGACGTCTGGGAGCCGTTGCGCATCGACCCGGTGAGCGCGCCGCGCGGCCTCATCTTCCTTCGCACCATTGCCCGGTTGTCGCCCGGGGTGACGCTCGAGCAGGCCCGCGCCGCGTTCGACGCGTTGCAGGAGCAATTGCTGCGTGAGGACCCGGAGATTGCCGGCGCGCGGGCGCGCGTGGCGCGGTTGCATGACGAAACAGTGGGGGATGTGCGTCCCGTCCTGATCGTGCTGGCCGGCGGGGTCGGGATGGTGCTGCTGATTGCGTGCGCAAACGTGGCGAGCATCCTGCTGGCCCGCGCCATCGATCGTCGCGCCGAGGTGGCCGTGCGGATGGCCCTGGGTGCCGGCCGGGGCGCGCTGATTCGTCAACTCCTCACCGAGAGCGTCGTGCTGGCCGCGGCCGGGCTCGTAGTCGGCGTCGCGCTGGCGTGGGGAGGCGTGGCGATGCTGGCGAGTGTGGTGCCCCGCGACGTGCCGCGGGCTGAAGACATTCGGCTGGATGTGACGGTGCTGGTTGTTGCCGGCGCCGTGGCGCTGGTGTCGGCGCTGGTGGCGGGACTGGCGCCCGTGTGGTCCACGCTGCGCGGCCGCGTCGTGGGGGTGCGCAGCGGCACGCGGGAAATTGCCGGCCACGGCCGGCTGCGCCGCTGGCTTGTGACGGGGGAAGTCGCCGTCGCGATGACATTGGTTGTTGGTGCCGGGCTGTTCGTGCACAGCCTCGTGCGCCTGCAGCGTGTGGATCTGGGCTTCAGGCCCGATGGCCTGCTGGTGGCGTCCATTGCTCCGCCGCGCGGCGCGTACGCCGGGCCGGATGCCATCCGCGATCTGTTCGACCGTGTCCTGACTCGCGCGTCCACCGTTCCCGGTGTGGACGCAGTGGCGCTGACGTCCATCCTGCCGCTCAGCGGCGGCGACATCAATTTCACATTCCTGATCGAGGGCCGCCCGGAGCCGGCCAATCCCAGGGACGCGCCATCCGCGTCGCATCGCGCCGTGTCGGCCAACTACTTCGCGACCATGGGCATGACCGTCCGTGAAGGCCGGGAGTTCGGCGGCGACGATCGCGCCGGCGGTGAGGGCGCGGTGATCGTCAACGAAACGCTGGCCCAGCGGTATTGGCCGGGACAATCCGCGCTGGGGTCGCGGCTCCTGGTGGCCGGGCAGCGCATGACCGTGGTGGGTGTCGTGGCGGATCTCCGGCACGAAGGGCCCGCCACCGTGCCGGACGCCGAAATGTACGTGCCGTACACGCAGTGGCCGCCGCGTCAGGCCACGCTCGTTGTCAGGACGCAGGGTGAGGCGGCGCTGCTGGGGCCGCCGATGCGCCGGATGATGCGCGAGATCGATCCGATGCTGCCGCTCGGTGGCGTGCGGCCCATGGCCGAGCTGGTGGCCGACCGAGTTGCGCGTCCGCGGTTCGTGGCCACGGTGCTGTCGTGGTTTGCCGGCGTCGCCGCCGCGCTGGCCTTGCTCGGCGTGTACGGACTCCTGGCGTTCGACGTGTTGCAGCGCACGCGGGAAATCGGCGTTCGCATCGCGATGGGCGCCTCGCGCGGCTCGGTCATGACGATGGTGGTGCGGCGCAGTTTGGGTGTGGTGATCGCAGGGATCGTAGTCGGTGTGGGCGCTGGCGCCGCATTGTCCACCGTCGTGCGCGCGCAGTTGTTTGAAGTCTCGCCCGGGGATCCCGCCACGGTCGCGCTGGTGGCGGGCTTGATGTTGGTGGCGGCGTGTCTGGCCTCGGTGCCGCCGGCGTGGCGGGCGGCGCGGGTCGATCCGGTGGTGGCGCTCCGCAACGAGTGACGCGAGTCGGAAGGAGAAGGAGAACGATGACAAGACGTGTGTGCGTGAAGATTGTGGTGGGGGCGTTGGCGATGCTGGTGTGGGGGGCGGCGCCTGCGCAGGCGCAGGAACGGGTGGTGACCGGGCCGCCACCGGAGTTGCGCAAGAACCTGGATGCGCTCCAGCTGGCGTTGAACGGGACGCCGGAGGCCTATGAGGCGATGGCGAAAGAGACGTTTTCGCCAGCGTTCTACAAGGGGCAGACGGCCGCGGAGCGGCGCAAGGTCTTTGAGGCGCTGCGCGAGCAGTACGGGACCCTGACGTTTGGCCGTGTGGAGCGGCACGGGCCGGAGGAGCCGCTGATCGTGACGGTGAAGGGATCGAAGGCCGAGGGGACGGTCTACATCGACCTGGACGAATCGCACCGGGTGGCCGGGCTGCGCACCCGCTGACGCGGGGGCTGGGCTGGGAGGCGCCGGGCTTGCCCGGCCGCGGGCGGACCTGCTAACGTGAGAGGGTTCCTGCGGTCGGCCAGACCCGTGCTGGGAGGTCGTTCAACGGTAGGACAGCAGACTCTGACTCTGCTTATCGGGGTTCGAATCCCTGCCTCCCAGCCAACCTTCGCTCATCTTCGATTCGCTTCGGTTGGCGGCTCGGCGTGTCTTCAGGCACGCCCCGACGCGCTGAGGGCGCGCCGGGAGCGGGCTCGAATCCCTGCCTCCCAGCCAACCTTCGCTCATCTTCGATTCGCTTCGGTTGGCGGCTCGGCAGGCCGTCCGGCAGCCGCTCGACCGGCTACGGCAGCGGAATGACCGCGCCCACACCAGCCTCCACAAAGTGATTCTTGAAGCGATTGAGGAACACGGCGAAGCCCAGCTCGCTGGTGCAATGGCCCGGCGCGACCCGCGCCACCTTCAGCTGCTGCAACAACACATCCGCCACGCGCTCGACTTCCGCGCGTGGCGCCGTGACGAGATGAAAACCGCCGGCCACCATGTGCAGGCGTGAATCAATCTTCGCCGCCTCGGCCGCAATGTGCTCGACGCCCGGGTGCGCGCACCCGACGAGCACCACGAGCCCCTCCGGCGTGCGGATGGCCAGCGAGACTTCGTTCATGTCGACGGTTCCCGGCTTGCGGGATTGGGTGGTGAGCACGTAAAAACCGGGGAAGATTTCAGTCGTGCCGGTCACGTGCGCGAACCTCGCGCCAGGCCACGGCGTTCCGCTGACCCACCGCGAAGGCTCCCGCCCTTCGTAATACCGGAGGTGCGCCGGCAGCTCCGGTTGCCTGGCGAGGAAGTCTCGCGGGGGCACGCTGCTGAAGTACGCGCCTTCGCGCGGCGCCCAGATCGTGACCGCCGGATTGCGACGGAGCAGCGGCCCCAGGCCGCTGGTGTGGTCTCCGTGCCGGTGTGAGATGACGACCGCATCGAGCCGCGAGAGGTCCACGCCGAGCCGATCCACGTTCCGCTCGAAGATGCCCGCGTCGTTGCCGGTGTCGAACAGGATGCGCCGGCCTCCATATTCCACCAGCGCCGCAAACCCCCAGTCCTTCTCCAGACTGGACGGATGCCCGAAGGCGTCGTAGAGGACCGTGATTCGTTGCGCCTGCGGCGCGCTGGCGGTTGCCGGAAGACTGACCATCGCGAACAGGACGCCGCACAGGGCAAAATGTCGCATGGCCGAGATGTTACCCCTCCTGGTCACCGGCGGCAGCCGCGGCATCGGCGCCGCCACCGCGCGCCTGGCCGGCGCGCGCGGCTACGCGGTCTGCGTCAACTACCGTCACGACCGCGCCGCGGCGGAAGCGGTCGTCGCCGACATCGTCAGCGCCGGCGGCCAGGCGATCGCGGTGCAGGCCGATGTCGCCGACCCGTCAGCCGTCGCGCGCATGTTCGAAACCATCGATGCCTCGCTGGGCCGGGTGACGGCGCTCGTCAACAACGCGGGCATCCTCGAGACGCAAACGCGCATTCACGGCATCGACGCCGCACGCCTGCAGCGCATCTTCGCCGCCAACGTGTTCGGATCCTTCTACTGTGCCGGCGAGGCGGTGCGACGGATGTCGACGAAACACGGCGGCGCCGGCGGCGCCATCGTCAACCTGTCGTCGATCGCCGCGCGCCTCGGGTCACCAGGCGAGTACCTCGACTACGCCGCCTCGAAGGGCGCCATCGAGACGTTTACGACCGGCCTGGCCCGCGAGGTCGCCGCCGAAGGCATTCGCGTCAACGCCGTGCGGCCGGGCTTTACCTACACCGAGATCCACACCAGCGGCGGCGAACCCAATCGCGTCGACCGCCTGGCCCCGCAGGTGCCCATGCAGCGCGGAGGACACCCGGACGAAGTCGCGCGCGCCATCCTGTGGCTGCTTTCCCCGGAAGCGTCCTACACCACCGGCACGTTCCTCGACGTCTCTGGCGGCAAGTGAGCGAGATGGGTGGCCGCGCGCTGCCGAGAATCCCGCACCCGAATCCAAACGCTCTGCCAACGCGCCCGATGGGCCCCTCCAGATCAGGTCGCTGCGTCTGGTACGGCTGATGCACTCTCCAGTGGATTGTGGAGGTGTCCATGAAGCCCCTGATCCGCACATGGTGGTTTCGAACGGTCATGGCCAGTCTCGTGTTGCTGCTCGCCATCCAGGTGGTGCCGTACGGCCGCACCCATACGAACCCGCCGGTCACCGGCGAGCCGGCCTGGGACGCGCCCGGCACGCGTGAGCTGGCCCGGCAGGCCTGCTTCGACTGCCACAGCAACGAGACCGAGTGGCCGGCGTACGCCAGCGTTGCGCCGATGTCGTGGCTGGTGCAACGCGACGTGACCGAAGGCCGCGCCGCGCTGAACTTCTCGGAGTGGCCGCGTACCCAGGAGGAGGCCGGCGAGGCCGCCGAGGTCGTGCGTGAAGGCGCCATGCCCCCGGCTGCCTACACCCTGATTCACGCCCACGCGCGTCTGAAAGCCGCCGACCGCGATCGACTCGCGCAAGGCCTTGCACGCACGGTGGGCGCGACGACCGGGGAGAACCATCGCAACCATGAACGGTAGGATGACCGCATGATTCACGGCGAACGTCATCGAAGCGAACGCATCGGCTGGCTGCGCGCCGCGGTTCTCGGCGCCAACGACGGGATTGTGTCCACCGCCAGCCTCGTCGTGGGCGTGGCCGCCGCCGAGGCCGCGCGGCAGGACGTGCTGGTGGCCGGCGTCGCGGGACTGGTGGCCGGCGCCCTGTCGATGGCCGCCGGTGAATACGTCTCGGTGGCGTCGCAGGCGGATACCGAGCAGTCCGACCTGGCAAAAGAGCGGCAGGAACTTGCCACGCAGCCGGAAGCCGAGGAGGACGAACTCACCGGCATCTACGTGCGCCGGGGACTTGAGCCGGACCTGGCCCGCACGGTCGCCAGACAGCTCACCGCACACGACGCCTTGGCCGCGCACGCGCGTGATGAACTCGGACTGACCGAACAACTGGCCGCGCGCCCGCTTCAGGCCGCGCTCACGTCAGCGGCCACGTTCGCGGTGGGCGCCGCCGTCCCGATTCTCGCCATCCTCGCCGCCCCATTGTCCGGTCTGGTCCTCACCGTGGCTGCGGTTTCGCTGGTCTGCCTGGTCGCCCTTGGAGCGACGGCGGCCTGGGTTGGCGGCGCGCCGCTGTCGGTCGGCGCCACGCGCGTGGCCGTGTGGGGCGTCGTGGCGATGCTGGCCACCGCAGCCGTCGGCAAGTTGTTTGGCACCGTCGTCGGGTAATCTTCCCGCGTGCCACACCGAGTGACCCCAGCCGCGTTGTCGCACGCGTTCGCACGGCGGGGCTGCGACGTCACCGCTGTGACCGACGCGTATCGCCTGTGTGATGGAGCCGGCGATGGACTGCCGGGCCTCTACCTCGATCGCTACGGCCCCTGCGCCGTTCTCAGCGTGTATGACGATGCCGGGTTGAGCGGAGAGGAAGTCACCGCGGTGGCAGAGTCGGCGCTCGACCTGCTGCGCGCGACCGGTGTTGAGGCGGTGTACGTGAAGCCCTTCACGCGCGACCGCAGCCGCCTGGGCGGGAAGGCGCCCGCCGAAACACACGAGGCGAAGCCACGCGCCGGCCTGCCGCAGCCTGAGACGCTGGTGATCACCGAACACGGTGTGCGCTTCGAGGTCAGGCCCTACGACGGCTTTTCGACCGGGCTCTTCCTCGAACACCGCGATCATCGCCGCGCGTTAGCCGCGCAGGGGGCGCAGCGGGTCCTCAACCTCTTCGCGTATACATGCGCGTTTTCGGTGCCGCTGGCGTTGGCCGGCGCTCACGTGACGAACGTGGACGTGTCGGCGAGGTATCTCGACTGGGGCCGGCGCAATCACGCGCTCAATGACGTGGACGAGGCGCTGGTGCGGTACTCGCGCATGGACGCGATGGCGTATCTGGCCTACGCGGCCCGTCACGCGCACGAGCGATTCGATCTGATCATCCTGGATCCGCCCACCTTCGGTGCGGCCGACCGTCGCCGCCACATCAAGGCCTGGTCGGCCCCGCGCGACTACCCGCGCCTGCTCACGGCCGCGGCGCGCGTGCTCTCGCCTGGCGGCCGAATCTTCGCGGCCACCAACAGCCGCGAGCTGGCCGCCGGCCGCGTGTTTCGATCGCTCGTGACCGAGGCGCTTGGAGCAGTGCGATGGGAGACACTGCCGCCGTGGCCGGCTGACGTGCGCGAGCGCGGGCGCGTGGCGGCGGCGTTGTTCAGACCGCGCGTGCCCTGACCAGGATCACAACCAGTGCCGCCACCAGACCCTGCAGGGCTCCGATGAGCACCGGCCATTGACTGGCCGGAAGTGTTGCCGGCGCCCGGAAGGCCGGCAGGGTGCTCACCTGTGGTGCAGGGTGTCGCATCAGCATCCACGGACTGGCCTGACCGTCGACCCATAGTCTGAGGTGGACCGACGGTCGATTGTCGAACAGTTGCGCCTCCAACTGACGTTGGTGCGCGCGAACAGCAGCCGCCCACGCGGCGGCTGTCGAGGGGCCCGTTCCCAGGGATTCCGCGATGGCCCACTGCAACTGAAAGCCCGGACTCCACCACGAGACGACCTGCCAACGGGAGACCTGTGCCGCCCAGAGGGCGTCCGCCTCCGCGCGGCGGGCATCAAGAATCCTGCGAACATCCTCGAGGCGAGAGAGCCACAGGGGTTCCAGCGCCCGGAAGCGCTTCTTGGCGTAGGCATCGATGACGGGCGGCGGGACGTTGCTGCCGATGTCGCGCACCACTTCCGCCGCGAAGTCGTCTTCGACTGCCCTGAAAAGATCTGCGCCGAGCTCACGTTGTTCGGTCTCGAACCTGAAGCGGGACGCCTGATCGGCACCGGCGCGGGCCGCGACGTAGATCTGCGGTCCAAGGAAGTTCCAGACGGCCCACAGCCCGATCGCGACCGCCTGTGCTCCCGCCTCACTGCGCGCCACGCTGCCGGCCACCAGGCCGACCGACGCCATGACGAGCAGATATGATGCGGCGATTCCGACGACCACGGGCCACAGAGACCAGGGCAGAACAGAAGGCAGGTCGAACCTCACGAGAAGAGCGTTTGTGCCGGCGGCCCACAGTCCCGTGGCCATGACCACCGCCAGCCAGACACCCAGGAGCCGCGCGATCTGGAACGGTCGTTGCGAGGCTGAGAGCACATGCTCCGCATGAAGCCAGCCGCTGGCCCGGTCGCTCGCGACCACCCAGACGCCGAGCAGAACCGCCAGCACGCCGCCGAACACCCGAAGGACCGTCTCGATGTCCAACGTGACGATGGCCACCAGGCCGGAACCCGGATACGGTGGCAGCGACTCTTCACCCGCTGGTCCGAAGTCCCAGCTGGCGCTCATCCCCCGATCGAAACCGGAGCTCCAGGCGGCAAGTGGCTGCGGCGGCCGGAGCACCCGCAGCCGCTGATCGACAATCCGCCCCGCGGGTCCGGCACCAGGCTGCACCTGCAGTTGCAGCCGCTGTTGAAGCTGCGCTTCGTAGCGGCGCTGATCCTCTCTGAACGCGCCGGCGGCCACCGCGGCGGCGCTCACCGAGGCCGCGATGAGAAAACTCACGCTGACCCAGTACGCCGGCAGGCGTACGATCATGAGCCAGCGTCCAAGGACGAGCCAGCCTGCGGCGCGAAGCCTGGTCATCACGCGTCTTCACCCCGCGGCCACGGAGCGGCCCGGCACGCGTCGGCCCAGCCTGCCGACTGTGTCGAGACGATGATGACGGGATGCCGGGCTGTGGCTTCCTGGATGAGTCGTCCTGCCGTCTGGCCGTCGCGGCCTTGAAGCGCCTGTTCGCCCACAACCAGGACGGGCGCCTTCGTCAGCGCGGCGATCGCCAGCCACAACGAGAAACGGTTCACTGACGAATAGTGGCGCGCCGGACGGCGATGAAGTCGATCGGGAAGCTCCGTATTCCGCAGCGCGGTACGGACGTCGTCGAACCGGGCAGTGGTTCCCCGTAAGCCCAGTACCACTGAGACATGCGCGTGGGCTGACAACGTGGCGACCGCGGGGGATCCCGAGGGGATGACCACGACCTCAGACCGCGACACGTCACCCATCGGCGGGTGATCCCCGGACGACCACCACCAGATTCCAGCGGCCAGAGCCTCGCGTGTGACCGGCACGCCTCATTGTGCCCTCATCGGGACCAGTCCAGGCAGGACGATGCCGAACGTGTCTTCCACCTGCCGCGCCAGCCGTTTCGTGTACGCACCCGGCCAGTCGTGCGTCACCACACCATCGCCGCCGACGATCAGGGTGTGGGGAGTGCCCCCCAGTGACAGCGCCACCGCCTCTGATGGCTCCAGCCCCCGCAGCCACTCGATCGACGTCGCGGAATCGGACAGCCAGCGGGGGATGTCATCGTCCATCGTGACCGCAACGACCCGGTAGCGTCCCTCGGCACTCTTCGACAGCGCCTCGACGTTCGTCCAGTTGCGTTCACACCACGCGCACGTCGACGAGAAGTGGTAGAGCACGGTCGGGGTGCCGTCGTTGAGCGCGCGTGTGACTCGCGTGCCGGCCAGGTCGACTGCCGTCAACGACGTCAACGGCCTTCCAATCGCCAGACTCGCCGCAGGGGCCGGGTCGGTCAGTTTCCGGATCAGCTGCGCCTGCGCGACATTGATTCCGACCGACACAGCCAGAAGGCAGGCACCGGCCGTCCGCACGATCTCCCATTGACGCATTTGTGAAGCCCTCCACTGGAGTGCCCTGCAAAGGAATGGCCACGCGTGGTTGGGCGCCGCCTGCGCATCCCCCGCAACGGAGTGCAACGGTTTGCACTCGGGTGTGCAGAGGCCTGCACGACAGCGAAGGGAAGCCAAGCCGATACGGTCGATCGCGGCCGCCTCTGTCGTGGCACGGACCTTGCCCTCCGGCAGGACGTGGTCAGAGCTCCCTTCCGCCTCGTGTTTCTCCTGGTCTGTGTGATGGGGATGGGCTGGTCTTCACTGGCTCTGTTGGCGGAACCGAACGTTCCTGACATGTGCTGCAGCCACATTGGCGATTGTGCAGATGGGTACCGCTGTTGTTCCGTTGATGTGCTCGGGGTTCCGCCATGTGATGAGTCGAGGCGGGATGTCTGCCAGCCGAGTTGCGTCCCGTCCGGGGAGGAGCGATGAGCCAGTCACGCGGTCCCGCGCGCGTGCTGCAGCTGCGCACGCCCTACTTCGTCGCACGGGAGCGGGCAGTGTTCAGGCTGGACGCCATTCTTGAAGAGCTCGAGATGATGCGTGCGTTCCTGGGCCTGGACGGGTCCCCTCGGAGACGGTCACGCAAGCGTGCCGTGACGCATCCGTTCGCCAATGTCGTGCCGTTTCGGCGTGAACCAAGACCACCAAAATCCCGGGTACGACGCTGATGGAGAGCGGCATCGACCTCAAGCCGCCTGCTGATCGGGGCAGTCGAGTCAATCAATCGAAAGCACGAAATGTTCGCAATCGTGGAGGAGTCATGCGTTCAAGAACAGTCATCATCATGGCGCTGCTGAGCGCGGCCTGCGGCGGAGGCGGGAGCAGCTCGACCCCGACCGCTCCCACCCCGACACCTCCGGCGGCGCCGACTCGGATCGTCGCGCTGTCAGGCGATCTGGCTTTCGGGTCAGTGGCAGTCGGGCAGTCCGCTGAGCGCACCCTGACAATCCGGAATACGGGCAACGCCACACTGACAGTGACAGGCATGACTGGTCCTTCCGGCTACTCTGCCAGTTGGACTTCTGGCGCCATTTCCGCTGGCGGCTCACAGGCAGTGACAATTCGCTTCTCGCCGCTCGCGCCCCAGAGCTACGCCGGTACTCTCACCGTCAATGGCGACCAGACATCTGGAACCAACACGATCGCCATCAGCGGCACGGGAACAGGCCCTCGTACCCAGTTCGGGCCTGGCCAGTATCGGGTGCACGCCGACATTCAGGCGGCGCGCTACTATTCTGATCCCGCCGATGGCTGTTATTGGGAACGTCAGCGTGGCTTCAGCGGGAACCTGTCAGATGTGATCGCGAACGACTTCATCGGATTCAATGCCCTCCAGTCCATCGTGGACATCTTGCCGTCGGATGTCGCCTTCGAGACAGATAGCGACTGCGGTACGTGGTATCAGTCCCCGCGCCATCCGGCGCAATCAACGATTCGGCCAGGGACGTGGCTTGTCGGAACCCAGATACAACCAGGGCTGTACACCTCCAACGTGGTGGCGGGCTGCTACTGGGAACGCCTTAACAACTTCGAGGGCGTCCTCAGCAGCATCAACGATAACGACTTCGTGAGCACGAGCGGGCCGCGCGTCGTGGAGATTGTCTCGTCTGACGCAGGTTTCTCGTCAGACGACGACTGTGGAACTTGGACGCGAACCTCGGGTGACGGAGTGGAGCGGCCCATGAGCCAGACCAAGCAGGGCACGATCGAGTCCAGGCGCGAAGCGAACCGCGCCACTTGGTCTCATCGAACGAGATGAGTAAAGGCCGGTCACTCCAGGAACCCAGCCGGGATCCGGATGACTAAACCGGATTCCCGTCGCGGTCCCGGGCCCGTTTGAGCTTGTTGAACAGCGTCCGCCGGCTGATGCCCAGCGCCTGCGCGGCGCGATCCCGGTTGCCGCCGACGCTTGCCAGCGCCGCTTCGATGGCGCGGCGCTCCGTTTCAGCCAGCGCGTCCTGCAGCGCGGCCAGTTCCTTCCGGTCATCGTCGGCCGCGCCGTTGACGATCGACGCCGGCAGGTGCGGCAGATCAATCTGGTCGCCTTCCGTCATGATGGCGCCGCGGCGAAGGGCGTTCAGCAGTTCGCGGACGTTGCCTGGCCAGTGATGGGCCCGTACCGCGGCCATCGCGGACGCCGTCAGCCCCTGGACCTCGCTCCGGCATTCGGCGTTGACCAGCGCGAGCAGATGTTCGATGAGCAGGGGCAGGTCATCACGGCGCTCGCGCAGGGGTGGCATGGCCACCGACACGACGTTCAGCCGCCAGAACAGATCGTCCCGGAACAGTCCGGCCCGCACGTCTGACGGCAGGTCCCGATTGGTGGCCGCCACCACGCGGACGTCCACTGTGATGGGCCGGCTGCCGCCGACGCGCACCAGTTCGCCTTCCTGGAGGACACGGAGCAGTTTGACCTGCAGGTCCAGCGGCAGGTCTCCGACTTCGTCAAGAAACAACGTGCCCGATCTGGCGCGCTCGAAGACGCCGAGGCGCTCTCCCTTTGCATCGGTGAAGGCGCCTCGTTCGTGTCCGAACAGCTCGCTTTCCGCCAGCGTGGCGGGAATCGCCCCGCAGTTGATCGCGACGAACGGTCCTCCGCTCCGGGGACTGTGTCGATGAATCGATCGCGCCGCCAGTTCCTTCCCGGTGCCGGATTCTCCCGTGATCAGCACGGTGACATCGGTGGGGGCGACCTTGGCCAGTGTTCTGGTCACCTCCGTGATGGCCGCGCTCTGACCGACGATGGCCGGGAAGGACGTCCGTGTCTGGAGATCCCGTTCCAGTGTGTGGACCCGCTGGTTCAACTGGCGGTGGGCGATGGCCCGGTCCACCTTGAGCACGAGTTCGTCGTTGTCGAAGGGTTTCGGCAGGTAATCAAAACCCCCGGCCCGGATTGCCTCGACTGCAGAAGCGATTGAACTGTGAGCCGTGATGAACACCACGGGTACGTCCGGCGAGGTCTTCCTGATCCGCCTGACGACGTCGATTCCCGAGAGTCCGGGCAGGGTGATGTCCACGACGAGCGCGTCAAACGGGGATGCGGCGTGCGCGAGGAGCCCGTCCTCTCCGGTCGCCACCGCGTGTGCCGCGTGACCCGCCGCCTGCAGCACCATCACGATGGCGTCGCGCAGGGCGGGCTCGTCGTCAATGACGAGAAGTCGGGCCATTGGTGGTGATCAGGGGCACGTCGAACGTCACGGTTGTCCCGTGGCCCGGCGTGCTGATGATGGACAGGTCGCCTCCGTGCCGGCGCACGGCGGCCTGACACAGCGCCAGGCCGAGTCCACCTCCGTCCCGCTTCGTGGTGAAGAACGGCTCACACGCACGACCGAGGACATCAGCGGTCATGCCTGAACCCGCGTCCACGATGCGAATGCGCGCCGCCGAAGCAGCGGGGTCCGATTCGACACGAATCACCCCGCCTGACGCGCTGGCCTGGCAGGCGTTCAGGATCACATTGATGAAGGCCTGCCGAAGCTCGTGGCCATCCCCCAGGACCGGAAGCCGTTCGGGCAGGCCGATCGCGATCGACAGGCCTTGTTGTCCGGCATACGCGGCGCAGAACTCGGCAGCCTGTCTGGCCACCGACGCGAGGTCCACCAGCTCCTCCCGGCTCGAAACCGGCCGGCCCAACGTCAGGATGCTCGTGAGCGCCGAGTTCGCCCGGTCGATTTCCTGCAGGATGGAGGCGAACATGCGATCTCTGTCGGCGGGCGTTGGCGTACCGGCCTGAATCAGTTGCACCATCGATCGGACGGCCGCCAGCGGGTTTCGGACTTCGTGTGCGATCCCGGCGGCCATCTGGCCGGCGACGGTCAGGCCGTGTACACGTCGGCGCGTTTGCAGCGCGTGCTGTTCCGCTTCGGAGGCTCGCGCGACCCACAGGCCTCGTGCGATTCCGGCGATCTGCGTCATGTCATGACGCCCATGTGGTTGCGATGTTCGCAGGCCGGCCCAGGCCACCAGCTCGTCGTTCCAGACGAGCGGCACCGCCAGATTGACATCCAGGTCCCCCAGCACGGCCTGTTCTTGCCTGGAGAGTTCTGTCCAGATGCCCAGGTCGTCAGGCACCGTGAGCGGGAGCCCATTGACTCTCAGCCAGCGGATCAGCAGGGAATCCCCGGTCACCTCGACCCGTTCCGTCGGAATGGAAGTGTCCCGTGTGGCGGTAATCACGAACGACGGCGGAGCGGGTTCAAACAACAGGCCGCTCGACGCTCCGAGGCTGTTGGCCACGGCCTCGAGGGCCTCGAGGGCCGGTCCCGCGTCTCTGGCCGCCAGGTTCGCCACCAACAGGAGGCTACCGGTTTCGCGGATCGCCCGCAACCGGCTCAGGGGCCGTTGCCATCGTGGCCAGCGCTTCGGTGACTCCCGCCGACCAGGCCGGCCGGTCGACGTCCACCGGCGCGCGCCATACCCGTGTGTCCTCCGCGCCAAACGGACGCGCACCAAGCAGCACGTGTTCGAGATAGAAGGAGCCCGCGGGACCGCCGTACAGCGTGTCTCCCACCAGCGGCGCGCCGAGGCCCGCCATCATCACGCGAATCTGGTGGAACCGGCCCGTGTGGAGACGAACGACGACGTGCGCGCGATCGCAGGCGCCACCGTCGACCGGGCTCGCATGAACGACCGTGAGAAACGACGGCTTGCCGCCGGCGCGAACGAGCTCGGCCCGGCGCCCGCGTGTCGCGATGTACGCCTTGTGCTCGCCCACAAGCGCGTCGAGGCGATCGGCACGGCAGACCACCTCGGCCACATACACCTTGTGCCAGCGGCGCGCCGCAATCTCCGCGGAGTAGTACGCCGCGGCTTCCGCCGTGCGCGCCACCAGCATCAGGCCGCACGCCGGCGTGTCCAGCCGGTGCACCAGCCGAACGTCACTGAACCCCTCCGCCCGCAGCGCGGTGACCACCGACGCCGCCGCCGGATCGCGCGGCAGCTCGGACGCCAGCCCGGGCGGTTTCCACAACACGATGTCGTGCGGCGTCACGTCGAGGATGCGGCCGGGGAACAAGGTGTAGACAGTCTACGTCCAAGGCTGTAGATTGCCTACACCCATGGCCCGCACCCCCGACGACCGCCGACTCGACCTGCTCCAGGGCACCCTCGACATGTTGATCCTGCGCACCCTGCAGTGGGGCCCCAGGCACGGCCACGGCATCGGCCAGGCCATCCGCCAGCAATCGGACGACCTGCTCAAGGTCGAAACCGGCTCGTTGTACCCGGCGCTGCACCGGCTCGAAAAGAAGGGCTGGCTGAAGTCCGACTGGGACATCAGCGAAGCCAACCAGCGCGCGAAGTATTACCGCCTCACCCCGGCCGGGAAGGCGCAACTGGCGCGCGAACAGGATCGCTGGTCGCAACTGGTCCACGCGATCGGCCGCATCATGAACCCCTCTCCGGCTGACGAGTAACACCGATGTTGCCCGACGAGCGGGACCTCGACGACGAGATCCGCGGCCACCTGGCGCTCGACATCGCCGACCGCGTGGCGCGTGGCCAGCAGCCCGACGCGGCCCGGCGGGACGCGCTGCGCGACTTCGGGTACCCCGCCGACGTGCGGCAGGCAATGCGCCGCACATGGGTGGACCAGCCGACGGAATGGTGGCTGGCCTGGCGGCGCGATCTCACACTGGCGGCGCGGACGCTCTGGCGCGCCCGCGGCCTCGCCCTCGCCGTCATCGTCACGCTCGCCCTCGGCATCGGCGCCAACGCGGCGATCTTCTCGGTGGTGCGGGATGTCCTGCTGCGGCCGCTCACCAACGCCGACGCCGACAGGCTGGTGCACATCAGGCACAGCGCGGCCGGCCTCGATCGCGCGAGCGCAGCCTTCTCCGTTCCAGAGATCACCGACCTGCGCGCCACGGTGACAACGGTCGAGGCCTTTGGCGACTTCTCGACGATCGATCTGCCGCTGGTTGGCCTGAGTGACCCCCAGGTCGTGAATGCGGGCGTGGTGGGCGGCAACTACTTCGATGTGATGGGCTTGCGCGCGACGCTTGGGCGACTGCTGTCCGCCGCCGATGACCGGCCGGACGCCACCGGCGCGGTGGTGCTGACGCACCGCTTCTGGATCGAGACCCTCGGCGGCGATCCCGCCGTCGTGGGCCGCGACGTGCGACTCGGCGGCGTCGACGCCACGGTGGTCGGCGTCCTTCAGCCCACCGTGTCGTACCCCGTCGAGACCGAAGTGTTCTCGAACATCGTCACGAGCCCCCACCACCTGGAAGCCACGATGGTGACGGTGCGCACGCACCGCATGACGGACCTGTTCGGCCGATTGCGCCCGACTGTCACGCTCGATGAAGCCCGCGCCGACATCGAGGCCGCTTACGCGGCCATGACGGCCGGTCACCCCGACGCGTACCCGCCAAGCAGTCAGCTGCGTGTCGCGATCACGCCGTTGCGCGAGCAAATCACCGCGCCGGCCCGCCCCATTCTGCTGACGTTGCTCGCCGCGGCGGGACTGGTGCTCATCGTGGCGGTGGCCAACGCGGCGAATCTGATCCTCGCCCGGTCGGTCAGCCGTCAGGCGGAGCTCGACGTACGCGCCGCCCTGGGCGCCAGCGCGGGAGCGCTGCGGCGCACGCTGCTGGCCGAGAGCCTGATGCTTGGCGCCGCCGGCGCTGCGGTGGGCATCGTCATTGCCCATCCCCTGGTCGCGGTCGTCGGGCGCTTCGCCTCGCGGTACACCATTGAACGCGTCGACTCCGCCGTCGACCCGGTCGTGCTGGCCGCCGGGGCGCTGTTGGCCGTGATTGCGGCGCTCGCGCTGGCGTATGTGCCGGCGTTGCCGCAGACGCTTCGAGCCGGCTCGTCGAGTCGACCCAGCGCCTCCCGACTCGCCGCGCCGCGTCTGCAGACGCTGGCCTCGATTCAGGTGGCCGTGTCGTGTGTGCTGCTCGCCATTGCGGGCACGTTCCTGTCACAGCTGCTGGCGCTGCAGACGGCGCCGACCGCGTTCGACACCCGCCAGGTTCTGGCCATCGATGTGCCCACCCCGTTCATCGGATTCCGCGACGATGGCGAGATGGAGCGGTACGTCGCGCTGGCCGCGCGCGTCGAAGCGGTGCCGGGTGTTGAACGCGTGGCCTTGGGCATGTTCGTTCCCTGGCGCGACACGTCGCCGCTGCTCTCGCCAATCGCGTTCACGGTGGAAGGGCGAGTCGCGGCGCCCGGTGAGGACGATCCGCGCGCGCGCCTGCGTGTGGTGTCACCCAGCGCACTCGAAGTGCTGGGCGTACCGTTGCTGGACGGGCGCGACTTCCTCGACTCGGACGATCGCCACCACGAACCCGTGGTCATCGTCAGTGACAGCCTGGCGCGCCGCTGGTTTCCGGCCGGTGATGCGGTCGGCAAGACGATGTGGTGGACTGATGCCTATTTCGGCGCGAAGGTCCCGCGGCGCATCGTCGGCATCGCGGCGGACGTTGACGATGAACGACTGACGTCGGATCCCGTCCCGACCGTGTACCACCCGACGCGGCAGTTGCGCGTGGCCGGACGGTGGTTCGTGTCGACGACGGGCAATCCGTACGACGTGGTTCCCGCGATTCGACGCACCGTGCAGGACGTGGCGCCGGAGCAGCCCGTGGAGCGCGCGGCGACGCTGGGTGATGTTCGCAAGACCGTACTTGGCCCGGAGCGGCTGAACGCCGCAGTCATCTCCGGGTTTGCGGCGGTGGCGCTGGCGATCACGATGGTCGGCGTGGCCGGCGTGCTGGCGTATTCGGCGGCCGTGCGGCGGCGCGAGTTCGGCATCCGCGTGGCACTGGGCGCCACGCGACGCCAGTTGATCGCGAGCGTCTTGCGCCAGGGCGGATGGATTGTGGGGGTTGGTATCGCCGCCGGACTTGGCGTGGCGCTGGCGACGGCGTCCTTCGTGCGCCTTCCGGCCCTCGTGGGCGGCGCGGCGATTCTCGCCGCGGCGGTGATGGTGGTGGCGCTGGTGCCGGCGTGGCGGGCCTCACGTGTCGACGCCGCGGCCGTGCTTCGTGCGGACAGTTAAGGAGACTCATGCGGATCTGGCCAGGACTCGTTGTGACCGGTATCGTGGCGCTCATCAGGTTGGGGCTGCCGTTGGTGCATCCGGAGCCGTACATGTACGTCCTGATGAGCGGGCTTGGCGGCGCGGTGCTCATCACGATCTGGTGGCTCTTCTTCAGTCGCGCGCCGTGGACCGACCGACTGCTTGGTCTGGCGTTCATCGCGGCCGCGGCCGTGTTGACCTGGTCCTTCCTGCACCCGTCCATCGCGACGGGTCACATGGGCTACATGTTCTATTTCTACGCGCTGCCGATGATCGTGGTGGCGCTGCCGGTGGGCGTGTGGATTGGCCGCGCCATGACGCCGGCGGCCAGGCGCGCGACGATTGCCCTTGTGGTGTTCGCCGCAGGTGGGTGGTTCCTGTTGCTGCGCACCGATGGCGTGGGCTCTGCCGGCTCGCAGATTCAGTGGCGCTGGGCGCCCACCGCGGAAGATCGTCTGCTGGCACAGGCCGAGCCTGCACCCACGGTTCCAGCTGCGCCCGCGCCCGCGGCTCCACCACCAGACACGCCCGTCGCGCCTGCACCGATCGCTCCGGCCGAATGGCCCGGCTTCAGAGGACCGCAGCGTGATGGCGTGGTGAAGGCCGCAGCGGTTGCGACCGACTGGTCGACGACGCCGCCGGTTGAGCTCTGGCGCCGGCCGATTGGACCGGGGTGGTCTTCGTTTGCCGTGCGAGGCGACCTGCTCTACACGCAGGAGCAGCGCGGCGACGACGAACTGGTGTCGGCGTATCGGGTGTCAACGGGCGAACCCGTGTGGCGGCATCGTGATGCCACACGTTTCTGGGAGTCGAACGGCGGCGCGGGGCCGCGCAGTACACCCACGATTCATGGCGACCGGATCTTCGCGCTGGGTGCCACGGGCATTCTCAACGCGCTGGATGCCGCCACGGGCCGTCGGGTGTGGTCCGTCAACATTGGTACGGACACTTCGACCAAGGTGCCCATGTGGGGATTCGCCAGCTCGCCCCTCGTGCAGGGTGACGTGGTCATCGTGGCCGCGGCGGGCAAGCTCGTGGCGTACGACGTGGCCACCGGTGTGCTTCGGTGGCGCGGTCCGGTGAGGCCCGGCGGGTACACCTCGCCACATCGCCTGATCGTGGCAGGGCAGACGCAGGTGATGCTGATGCACGCCGATGGCGCGGTGGCGGTGGATCCGGTCAGCGGAGCGGTGTTGTGGGAACACGCCTGGGACCTGGGCGCGCCCATCGTGCAGCCGGCGGTTCTGCCCGATGGTGATGTCCTCATCAACGCGGTTGTGGCCACCGGCGGCGTCGGCTTGCGGCGTCTGCACGTGTCCGGCGGCGCGGGGGCCTGGCAGGTCGAAGAGCGCTGGACGTCGGCGGGACTCAAGCCGTATTTCAACGACTTCGTCATCCATCAGGGCCACGCGTACGGGTTCGACGGCAGCATCCTGTCGTGCATCAACCTCGAGACCGGCGCGCGGACGTGGAAGGGCGGCCGGTACGGCAATGGGCAGATGGTGTTGCTGCCGGAACAGGACCTGCTGCTCGTGTTGTCGGAGGATGGCGAACTGGCGTTGGTGGACGCGCGCCCTGGCGCCTATCGTGAAGTGACGCGGCGGCCGGCGCTCGACGGCAAGACGTGGAACCACCCCGTGGTGATCGGCGACCTGTTGTTCGTGCGGAACGGCGAAGCAATGGTCGCGTTCCGCCTGCCGGCCCTGAAGTGACCCTCAGCCGTCAATCGCCCTGAACGCCACCACCGCGTTTAATCCGCCGAACGCAAACGAGTTCGACAGCGCGGCGCGAATCCTCGCCTGTCGGGCTTCGTTCGGCACATGGTCGAGGTCGCATTCCGGATCGGCGTCACGATAGTTGGCGGTTGGCGGCACCACGCCCTGTGCCATCGCCTTGAGGGTGGCCACCGCCTCGATGGCCGCCGAGGCGCCAAGCGCGTGGCCGTGCATCGACTTGGTCGAGCTCACCATCACGCGATCGGCGGCGTGGCCCAGCACCTGTCTGATGGCCTTCACCTCAGTCGCGTCATTGAGCAGGGTGCCGGTGCCATGTGCGTTGATGTAATCCACATCAGACGGGTCCAGTCCCGCGGTGTCGATGGCCTGCCGGATGGCGCGCGCGGCGCCGTCGACCGCCGGCGCGACCAGGTCTCCGGCATCGGCCGAGAGGCCGTACCCCGCCACCTCGCCGTAAATCCGCGCGCCGCGCCTGCGGGCATCGTCAAGCCGTTCGAGGACGAGGACACCGGCGCCTTCGCCGATCACCATCCCCTTGCGGTCCCGGCTGAACGGCCGGCAGGTATCGGGCGCAAGGACGCGCAGGGCCTCCCAACTGCGCTGCGACGCCACGGAAATTTCAGATTCCGATCCGCCGACCACGGCGGCTCTCGCCCGGCCGGTTCGAATCATCCAGAACGCTTCGCCAAGGGCGTGGTTGCCCGAGGCGCACGCCGACGAGACGCTGAACGCCGGTCCCTGCAGACCGAATTCGCGACTCACCTGGCTGGTGGCGGCGCTGATCATCAGGCGGGGAATCGTCAGCGGGTGCGGCCGCGGCCGGTCCTGATGTTTGAAGCGCTCAAACGATCGGTCGATCGTGTCCCAGCCGCCCACGCCGGAGGCGATGAGGACGGCGGTCTCCATTCGCAGGGGTTCGTCGGCGGCGAAATCGAGTCCCGCATCAGCGACGGCCTCACGCGCCGCCAGCAACGCGAACTGGGCGTACCGATCGAGCGCGGCGCGCTCCCGCTCGTCGAAGTGCGCAGCTTCGTCGTAGGCCTTCACTTCCGCGGCCACCTTGACGTTCAGCATGTCCGGCGACGCCCGCGTGATCGGACCGATGCCCGATTCCCCGCGTTCGAGCCGCGCCCATGTCGCCTGAACGTTGTGGCCCAGCGCCGACACGCACCCCAGGCCGGTGACCACGACGCGCGTGTACTCAGGCATCACGTGCGGCCATCAGCGCCTTGATGCCGTCGCACAGCTCTCCGAGCGGGGCGAACCTGAATCGCTGGCCTTCCAACGGGATGTAGATCTGGAAGGTCTCTTCGATCTCGAACAGGATCTGCACGAGCGTCAACGACCCGATGCCCAGATCCGACAGCTTCGCATCGAGCGACAGCGTGGACCTGTCGAGTCCGCCCTGCTTGGCGACGATGGTGAGGACCGCGTCCTGCAGCTCGGCGTCCGTCACGCGCCGCTCCCCGTGGTGACGCCAAGCAGCTGTCGTTCGAGTTCCGCCATCCGCTGCCTGAGCGCCTGCAGGTCACGCACGATCCTTGAACCACGGCGCGCCAGGAACATCTGCTGAATCGCCTCCGGGTACGGCACGGCAGGGTAGCCGCCCCAGACCTGGCGCGGCGGCACGGACACGCCGACGCCCGATCGCGCCACGATCACCGCATCGTCACCGATGCTGACGTGGTCGACGATGCCGACGCCACCGCCGATCGCCACGCGATTGCCCACCGTCACGCTGCCCGAGATGGCGGCGGTACCGGCGATCAGGCAGTCCTCGCCAATCGTGCAGTTGTGTCCGATCTGGACGAGGTTGTCGATCTTGGTGCCCCGGCCGATGCGCGTGGCCCCGATGGTGCCGCGGTCAACGCAGGTGCCGGCGCCCAGTTCCACGTCATCCTCCAGCACGACCGACCCGATCGAGTTCACGCGGATCAGCGCGCTGTTGGTGGCCTCCACCTGATCGCCGGTCTCCATTGCGGATTCCACATTGCCCTTGGTCGGCGTGACGATGCCAAAGCCGTCCGCGCCGATGACCGCGTTGGGTTGCAGGATCAGCCGGTGGCCCAGGACGCATCGATCGCCGATGCGCACGCCGGCATGAATGAGGCAGTCGTCGCCAATCACGGCGTCGGCGCCGACCGTGACGTGCGGAAGGATCGTGGTCCGCGCCCCGATGCGGGCGCCCGGCCCGACGTAGCAGCAAGCCCCGATCGACACCTCCGCGCCGATCGCCGCCGAGGCATCGATGACGGCTGACGGGTGTATACCGCGGGCGACAAATGGCGGTCGCGCGAACAATTCGAGCAGCCGGGCGAGCGCGAGGCGGGGCCGGTGCACCACGATGCCGCCTCGCAGGCCGGCCAGCGCCGCATGGCGGCCTCGGCCCACGACGGCGCTGATCGCGTGGGTCCGCGTCAGCGCGCGCTCGGCGTCGGCATCCGTGGCAAGGGCGAGGACGTCCGGGCCCTCGGCGACTGCGGGATGGGCAATCGTCCTGACGACGACCGTGCCGTCACCCACCAGCTCGCCGCCGACCCACGTGGCGATGTCGTTGAGCGTGTATCCCGTGTCGCGCATCGGGCCGCTGCAAGTCTAACACTTCCCCTTTTGTCAGCCGGCGCCACGTGCCGATGGGCAACGCGCCAATCGAGAGCGAGCCAATCCGTACGCGCACCAGTTTCAGCACCGTGGCGTCGAGCGCCTCGACCATGCGGCGCACCTGGCGATTGCGTCCTTCCGTGAGCGTGATCTCGAAGTGGGTGTACTTCTCGGAATCACGCACCCGCGTGACCGTGGCCGGCCGTGTCGGACCATCGGACAACTCGATGCCGCGCCGCAACTGGTCCAGCTGTTCGTCACTCAGCCGCTTCGACGATTTCACGAGATACGTCTTTGGCACGTGTGAGTCGGGGTTCGTGATCCGCTCAGCGAGCTGGTTGTCGTTGGTCAGCAACAGCAGGCCCGAGGTGTCGAGGTCGAGCCGGCCCACCGGCGAGACGAAGGTGCCCACGTCCTTCAGCAGGTCGTAGACCGTGGGCCGCCTCTGCGGGTCGCGATAGGTCGTGATGTAGCCGGTCGGCTTGTAGAGCAGGATGTAGACCGGCGCGCGACGCTTCAGCGGTTCGTCGTCGAACCGCACCTTGTCGCGCTGCATGTCGATCCACGCGTCGGGATCGCGGATGACCCGGCCGTTGACCGTCACGCGCCCATCGGCCACCCATCGCCGGGCTTCCACGCGCGAGCCCAGCCCGGCCTTCGACAAGACGCGCTCGAGTGTCTTGAGCGGTCGTTTACCGTCCTTGGGCGGCGTGACGGGCGTCATTCCGCTCGATTGTAGAATGACGCCTCATGGCCCTGATCACCCGGCGGACGTTTACGCAGCAGGCGCTGGCCGCCGGTGTCGGCGGCCTGCTGCTGCCGGCGGCGCAGGCCCCGCGCCGGTCAAACCCCATCTTCGAGGGCCACTACGCGGACCCCGAGTCGCGCGTGTTTCCCACCGGGCCCAATGGCGACGGCAGGCCGACGTACTGGATCTACCCGACGTATTCGGCGCCCTACAACGATCAGCTGTTCCTTGACGCCTTTTCGTCGCCCGACCTGATCACGTGGACGAAACACTCGCGCGTGCTCGACGCCGCGAACATCAGCTGGGCGCGGCGAGCCGTCTGGGCGCCCACGATTCTGCATCGCGGCGATTGGTACTACCTGATCTTCAGCGCCAACGACATTCAGAACGATCAGCAGCCGGGCGGGCTCGGTGTCGCGCGGTCGCGCCGGCCTGAAGGTCCGTTTGAGGACATGCTGGGCCGGCCCCTCATCGACAAGTTCCACAATGGCGCTCAGCCCATCGATCCGTACGTGTTCGAGGACCGCGACGGAAGCCTGTATCTCATCTACGGCGGCTGGCGGCACTGCAACATCACACGCCTCAGCGACGACCTGAGCCGGCTCGTGCCGTTTGCCGACGGCAGCACCTTCAAGGAGATCACGCCCCAGGGCTACGTGGAAGGGTCGTGGATGCTCCTGAAGGACGGCCGGTACTATTTCATGTGGTCGGAGGGCGGGTGGACCGGCCCGAACTATGCCGTGGCCTACGCGGTGGCCTCGTCGCCACTCGGACCGTTCGAGCGCGTGGGCCAGATCCTGAAGCAGGATCCGGCCGTGGCCACCGGCGCCGGCCATCACTCGGTGCTGCGATCGCCACGATCGGGCAAGTACTACATCGTCTACCACCGGCGTCCGCTCGGGCAGACCGATCGCAACGCGCGGGTGGTGTGCATCGACGAGCTGCGATTCGCGGCGGATGGTTCAATCGAGCCGGTCGTGATCACCCACGGCGGCGTGGAGCGCGATCCGGCGAGCTGACCCCGAATTCGTACGCCTCGGCCATCCAGTCGGTGAGCGGCGCTTCGACCTCATCGCGGTGGATGACGCGAAAGACGTTGGCCCACTTGACCTTCGAGACGGCCACGGGCTTCTTCACGCGTCGGTCCTTGAGCGCCCGGCCGAGGAAGACGCAGACCTCCAGATACTTCGACTTCGGCCGGACGAACATGTAGCAGGCCTTGCGCGAGAACATGATCGAGTGGTGGGAGGCGTAGATGCGCTGATCGCCGAAGTCGACCGCCGTCTCCCGAATCCGTTCCCACGCGTCCCGCAGGTCCTCCGGCAGTTCACGCGTCAGCGCCGCTTCCGTCGTCGTCCAGCAGTCGTGCCCGTCACCGTCGGTGACGGGCTGCTTGCAGTGGTGGCAGGTCCGGGTGCCCATGATCCGGCCCCATTGTGGCGGGAAATTCCCCCGGCTGTCATCGGCGGCGTGGCGAGGGGCCCGGATCGCGGGCTGGTTCGGCGTTCCGAGTACGGCATCGTCATTGCGTAGATCCTCGCCGTGAAGCCGTTCGAGGTGCGGGTTGATCCCCACTCAGGGCAACGGTACCTGGCGGTATACGCCAGAGGCGCGGCTCTCAAGGACGACCCGGTCCTGAACAAAGGCACGTGCTTCACCTCGGACGAACGGGAACAGCTCGGCTTGCTCGGGCTGCTTCCCCCGTCCGTGCAATCACCGGCCGACCAGGTGGCGCGCGCCTGGGGCAACTACCAGCGGGCCGGTGATGACGTCCACCGGTACTTGTTCCTCGCCGGCCTGCAGGACCGCAACGAACACCTCTTTGCGCAGCTCGTCCTGCAGCACCTTGATGAGATGGTGCCGATCATCTACACCCCCACCGTCGGCAAGGCCTGTGAGCAGTACAGCCACATCTACCGGCGGGCCCGCGGCCTCTACGTCTCGGCGGCCGATCGCGGCCGCATCGCCGCGGTCCTCCGCAACAGTCGCGTCGTCAATCCTCGTGTGATCGTGGCGACCGACAACGAGGCCATTCTCGGCATCGGGGACCAGGGCGTCGGCGGCATGCCGATCGCCATCGGCAAGCTGGCGTTGTATGCGATCGGCGCAGGGGTGCATCCGGGCGACTGTCTGCCGATCGATCTCGACGTGGGTACCGACAACCCCGGCCTGCTGGCTGATCCGATCTACCTCGGCGCACGCCATCGGCGCCTGCGGGGAGACGCGTACTTCTCGCTTCTGGATGAGTTCGTCGAGGCCGTCGCGACTGTCTTTCCGGGGACGCTCGTGCAGTGGGAGGACTTCGCCAGTCGCAATGCCTTCCAGGTGCTGGACCGGTACCGGCGCCGCGTGTTGTCGTTCAACGACGACATCCAGGGCACCGGCGCGATCGTGCTGGCCGGCATCCGCGCAGGCCTTCGCCGGATCGGACGGTCGTTGTCAGACACGCGCATCGTGTTTCTCGGTGCCGGGGCGTCGGGTGCGGGATGCGCGCTCGCCGTGCGTGATGCGCTGCGGGGCGCGGGTGTGGCCGAACGGGACCTGGCGCAGCGGGTGTTGTGCCTCGACTCGCAGGGGCTGATTGTCAACGATCGCCCAGGACTTGCCGGCGCGAAGCAGTTGATCGCCACCGACCCCGGCCCGGTCGCGGCCTGGCGGCGTGAGGGGGATGGCTCGTTGCGGTTGCCGGAGGTCATCAGGCAGTTTGCGCCGCACGTGCTGGTGGGGGTGTCCGGTCAGCCAGGGGCGTTCACCGAGGCCATCGTGCGCGACATGGCCGTCGCAGGGCCGCCGATCATCCTGGCGCTGTCCAATCCGACGAGCCGTGTTGAAGTGACTCCCGCCGAGGCACTGGCCTGGACCGACGGCGCCGCGATCGTCGGCACCGGCAGCCCATTTCCGCCGGTCACGGTTCACGGCCGCGCCAGGCCCATCGGCCAGGGCAACAACGTCTTCATCTTCCCGGGGGTCGGCCTCGGCGCCACGGCGGTGCAGGCCCGCTGGCTGCCCGACCATGCCTTCACGGCTGCGGCCGAAGCGGTCTTCCGCTACACCCTGGCCACCAGCGACGAGGCGATCTTCCCGCCCCTCTCCGCCCTGCGTGACGTCTCACGCCAGGTGGCGATCGCGGTCGGCCGCGAACTCGTCGCCTCTGGCGCCGCGCCCGCGCTCGACGATGACGAGGTCACGCGCCGGGTGGATGCCAGCCTGTGGACACCGGACTACCTGCCGTATCGTCCGGCGTAGATCGCTCAACGTGGCCCGGCCTGTCAGCCACGGTGATCAGCGGTGCACCAGGCCCTTCATGGCGTTGAAGAAGAACGGCTTGTAGTGCGGGCTGGTCTCGTTGTGGCACCGCGTGCAGGTGCGTTCCTCGATCTTCTCGGTCGGCGCGTCAGCCACCGATCCGATGCGCGCGGCCTCGACGTGGCGGCGTCCCGGGCCGTGGCAGGCTTCACATTGCACGTGCGGCAGACTGGGCTTGTCGCCATCGGCGGCAATCTGTTCGCGCGTCCCAGTGACATGGCATCCGATGCACTCACCAGACAGGCGGTTGGAGCCAGTCAGTTTGTCGAGTGCCTTCGCGTGTTTGGTCTTCGACCAGGCGCTGTGAATCGGGCCGTGACACTCCTTGCACGCGTCCGCGCCGACGAAATCCTGCGCGGTGACCTGAAGCACATTGGGGTTGTCAGAAGGGGAAGGCTGACGCGCGGCGAGGGAGGACACAAAGACCACGCCGGAGAGCGCCACCACGGAGACACGAAGCATGGCAGGCTCCTTTCTCTACTTGGAGCATGCGCCCGTGCCCGGGACGTGTCAATTGCGGCCGAAGAGGTCGCTATTCGCCGGTGCCCTTGAAGTGGTCGGCCTCGTCGGCAAACAACACGTTGAAGCTGGTCAGCGACCCGTAACACCCGGTGATGTACCCCTGCAGCTTCACCTTCACATCGTCCGGCAGATCGGACGCGTTGACCTGCTGTTCGAGCGTGCGCAGGCGGTTGCGCACCATGACGACCTTGTTGAAGAACGTCTCGATGGGCCAGCTCTTCTCCTGCAGGCCGGGCTTGCCCGGGCGCAGGACCAGTTCGCCGCCGCGCCACTTGTCGGCGGGAGCGACCGGGCTCAGGCCGGTCTCTTCACGGATGATGCGTCGCAGCAGCAACTCGATGTCGTCGGTGGAGCCGATGCTCATGGCGGGTGCGGTCCTTTCGCGGTCGGAGATCAACGTGGGTGGCGGTGGGGCGTCAGGGATCGCGCGCGGGACGTGGCCCGGCGGCCGCCGCAGCGGCGCGCCTTCCACGCCGATTCTTGGTCCACCGCGGAAATTGTGTTCACTGCCGCAGTAGCCGCAGACCACGCGCAGGGGCTGGCCGCCGGCGTCGCAGGCCATCACGGTGTGCATGCGGTCGGTCTTGCAGGCCCGGCAGAAGTCCTCGATGGCCTCTCCGGCCCGATAGCGGCGATGCTCCACTGACGACAAGGGTACAACGTCCGTTCCCTGCTAGCATCTCCGCCATGCCCAGACGCCTGCCGGGTCTGCTGACCCTTGTTGCCGCTGCATTGCTGCTTTCGACCGTGCCCGCCGCGCAGTCGCGGCAGGACAACGACAAGGCGGCCGCCGATGCCAATCGAGCGCGCGGCCTGCCGCTCATCACATCGCGCACGTTGTCGTTCACGACCACCGAAGGCACCTGGCTGTCGCTCGACCTGTCGCCCGACGGCCGGACGATCGTCTTCGAGCTGCTGGGCGATCTGTACACGTTGCCGGTGACCGGGGGTGAGGCGACGCGCATCACCAGCGGCCAGGGCTACGACATGCAGCCGAAGTATTCGCCCGATGGCAAGCGCCTGGTGTTCGTGAGCGATCGCAATGGGTCGGAGAACCTGTGGATCGCCAACGCGGATGGCACCCGCGCGCGCGCGGTGACGACGACCGAGCGCGAGAACTACATGTCGCCGATCTGGACGCCCGATGGGGAATACGTCATCGCCGCGAAGGGCGCGCAGTTGTGGCTGTATCACGAGGCCGGCGGGTCGGGCGTGCAGATGACGGGCATCACGCCGCCCGCGTCTCCGGGAGCCCCGGCCGCGCCAGCCGCGCCGGCGCTGCTGGGGCCCGCGTTTGGTCCGAATGCCGATGAGTTGTGGGTGAACGTGCGCGGCAACGTGCCGACGGGCCTGACCGCGCGTCACATCGGCGACGAATCGGATCCGGCGTTTGATCCCCATGTCGAGCGCAGCTCCGCGCGGGTCGTCGGGCCGTACCAGATCGGTGTGCTGGATCGCCGCAATGGGCGCCTGCATCTGCGCACCCACGAACATGAGGGGGCGTTTCGCCCCGTGCCCAGCCCGGATGGCCGATGGCTGATGTATTCGACGCGGTATGACGCGCGGCAGGCGCTCAAGTTGCTGGACCTGCAGACCGGTGAGGAGCGCTGGCTGCGGATGGACGTGCAGCGCGACGACAGTGAAGGCGGCGGCGCCCGCGACCGCGATGTGTATCCGGCTTCGGCGTTTCTGCCGGATTCGTCCGCGGTCATCACCGGGTACAGCGGCAAGATCTGGCGAGTCGCCGTGCCGTCGGGCGAGGCCACCGAGATTCCCTTCACCGCCAAGGTGGAACAGCCGCTGGGGCCGCTGGTGAAGTTCGACTACGCCATCCCCGACGACACGCTGACCGTGTCGCAGATTCGAGGCGCGCGGCCGTCGCCCGACGGGCGACGCGTCGTCTTCACCGCGCTCGACCGTCTGTACATCGCCGACCTGCCCGCGGGCCGGGGCACGAAGAAGGAACGCCCGGCCGCCGGCGGCGGCACCGGGGGCGGCGCGGCCGCGACTCCCGCGCCGGAACCACCGCAGACACCGCCCGCCACGATCAGGAACGCCAGGCGGATGACCTCGTCGACCGACGTCGAGCACGCGCCGGTCTGGTCACCGGACGGGCAGTGGGTGGCCTACGTCACGTGGAACGACGAGACCGGCGGCGACATCTATCGCCTGCGCGCGGACGGCAGCGCGCCGCCCCAGAAGCTGACGCCGGTCTCCGCGTTCTTCGACAAGATCACGTACTCGAAGGACGGCACACGGATCATCGGCGTGCGCGGCTCGAAGATGCACCGCATGCGCACGCTCGAGGACTTTGGCAACCACAGCGCCGCGGCCGAGCTCGAATACATCTGGCTGCCGGCCACGGGCGGCGTGCCGGCACGGATTGCCTGGGTCGCCAGCGGTGCGACGCAGCAGGGCCGCAACGCTCCGCACACCGGGCCCGACCCGGACCGCATCTACGTGTGGGCGGGATCCGAGGGCCTGCTGTCGATGCGCTTCGACGGCACGGACATCAAGCCTGTCGTGCGCGTCACCGCGCCGGCGCCGCCCGGCGGCGGCGGGGGAGGCGCGCCGGACGAAGTCGTGTTGTCGCCCGACGGCAAGCGCGCGCTGCTGCGCGCCAATCGCAACGTGTTCATGGTGACGGTGCCCCCGATCGGCGGCACGGTGCCGACCATCTCGGCGGCCACGTCCTCCTCGGTGCCCACGTGGCGTCTGACGCGCGTCGGCGGCGACTTCGTCGGCTGGACACATGACAGCTCGCAGGCGTTTTATTCGATCGGCCGCAGCTTCTTCCTGCACGATCTCGCGCTGCAGGCCGAGGTGGATGCGGCCAATCGCGCCAATGCCGATGCTGAAGCCGAACGTACGGCCGCCGCTGCGCCGGCCACGCCCCCGGCACCACCGGCCGGCGGTGCCACGCCACCCGCCGATCCCACGCAGAAGCCCGCGACGCCGCCGCGCCCGCCGACGCTCGAGTACGAGGCGCACCGCGTGGATGTCGAGATCGTGGTGAACAGGGACAAACCCGAAGGCGTCATCGCGCTGCGCAACGCCCGCCTGATCACGATGAAGGGCGAGGAAGTCATCCCGCGCGGCGACATCGTCATCACCAACAACCGGATCACGGCCGTCGGGCCGTCCGGCCGCGTCGCCATTCCGGCCGGCGCGACGGTGCGCGACCTGCGCGGCAAGACGATCATGCCCGGACTGGTCGACGTGCACGCGCACACCTGGGTGGCCTGGGGCGTGCATCGCGCGCAGGTGTCGCAGTTCCTCGCGCAGCTGGCCTACGGCGTGACGACGCAGCGTGATCCGCAGACGTCATCGGAAGATGCGCTGACCTATCAGGACCTGATGGATACGGGCGCGCTCATCGGGCCGCGGCTGTACTCCACCGGGCCGGGCGTGTTCGCCGTCGACAACATCCGCAGCCTGGAAGAGGCGCGCGACGTGTTGCGCCGGTACTCCGATCACTACAACACCAAGACCATCAAGCAGTACCTGGTCGGCGACCGCAAGGTGCGGCAGTGGGTGATCATGGCCGCGAAGGAGCTGGGCCTGACGCCGACGACCGAAGGCGGATCGAACTTCACGATGAACCTGACGCTCATGCAGGACGGGTATGCGGGTCTCGAGCACTCGCTGCCAATCAGCCCGTTCTTCACCGATGTCGTGCGGCTGGGCGCCGAGAGCGGCATCACCTACACGCCCACGCTCATCGTCAGCTACGGCGGGCCGACCGGCCGGCAGTACTACCTGACGCGGACCAACGTGGATGACGAGGCGAAACTGCGGTTCTTCACACCGCACGATGAGCTGGACAAGTGGAAGCGGACCGACTTCCAGCGGACGGATCAGTACGTGTTCCCGGCGCAGGCCGAGCAGTTGAGGAAGTGGGTGGAGGGCGGCGGCAAAGCCGGTCTCGGATCCCACGGCGAGGTGCAGGGCCTGGGCACCCACTGGGAACTGTGGATGATGGCCGCCGGCGGCATGTCGCCGCACACCGCGCTGCGGTCGGCGACGATCGACAGCGCCGAGTCGATCGGGTTCGGCAAGGAGATCGGATCACTGGAGCCCGGCAAACTGGCCGACCTGATCGTGCTTGACGCCAATCCGCTCGACGACCTGAAGAACACCGTGAAGCTGGCGTTCGTGATGAAAAACGGCCGTCTCTATGACGCGACGAACCTGACCGAGACCTGGCCGCGTCAGAAACCGCTCGACCCGCAGTGGTGGTGGAAGGTCGAGCCTCCGGCGGCGATGCGGGGAGGACGGTGACGGTCATCACACGGCGGGCCTTCCTGGCGCAGGCGGCTGCGGCACCGCTCCTCATGCGATCGGCGTCTGCGCGTGCGCAGGCGCCCGTGCGTGTCGACGGGGCGGCGCTGCGGGCGCGCATCGAGGGGTTGTCGGTGTTCGGGCGTCCGGCCGGCGGCACGTTTGCCGACGGCGTCAGCCGGGTCGCCTACTCGGAAGCTGACCTGGCGGGCCGCCGGTACGTGATGGACCTGATGCGCGCGGCCGGCCTGACGCCGCGCATCGATCCGGCCGGCAACATCTTCGGGCGCCGTTCGGGTCGTGAGGACGGTCTGCCTCCGATCCTCTTCGGATCCCACATCGACTCGGTGCCCAACGGCGGCAACTTCGACGGCGACCTCGGATCGCTGGCGGCGCTGGGCGCCATTGAAGCGTTGGCCCAGGCGGGTGTGCGCACGCGGCGGCCGCTCGAGATGGTGGTGTGGTCGGCCGAAGAGGGCGTGGCGTTCGGCCGAGGGCTGGGCGCCAGCCGAATCGCCGCGGGGGATATCCAGCCGGCCCATCTCGCACAGGTGTGGAACGGCATGACTCGCGCCGAGGCCATCCGTCGTGTGGGCGGCGACCCTGACCGGATCATGGAGGCGGTCCGGGCCAGGGGATCACACCACGCGTACCTCGAACTTCACATCGAACAAGGCGGCGTTCTTGACCGCGCCGGGATTCCCATCGGCGTGGTGGAAGGGATCGTCGGCATCGAACGGTTTACGGCCACGGTCACCGGGTTCGCCAACCACGCGGGAACGACGCCCATGGCCGATCGGCAGGACGCGCTGCTGGGCGCGTCGCGGTTGACGCTCGCGGTTCGCGAGATCGTCATGCGGCGCCCGGGCCGCCAGGTCGGGACGGTGGGCCGTCTCGAGATCGAGCCCAACGCGCCGAACGTCATTCCCGGTCTGGCGCGGTTCACGATTGAGCTTCGGGACCTGTCGACGGAGAAGCTGCTGGACATCGCGGCGGAGATCCGGGCGCGCGCCGCCCGGATCTCCACCGAGACGAACACCACGATCACGATCGAGCCGCTCAGCTCCAACCCGCCCGCGATGGCGTCGGCCGACGTGCAGGCCGTCATCGAGCGCGTGGCCGACCGCATGAACCTGGGCCACCAGCGGATGCCGAGTGGCGCGGGTCATGACGCCCAGATGATGGCGCAGCTCGGACCGATGGGCATGATCTTCGTGCCCAGCGTCGGCGGCATCAGCCACTCACCCAGGGAGCTCACGCGTTGGACCGACTGCGCCAATGGCGCCAACGCGTTGCTGGGCGCGATTGTCGAGCTGGACCGCACCTGAGGTGTCGTCAGAGCCCTGCGGCGCCCGACAACCCCAGCAGCTCGGCCCGCGCCAGCAGCCGCGCGCGTTCGGATTCACGCGACACGTTCAGGTCGGGTCGTGACGCGGCAATCGCGTCCGCCAACGCCAGGCGTTCGTTCAGCACACGGTGCTTGAGCAACATGAACGGCACACCGGTGTGACGCGACGCGTGCACCACGGACAGGAACTGCTCCGCCGAGGTGAACCCTTCCACGGCCTTGTTGACGTCGCTGCCCTGGTTGAGGAGCGTCTGCGCGTGATCGCGGACGAGCGGCGCATCGGCGGCCAGCGTGATCCGCGCGGCCGCAGGCCGGGTCTCGGCCCCACGTACCGGCGTGGGCGCGTCGGCCGGCAGCATCACGTCAACGCGTGCCTGGTCGGTGGCCGGCGACGGCGCCGTCAGGTACGGCGACGACCAGACTCCCAGTCCGAAGGCACCCACGATCGCCAGAGCCGTCAGTGTGCGTGTGGTTGTGTTGGACATCAGTCACCTCCACCGGCAGATGGAGCAAAATCCGATCCGTACATGCCAGCACAGCTAAGCCGTTGACAGACAATGGGTTAGCTGCAGCGGCCGAGACCGGTGCCGGGGCTTCAGAAGGGCGACTGGAAGGATTTACTCGTCCGATTGCTTCGGTGCCACTTCGTCCCAGATCCGGTGTTGATGGGTTTCCTGCAGCAGCAGGGAGCCCACCACGAACGTCACGGCCGCCACGGCGATTGGGTAATACAGGCCCGCATAGATGTTGCCGGTCTGCGCGATCACCGACAGGCCGATGAGCGGCAGCAGGCCGCCGAACACGCCGTTGCCGATGTGGTACGGCAGCGAGAGTGCCGTGTATCGAATCTTCGCGGGGAACGCCTCCACCAGGTACGCGGCAATCGGACCGTACACCATCGCGACGAAGATCAGCTGGATGAAGACCAGGCCCACCAGCGACCAGGCCACGGGCGAAGCGGCCAGCGCCCGGGCGCTCGTGAAGGTCAGGACCTCACGCGCGGGTTGCAGCGCGCCGTCGACCTCGGTTTGCGGCGTGAGGCTGATCGCGCCGGTCACCGGATTGCGCTGCGACACCGCCGTCACCACCTCCGAGCCGGCGACCGACTGCATCGCCTGATAGATCGGCAGATACGACACCGCGGCCAGCAGACAGCCGGCCATCATCAATCGCTTCCGGCCGAATCGATCCGACAACGCGCCCATGATGATGAACAGCGGCATGCCCAGCAGGAGCGCCGTCGCGATGATGTAGTTGGCCGACGTCGGATGCACCTTGAGGATGGTCTGCAGGTAGAACAACGCGTAGAACTGGCCCGTGTACCAGACGACGCCCTGACCGGCCGTGGCGCCAAACAGCGAGATGAGGACGCGCCGCAGGTTGGGCCACTCCGTGAAGGCCTCCTTGAGCGGCCGCGCCGACGTCATCTTGCCCGTCTTGATGTGCGTGAAGATCGGCGACTCCTCCATCTTCAGCCGGATGTAGAGCGAAATGACGACCAGCACGATCGAGATCAGGAATGGCACGCGCCAGCCCCACGCCCTGAAGGCCTCCGTGCCCAGCGCGTTCTGCACCACGAGGATGACGACCAGCGAGACGAACAACCCGAGCGTCGCCGTGATCTGGATGAAGCTGGTGTAGAACCCACGCCGGTGATCGGGCACGTGTTCGGCGACGTAGACGGCGGCGCCGCCGTATTCGCCGCCCAGCGCCAGCCCCTGCAACACACGGATCACGAGTAGGGCGATGGGCGCGGCCATGCCGATCGTGGCGTACGTCGGCAGCAGGCCCACGGCCGCGGTGGCGACACCCATGATGACGAGCGTCACCAGGAAGGCGTACTTGCGCCCGACGAGGTCACCGATCCGCCCGAACACCAGCGCGCCGAACGGCCGCACGACGAATCCCACCGCAAACGTCGACAGGTACGCAATCAGCGCCCACGTGTCGTTACCGCTCGGGTAAAACAGCGGCGCGATGATCGTGGCGAGGCTGCCGAAGATGTAGAAGTCGTACCACTCGATCATCGTGCCGACGGCCGACGCGGTGATGACCTTGCGGATCTGGGCGGGCGTCTGTGTGGACATCGGGTCTGCTACGCCAGGGCCGTGTCCACCCGGCGCGGGCCGCGGCGCGGCCCGCGCGGCTTGAACACCGACGCCGGGCGCCGCGGCACACGCGCCAGGTCCAGCGTCGAGTGCGGAAGCGACTCGTAGTACTCCAGCAGGGGCCGATCATCAGACAGCGGTGACACCCCCTCGACGAGGGAGCGAACCTCGGCTTCACCGGCGCGGAACATCCGCTCGAGGTGTGCCGGTTCCGACACATTGATGAGCGACAGGACATCGCGCCAGCGCGGATCACTCAACAGCCCGGCAATCCTGGCGTTCGAGACGGTCAGGGGCGACATCGACCCCACCATCAGCGACCCGTCACCCCACAACGTGACGTGCGGAAACGCGGTCGCAAACGCGCTCAGAATCAGCCGATACTCCTCGAACGTCGCGCCGCCGTTCCATTGCAGGGCGATCCCCCCGTCGCGCAGGGCCCGGCGCACCAGGGTGAAGTACTCCACGGAGTTCAGACTGTTGGCGCCGGCGTGCCGCGGAATCATGGCGTCCGCCGTGATCACGTCATAGCCGGTTCGCACCCGCTGCAGGAAATTCCGTCCATCGTCGGCCCGCAGGGTGACCTGGGGATGGTTGAGGATGTCGAAGTTGGCGTGCGCGAAGTAGGCCGACGCGTTGATGACGCCCGGCGACAGCTCGACCACGTCAATCGCCAGCCCGGGCGCCTGACTCATGCCGCCGGGAGTGGCGCCGCCGCCCAGACCCACGACCAGCGCCCGCTCCGGCTTCTCATGCAGGATGGTGGGCAGCACGCCGATCCGGCGGTGAATGAACAACATGCCCGGCGAGTCGTTGGCCTGGTGCCGTCCGTCCAGGAACAACACCCGGTTGTTGACGCCCCCGACCACCGCCACCGTCGTCTGTACGCCTTCGTCCTGCCAGATCACCGGCCGGCCGGCGTAAATACGGCGTTGCATGACCTCGAGCGGATCGAGCACCGATCGCGACTCGAGGACGGCCGCGACGACGGCCACCGTGGCCAGGCCGAGGAGGAACGGCCGCCGGCGCGCGCACGCCGCCAGCGCGGCCATCCCGCCGATGACGTAGACGAAGGCCAGGAGAATGACGCTGTCCCGGCTGCCGAGCGCGGGCAACAGCACGAAGCCGGCCAGCAACGACCCGAGGATGCCGGCGCCGAGGTTGACGCCGTAAAACACGCCGATGCGCCGTCCTGCGCGTCCGGCCTCCATGCCGGGCGCCGTCCAGAGGCGCAGCGCCATGGGGAACGACACGCCGAAGAACAGCGCCGACGGCAACACGACGGCCAGGCTCATGGCGACGGCAGGCACCGCGAATGGGGCGCCGGCGTTTTCGAGCGCGCGTGCCATCCACGCGGGAGCCTGCCCGGCCGACACGATGCCGTCGACGGAGGCCAGCACCAGAAAGGCGCCGACCAGCTGAGTCACGCCCAGCAGGGCCACGCCATCGAGGCGGCGCCACCGCAGGATCGGCGCAGCCGCGGCGCTGCCCAGCGCGATGCCGGCGAGCACCATGGCCAGCACCACGGTGAACGTGTAACTGGTCGAGCCCACGAAGATGGCCATCAACCGAAACCACACCACCTCGAGGGCCAGTGAGGCGAAGCCCGAGATGCCGGCCACGAGCAACGCGGCGTTTGCCGCGCCGGCGGTCACCGGCGTGACCTCCGTCGTTCCGGCCGCCGGAATCGCCGCCGCAGACGGCGCGATCCGCCGCGACACCGCCAGCGCCACCAGGCCAATCGTGATGTTCAGGGCCGCGGCGATCAGAAACGCTCGCGACAGACCAAGGCGGGGAATCAGGTAGAACCCCGCCGCAATGGTGCCCACGATGGCGCCGGCCGTGTTGCCGGCATACAGCAGGCTGGCGCGTGTGCCCAGGCCTTCGACGCTGGCCAGTGATGAGCGCATCACCACCGGCATCGTCGCGCCCATGAGCGTCGTCGGCACGATGAGGACCAGCGCCGCCATGATCATCCGGATCACCGTGCCGAGCGCGACCGATTCAGGCAACAGCGGCGACGCCATGACCACGAGGCTCTGCAGTCCGCCCAGAATGACGGGCGACAACGCGGCGCACACGCCGATGCCGATCTCAATCGCCCCGAACAGGCGCAGGGGCCGAGTCGTGCGGTCGGCCAGGCGTCCGGCCACGACGCTGCCCAGCGCCAGGCCGCCCATGAAGCTCGCCAGCACCGCGGCCGCGGCGTACACCGTCACGCCAAACGTGAGCGAGAGCAGTCGCAGCCACAGGACCTGATAGACCAGGCCGCAGAATCCCGACAGCACCAGCAACGCAACGAGCAGGGGAACCAACCAGGGCATGCGCGCAGCATCGTATGATGACTGGCCATGGCGTGGCTACGCTGGTTCGTTCTTGGTGTTGGCGTCGGGGTCGTCGTGCTCTTCGGCTGGCAACGCTGGCAGGCCGGCGAACCGGGCCTGGTGATCGCATTCGCCGGACAGTTCGACCAGGCGTCGTTGTGGCGGCCCTCCAAGGAGGTCTTCACCTCGCGAACGGCGACCTTGGCGAACACCACGTACCCGGTGATCGCCGCCAAGGGCCCCAGCCGGATTGCCTGGGACCTGACCGTGCCCAGGCATGCGTGGATTGAGGCGCACATCGGCGTGGACACCACAAACGCCGCCGCTCAGGGAGACGGCATCCTGTTCCGGATTGGCCTGTCGGCGGAGGGGCGGTACGACGAACTGGTGACCCGGGTGGTCAATCCACAGACGACGCCGGCCGACCGGGCATGGGTGCCGGTCACGATCGATCTCAGCGCCTACGCCGGCCAGCAGGCCAGCGTGATCTTCAACACCGCGCCGGCCGGAGCCGACTCGGATGCCGTCGCGCTGTGGGCCGACCCGCGCATGGTCGTCCGCTGACTGGGCGAGGCGGCCGCCCGATCAGCGCCCGCGTGAGCCCAGGCGCCTGGTCTTGCCTCGTGATTCCCGCGCCATCGAGGCGCGGAAGGCGATGATCCGATCGCGCAAGCGGCCATCCCCAAGCCCCAGGATCTGCACGGCCAGCAGGCCGGCGTTGCGGCCGTTGCCGATGGCGACGGTCGCGACCGGGATGCCCGCGGGCATCTGCACGATCGACAGCAGGGAATCGAGACCCTTGAGCGCCTTGCTTTCGACCGGCACGCCGATGACCGGCAGCGGCGTGAGGCTGGCGACCATGCCGGGCAGGTGCGCGGCGCCACCGGCCCCGGCGATGATGACGCGAATCCCCTTGGTGTGCGCGGTGCGCGCAAACCGCATCATGTCGAGCGGCGTGCGATGCGCCGAGACGACCCTGGCGACCACGGGGACGCCGAACTCCTCACACGCCTTGACGGCCGGTTCGAGCGTCGGCCAGTCGGAGTCGCTGCCCATGATGACGGCCACCAGCGGGCTGGCCTTGGCCGTCTTCCCCGTCTTCTTCATGCCTTCACTCCAAACGTGAGCCGGCCTGCCGCCTGCAGGGCCGCCGCTTCCGCGTCCGCCACGGTGCGCCCGAGCGCCGTGACGTGTCCCATCTTCCGCCCTGTCGCGCTCTGAGCCTTGCCGTACACGTGCACGGCCACGCCCTCCACCTGCAGCGCATCGGCCATGCCGGACGGCCAGCCCGATCCGGGCGCGTCACCCAGCAGGTTGACCATCACCGCGGCGGGTTCGCGCATCGCGGGCGATCCGAGCGGCCAGCCCATGACCGCGCGCACGTGGTTCTCGAACTGCGAACACGCGCACGCTTCAATCGTGTAATGCCCGGAGTTGTGCACGCGCGGGGCCAGTTCGTTGATCAGCACCTCGCCTGAGGCGGTCTGGAAACACTCGACACCGAACGTGCCCACGGCGCCGACGGCGTCGAGCGCCTGCTGCGCCACGGTTCGCACGCGGGCGGCCACAGCGTCATCCACCGGACCCGGGGCGCGCACGATGTGGCAGATGTGGTTGCGCTGGACGGTTTCCACCACCGGATACACGACCGACCGTCCATCCCGGCCGCGCGTGACGATGATGGCGAGTTCGCGTTCGAAGGGGCACCAGGCCTCGACGTACAGCGCGCGGCCCTGGTCGCCACCCAACGTGCGCCACGCGCCGGCGATGTCTTCAGGCCCGCGCACGGTGGCATTGCCCTTGCCGTCGTAGCCGTCCCTCCGCGCCTTGAGCACGAGCGGCCAGCCAAGCCGGGCGCCGGCCGCCGCGACCGCGTCGGGATCAGCCGTCGCCACGAAGGCCGCCACGGGCAACCCGGCCTCCGCCAGCCGGGACTTCTGCAGGAACTTGTCCTGCACCACCGCGACCGTTGCGGCAGACGGAAACAGCGCCACCCCCGCGTCCTCGAGTACCTTCAGCGCGTCGGCCGGCACGAACTCGTTTTCAAGCGTGACCACGTCAGCCTGTGCCGCGAGCGCCAAGAGAACCTGAGGATCGCTCCAGTCGCCGGTGGCGAAGTGGGTGGCCACGCTGGCGGCCGGCGCGTGCGCGTGTTTCTCGACCACCGCGGTGTGACAGCCGAGCTGCAACGCCGCCTGGGCGGTCATCTTGGCCAATTGACCGCCGCCGATGATGCCCAGGGTCGGCAGCGTGCGTGAAGAATCCGGCATGCGTGCGTCGCGATGATACCGCAGCGGTCAGCGCCGCGCGACGCGCGCTCCATCGGTCAGCGTATCCGGCGGATGCAGAATGACGACATCGCCCGGGGTCAGCCCATCGGTCACTTCCGCCGACTGGCCATTCCGGTGGCCGACGGTCACGGGCCGGAGCGCGGCCGTCCCGCCGGCAAACACATACACCGTCCACTGATCGCCGCGCCGGAACAGGGCGCCGACCGGCACCTGGACCACATCAGGGCTCTCCCACGTCACGATCCGGACCTCCGTGCGAAAGCCGTCGCCCAGCCGCGCGGCCGCCGCCCCTGGATCGTCCAGGTCGATGACGACGTTGACGCGTTGTTCTTCGACACCGAGCGCCGACACCTTCATGAAGCCGGACGGTTCGACGCGTCGCACGCGCCCGGTCAGCACCGGATCGCCGCCCCAGCGCTCGAGACGCACCGCGGCGCCGGCGGTCACCTGGACCGCATCGGTCGACAGCAGATCGGCCACCACCTCCAGATCGTTCGGGTCACCCACTTCGACCAGCGGCGTTCCGGCCGCCACCATCGCCTCGCTTTCCCGCAATCGCCGCAACACGACGCCGGTGACCGGAGCGAGCACCGGGAACACCCGGCCGTCCGCGTTGAGGCTCTGCGGACGGAGCCGTGATTCGACGCGCCGCAGCTCCGCCGAGGCCGTGGCCACGCCGTACGTGGCGGCGCGGGCGGCCTCGTCGGCGGTCCGCACGGCCGTGTCCCGCTGCTCGACGGCTTGCCGGCTGGTGAGACCGGAGCGATCGAGCTCGCGTTCGCGCGCGAGTTCCTTCTGCGCGAGATCCAGTGAGGCCTTGGCGCGTTGTTCCTCGGCGCGGGCCTGTCCCAGCGCCGCGCTGGCCGCGGCGCGCGCGGCCTCCAGTTCGTCGCGCGTGCGGGCGTCGAGCAGCGGCGGGGTTTCGGCGCGCACACGCGCGACGACCGTCTGTCCCCCGACGACCCGGTCGCCGGGTTCGAGGTCGATGCGCTCGACCCGGCCGGTCACCGGCGCCGACACGACATACCGCCGCCGGATCCGCGTTTCCCCCTCCTCGTCGATCGTCACGCGCATCGGACCGCGCGCGACCTCGGCGACGTCGACGCTGACGACATCGGGGCGCAGGGCAATCACGAGCAACACGGCCACCAGACCGGCGCCGGCGATCCACCATCCATATCGCGTCCATCGCTTCATGGTCACTCCCGTGTCTTGAGCACCGCCACCAGGTCGAGCCGATCCAGCCGTCGCCGCACCACGAGGCTCGACAGGGCCGCGGCCGCGATGATCACCAGCCACGTCCAGGCCACCATCCCCGGCCGCACGACCAGGGGAACCCGGAACACCTCGCTGGTGATGCTGCCGATGACGACCAGCGCAAGGCCGTAACCGATGACGGCGCCAAGCGGCAGCGCGAGCAGCGTCACCACGGCCAGTTCGCCGAGCAGGATCATCGAGATTTCCCGCCGCGTGAATCCGAGCACCCGCAGGCTCGCCAGTTCGCGGCTGCGTTCGGAGAGCGAGATCCGGGCGGCGTTGTAGACGACGCCGAACGCGATGATGCCGGCGAAGATGACGTTGATGCCGATCTGGACCGACAGATTCTCGGCCATGGTTTCGCGGAAGCTGCGACGCATGGCCTCGGTGAGCGCCACGCCGGCCACCGTCGGCACCAGTTTCAGGCGCGCCTGCAGCGTCCCAATCTCCGCATCGTCGACCAGCAGGTACGCGCCCGACATCGTGTCGCCTTCGCGCATCAACGCGCGGACTTCGTCGACCGGCAGATACGCCTGCAGGCCGAGGTTGTCGTCGACGACGGCGCCCACGGTCAGGGTGGTGACGGGACGACGGCCTTCGAGGACCTCGACGCCGACCGTCGAGCCGGGCGCGACCTGCAACGCGTCGGCCAGCACGCGGGAGAGCAGCAGGCCGGTGGCCGGCAGGTCGAAGGCGTGCCCCTGTTGATCCACGACGCGGCTGAGCGACCCGTCCGCCTGTGTGCCCGAGATCGAGACCGTGCGTTCATGATGGCCCGCGCGCAGACGCGCGGGGATGGTGCGATACGGTTCAAGCTGCAACACGCCCGGCAGCCGCGAGAGGGCATGGACGGCGTCGCCCGACCGCGGTTCCACGAACGTCACGGTGACGTCCTGCCGCATGCGCACGGTGAACTCGGTGTCGACCAGTGCGGTGATGGCATCGATCATCACGAAACCAACGAACAACACGGCGCCGGCCAGTGCGATGCCGGTGACCGAGGCCAGTGTACGGAAGGGCTGGCGTTCGATCGTGCGCAGGACCATGCGGGCCGTGGGCCGCAGGCGGCGGCTCAGTCCGGCGCGTTCGACCAGGCTGCGGCGGTACCGCGCCGGCGATTCCGGCCGCATCGCTTCAGCGGGCGGCACACGAACCGCGCGGACCACCGCGGATCGCGCGCCCAGGGCGGCGGCGGCCAGACTGATCGCGGCCGCGCCAAGGATGACGCGGCCCGACAGTTGATAGAGCAGCGCCGGGAAGCGGAAGTACTGATTGTACAGGTCGATCATGGCGGCGCCCAGCCAGGCGCCGGCCCCGACCCCGGCGGCCGCGCCGGCCAGCGCGATGATGAGCGCCCACTTCAGGTAATGCCACCCCAGTTGTCCGTTGGAGTACCCGAGCGCCTTGAGCGCGGCGATTTGCGGCCGCTGCAATGCCAGGGCGCGGGCCATCGCGATGTTGAGGATGAACGCCGCCACTCCGAGGAAGATCAGCGGCACGAGGAAGCCGAACGTCTGCAGTTGATTCAGCTCGTTCTCGAGCATCCACGCGGAGAACTGACGATCGCGCAACACCGCGCCGAGGCCGCCGTACGAGTCCAGCTCCCGATCGACGGCGGCGCGCACCTCGGCCGGCACCGCGTCGGCCGTCAGCGCCAGCGACACATGGTTGAAGCCGCCTTCCATGTTGTACGCCGCGGCCAGCGCGCGGTGCTCCATCCAGAAGACGCCGTAGCGCCGATCGTCAGGGATCATTTCGCCCGGCGGGATCGAGTAGACGTACTCGGGTGACAGCGCGATGCCGACGATCCGCAGGGTGCGACGGCGGCCGTTGATGATCGCGCCGATCTCCGCGCCGGGTTCGAACCCGTGCGCGGTACAAAACGCCTCGCTGGCCAGCACTTCATCCGGCCGCGTCGGGTCGGGCCAGCGGCCGCGCCGCAGGAACACGTCGTTGAGCAGCGGCCGGCTGTCGCCGGGTACCGAGACCAGCAGACCCGACGCGGGTTCGTCCATGCCGACCACGTCGAGCGTGACACCCACGATGACGCGGGTCTCGACGACCTCCACACCGGGGATGGCGGCAAGGCGGTCGGCCGCGCGCTGCGGCGCGCGCTTGAGCGAGGCAAAGACGTCCGCAAAACGCTGCCGCTCGTAGTACGTGTCAACGGTCGTGCGGAGGGAATCGAAGTTGGACAGGTACGCGACGTACATCGCCACGCCGGCCGCCATCACCAGGCCGATGGCGACGGCCTGACTGCGCATCTCCCAGACGTCCCTGAGAAGTTTGCGATTGAGCGCCGTCATCGCCGGGGCCTCACCACGACAACTCGGACGCGCGAATCTTGTGCGTGCGCCGCTCCACGCCGCTGATCTTCCCGTCCGCCAGGCGCACCACCCGATCGGCCATGCCCGCAATGGCCGCGTTGTGGGTGATGACCACGGTGGCCGTGCCCAGTTCCTGGTTCACGCGCGCGATCGCATCCAGCACCACCACGCCGGTCGTGATGTCGAGGGCGCCTGTGGGTTCGTCGCACAGCAGGACGTCCGGCTGTTTGGCAATCGCGCGCGCAATGGCCACGCGCTGCTGCTCACCGCCTGACAACTGCGACGGAAAGTGATCCTTGCGCGGGCCCAGGCCCACCAGTTCCAGCGCGCGATCGGGTGACATCGGGTTGGTCGAGATCTCAGTCACCAGCGCCACGTTCTCACGGGCGGTCAGTGAGGGAATGAGGTTGTAGAACTGGAACACGAATCCCACATGATCGCGCCGGTATTCGGTCAACGCGGCCTCACCCGCCACCGTCAGGTCGTGATCGCGATACACCACGTGCCCGCTGGTGGGCACGTCGAGACCACCCAGGATGTTGAGCAGCGTTGACTTGCCGCTGCCCGACGGGCCGAGCAACACCACGAATTCACCGGGATAGAGTTCGAAATCCACGCCGCGCAAGGCCTGCACGGTGACTTCACCCATGGGGTAGACCTTCGTCAGGTCGCGGGCAATGAAGACCGGCGCCTGAGCGGCCGTCGTCATACCCCCAGTCTAGCCCCGTGACGGGGCGCCAGGTCAGGGAAGGTGGGCCAACAACAGGTCGATGACGACCTGGGGCTGTTCGCTGTGAATCCAGTGGGAGCCGTCGCGCCGGTGCAGGTGGACCTGCGGGTCGGCCAGATGTTCCAGCCGCGCGGCGGCTTCGTCCGACATCGCGCTGGACGTCGAGGCCTTCAGAAAGTGCAGGTCATGCCCGGGCGCGCGGTGGGTGATGACCGGCCAGAGGTCGGTGTTGAAGAAGTCGTCCAGGAGCCGCTGCATTACGTCGAAGTCGAGCTGCCAGGTGAAGCGATCGCCCTGGCGCGCCAGGTTGGTGGTCATCCAGACGGCCACGCCGCGCGAATACCCGCCGGCCATCAGTGCCGCGGCCGCCTCCTCCCGGGTGGCGAACGTCCCGGGCAGCCGTCGGATGAGCTGCAGCATGTCGTAGGCCGACCCGCCAGGCTCGCGCGGCGCGGGCGTCGAGTCGATTACCCAGACCTGCAATGGCTGGTCGCGATGCCGGTCGGCCCAGGCCAGCGCCACCTTGCCGCCGTACGAGTGGCCCAGCACGGCATCGGCGTGAATGCCGGCGCCGGTCGTCCAGTCGTCGAGGTCCTCGGCCAGGCCAAGGACCGTATCGCCGTGCCGGCCTGCGGGCGACTCACCATGGTGCGGCAGGTCGATGAGCCAGCAGGCGTAATCGGGCCGCGCCGCCAGCACGGCCTTGGCGATGCCCTGCCAGTTGCGCCCGCGGCCGTAGATGCCGTGCAGCATCAGCAGCGCGCGTGACGCGTCAGGCGCCCCCAGGCGTGTGGCGCTGATATTCCCAGTTATCCTTGTCGTCATGGCGAAGCGGTATTGGCTGATGAAATGCGAACCGGCAGCGTACACGATTGACGATCTGGAGCGCGACGGTACCACGAGCTGGGAGGGCGTCCGCAACTACCAGGCGCGCAACTTCATGCGCGACCAGATGCAGGTGGGCGACGATGTGCTGTTTTACGCGTCGAACGCCGATCCCTCCGGCGTGACCGGCCTGGCCCGCATCTGCCGGGCGGGCTATCCGGATCAGTTCGCGTGGAAGAAGGGTCACAAGTACTACGACGCCGCCAGCACCCCCGCCAAGCCGCTCTGGTACATGGTTGACCTCGAGTTCGTCGAGAACTTCCACGGGACGTTGCCGCTCGAGACGATCAAGGCGACGCCCGGGCTTGAACAGATGAAGGTGGTGCAGAAGGGCAGCCGCCTCTCGGTGCAGCCGGTCACCAAGGCCGAATACGACATCGTCGTGAAGCTGGGGAGAAAGCTGTCACGGGCGTGAGTCCCGGGACACGCACGGCGGTGCCGGTGCTGGCCGCGTTGTCGGTCAGTCACCTGATCAACGACCTGCTGCAGTCGATTCTGCCGGCGTTGTACCCGATGCTCAAGTCGGGCTTCAACCTCGATTTCTGGCAGATCGGAATGATCACCTTCACCAACCAGGTGACCTCGTCGCTGCTGCAACCGTTCGTGGGGTTGTACACCGACACGCGGCCGCATCCGTACTCGTTGCCGATCGGGATGACGTTCACGCTGGCCGGGCTGGCGCTGCTGGCCACGGCCGACGCGTACGGCGGGTTGCTGGTTGCGGCGGCGCTGGTGGGCATCGGGTCGTCCATCTTTCATCCCGAGTCGTCGCGCATCGCGCGCCTGGCGTCGGGCGGCCGCCATGGCTTCGCGCAGTCGTTGTTCCAGACCGGCGGCAACTTCGGGACGTCGCTGGGGCCGCTGATGGCGGCGCTGGTCATCCTGCCAGTGGGGCAGGCCGCCGTTGGCTGGTTCACACTGGTCGCGCTGGCCGGCATCGTGCTGTTGTGGCGCGTCGGCCGCTGGTACTGGACGGCGGGCCTCGAACGCCAGCGCGCCCATCGTCCGGTGTCGACTCACGGCGCGTTGCCGGCGGCTCGTGTGCGCTGGCTGCTGATCGTGCTGCTGACGCTGGTGTTCTCGAAGTACGTGTACGTCTCGAGTTTCGTCAGCTATTTCATGTTCTTCCTGATCGAGCGCTTCGGCATCTCGCCGGCGCAGGCTCAGTATCACCTGTTCGGATTTCTGGCGGCGGTGGCGGCCGGCACGTTCATCGGCGGGCCGGTGGGCGATCGCATCGGCCGCAAGCCGGTCATCCTGGGATCGATTGTCGGCATCCTGCCGTTTGCCGTGGCGCTGCCGCACCTGTCGCTCGCCTGGACGACCGTGCTCAGCCTCATCATCGGGCTCGTCCTCTCGTCGGCGTTTTCGGCGATCATCGTCTACGCGCAGGAGCTGGTGCCCACGCGCGTGGGCCTCGTGTCGGGCCTCTTCTTCGGCTTCGCGTTCGGCGTCGCCGGCCTCGGCGCCGCGGTGCTGGGCTGGGCCGCCGACGCGGTCGGCATCGTGACGGTGTTCCGCTGGTGCGCATGGCTGCCCGCACTGGGATTGGTGGCTCTGGTGTTGCCTGGCGTCAGACCGAGTACACCATGAAGGACTCTCCTCCCAGCCCTCCGCTTCTCGCTGTGATCAATTCCGGTTAGGATTCGTTCGACATGAAAGTCGCAATCGTCGGCGGGCCCGGCGTTGGCAAGAGCACGCTGGTGCGGCAGCTGGCCGACCTGTATCACCATGGTTCCTACGGCGAAGGCGAGAAGGGCGTGTGGGATCCGCGCGTGCTGGCCGACATCGAAGCCGGCCGCAATCCCGTGGGCGTCACGTTGTACTTCGGCGAGATCTACGACGCCAACTACCGCGACGCCGCGACGCACGACCACGCCGACAAGGTGATCTTCTTCGAGGGCGCGCGCATCACGCTCGAGGCGCACATGGCCGAGTATCCGGTCGAGGCGCACGACGCGATTCGACGCGTGCTCGCGATCGGTGATCACTGGAATCCCGATCGCACGATCGTGCTGACGTCCAGTTCCGACACCATCGAGAAACACATCCGCCTGCGCGCGCGGCCGCACGAAAGCGCGGAGCAGATGGTGGCCCGGTTCCGGTTGATCGATGCCGAGTTCCGCCGCCTCGCGCCCCGGTACCCGAACACGGTGGTAATCGACCGCGACGGCAAGGAGTTCCACGACCGGTCCGGCCTCGACGAAATCGTGCGCCTGGCCGGCCTGCCGCCGTACCGCGAAGTGCCGTACCAACAGATCAACGCCTGAGCAACCGGGTCGCACAGCCTCCCGTCCAAGCAGACGGTCCGGGAGGGATTGATGGGCGCATGGTTCGACGATCTCCGGTTTGCCGGCCGCCGGCTGCGGCAGCGGCCCGGGTTCACGGCGGTGGCCGCGTTGACTCTGGCGCTGGGGCTGGGCGCCAACATCGCGATCTTCACACTCGTCTACGGCATCACCTACCAGCCGTTGCCGGTCCGCGCGCCGCAGGAACTGGTTCGGCTGGGTGACGACAACAACTGTTGCGTCAACTCCGGCCTGCAGGACCGTTACTCCCTCTTCTCGTTTCGCGGTTTCGAACACCTGCGCGACGGACTGCCGCAGTTTCAGTCGATCACGGCGTTTCAGGCCAACAGCCTGGCCACGGCCGTGCGCCGTGTCGGCGTCGACCAGTCCGATTCCATCAACGCGCAATACGTCACCGGCACCTACTTCCAGACGCTTGGCGTGACGGCGGCGACCGGCCGGCTGCTGGAGCCGGCCGACGATCGCGCGGACGCCGCGCCGGTGTTCGTCATCAGCCATCGACTGTGGCGCGACCGCTATGGCGCCGACCCCGCGGTCATCGGCGCGCCGTTTGTCGTGGGCGGCATGACCATGACGCTGGCCGGCGTTGCCGAGCCGGCGTTCTTCGGTGAGACCCGGCGGCCTGACCCGGCCGATCTGTGGCTGCCGATCGGCCAGGAACCGGCGATGCGCACCAGCGGATCCCTCGTTGGGCGCGCCAACACCGACTGGCTGCGCATCATCGGCCGCCTCGCGCCGGGCCAGTCGCGCGCCTCGGTGGAGACGACGGCGACGAACCTGCATCGGCAGTGGCTGTTGTCGCAGTCGTTCATCGCGGAAGATTCACGCGAGCGCGTGTCGCGGGCGGTCGTACCCGCCGTGTCGGCGGAAGCCGGCGTTGAACTGATGCGTTTCGGGTTCCAGCAGCAGCTGATGATCCTGTTCGTCATGTCGGGCTTCGTGCTGCTGGTGGCGGCCGCGAATCTGGCGAACCTGCTGCTCGCGCGCGCCGACCGCGGCCAGGCGGCCATCCGCGTGGCGCTCGGCGCGTCGGCGTGGCGGCTGGTGCGGCAGTCCCTGATCGAAGGCGTCGCGTTGGCCTTCATCGGCGCGGCCGCCGGCGTCGCGCTGGCCTCCGGCGCGACGCGTGTGATCGTTGCGCTTGCGTTTCCCGCCGCCACCATGATGCCGGTGGATCTGACCCCGTCGCCGGCCGTGCTGGGGTTTGCCGCGCTGCTGGCGCTCGTGACCGGCGCGTTGTTTGCGACCGCGCCGGCGCTGGCGATGGCCCGTGTGCCGCCGATGGATGCGCTGCGTGGCGCCGGCCGGGGCGGCGGCGACAAGTCCGTCGTGCCGCGCCGCGCGCTGGTCGTGGCGCAGGTGGCGTTGTCCTTTGTGCTGCTGGTCGGGGCGGGCCTGCTGACGCAAAGTCTGCGGCTGCTCGAGTCACAACACCTGGGGTTCGACCCCGAGGGCCGCATGGTCGCGCGACTCGACATTCCGGCGGCGTATGCCGGCGACGTGCCGAGATTGACCACGCTGTTCAGAACACTGAACGAGCGCCTGTCGCAGGTGCCGGGCGTGATGGAGATGACCTACGCCCTGTACACCCCGATGGAAGGCAACAACTGGTCGGGCACGATTGGCATCGACGGCATCGAGGCGCCGCCTGACCAGCCGCTCAACTCCTCGTGGAATCGCGTGGCCCTCAATTTCTTCGATGTCGTCGGCAATCGCATCGTCCGCGGCCGTGGCTTCACGCCGGCCGATCATCCTTCCGCGCCCAGAGTGGCGGTGGTGAATCAGACGTTCGTCGAGCGGTTCTTCAAGGACGAGAACCCCATCGGGCGGCGGGTCGGGCTGGGCGCGAACCGCGGACGCGACTACGAGATCGTGGGCGTGAGCGAAGACGTGAAGTTCTCCAACGCGCATCTGGCGACGCGGCCGATGATCTTCCTGCCCGATTTCCAACTCGTCGAATACGGTCCCGAAGGCGCGAGCACGCAGGCGCGTTCCACGCTCATGCGCATGCTGGTGCTGCGCACTGGCGGGCCCACCGCCGTGCTCGATGGTGAATTGCGGCGGACGCTGGCGCAGGTGGATCCGAATCTGACGCTGGTCCGCCTGATGGCGATGGACGCACAGGTGGCCGGCAACTTCCGGATGAACCGCCTGCTGTCGCGTCTCACGTCGGCGTACGGGGTGCTTGCGCTCGGACTGGCGACGCTGGGGCTGTACGCCGTCACGGCGTACGACGTCGCGCGACGGCGGCGCGAGATTGGTGTTCGCATGGCGCTGGGCGCGGACCGCACGCGGGTCGTCCGCGAGGTGGTTCGGGGCGCCCTGGTGCAGACGACGATTGGCCTGGCCGTGGGCATCCCGGTGGCGTGGTGGTCGGCCGGCGCGATCGCCGCGCAGCTGTACGGCGTGACCACCCGGGAACCGGCGATTCTGGCGGCGGCTGTCGGCGTGCTGGTCGTCAGCGCGGCGGCTTCGGCCGCTATTCCGGCAAAACGTGCGGCTTCGGTCGATCCCACGCAGGCGCTGCGCGCCGACTGACCAACCCCGCGTCTGTACCGGTAGCCGTCACGGCGGCTGTATGCATCACGCCGCGTCCGGAATCCGGTACAGTGTGGCCATCATGCACACGACGCGCGCTGGGGCTGTGCCCAAGGCGTGCCCCAAGTATCTTGCGCTGGCCCGTCAGTTCGAACGCCAGCTCCGCGCCGGTGTCCTCCGCGTTGGCGACCGGCTACCGTCCGTCCGCCAACTGCGCGCCGACCACCAGGTCTCGGCGGCTACGGCCGTCGGCTGTTATCTCTGGCTCGAACGCCAGGGATACGTCCACGCCCGGCCCAAGTCCGGGTATTACGTCAGCCGCACGCCGCCGCCCGACCCGGCGCCGGTGCCGCGAACGCCGGAACTGCAAGGACCCGTCGCCGTCCAGGTCACGGCGCTCGGCGGCCGCAAGGAAGTGTCCGGCACGTTGATCCCGCTGGGGCCGGCCACCGTTGCCGCGCCGCTGTTGCCCACGGCGGCGCTCAACCGCTCCGTCCGTGTCGCGCTGTCCGCCTTCAACGAAACCGCCGTGCACTTCGAAGACCCGCGCGGCAATCTGCACCTGCGCCGCCAGTTGGCGCGGCTCATCTTCCGGCAGGGCGCGTCCTGCTCGCCGGACGAAGTGATCGTCACGGCCGGGTCGACCGAAGCGCTCAACCTGAGCCTGCGCGCCGTCACGAAGCCGGGCGATGTCGTTGCCGTGGAAAGCCCCGGCTGTTACGAGATGCTCGAGGCGCTGGAGGCCAATCACCTGCACGCGGTCGAGATTCCCCGCGCGCCGGAAGGCGGCATCGACCTCGACCTGCTCACGCGCGCCGCCCTGCACCATCGCATCGCCGCGTTGATGATTGAGGTCACCTGTCACAATCCACTCGGCGATTGCGTGGCCGATGCGCGCAAGATCGAGATCGTCCGCTGGGCCGCCGCGCACAACGTGCCCATCATCGAGGGCGACGTGTTCGGCGATCTGCTGTTCTCCGGCGCCAGACCGCGCTCGCTCAAGTCGTACGATCCCACGGGCATCGTGTTGCACTGCGGATCGTTGGCGCATCACGTGGCGCCAGGTTTCAACCTCGGGTGGTCACATGCCGGGCGCTGGCGCGATGAAATCCTGCGCCTGAAGTCCATCACCAGTGTGGCGATGGCCGGGCTGCCGCAACTCGCGATCGCCGACTTCCTCGAATCAGGCGGTTTCGAGAAACACCTCAAGCGCCTGCGCACCACGCTGCGCGATCTGGTGAGTGAAGCGCGCCGCGAAGTGTTGCGCACGTTTCCGCAAGGCACACGCGTGAACTGGCCCGAAGGCGGCTACGTGTTGTGGATTCAGCTGCCCGACGGCATCGACGGCGTGCAGGTGCGGCAGCGCGCGCTGGCGAAAGGCATCGAGATTCTGCCCGGCGTGGTCTTCTCGCCCAATCAGTTGTATCGCGACTGCATTCGCATCGCTTGCGGTCATCCATTCGCGGTGCTCAAACCGGCGATTCACGCGATCGCCGGCATCGTGCGCGATCTGTCCTGATCTCATCGCCGATCGGAGGAACTGTCCCGGTGCCTTCGGCGGTCCACGCCGTAGAGTCGGGTATGTTCCTGGCGAGACTCCTGACCGTGGCCATCGTGGTGGCAGCCGGATCGGCGGTGTTCGCGGTGGCGAACATCACGCTGCTGCGGCCGTTGCCGTTCCCCGAAGGTGACCGGCTCACCCGCGTCTACATGCAGCCGTCCGGCACGACGGAGTTCAGTCGCGCGACCGGCTTGTATCCCCTCGTGTTCCAGCGCCTGCAGGAGCGGCAGGATGCGCTCGAGGCGTTCGAGGGCATCTGGGTGCTCGAGCGCGCCATCGCCGATGAGGCGTCGGCCGACAGCGAACCGGGCGGCCGGGTGTCGGGCGGCTTCTTCGATCTGCTGGGGGCGCGGCCACACTTGGGTCGCCTGATTTCCCACGAGGATGTGCAGTCCGGCGCACAGGTGGTGGTGCTGAGCCATGTGTTGTGGCAGCGCCGGTTCGGCGGCGACCCGAACGTCATCGGCCGCACGCTGGTGGTCGACCGCGAAGCGCACGCGATCGTTGGCGTGACGTCACCTGATTTCCAGCCGGAGTTCACCGTGTCGACACTGTGGACGCCGCTGTCGTTGCGGCGTCCGGAAGACTTCGTCGCGTTCTCGGCCATCCGCGGCATCGGCCGCTTGCGCGCGGGAGCCTCCGTCGAGCAGGCGCGGTCGCAGCTGGCGCAAACCATGGCCACGTTCCAGGCTGAAGCACCGGCGCTGCTCAACACGACATCGGTTGGCGTGATCGATCTGCGCAGCGCGCAGTACGGCGCGAGACGGCCGGCGATGATCATGTTGCTGGTCGCGGTGGCAGGCCTGGCGCTGATCGCCATGGCGAACCTGGCCAATCTCACGCTTGCCGACGTGGCGGCGCGGCGGCAGGACTTCGCCATCAGGGCCGCGTTGGGGGGCTCGCGTCTTGCCCTGCTGCGGCCCGAGGTGCGCCGAGCCGTCCTGACTGCCGTCGCGGGCGGAGGACTGGGCGTCGTCGGCGGGATGTGGCTGGCGCAGACGCTGCTGCGCCTCGATCCCACCAGCGCCACGGCGGGTCTTGACCCGGTGTTGGACTGGCGCGTGGTTGCGACGGCCATGGCGTCGGCGCTCGCCGTGCTGCTGGTGGCCGTCGTGTTGCCGGTGTGGCGGCAGACCGGCGGCGAACTGGCGCTGGCCGTGGCGCCGGCGGCGACACGCGCGACCGGTTCACCGGCGGCGCGCCGTGTGCGCACGGCGCTGGTCTTCGCCCAGGCAACGCTCGGCGTCGTGTTGTTGTCGGCCAGTGCGCTTGTCGCCACCACGCTCCGCGACAGCGCACAGGCGCCGCCGGGATTTGATCCCAGCGCGGTCGTGACCGCGCAACTGCGGCTGCCCGGCCACATTTATCCCGCTCCCGTCGATCGCGCCCTCATCGTCGACCGGATTCTCGAACGGGTCAAAGCGATTCCCGGCGTCGTCCAAGCGGGCACGACGCTCAACCCCTTCACCCCTGGCGGATTCGTGACCACCGGTATTCGCGCCGAACATCAAAGCCTGCCGGAGGGCGAGTTCGAGTCCGTCCAGTACCGCCGCATCTCACCCGGCTACTTCGCCGCCATGGGGATTCCCCTTGTCGAAGGCCGTGACTTCACACGCCAGGACTGGATCGATACGCCGCTCGTGGCCATCGTCAGCCGCGGGTACGCGCAACGGCAGTGGCCCGACGGCCGGTGGCTGGGGCGACGCGTGCGCCGGAATCTGTCCAACGGCGTCATCAACTGGATCGAGGTGGTGGGCGTGGCCGGTGATGTGCGCGATGTGGGCCTCGGTCTGGCGCCGGCCGACACGTTGTACACGCCGTATTACCAAGGCAGCAGCCCGGCGACGTCGGTCGGACTCGTCGTCAAGGCAGCCGGCGACGCCGGTGCGGTCGTGCCGGCGCTGCGGCAGGCCCTGCGCGAGGTTGACCCGCTGCAGCCGTTGTCGAACATCGTGTTGCTCGAGAGTTTTCTCTTTGATTCCCTCGGGCAGCAACGTTTCCGTGCGGCGCTCATCGCCGTCTGCGGTCTCATTGGATTGCTGCTGGCGACACTTGGCACGTACGCCGTCACCAGTCGCACGGTGAAGGAGCAGCGGCGCGAGGTAGGCGTGCGCCTGGCGCTTGGCGGGTCGCCTCTTGGCGTGTGGTGGACGTCAGCGGCGACCAGCGTGTCGGCCGTTGCCGGCGGTCTCGTGGCCGGGGCTGTGGTGTCGCTGTTGGTGAGCCGCGCGCTGGCCGCGGCGATCCCGGAGGTGGCCGACGCGTCGTGGACGTTCAGCCTGGCCGCCGGCTTCGTGTTGCTGGCCGCGGGCGCCTCGGCGGCCCTGCTGGCCGCCCGCAGTGTGGTCCGGCTCGATCCGCTGCGCGCGCTCAGGGATTGACGCGCGGCGACGGCAGCGTCAACTCTGCGCGAGTGCCGCCCGAAGGCGAGGCGTCGAGGCGGATAGTGCCGCCATACACCTCGGCCAGGTCCCGCACGATGGCCAGGCCGAACCCGAAGCCCGGCGCCGTTTCGTCGGCCCGCACTCCACGCGACAACACATCGATGCGGCGCGACTCCGGAATGCCCGGCCCATCGTCATCAATCCGGATCGTGACGGCTGCCTCGGCAACCGTGGCCGAGATGTCGATCCGCCCTCGAGCCCACTTGGCCGCGTTCTCAAGCAGGTTGCCCAGCATCTCGTCCAGGTCCGGGCGCTGGACCTGGACCGTGAGTGCGTCGGGAAGGGCCGTGTGAAACTCCAGTGACCGGTCGGCATAAATCCGATGCAGCGTACGAACAAGGCCTTCGACCGACTCGTTGAGCGACGCGCGCGCCTGCGATGTCGCGGCCGATGCGACGGCGCGCGCATGCGCCAGATGCCAGTCGATCTGGCGCTGCATGCGGTCCACCTGCTGACGAATCGCCGCCGCGAGCGCGGTCTGGCCGGCCACCTGCGCGGCGTCCGCCTCCTGCGCCAGCACCGCCAACGGCGTCTTCAGGCCATGAGCGAGGTCGCCGGCTCGCGCCTGCGCCTTGGCAATGGCCGATTCGTGGTGCGCGAGCAAGCCGTTCAGATCGTCGACGAGCGGTTGAACCTCCGACGGAAAATCCCCCTCCACTCTGCGCGACCGGCCCTGGTGCACGCCCGACAGCCGGTGGCGCAGCTGGGCGACCGGTGACACGCCACGCGACACCTGCGACAACCCCACCGCCAGCAGACCCAGCGCCAGCAGCGACAACAGGGTGGTGTGACCGAGCGTGCGGTGCACGAAGACCACCGTGTGCGGCCGCTGCGTCAGCATTTCCATGATGATCAGGCTGGTGACGGTGAACAGGCCCGCCGTCCAGAACACCGCCCCCAGCACGACGCGGCCCCGGAGGCTGCGAACGATCTTCACGCTGCGGCTCCCATCCGGTAACCCAGGCCCCGCACCGTTTCGATGAGGGACGCGCCGAGCTTGCGGCGCAGCCGCGCGATGAACACCTCCACCGTGTTGGAGTCGCGGTCGAAATCCTGCGAGTAGATGTGTTCGGTCAGTTCGGACTGTGACACCACGCGTCCCTGATGATGCATGAGATACGCGAGCACGCGATACTCGTGCGCGGTCAGCTTCACCGGCGCGCCGTCCAGGGTCACACGGGACGTGCGCACATCGAGGGTGACCGCGCCGCACTTCAGTTCTCCGGACATCCGGCCGGCCGCACGGCGGATGAGCGCGCGCAACCGCGCCAGCACTTCCTCAATCTGGAAGGGCTTGCCCACGTAGTCGTCGGCGCCCAGATCGATGCCCTGCACCTTCTCGTGCCAGCTGCCGCGCGCGGTCAGCACCAGCACCGGCGTCGCCACGCCGGCCCTGCGCCAGCGGTCGAGCAGCGTCAATCCGTCGATGCGCGGCAGGCCTAGGTCAAGGACGATGGCGTCGTAGGGCTGGGTCTGGACGAGAAAGTCCGCGCGGGCGCCGTCCGCGGCTTCGTCCACCGCGTACCCGGCGCCCTGGAGCGCCCCCGAGACCTGGCGGGCCAGCGCCGCCTCGTCTTCCACCACCAGCACCCGCATGCTCAAGCAGTTATAGCCCACGCCACGCTGAACGCCAGCTGAACGCCGCGTTCACGGCCGATTCAGCCGGCGATCGGTAGGGTGTGGTCATGCGGACGCGAACCTTCCTGATTCTGGTCGTCACCATGGCGTGTGTCGCGGTCTTCGCCTGGACCGTCCTCGCCGGCGGGAGCGACACGATCACCGAATGGATCGCGTCCGTGCATGGCCGGCCTGGCGGCGGGCATCAACCCTGATTAAGGAGCAGTAACCGATGAAACGACTGATGGTGTGGACGACGATGGCAGCGGTGGCGGTGGTGGTGCTGACGGGCGCGCAGGTGGCGGCGCAGCACAAGGCGGACGCGCATTCGGTGGCGGGCAAGTGGGTGCTCAAGATGGCGGACGGTCCTCACGGACCGGCTGAAATGCCGCTGACCATCAAACAGGAGGGCACGAAACTCACGGCGGTGCTGGTGCCGCCCGGGCACGGCGCGGAGTTCACGCTGACCGGCGAGATCTCCAAGAACGAGCTGACGCTGTCGATTCCGGCGTCGGACTCGAACATGGCCTTCCGCCTCAAGGCGACCGTCCAGGCGGACGGTACGCTCAAGGGCTACACGTCGAGCGAGATGGGTGACTCCACCTGGGTCGCCACGCGCGTCAAGCAGTGACGGACCTTCTCAAGCAGGCCTGGCGGCAAGTCCGCCAGGCCCCGTTCGTGGCGCTTGTCGTCGTGGTGTCCCTCGCGGTGGGCATCGGCGTCAATGCGTCGGTGTTTTCGTGGGTGCAGGCACGGCTGCTGCGGCCGCTGCCCGGCGTCGATGGCGCGGCGGCGCTCCGGCTGATTGAACCCAGGAACGACACGATGTATGTGGGCACGTCGTGGCTTGACTATCTCGACCTGCGCCAGCGCGTCGGGTCGATGACGAACCTGATCGCCGCGCGCATGACGCCCACCTACGTCGGCGATCCGGGTTCGGTCGAGCGCGTGTACGGCGTGTTCGTCTCCGACAACTACTTCAGCGCGCTGGGTGTGCCCGCGGTGCGTGGACGCGTTCTTGAACCTGCGGACCTTGCGGCCGACGGCGAGTCGCCCGTCGCCCTCATTTCGTACCGGTTGTGGCAGTCGCGCTTTGCCGGCGCCGAAGACGTCGTCGGCCGGACGCTGCGCGTCAACAGCCGCCCGCTGACCATCATCGGCGTGACACCCGAGCCGTTCCAGGGCACCACGCTGGGCTTGCAGTTCGACGTGTTCCTGCCGGCCACCATGGCGCCGGAGATCGCGCAGGGGTCGCGCGAACTGCGCGCGCGTGGCGTGCGCGGGTACGCCGTGCTCGGCCGCCTGGCGCCCGGTGCGAGCGAACAGGATGCGGCGAGGGAAGTCGCCTCCGTCATGGGCGACCTCGCCAACGCCTATCCCGATACCAACACCGGCATCACCGCACAGGTCCTGCCGTTCTGGCAGTCGCCCCGAGGGCCGCAGCGGCTGATGGCCACCGCGCTGGTCGTGCTCCAGGGCTTGATGCTGCTCTTGTGGCTGGCCGTGTGCGGCAACACCGCGAACCTGATTCTTGCGCGCGCGAGCGGCCGGTATCGCGACGTCAGCATTCGTCTGGCGCTGGGCGCGACGCCGGCGCGCATCCGCGCGCTCCTGCTCACCGAGACGACGATGCTCGGGGTGGTGGCCGGCCTCATTGGCGCGGCCCTGGCCGTGTGGGGCACCCGCGTGTTGATGGTGTTGCCCATGACCGGCCTGCCCATTCGCTTTCAGACCGAACTCGACGCCGGCGGCCTGGTGTTTGCGATTGTGCTTGGTGTGGTGTCTGGGCTGATCGTTGGCGCCGTGCCGGCGTGGCAGCTGTCGCGGCTGCATCCGCAGACCGTCTTTCGAGCGTCGGTCAAGACGTCCGGCCGCAGCGGATTGCGGTCGGCGCTGATGGCCGCGCAGGTGACCCTGGCCGTGGTCGTGCTGGTCGTTGCCGGACTGTTCATCGAGAGTTTCCGCGAGACACGCACCACCGATCCGGGCTTTGCGCGCGACGGCATCCTGCTGGCGGCGTTTGATGCCAGTGGCCGGCCGTCTGCGCAGGCCGGCGGCCGTGTCCTGGCGGCGCGGCTCATCGATGAACTCTCCGCCGCTCCAGGCGTCGAGGCCGTCGCGGTGTCGTCCTCGGTGCCCCTCGACATTCACGGGTTGCCGGGTCGCGTGTTTACCGTCGAAGGCCGGGCGCGCACCGACGGCGAGGTCGATCAGGCGTACGCGAACACGGTCACGCCCGGCTACTTCGAGACGCTGCGAATCCCGGTGCTGGCGGGCCGTGACTTCGCGGCCCTGACCGACGCCGAAGCGCCGCCCCAGGTCGTCGTGAATGAAGCCTTCGTGCGCCGGTACATCGACGCCGATGCGCCACTGGAGACCGCAGTCGGCCGCTCACTCGACGCGCGCGCCCGCACCCACACGATCGTGGGCGTCGTAAAGACGACGCTCGCAAACGCATTCGGCGAACCGCCCGCGCCGCAGATCTACTTCTCGTATCGGGATGGCGCGCCGGCGACCGGTGAGATCCACGTGCGCACGCGACCAGGCGCCGAGTTTACGAAGACCGCCGACGTCCGGCGGGCGATGCAGCTCATTGATCCCGAGCTGCCGGTCTTCAACGTGCGCACCATGACCCAGCACGTGGATACCAACCTTGTGTTCCGTCGTGTGCCGGCGCGGCTGTTCCTCGTGCTGGCGCCGCTGCTGCTTGTGCTGGTGGCCGCGGGCATTTACGCGGTGGTGGCGTACGCCACGACCCTGCGCACCACGGAGATCGGCGTCCGGCTGGCTTTGGGCGCCACGCCGCAGCGGCTCGTCTGGGAGTCGGTCGCCTCCAGCCTCCGCGTCGTCACCGCGGGCGCGATTGTCGGGTGGGTGATCGTCTTCATCGGCGTCGGCGCCTTCATGCCGGCGCAACTGTCGCAGACGCCCGCATTTGTGGGTGTGCCCGTGCTGATGCTGCTGGTGGCGACAGTCGCCTGCTGGATTCCGTCGCGGCGCTGCGCGACCGTCGACCCGCTGGTGTCACTGCGGGTGGAGTAATGGAGCGCCACTTGCCGCCACCTGCCGCTACTTACACCATCCACTTCCCATCCGTCAGGTTCTTCTCAGCGAACCGGTGAAGGCTGAAGGCGGGATCGGGGCCGGTGCGGCCGAGGACGGCGTCGGCGACGATCTCGCCGATGACCGGGCCCATCTTGAAACCGTGGCCGGAGCCGCCGCCGACCAGCCACAGATGTTCGTGGTCCGGATGGGTGTCGATGACGAAGTGTGAGTCCGGCGTCGATTCGTACTGGCAGACTTCGCCGGCGACCCACGGCGCGTGCGCCAGCTTCGGGAAACGCCGCGCCAGGTACTCGCGCGCGGGCTGAATATCGGACGGCGTGATCGATCGGTCCATCGTCTCTGGATCGATCTCGGGCCCTGACGTGTCGTCGGCAATCTTGAACCCGCGATGGTCGTCGCCAGGGATGCCGTACATGATGCGGGGACCCAACTCGAGCCAGATCGGCAGCGCCGGGCTCTGGAACGAAGAGTCGCCGGCCGGCGTGCCGAAGTAGTGCACCGGCTGACGTGTGGCCGTGATGCGGCCACCCAGCACGTCAGGAAACAACGCGCCCATCCATGGGCCGGCGGCCACCACCACCGCATCCGCTTCCACCGGTGTCCCATCGTCAAACACGAGTGAGGCGGGATCGCAGGGCTGGCGCAGACGGGCCTGGCGGAAGCGTCCGCCCTCGGCGACGAACCGCTCGGCGACGCGCAGGCACGCGCGCCGTGCGTAGAGGAAGCCGGCGTCGGGTTCGTGCAGCACCGACCGGATGCCCTCGAAGTTGATCTGCGGCCAGCGGCGGCCCGCCTCGGCAGGGTCGAGCATCTCGACGCGCAGGTCTTCGTCGGCCAGCGCGGCGGCCGACTCCATGGCAAAGCGGTCATCGGCACCGCTCATCCAGATGGCGCCGGAGGGACGGAGGCAGCCGTGGTGCCACCGGGCGTCCTCCTCGCGCCAGCGGCGAAGCGCGCGGGCCGCCATCGCCGTGTACAGGCGCCGAGGTCCGTACGTGGCCCGGATGATGCGGGTGTCGCCGCCCGACGAGGCCCGGCTGTGTCCCGGGCCCCATGCGTCGACCAGCGTTACATGCGCGCCGTGGCGCTGGAGCGTCAGGGCGGTCCATCCACCAAAGGCGCCTGCGCCGATGACGACGATGCGGGGAGACGAGGACATGCGCCGGTAGAATAGTGGCAATGGCTGCCCTGATTGAAGCAATCGACATCAAGCGCAAGATGTACTTCGAGTACGAAAACGCGCCCTACAACTGTCTGGAAGTGGAAGTGTCCAAGCCGACCGCCCGCGGCGGTCAGACGCTGGTGCGCGTCAAGATGCGCAACCTGCTGACGCGCGCGGTGTTCGACCGGACGTTCAAGGCCGGCGAGAAATTCCCCGAGCCCGACCTGGTCAAGGTGCCGGCGACCTTCCTGTACTCGGACGCCGACGGCTGCCACTTCATGGATCAGGCGAACTTCGAGACGTTGACGCTCACCGACGATACGCTGGGCGACGATCGCCTGCTGCTGGTCGACAACCTCGAGGTGCAGGTGCAGAAGTACAACGGCAACCCCATTGCCGTGCAGTTCCCGCCGCACGTCGAACTGACGGTGGCGTCAGTGGAAGGCGCCGTGCGCGGCGACACGAGCAGCGGCAGCGTGACCAAGCTGGCGGTCCTCGAGACCGGCATGGAACTGCGTGTGCCGCTGTTCATCAAGGAAGGCGAGAAGGTGAAAGTGCACACCGAAACGCGCGAGTTCGCCGGCCGGGCGTGACGGGGTCGCCACAGCGTTCACATGGAGCACTGGAGGGCTGGGAGGAATGCCTGTCCGAATCCGTGAGGGGTGGCTGCCGCCTTTGGCGGCAGGCGTGATCGGGCGAACGGCCAGACGCAAGAGCGATCATTTGGTCGCCGGCTCTTGTGTCTGACCGTTCGCCCGATCACGCGCGCCCGGCGAAGCCGGGCAGCCACCCCTGCCGTTTGGGGAGCCCGCCTCCAGTCCTCGTTGTGAATCTCAGCGCTCTTCAGCGTTGCGTCGCGGGCGGCGGTCCCGCGAACCGCAGGCGGTGGCCGTCGGGATCCAGGAGCGTCACCAGCACGACCTTGCCGGGAATGGTCACGGTCTCGCCAACGAAGCGGACACCGTCGGCTTCGAGCCGGCGGCGGGCCTCGGCGGCGTCCTTCACCGTGAAGTTGAGGATGGGGCCCTTCGCCTCAGGCGCCGCCACTTCGTTGAGCCCGATCTCGACGCCGGGTGTGTTGGTGTCGAGGTGCACGAACTTGAGGTCGTCCCGGCGCTCGGTCACGCGAAAGCCGAGTTTGGACCGGTAGAACTCCACCGACCGGTCCAGATTGCTCACCCCCAGTTGAATGAGAATGCCCTCGCGGTAGCCGACGCGGTCAAACGCCTGCTGCTGCTCCGACGAGGCCGTCGTTGTCACCGCCAGCACCACCACGAACACTCCTGCCCAACCCCACCGGGTCCATCGTGCCATCATCAGCGCCTCCGACCATGTGTGGCGAGGTTCTGAAAAAAGGTTGGAGGACCGTCCAACCTTTCGCGGCTTCTGCGACACTCATGGACCACACGCGTGGACGATGACCGCACGCTCGTCGGGACGTACCTGAAGCGCCGGGATGACGCCAGCTTTGTCGCGCTCTATCGCGCGCACACGCCGGCGTTGTACCGCATGGCCTGGCGGCTGACCGATGGCGATCAGGATGCCGCCGAAGAGATCGTGCAGGACGTGTGGGTGCGCGCGTCCCAGCGTCTCGGCACGTTCAGGTTCGAGTCGGCGCTTCGCACGTGGCTGATCGGCATCCTGATCCGCTGTGCGGCCGAGCAGCGGCGCCGCCGGCGAGCCCCTCCTGACGCGCTCGACGAGCACACACTGGCCATCACGCCGATGCAGGGCGCCAACATCGATCTCGAACGGGCGATCGGCCGCCTGCCGGCCGGCATGCGGGAGGTCTTCCTCCTGCACGACGTCGAGGGGCTCACACACGAGGAAATCGCGCTGTGCCTGGGCGTGTCGTCCGGCACGTCAAAGAGTCAGTTGTTCGAGGCGCGGCAACGGCTGCGCCTGTGGCTGGGAAGGATGGAGCATGGAGCACCCGAGTCCGCCTCCTGAGTTGGAGCGGCGCGTCATCGAGGCTGTGCGCAGAGCCGGAGGCCTGCAGCCGGCCGGCCGCTGGAAAGGCCCGATGCGGATGGCTGCCGCCGCCATGCTCTTCCTGGCCGCCGGGTTCGCCGGCGGTGTCTTCTGGCAGTCTGCGTCGGATGCGCCGGCATCGCCGTCAGCCGATCGCTGGATGTTGCTGTTGGCCGACGATGCCACGCCGTCGGCCGGTGGCGATTCACGCGCGGCCGAATACGGCGCGTGGATGCGTGACATCGCCAATCGAGGGGTGCGCATCACGGGCGCCGAACTTGCGTCCGGCGGCCGCGTGGTGGCCTCCCTCGGTGGCGAAGGAACCGGCAGTCCCCTCGCCACCGTGGGCGGTTATTTCATCGTTGACGACGTGTCGGAACAGGAGGCGGTCGCGCTGGCCGCCGCCTCGCCGCACGTGCGGTACGGCGGCTCGATCGTCGTCAAACGTCTACTTCACTGAAAACATCGCATCGTCCAAGGCGATGTTGTGTTCGACCGTCTTGAGCGTGATGCGGACGCTCTGGAGGGGGCTCGAATTGAAGACGACGAACGGGACCTGCACGCCGTCAACGACGCGGTAGTCGGACAGTTCGCTGGTCTGCTCGACCTCGCCGGCATCCGGCACCGTGACCTTCGCGACCATCCGCTCGATCAGGTACGTGGCCGGGTTGATGTAGGCCTTTGACGCGGACCCCGTCTTCGGCGCGATCTGCAGGACGATGTAGGTCTTGCCGCCCACGGTTTCCTGCGGCAACAGCTCGACCTTCGTGCCGGTTTCCTTGTAGGTGAGCAGCGGCGACGGGAACGAGTTGTTCTTCATGTTTTCGAGCTGGTTGCCGGTGATCTGCTGGTCGCCCTGCATCGGGCTGAGGGCCCAGCCGGTCGTGCCGTCGAAGCGCTGATCGAGCGTCATCATTTCGCTGGCGCCAAACGCGCTCAGATCGAGCGTGAGGAGCGCGCGCGACTTGTTCGGCGCCTTCGAATACGTCTCGATGGTGCCCGGCAGGTCGCCGTTCGGCGTGCCGATGGTGACCGTGCCCACGCCCTTGCGGGAGGTGAGTTTGGCCAGGGCCGGGCGGCCACCCAGCGCCGCCAGGTACTTCTCGACGACCTCGTCGGCCGACTGGGTCCGCGCCGACAGGGTCGGCAGCGAGGTGAGGACAAGGACAAACATCAGGACGAGCGGCAGTCTCTTCATAGCTCATTTGTATACGAAGCCGGACAGTTTGGGTTCAGCCCGAACACCCGCTACCCTGTTGCGGTGAGTTCCCCCGCGTATCCGGCCGCCCGGGCGGTCGCCGCCGTGATTGAGGCCCATTTCGGCCAGCATCTGGCCACGGCGCGCCTTCAGGGGCGGATCGACCTCGGCCCGGCGCCCACGGTGGCCGACATCGAAGCCATCATCGACGCCGCGTTCTGGGCCAGTCTGCGGCGCGAGGAGGGGACGACCCCGACCATTTCGCTGGCGTTGCTGCCGGCATCGGCGGCCGGTCAGGCGCTGACCTTTGCGCGGCCGCTGCCGCTCAAGCCCGCGGCCCTGGCCAAGCTGGCGCCGGCCGTCGAACGGCCGGGTATCCACCTGGGCGTCTGGCGCACCAACGGCGACCTCACCGTCTGGGGCACGACGCGCAGTATTCCCGCGTTCTGTTTCGTCCTTGAAGTGATCGGGTCGGGATTGCTGGTGGTGAAACACCGCAGCGAACCGTTCGGCAAGTTCGTGAACATCGCCGTGCTCGAGGGCGACGAGATCAAGATCATCGACGACCGCGCCACGACCGTGCCCGATTGCCCCGGGTTGCTCAAGTCGCTGCTCGGCCATGTGACGCCGTCCGCCCCCCACGAGTCGGTGAATCTGCTGGTGCATCTGGCCGCGTCGATGCGGGCGCATCACCGGGGCGGCGCGCTGCTGGTCGTGCCGGACGGATCACCCGAATGGCGCGAGTCGATCGTCGAGCCGATTCAGTACGACGTCGAACCCGACTTTCCGGAGCTGGCCGACCTCATGCGGCGCGAAGCCGACGAGCGCCGCACGCACGAGTGGCAGGATGACCTGCGCCGCGCGGTGGACGCGATGGCGGGGTTGACCGCGGTGGACGGCGCCACCATCATGACGCGCCGGTACCATCTGCTGGCGTTCGGCGCGAAGATCCTGCGGCGCCGATCCCGGCCCGCCGTCGATCGGGTGCTGGCCACCGAACCGATCGAGGGGCGGGAACCCGCGCTCGTCACACCCGCGCAGCTCGGCGGCACGCGGCACCTGTCGGCTGCCCAGTTCGTCCAGGACCAGCCGGACGCCCTCGCCCTGGTGGCGTCCCAGGATGGCCGGTTCACGGTGTTCAGCTGGTCGCCGTGCGACAATATCGTTCACGCCCACCGCATTGAAGCCCTGTTGCTCTAGTCTCCTGTTCCTCACGGTGTTGTCCGTCCTTGCGCCGGCTGTGTCAGCCGCGCAGGAGGACCTGTCACCCACGCGCGCCTTCAGGTCGTTCACACACGAAGCCGCATCGCGAGGGCTGCCGCAGGCGACCGTCGTCGCGCTGCATGAAGACGAGCAGGGCGTCGTGTGGATTGCCACCATGGGCGGTCTGGCCAAGGTCGAGCGCGGCATCGTCGAGCGGCTGCGGCCGTCGCCTGATGCCCCGATGAACGAGCCGTTCAACGCGTTTGCGTCGCGACGGCTCGGCGGTTTTCATGTCGCCGGCACGTCGGGGCTGTTCACGTGGACCGGATTCGGGTGGCGGCGATCTGACACACCGGGGCCGATGATGGCGCTGGCCGAGGACGGGCGCGGCCGGTTGTATGGCATCACCACCGCGGGCGTGGCCTATTCACGTCCCACCGAACACGAGCCGTGGACGCCGATGCCCGAGGTCGAGCCGTTTGCGTTTGAGGCCCTGACGCTGGGACCCCAGCGGACCGTACTCGCCGGGGGCCTGCGAGGGGTGTTCTCGTTCGACGAGGGCCGGGTCGGCGCGGCGATGTGCGGCGGGGCTCCGGCCGCGCGCATCCGCATTCTGCGCGCCGATGGCAACGGCACGGTGTGGGCCGGTGCAGACGACGGCCGGGTGCATGCGTGTGCCCCGGCCGGATCGCAGTGGGAGTCCATCGCGCTGCCGGGCTGGACGGGCGGCCGCATTCGCGCGATGTCCATCGACACGCGGCAGCGGGTGTGGGTGGGCGGCGATGGCGGCAACGTCGCGCTCGGCCGGGCCGGCGCGCCGTTCACGCGCTGGTCCACGGGGAACGGCGTCAAGGGCGCGTCGGTCACCGCCGTGCTGGGCGATCGCACCGGGTCGGTCTGGCTGGGGTTCAACGGCGCCGGACTCCAGCATTGGATGGGTGATGCGTGGTCGCATCGCACGCACTGGATGCAATCCGGCGACACCGATTCGATGTTCGTCTTCAGTCTGACGCCGCGTCCGTCGGGCGGCTTTCTGGCCGCGGTGTTCAGCCGGGGCGTCCTGGCGTGGGACGGCCAGCGCATGCGCGCGTACGGGCGCGCCGACGGCATCACCGAAGACATCCGGTTTGCCGTGGAGCCCGAGCCGGGCGTCATCTGGGCCGGGGGACGGCAGGCGATCTTCGAGTCGGCCGACGGCCGCTCATTCCGGCGTGTGCACACGATGCCGCTGGGCTTCGTCAACGGCTTCTTCCGATCGCCGGGCGGGGAGTGGTGGGCCGCGACGTCGAACTTCGGCGTCCTCCGGCGCGAGGGCGGACGCTGGGTCCCGCATGAGGCGGTGAACGCCAGGCTGGGCGATCAACACGTGCGGCACATTGTCTGGCGCGCGTCCGGTGACGTGTGGGTGGCCACCGCGCGCGGCGTCACGGCGCTGCGCGGCGACACGTTCGAGTCACTGGCGATCACCCTGCCCGCCGGCCTCACGGCGGCCTACGCCTTGATCGAATTGTCGGCGACGGAGATGTGGGTGGCCGGCGCCGGCGGCATTGCCGCGGGTGACGGCTCGTCGTGGCGTCTGATGACCGAGGCCGATGGTCTGGCGGGCGCCACGGTGTATTCGCTGGCGCGCGCGGCCGATGGCGCGGTGTGGGCGGGTGGATCCGAGGGCATCGCGATGCTGCCGCCCGGCGGCGCGTGGCGTCGATTCAACGTCAGCAACGGCCTGCTCTCCGAGGAAACGAACTCACACGGCCTGCTGCCGCTGTCGAACGGCGATGTGCTGGTCGGGACGATGACGGGCATTGCGCACTTCCACACCGGCAGCACGCCAGCGCCGCCGGCGCCGCTGCAGCTGTTCTGGCGCGGCGCGCTCGCGGCGGCGGAGACCCGTCAACTCACGGTGCCGGCCGCCGACCGCCGCGTGCTGCTGGAATGGATGGCGCCGTGGCCGCGGCCGGTCTCGGTCGAGTACCGCACGCGGCTGATCGGCTTGCGCGAGAACTGGTCGGATCCCGACCCGTCACCGGAGCTCCGGCTTGAAGGCCTGTCGGCGGGCCGGTTCACCGTCGAGGTGCAGGCGCGGCTGCCCGGCACGGAGACGTGGACGCCGCCGTTGTCCGCGGCGGTGGTCGTGCAGCCGTTGTGGTGGGAAACACGCCTGGCGGTCGCCGCCGCCCTGCTGGTGTTGGCCGCGCTGGTCATCGCCCTCGTGCGATGGCGCACCCGCCGGCTCGAACGCCGGGCCAAGGCGCTCGAGGAAGCCGTCGAAGAGGCCATGGCCAACATGAAGGTGCTGCGCGGGTTGTTGCCGATCTGCGCGCACTGCAAGAAGATCCGCGACGAGGGGGGGCACTGGAGCCGGCTCGAGGAATACATCGGCCGCCACAGCGAGGCCGACTTCAGCCACGGACTGTGTCCGGACTGCCAGCAGACCCACTATCCGGAGCTGACGTCCGACTGACGCACGGTCTCGGTGTGTGTCGCGACGTCGGCATCAGGCACCTGCAACGTCAGCAGGGTCTGCCGCACCATCTCCACGCCGCCCTCGAGCTCCGGGCGCACGATGCGTTCGACCCCCATCGACCGCAGCTGGCGTCCGCCGGCCCACGTGGACGCACGCGCGATGACGGGTACGCCGGGTGCGTAGGTGTGCGCCGCCTCCACGACCATCTGCACCACGGTATCGTCCGGCACCGTGACGACCACGGCGCGCGCGTGCGACAACTCCGCGTGCTGGAGGATCTCCGAGTTGGCCGCATCACCGTACAACGTCGGCACGCCGAGGTCGCGCAGTTTGTCGAGCCGCTGGGGATCGGACTCCACGATCAGGCGCGGCGTGCCCATGCGGCCGAGCACCTCGGCGACATGCCGGCCGACGCGTCCGCACCCGACGATCACCACGTGATCGCGAAGGCCCGTGGCCTGCGGCAGCGACGACAGTCGATCGCGATTGGCAAAACGCCAGAAGCGCGGAAACCGCTGCAGCCAGCGCTCGGCCGGCGCGACCGTCTTGAACATCAGCGGATTGAGTGAAATCGAGACGATGGCCGTGGCCAGGATCAGCGAGTACTGCGTGCGATCCAGCAGGCCCAGGGTCAGGCCGCTCTGGCCGACGATGAAGGAGAATTCGCCGACCTGGCTGAGGCCGGCGGCGACAATCAGTCCCGTCCGCGCCGGATAGGGGAAGCAGAAGCTGACCAGCGCCGCGATCAGATATTTGCCGACAATGACGAGCAGGGACAACGCGAGAATCTGCGGCCAGTACGCGTAGAGCTCGAACGGATTGACGAGCATCCCCACCGAGACGAAAAACAACACGGCAAACGCCTCGCGAAACGGCAGCAGCTCGGCGCCCACCTGATGGCTCAGCGGCGATTCACTGACGACCACGCCGGCGACAAACGCGCCCAGCGCCATCGAGACGCCGAAGAACTCGGCCGACGCCAGCGCCGTGCCCAGCGCGATGGTGATGGCGGCCAGCACGAACAGCTCACGCGAGCGCGTGTGCGCCACCCGGTTCAGGATGACCGGCACCAGCCGGTTGCCCACCGCGAGCATCAACACGATGAACAGCAGGGCCTTTCCGACCGCCATCAGAGGCGCGTACCAGCCGTCGTCGCCCTGATCGGTTGCCAGCACCGGCAGCAGGACCAGGATCACGATGGTGGCGATGTCCTCGAGCACGAGCCAGCCGACCGCCACCCGGCCGGCGGGCGTGTCCAGGCACGCGTTGTCCATCAGTCCGCGCAGGAGGACGACCGTGCTCGCGACCGACAAGGCCACGCCAAGGACCAGCGCGGCCGTCGGAGACCACCCCCAGGACGAGGCCAGCAGGAAGCCCAGGCCGGTGGCGCCGGCCATCTGCACCAGCGCGCCGGGAATCGCGATGTTGCGGACCTGCCACAGGTCTCGAAAGGAGAAGTGGAGCCCGACGCCGAACATCAGCAGCACGACGCCGAACTCGGCGAACTGGTGGATGGCATCGATGTCGCCCACCCAGAGCGGCGAGATGGGGCTGATCGCCACGCCGGCCAGCATGTATCCGACGATCGTGGGAATGCCCAGGCGGCGGGCGATGAGACCTGCGGCCAGCGCGAGGCCCAGGGCCATCGCAATGTTCGTCAACAGCGGAAAATGCATGGGCCCGATAATTATGTCGCAACACCTGGCCGTTTCCGGCCGTCTGATACCGTGATGTCAGGCCAGCGCGAGAGCATGAGGGCGTGATGACGACGTGGAGACTGGGGAGTGTGGTGCTGGCGGCCGTCCTGGGCGGCGCGGTGATGCAGGCGCGGCCCGAGCCCGGCCTGCAAAGTGATCTGGACGCGTTCATGGAACGCGTGGTGGCGAGGCGCGACGACAACTGGAAGAAGTTCCAGCAGTACGTGCTCGACGAACGCGAGCAGGTGGAACTGCGCGGACCCGGCAAGCTGCCGATCTGGGGTGAACGGCGGGAATACACGTGGTATCTGCGCGACGGGTTCTTCGTGCGCAGCCCGCTCAAGTTCAACGGCGTGACCCTCAGCGAGGAGGAGCGCCGGCGGTACGAGGAACGTTTCCTTCGCAGCGAACAACGTCGCGAGGAACGGCGGAAGGCGCAGGCCAAGACCGGCGACGCCACCGAGGCGGGACGCGGCGCCGCCGTCGAGGGGGATGCGCCGACCGACACCCAGAGCCTGATTCGACAGACCCGCGAGCCGCAGTTCATCTCGTCGGCCTACTTCCTCAAGTTCAAGTTCGAGAAAGGCAAGTACGCGTTCGTCGGCCGCGAGACCCTCGAGGGCCGCGAACTGCTCAAGATCGAGTACTACCCCGAGATGCTCTTCTCCAAGGAGCAGAACTCCCGCCAGCATCGCCGCGACATGGGGCAGAAGCTGAAGGACGACAACTACGAAGCGCAGCTCGAGCGTCTGCTCAACAAGGTGTCGCTGGTCACGTTGTGGGTCGAGCCGTTCGAGCACCAGATCGTGCGGTACGAGATCGACAACGTCCACCTCGACTTCCTGCCAGGCGCCTGGCTCGCGCGCATGACGGACGCCAAGGCGTCGATGACCATGCATCAGCCGTTCAAGGACGTCTGGCTGCCGAAGGGCATCGACATGTACTTCGCCATGATGCTGGCGGTGGGCGAGTTTGACGCGCGTTTCCGCATCACCTACGACAACTACAAGCTGGCCACCACCACGGCGAGGATCAAGTGAGCGCGTTCGCGTCTGTCGCGGCACGCGCCGCCGCCGCGGCGGCGCTGGTGCTGGCGTGCGCCGTCTGGTCGCCGGCCCGGGCGTTCGCCCAGGCGGCGCCGGAAACGATTGCCGAGATTCGTGTCCACGGCAATCACATCGCGACCACCGACGAGGTCGTGGCGCTGACGGGGGTGGCCATCGGCGCGCCGTTCACGGCGACCACGCTCGACGAGGTGAAGCGTCGCATCGACGCGTCGAATCGCTTCAAGGACGTCGAGGTCCTCAAGCGGTTCGCGTCCATCGCTGACCCCTCCCGCATCGCCCTGGTCATCATCGTCAACGAGGGACCCGTGACGATCGAGTTCAAGCGGGATCCTCAGGACGAGGAAGACGTGGCTCGAGTGGTCCGGCGCCGGGGATTCCGCGATCTGATGTGGCTGCCGATTCTGGATGGCGAAGACGGGTACGGCCTGACGTACGGCGTGACCGTGTCGAAGGCCAACGTGTTCGGGGAGCGCAGCCGGGTGTCGCTGCCGCTGTCGTGGGGCGGCACTCGTCGCGCGGCGCTGGAGCTGGAGAAGAACTTCGCCGGGGGGCCGCTGACACGCGTGGAGGTCGGGGCGGGCATCCAGCGCCGGACCAATCCCGCGTTCGACGTCCATGACGAGCGGCGCCGCGCGTGGGTGCGCCTGGAACGCGCGCTGGGCCCGGTGCGGCTGGGCGCAGGGGGCGGATGGGACCGCGTGCGATTCGGGCGTGAGCGGGAGGACCTGTATCTCGTCTCGGGTGACGTGACGTTCGACACGCGACTGGATCCGGGCTACCCGCGCAACGCCGTGTACCTGACCGCCGGACTCGAGCGTGTGCAGTTCGGCGCCGGGCACTCGTTGTATCGCCACCGGCTGGAAGGGCGCGGGTATCTGGGACTGATCGGGCAGACGGTGCTGGCCGTGCGGGCCACGCGCGACGGCGCGTCAGGACCGCAGCCGTTTTACCTGCGGCCGCTGCTGGGCGGCTGGTCGAACCTGCGCGGCTTCGAGGCTGGCGCGTTCCACGGTGACATCGTGTCGACCGCGTCGGCGGAGTTGTTCGTGCCGCTGACCTCGCCGTTGAGCGTCGGCCGTCTGGGTGTCAGCGCGTTCGTCGACGGTGGTGTCGCGTACGACCACGGCTTCGCGTTCAGCGACCAGACGCGCCATGTCGGGTACGGCGGCAGTCTCTGGTTCACGGCGACGGGGTTCAAGCTCAGCCTGTCGGTGGCCCACGCCCGCGGAGGCAAGACGCGGGTCAACTTCGGCGGCGGCTTTACCTTTTAATCGTCAACACAGTAGACATGTAGGCATGAGAAGAACAGGTATTTCAGAAGCCTGCCCAACATGTCTACATGCCTCCTGTGCAGACGATCGCAGCCTTTGCATGCAGGCACGTCGCAGACAGGTATTTCAGAAGCCTGCCCTACATGTCTACATGCCTACTGTGCTGACAAGCGCCCTTATTTGATTGCGACGACCGACTTGCCCGTCCTGAAGTACAGACGGCCCTCGGAGATGGCCGGCGTCGCCATGGCGTAGTCGCCCAGCGGGTTGGTGGCCAGCAGTTCGAACGTGCGGCCGGCCTTGACCACGTAGACGTCGCCGTCTTCGCTGCTGAAGTAGATCTTGCCGTCGGCCGCCACGAGTGAGGCGGTGAACCCGGTGGTGCCGTTGCCGAGGCGCTGCTGATAGATGCGTTCGCCGGTGGCCGCGTCGAACACGTTGAACACGCCGTTGTTCTTGCTGACGTAGAGCAGTCCCTGGTAGAGCACCGGCGAAATCATGTACGCGCCGTCGCGCGGATGACTCCACGCGATGTGATCGTTGGCCGTCTGATCCGGCTGCAGCGAGATGTCGCCGCGCGCGGTGTCCTTGATCGCAAACACCGGCGCGCCCGGGCCGTGGGCGCTCGTCAGGTAGATCAGCCCGTTGCCTACCACAGGCACCGGCACGGGGATGTCTCCGCCGACACTCTTGAGTTTCCAGATCTCGGCGCCCGTCGCGAAGTCGTACGCGCCGATGTGGCGCCAGCCATTGACGATGACCTGGGTCTGCGTGCCGACGCGATGGATCGCCGGCGTGCTCCACGTCGGCACGTCCGCCCGCGGGGTGCGCCACAGCTCCTTGCCCGTGGCCAGATCAAACGCCGCAATGAACGAGTCTTTCTGGACGTCGGCCTGGAGGATGACGCGGCCCTGATGAATCACCGGCGAGGCGGCAAAGCCCCACTGGGCCGTGGGCGCCATGAAGTAGCCCGAGTCCAGCACGCCGAACTCCTTGCGCCACTTCAGTTCACCCTTCATGTCGAACGCAAACAGCCCCTCGGACCCGAGCATGGCGACCAGGTGGGTGCCGTCGGTCGCCAGCGTGGAGTTGGCGTGCGTGGCCTTGGTATGGCGCTTGATGATCGGGACACCCTTGTGGATGACACGGTCGAACATCACCGAGCCGTTGCGTTTGTCGAGGCAGATCAACCGCCATGTGTGTTCGGTGCTGTCGGTCACCGACGCGATGTCGCCATACAGGCCCAGCCGCATGCTCTCATTGCCGCCGGCGCTCTTGGCCGTGGTCACGCAGAGCTGGTTGCCCCAGATCACGGGACTGGAATGCCCGAGCCCCTCGATGGGTGTGGACCACGCCACACCTTCACCCTTCGGGACGTTCCAGACGGCCGGCGCCGGGCCGGCGTCGGCGACGCCCGCGCCGTTGATGCCGCGGAATCCCGGCCAGTCAATCCCCGGCCGCGCGTCAACGGCCGACGACACGACCGATCCAACAGAGGCTACCGCTGCAGCGATACAGACAGAAAACACTCGCATCACAACCTCGCTTGTCCTCACAGTAGGCATGTAGGCATGTAGGAGGAAAACATTCTGGAAACCCACCAGGAATTGACTACATGTCTACATGTCTACTGTATGGACTATTTGACCTTTGATCCCAACCACGCCTCACGGAACGTCTTCTGGCGTTCGGTCAGCTGTGCGCCGGCGGCTTCGACGTCGAGCACGGTCAGCGCGGGGTTCGGCCGCAGGGTGATCGTGGTCGTGACGGTCTGGCCGCCGCGGCGGCGCAACGTGAGGGACGCGGTCTCACCCGGCCGCTTGCGGCTCAACGCCGCGAACGACTCGACCGTGGCGGCCGCGCCGTCAATCGCCGTGATGAGGTCGCCGTATTCCAGACCGGCCTCGTAGGCCGAGGTGCCGAACGCGATCGGCTGCACATTGTTGCCCTGCGGGGGGTTCACCTGCAGGCCGCCGTCGGCGGGCGCCACCTGGACGTTGCCGATCCAGCCGGCCTCGGGCGTGCGCGGCCGCACCACGAACCCGGCGTTGAGCATCAGGCGTTCGAAGTTCGGGGCCTCGCGGCCTTCGATGTACTTGTCGAAGAACTCGTCGGCAAACGCCTTGTTTTTCGTCAGGTCCGCCAGCCGGTTGCGAAGATCGCGCAATGTGTACGGCCGCGCCACCAGGCCCACGGTCGGCGATGCCGGCTTGCCGTAGGTCGTCCAGAGCAGGCGCATGTAGTCGTCGAGCGTCAACGCGCCGTCGGACAGTTCGCGCAGCGAGAGATCGAGCGCCAGCGCGATGGCTGCACCGTGCGTGTAGTAGGAAATGAACGACCGGCCGAAGTCCGTCTTGTCGATGGCCGCGGCCGCGTCGGTGAACGGCGCGTGCTGGCTCATCTGGACGGCGGACCGCACCTGGCGGCCCGATCCATTGACGACCGCGTTGATCGTGTTGCCGAAGCCGATGCCGCCCTGCGCCTGCGGCGTGAAGCCCGCGCGGATGAGGGTGAGCGTGCCGTAGTACTGCGTGAATCCTTCGGCGAGCCACAGGCAGCACGAGATGTTGGCGTCGGTGAAGTCAAACGGCTCGAGGTCGTCGGGCCGGATGCGCTCCACGTTCCAGGCGTGAAAGAACTCGTGTGAGATGGTGCCCAGCGCCTGCCGGCGTTGCTGTTCGTTGGCGATCGACAGCCGGCTGCTCGTGAACGTGGAGTTGCGGTGCTCCATGCCGTCGCCGTCGCTGTGCGGCGTGTAATCGAGCAGGAAGACGTAGTTGCCTGTGTCAAACGCGGGGTATTCGCCGAAGATGGCGGCCTGTTCCTTCACGATGCGTTCGACGTCCTTCGTGAGTGCGTCGAGGTCGGCGTCCGATCCGTCGTGATGCGCGGCCACCCGGATCTCGAACGTCTTGCCGTCGGGGTTCGACACCGGGAACGACCGCAGCCCGAAGTTGGAGACTTCGGTCGGGCTGTCCATGAAGTACTGCAGATTGGGTGCCGTGAAGGTGAAGGGGTCCGAGGTCGGGAACAACTGCGTGCCGACCTTCCAGTTCGACCCCGGCGGCGGCGTGAAGGTGACGCGGATCGGCCGCGATTCGAGGCCGATGCCCCACATGAACGACGCCGGAATGTTCAGACGCGCGTGTGTGTTGTCCACGGCGAAGTAGGTGCCGTCGCCGCGGTCGCCGAAGATCCGGTACACCAGGCGCACCGTGCCGTCGTGGCCCGCCACGTTCCACTGGTACGGCGCCGGCCGCGTCGGCGTGAGCGGCGCGCCCTTGCCGTTGAACGCCTCGAGCCAGAAGATGTTCTTCGCGAACTCGTGCACCGCGTACCGGCCGGGTGACGACCGGCTCATCCGCGCCTGCAGCGGCCGTGTGCCCAGTCCGCTGAACGTCACCTCCACCTGCATCCAGTGATGATGCGGTTCGGGGAACGTCACCACATACGACACCGGCGCGGCCGGCCGCGCCGCCTGCGGCGCCGGCGCAGGACGTTGTTGGGCGCTGAGACCCGGCACACAGACGGCCACGAGAACAGCGATCACGCCCCACCGATTCATCGTCGACTCCTCAGATCGGCGGCCCCAAGACCGGGCCGCCCTACGCGCACCTGCCGCCACTTGCCGCCACTTGCCGCCACCTGCCGCCACTTGCCGCTACTTGCCGCCACTCGCCGCTACTCGCCCCTACTTGCCAATCCACTTCACCAGTTCCGGCAGCGTGGGCGCCTTGCCCTGCATGAGAATGCCCACGCGGAAGATGCGGCCGCCAGCCCAGACGCAGAAGACCGTCGTGGCAATCAGGCCCGCGACACCCGCCAGCACCTGCCAGAGCGGCGGGCCCGGCGGCATCGCCATGCGCAGCAGCATCGCAAACGGTGTGGTCGTCGGGAAAAACGACATGCCGATCGCGATGTTCGACTCGGGATTCTGGATCACGATGAACGAGCCGAGGTAGGCGAGCATGATCAGGATCATCGCCGGCTGCATCATGCTCTGGGCGTCCTTCAGATCCGAACACGCCGAGCCCAGCGCCAGGAACACCGAGCCGTAGAGCAGCGCCGCGCAGATCATGAACACGACGAACCAGCCGATGACCGCCGGATTGAGCAGATCCCACCGGCCGCTCGAAAAGACCACGTAAAAGCCGCCGAGCAGATACACCGTCGTGAGCAGCAGCGAGACGCCGACCACGCCCAGCAGTTTGCCCGCCATCAGCTGGAACGGCGTGACCGAGCCCAGCATCACTTCGCTGATCTTGCTCATCTTCTCCTCGATGATGGCGTTGAGCAGGTGCGTGCCCGACGTCATCACCGACATGAACATCAGCACCAGGAAAAACGTGGGCATGGCCACCCGCGCCAGGGCGTCGACCTCCTGCGCTTCCTTGACCGTGCCGTCGGTCGCCCGTTCCACCAGGCCGAAGCTGGTCAGCGGCGTCCGCGTGTTGAGTTGTTCGATCAGCGCCTGGTCGATGCCGGCCGCGTCGTAGCGGCGTTTGGTGATCTCCTCGTTGAGGACCGTGTGCAGCCAGTCGGGCAGCGTTTCATACGAGGTGTTTTCCGCGTAATACCGGATGGGCGGAATGGTCTCGCCGGTGGCCGTCAGGGCGTCGGCGGGGATGTCCACGAAGGCAAACAGGTCCTTGGCCCGCACGCGCTCGGACAGCTCGACCTTGAGCTCGTCGAGCGTCCGGCCGGCGGGGTCGACCGGCGACGGCACGAATTCCGGACCCGTGCGGCGGCCGTCTTCGAGGTGCTCGGCGTTGCGCCGGTCGGCCGCCTCGCGGATCGCGCCGTACAACTGGCCCGTGTGATCGATCACCGCGAACGGCCGCCGCTCGACGTCGACCTGCCGCTCGGCGTAACTCATGAAAAAGAAGAACCCGGTCATCAGCACCGGCATCAGGACGATGCCGATGATGAAGGCCTTGGTCTTGACCAGCGTCGCGAACTCGGACTGGGCGATGGTGAGGATGCGGCTCATGATCAGGCTCCAATCAGCGCGCGTTCATCCTCGCGCAGTTCCTCGGCGGTGGGCCTGGCGATGCGCACGAAGATGTCGTGCAGCGACGGCCGGCGAATCTCGAACCGCTGCACGGTCGTCTTCTGCACGAGCGCGTGCAGGAACGCCTGCGCGTCACCCTTCAGCTTGACGTCCTGGAAGTTGCCGTGGTCGTTGACCGAATCGACCGACGGCAGGCCGGCCAGCACCGCGGCGCCTCCCGAGGTGCGCACACGCGCCGTGTCGTAGCCGTACTCCGCCTGGATGTCGTCGAGGGTGCCGTCCAGCACCTTGTTGCCGCGGAAGATCATGAAGATGCGTTCACACATCAGTTCGGCCGCCTGCATGTCGTGGGTGGAGAACACGATGGTCGTGCCGCGCCGGCGCATTTCCAGCACGGCGTCCTTGAGCGCTTCGGCGTTGACCGGGTCGAGTCCGGAGAACGGCTCGTCGAGGATCAGCAGCTTCGGCTGCGAGACCACGGCCGCGATGAACTGGACCTTCTGGGCCATGCCCTTGGAGAGTTGTTCGACCTTCTTGTCGGCCCAGTCGGCCAGCTGCAGGCGGTCGAGCCACTCCTTGATGCCGCGGTCGACGTCGGCCACCGGTTTGCCCTTCAGTTGTCCGTAGTAGCGCAGCACGCGCTGGACGGTCATCTTCTTGTAGAGGCCCCGCTCTTCCGGCAGGTACCCCACGTCGTCGCGCACATCGGCCGCCGAGGGGCGACCCAGGACGTGGATGTGCCCGCTGTCGGGCACGATGATGTTCATGATCATGCGGATCGTGGTGGTTTTGCCCGATCCGTTGGGGCCGATGAAGCCGTAGATGGAGCCCTGGGGGACCTCGATGGAGACGTTGTTGACGGCCTGGTGATCGCCGAATCGCTTGGAGACGCCGCTGACGGCGATGGCTGGGGGATGGGACATGGTGGCTCCGGGCCTAAACTCCGACCTCTTTGGTTGGGATTGACAGGTTTGTGAAACCTTTCACATCATATGCGGGCTGTCCCGGGTACGCCGCCCGTCCGGGACACCTCGATCGACCGCATCTTAATCGCGCGCGCCCATTCTGGCCCACTTCGGGCCCCCCGTGCTGCGCGTGTGCAATCGACGATCGATCGGAGTAGGCTAGGGGCGCCAAGCCCGCTATGAGCCAGCTATTCCCGAAGTCTGCCAACGCTGCCGCGCGGTCCACCCTGTTTGGCGTGTTGACCCTGGTCCTCTTCCTGGGCTGGGTGATCTTCACGCTGATGCGGTCGTCCTGGGTGACCCGTCAAAACGAATTCGTCGAGCAGCCGATCCAGTTCAGCCACGCCCACCACGTGGGCGGGATGGGATTGGATTGTCGCTACTGCCATACGACGGTTGAGAAGTCCGCGTTCGCGGGAATCCCGCCGACCAAGACCTGTATGAACTGCCATACGCAGGTCTGGTCCAACGCGCCGATCCTCGAACCGGTGCGGGCCAGCTTCAGAAATGACACGCCATTGACATGGATTCGGGTGAATGACCTCCCCGACTTTGTCTACTTCAATCACCAGATCCATGTGAAGCAGGGCGTGGGCTGCGCCACCTGCCACGGGCCGGTCGACAAGATGGCCCTCACTTATCAGTCCACGACCCTCCAGATGGAGTGGTGCCTCGACTGCCACCGCGCGCCCGAGAAATACCTGCGCCCGCGCAGCGAGGTGTTCAACATGGCCTACGAAGCGCCCGCCAATCAGCTCGAGGTGGGTCTGGCCCTCAAGAAGGAATACAAGGTCGCTGGGGTCGAGCACATGACGAGCTGCTCGGTCTGCCATCGCTGAGTTGATTTGCCCATGACCTTCGCCGACATCCGTTCCCGCCTCGCCAGTCCGACGACGCCCGATGGGCCTGCGTATTGGCGCAGCCTCGACGAACTGGCCAACACGCCCGAGTTCCAGGATTTCGTCGCGCGCGAATTTCCGTCGCAGGCCTCGGAGTTCAACGACCCGGCGGGCCGCCGCCAGTTCCTCAAGCTGATGGGCGCGTCGCTGGCGCTGGCCGGCGTGAGCGCCTGCACCCGCCAGCCCGATGAGGCGATCGTTCCGTACGTGCGGCAGCCGGAAGAAGTGATTCCCGGCCGCCCGCTGTTTTTTGCGACGGCGATGCCGGAAGGCGGCCTGGCGATGCCGCTGCTGGCCGAGAACCACCTGGGCCGGCCCACCAAACTCGAAGGCAACCCGGAACATCCCGCCAGCCTGGGCGGCACGAACATCTTCGGACAGGCGGCCGTGTTGTCGTTGTACGACCCGGATCGCTCGCGCACGATTCGCCACCGCGGCGACACGTCGACGTGGACGAACCTCATCACGGAACTGCAGGCGGCGATTCAGACGCAGCGCGGACTGCAGGGCGCGGGGCTGCGCATCCTGACCGAGCCGCTGTCGTCGCCGTCGCTGATCGCGCAGATGCGCACGCTGCTGTCGACGATGCCGCAGGCGAAGTGGCATCAGTGGGACGCCGTCTACGGGACGGTGCAGGGCGGCGCGCCGTCGGCCACGGCCTTGTACGACTTCAAGAAGGCCGACATCGTCGTGTCGCTCGACGCCGATTTCATGGGCTTCGGGGCGTCGGCCCTGCGCTACACGCGCGACTTCACGTCGCGGCGCAAGATCTCCGCGCCGGCCGATACGCAGAATCGTCTGTATGTGATTGAACCGGTGCCGACGATCACCGGTGCGAAGGCCGACCATCGCGTCGCGATGAAGGCGGGTGAAATTCACGCGGCGGCGGCGTCGCTGGCCGCGGCGCTCGGCGTGCCGGTGCCGGCCGGTGCGGCGCCCGCGGGCCGCTGGTCGACGGTGCTGCCGGTGGTGACGCAGGATCTGCAGGCCGCGCGCGGCCGGTCGATCGTGATCGCCGGGCCGCAGCAGCCGGCCGCCGTGCACGCGCTGGCGCGCGCGATGAACGAGGCGCTGGGCAACGTGGGGCAGACGGTCACCTACACGGCGCCGGTCGTGGCGACGCCGGCCGACGGCGCGGCGTCGCTGGCGGATCTGGTGGCCGACATGCAGGCGGGCCGCGTCGACGTGCTCGTGATTCTCGGCGGCAATCCGGTGTTCACGGCGCCGGCGGATCTGGACTTCACGGGGGCGCTCGGCAAGGTGTCGACGCGCATCCACCTGGGGCTGTATTACGACGAGACCGGCGAGTTGTGCGACTGGCACGTGCCCGAGGCGCACTTCCTGGAATCGTGGGGCGACCTCCGCTCGTTTGACGGCACGGTCACCATCCAGCAGCCGCTGATTGCGCCGCTCTACGACGGGCACCAGGCGATTGAGATGCTCTCGGCGATCAACGGCGCGCCGGGCCGCACGCCGGCCGAACTGCTGCAGGAATTCTGGTCGAGCGCCGGCCAGCCGATCACGACCGGGGCGGCGTGGCGCGCGGCGCTGCACGAAGGGTTCATCACCGGCACGTCGTTGATGGGCGCGTCGGTGTCGGCGCCGGCCAACGACGCGTTGTCCGCGCCGGCCGCGGCCGGCGACGGCCTCGAAGTGGTGTTCCGTCCCGACCCGCACATCCTGGACGGCCGCCACGCCAACAACGGCTGGCTGCAGGAGGTGCCCAAGCCGCTGTCGAAGCTGACGTGGGACAACGTCGCATACCTGAGCTTCACCACGGCGGAGCAGCTGCAGGTCAAGAACGAAGACGTGATCGAAATCACCTACCAGGGCCGCACCACGAAGATGCCCGTGTGGGTGATGCCAGGCACGGCCGATGGCGTGGTGGCCGTGCACTTCGGATACGGCCGCCGCAAGGCGGGCCGCGTGGGCTCGAACATCGGGCACAACCCGTTCGGCATCCGTCCGTCGCAGACGCCGTGGTTCGGCGCCGGCGCGCAGGTGACCCGCACGGGTGAGACGCACGTGCTGGCGTCCACGCAGACGCACTTCGCGATGGAAGGCCGCAGTCCGATTCGCGTCACCGACGCGTCGACCTACCAGGCCGACCCCGAAGTCATCCACCACATGTCGCACTTCGAGGTGCCGCCCTCGTTGTCGCTGTACCCGCCGTTCGAGTACAAGGGCAACAAGTGGGGCATGGCGATCGACCTGAACGCCTGCAACGGCTGCGGCGTGTGCATCGCGGCGTGTGTCGCGGAGAACAACATTCCGGTCGTCGGCAAGGAGCAGGTCAAGCGCAGCCGCGAGATGCACTGGATTCGCGTCGACACCTACTTCGAAGGCGATCCGGCCGAGCCGTCCGGCACCTATCACCAGCCGCTGCCCTGCCAGCAGTGTGAAAACGCGCCCTGCGAGGTGGTCTGCCCGGTGGCCGCCACGGTGCACAGCGATGAAGGCCTGAACGACATGGTCTACAACCGCTGCGTCGGCACGCGGTACTGCTCGAACAACTGCCCGTACAAGGTGCGCCGGTTCAACTTCATGTTGTACGCGGACTTCACCACGCCGGAGCTGAAGGCGCAGCGGAATCCGGACGTGACGATCCGCAGCCGCGGCGTCATGGAGAAGTGCACCTACTGCGTGCAGCGCATCAACCAGGCGCGCGTGGATGCCAAGACCGCCGACCGGCCGATTGCCGACGGCGAGATCGTCACCGCCTGTCAGCAGGCGTGTCCGGCCGAGGCCATCGTGTTCGGCGACCTGAACAACCCCGAGAGCAAGGTGTCGCAGCTGGTGGAACAGCAGCGCAACTACAGCGTGCTCGAGGAACTCGGCACGCGGCCGCGGACGACGTACCTGGCGGTGGTGCGCAATCAGAATCCGGCGCTGCCGACCGAGCTGCCGGCGAAACCTTCCGGCCACTGAGGCCGGAGTCACGGAGACTGTTGGTGGACGCGAACCACAACACGCAAGACCCGCTCGGCGCGGTCCCGGTCCTGGCGCCGGGGCACACGTACACGAGCCTGACCGACAAGCTGCTGGCGGTCGTGTTCTCCAAGAACACGCCGACGGCCTGGTTCATCTTCATGGCCGTCGGGTTCGTGCTGCTGTCGGGCCTGGGTGTGTCGCTGAGTTACCTCGTGCTCAAGGGCATCGGGATCTGGGGCAACAACATTCCGGTTGGCTGGGCGTTTGACATCATCAACTTCGTCTGGTGGATCGGCATCGGCCATGCCGGCACGCTGATTTCGGCGATTCTGCTCCTCTTCAAGCAGGACTGGCGCACGTCGATCAACCGCTTCGCCGAGGCGATGACGCTGTTTGCCGTCGCCTGCGCGGCGATCTTCCCGATCTTCCACACCGGCCGTCCGTGGCTGGCCGCGTACTGGTTGTTCCCGTATCCGAACGTGATGGGCCTGTGGCCGAACTTCAAGAGCCCGCTCATCTGGGACGTGTTCGCCGTCTCGACGTACGCGACGGTCTCCGCGTTGTTCTGGTACGTGGGCCTGATTCCCGACCTCGCCACCTTCCGTGACAAGGCCGAAAAGCCCTGGCAGCGCCGGATCTACGGCATCCTCGCGCTGGGCTGGCGCGGGTCGGCGCGCCACTGGTTCCGGTACGAAACCGCGTATCTGATTCTGGCCGGCCTGTCGACGCCGCTGGTGCTGTCGGTGCACACGGTGGTGAGCTTCGACTTCGCCGTGTCGAACCTGCCGGGCTGGCACGCGACGATCTTCCCGCCGTATTTCGTCGCCGGCGCCATCTACGCCGGGTTCGCGATGGTGCTGACGCTGGCGATTCCGCTGCGCGCGATGTACAAGCTGCACGACTTCATCACGATGCGGCACCTCGAGAACATGGCCAAGGTCACCCTGGTGACCGGGCTCATCGTCTGTTACGGGTACGCGTGCGAGCTGTTCTTCGGCTGGTATTCGGGCAACCTCTACGAGCGCGAAATGCTGCGGCTGCGTGTCTTCGACGGCCCGTATGCGTGGAGTTACTGGGCCCTGCTGCTGTGCAACTTCCTGGTGCCGCAGCTGCTGTGGATCAAGAAGTTCCGGCGCAACATCGCGATCCTGTTCACCGTGTCGATGTTCGTCAACGTCGGCATGTGGCTGGAACGGTTCGTCATCATCGTGACCAGCCTGGCGCGCGACTTCATCCCCAGCAGCTGGGACATGTATTACCCGACGCGGTGGGACTTCATGACGTTTTTCGGCACGATCGGCCTGTTCATCACGCTGATGTTCCTGTTCGTGCGGGTGTTGCCGATGATCTCGATCTTCGAGATGCGGACGCTGCTGCCTGAGGCGTCGCCGAAACACAAGACGGAAGGAGGGGCGCACTGATGGCCCACCATGCCAGCGAAGCCACGCCCTACTGGGGGCTGATGGCGGAGTTCGACAGCGCGCAGGCGCTGCTGGACGCCGCGCACAAGGTGCGCGAGGCCGGGTACACGAAGACCGACGCGTATTCGCCGATGCCGATTCACGGCATGGCCGAGGCGCTCGGCATGAAGGAACACAAGGTGCCCAAGTTCGTGCTGGCCGGCGGCCTCACGGGCCTGGCGGCCGGCTGGAGCCTGGAGTACTGGACGTCGGTCATCGCGTATCCGATGAACATCGGCGGCCGGCCCTACAACTCGTGGGTGGCGTTCATCCCGCCCGCGTTCGAGACGACGATTCTGTTCTCGGCGTTTGCGGCGGTCATTTCGATGATCGTGCTCAACGGCCTGCCGCAGCCGTATCACCCCGTGTTCAACGCGCCGCGTTTCCAGATGTCGGCCAGCTCCGATCGGTTCTTCCTCGCGATCGAGGCCACCGACCCGCGTTACCGTGAGGCGGAGACGCGCGCATTTCTCGAGGGGCTCAAGGCCCGGGAAGTGGTGAAGCTTGACCATTAATCGCACCTGCAGGGCGCTGCTGGGCCTGGCGCTGACCGTGGTCTCGGCGGCCGCCTGCCGCCAGGACATGCACGACGCGCCGCGTTACGACCCGCTCGAACGGTCGGACTTCTTCGCGAACGGATCCGCGGCGCGGCCGCTGGTCGCCGGGACGGTCGCGCGCGGCCATCTCAACGAGGACACCTACCTGCACACGGGCAAGGACGCCGCCGGCCAGCCGGTCGCCGCGTTCCCGTTCGCCATCACGCGCGCGGATCTGGATCGCGGCCAGGAGCGGTTCAACGTGTACTGCGCGCCCTGCCACGGGCAGACCGGTGAAGGCAACGGCATGGTCGTGCAGCGCGGCTACCGCCAGGCCCAGTCGATGCACATCGACCGCCTGCGCACCGCGCCGGTGGGGTACTTCTACGACGTGATCACCAACGGCTTCGGCGTGATGCCGGACTACCGGGCGCAGATCACCGTGGAGGATCGCTGGAAGATCGTCGCCTACGTGCGCGCGCTGCAGCTGAGCCGCACGGCGACCGCGGCCGACGTGCCGGCCGACGTGCTTGATCAACTGCGCCGGGGCGCCGGGGCCGTGCGGCCCGCGGGCGCGGCGGCCGCAGCCGGGGAGAGTCATCGATGAGCGAGTTCAACGCCGCCGCCCTCCTGAAGGAGCGGCCCGTCGCAGACCTGAGCCGGCTGTCGGGCCGCGGCGTGATGTTCGGCGCCGTCGGCATCGTGGCGACCGCGGCCGGGTTCTTCATGGAGGACCGCTCGCAGTTCTTCCAGTCGTACCTGATCGCCTACATGTTCTGGCTGGGGATCACGCTCGGATCGCTCGGACTGCTGATGGTGCAGTACCTGAGCGGCGGCGCGTGGGGCCTGGTGGCCCGCCGCGTCTTCGAGGCGTCCACCCGCACGCTGCCGCTGATGGCGGTCCTGTTCATCCCCATCGCGCTCAACCTCGACACGCTCTACAAGTGGTCCCGCCCCGAGGCGGTGGATGACCCGATCATCCACAGCAAGGTGGCGTACCTGAACGACGAGTTCTTCTACCTGCGCGCGGTGTTGTACTTCGCCATCTGGATGGGCCTGACGGTCATCTTCAACAAGTGGTCGAAGGCGCAGGACGAGACCGCGCCGCAGCCGCCCGGCCCGGCCGACCGCAAGTTCCGCGTCCTGGCGGGCCCCGGCCTGGTGCTGCACGTCATCGCCATCACGTTCATGAGCGTCGACTTCGTGATGTCGCTCGACCCGCACTTCTACTCGACGATCTTCGGCGTGTTGACGCTGGGCGGGCAGGGCCTGAGCACCCTGGCCTTCACCATCCTCGTGCTGCAGGGGCTGGCCCACTCCAAGCCGATCTCCGAGGTCGCCGACAATGAGCGCTTCCATGACTACGGCAAGCTGATGCTGGCCTTCGTCATGTTGTGGGCCTACTTCAACGTGTCGCAGCTGCTGATCATCTGGTCGGCGAACCTGCCGGAAGAAATTCCGTGGTACATCGAGCGGCTGCAGGGCCACTGGGCGCCGTGGGCCGTGGTGGTGCTGCTGGGCCACTTCGTGCTGCCGTTCATCCTGCTGCTGTCGCGCGACCTCAAGCGCCACGGCCGCGTGTTGTCGCGCGTCGCGTTCCTCGTGCTCGTGATGCGCGTGGTGGACCTGATCTGGACGATCGGTCCGGTCTTCCGGCACGAGCACACGTTCGCGTGGCTCGACTTCGCGGCGGTGCTCGCGTTTGCCGCGCCCTGGCTGTTCCTGTTCTACCGCAACCTCGGCAGCCGCGCGCTGGTTCCGGCCAACGACCCCTACTTCAAGGACTCAGTAGCCAATGGCGGACACTAACCATCACACCGCCCACACCGAGGGCGACGGCATTTCGTACTCCGGTCTGGGATGGTCCATGATCATCCTGACCGTCATCACCCTGGTCTGTTACGGCATCGTCTGGGGCTTCTTCAACTTCCTGGAGTCGCGCCAGGCCGCGGCCGATCCGGCGCCGAGCCCGGTCGCCGCCGCCCCGGTGACGCCGACGATTCAGGACGGCCGGATCGTCTCCGGCAACACGTCGCCGACGCCGCTGCTGGTGGACGAGCCCGTCAACCTCGAGAAGTTCCGCGCGCGCGAGCGCGAGCTGCTGTCGACCTACGCCTGGGCGGATCAGGGCGCCGGCACGCTGCGCGTGCCCATCGACGTGGCGAAGGATCTGCTGATCGCCAAGGGACTGCCCGTGCGGGGAGGCGGACAGTAGTGCGCGCGCTCCGGCGGACGCTGGCGGGTGTGGCGGCCCTGTGGGCCGTGGCGGCCGTCGTGTCAGCCCAGCGGGCGATGCCCGGCGCGCCGCCGCCCGGACAGCCCGCGCTCGAACCGCTGCCGATCCTCAAGGACGTGCGGATCGATCAGAAGCTCGATCAGGCCGTGCCGCTCGACCTGCCGTTCACCGACGAGCAGGGCCGCGACGTGACGCTGGCGTCGTACTTCGGCCAGCGCCCGGTGGTGCTGGTGCTGGCGTATTACGAGTGCCCGATGCTCTGCACCCAGGTGCTGAACGGCGTGTTCTCCTCGATGGAGCCGCTGCGCATCGACGCCGGACGCGACTTCGAGGTCGTCGTCGTGAGCATCGACCCGGGTGAGACGCCGGCGATGGCGAAGGCCAAACGCGCCGTGTATGTGAAGCACTACGAGCGGCCCACCGCCGAGGCCGGCATCCACTTCCTGACGGGACGCCAGGCGTCGATCGATCGGCTGGCCGACGCGATCGGCTTCCGGTACGTCTACGACGAAGCCATCGACCAGTACGCGCACCCGGCGTCGATCATGGTGCTGACGCCGCAGGGCAAGGTGTCGAAGTACCTCTACGGCGTCGAGTTCGCGCCGATGGACTTCCGCCTGGCCGTGACCTCGGCCGGTGACGGTCAGATCGGCACGCTGGTCGACCAGGCGTTGCTCTACTGCTTCCACTACGATCCGGCCACGGGCAAGTACTCGCTGGCCATCCTGACCTTTGTCCGAATCGGCGCCGTCCTGACGTTGGCGGGCCTTGGCGCGTTTTTGTTTGTTCACCTGCGGCGCGATCGCCGGCAGCGCACCGCGGTCGTGTCGACCGCAACGGGTACCCGGTAGATGTCGAGTTTCCCCTTGTTCCCCGAAGCGGCGTCGTCGGTCGCATCCGACGTCGACCTGCTCTATTTCTTCATCCTGGCGGTCTGTTCGTTTTTCGCCATCCTCGTCTCCGCCGCGGTGGTGTACTTCGCGTTCAAGTACCGCCGCCAGCATCCCGACGAGGTGGGCGCGGACATCCACGGGTCCATCGCGCTGGAGCTGCTGTGGACCGGCATCCCGTTCGTGCTGGCGATGGTGATGTTCGTGTGGGGCGCGGAGGTCTACTTCCGGCTCGCCAAGCCGCCGGCCGACGCGATGGAAGTGTTCGTCGTGGGCAAGCAGTGGATGTGGAAGGTGCAGCATCCCGCGGGCGTGCGCGAAATCAACGAACTGCACGTGCCGATCAACCGCAACGTGAAGATCACGCTCGGCTCCGAGGACGTGCTGCACGACTACTACATCCCGGCGTTCCGCGTGAAGATGGACGCCGTCCCCGGCAAGCTGACGACGATGTGGTTCAGGGCGACCAAGCCGGGCCGCTACCAGATCTTCTGCGCGGAGTACTGCGGCACCCAGCACTCGGGCATGATCGGCCACGTCATCGCCATGGAAGAGCAGGAGTACGAGGCGTGGCTGACGGGCATTCCGGTCGGCGCCACGCCCGAACAGGCCGGCGAGCTGCTGTTCACCAAACTCGCCTGCATCACGTGCCACACCGGCGATTCGACGGCCCGCGGGCCCGCGCTGGCCAACCTGTTCGGCAAGCCGGTGCGGCTGGCCGACGGCCGGACCGTCGTGGCCGATGAGAACTATTACCGCGAGTCGATCATGACGCCGATGGCGAAGGTGGTCGAGGGCTTCCAGCCGATCATGCCGACGTTCCAGGGGCTGGTCAGCGAAGAGCAGCTCATGCAGTTGATCGCGTATCTCAAGACGTTGAAGTCGACCGCTCCCCCGGCCGGGTCTCCGGCGACGGCGGGTGGACAGTAAGGCGGCAGGATCCTTATGACGCAGGGCACTGTGAACTCACCAAGTTATCTGGACGCGCCGCACGGCATCTGGTCCTGGCTGCTGACGAAGGACCACAAGCGGATCGCGGTCCTGTACCTGATCTCGGTCACGATCTTCTTCATGATCGGCGGCCTGTTCGCGGCCGGGATCCGGACGGAGCTGCTGACGCCGGAAGGCGACCTCTTCACCGCCGACCTCTACAACAAGGTCTTCACGCTGCACGGCGTCGTGATGATCTTCTTCTTCCTGATCCCGTCGATTCCGGCGACGCTCGGCAACTTCCTGATTCCGATTCAGCTCGGCACGAAGGACCTGGCGTTTCCGCGCATCAACCTGCTCAGCTGGTACATCTATGTCGTGGGCGCGGTCACCACGCTGGCGGCCGTGTTTCTGGGCGGCGTCGACACCGGCTGGACGTTCTACACGCCGTATTCGTCGATGGCGTCCAACACCAACGTCGTCATCGCGGCGCTGGGCGTGTTCATCACGGGCTTCTCGTCCATCCTGACGGGCTTCAACTTCATCGTCACCATCCACCGGATGCGCGCGCCGGGCATGACCTGGTTCCGGATGCCGCTGTTCCTGTGGGCGCATTACGCGACCAGCCTGGTGATGATCCTCGGCACGCCGGTCGTGGCCATCACGATTCTGCTGGTGGCGGCCGAGCGCGCGCTCGGGTTCGGCATCTTCGACCCGCGCGTGGGCGGCGACCCGGTGCTCTTCCAGCACCTGTTCTGGTTCTACTCGCACCCGGCCGTCTACATCATGATCCTGCCGGGCATGGGCGTCGTCTCCGAGATGGTGGCGGCCGTGTCGCGCAAGCAGGTGTTCGGGTACAGCTTCGTGGCGTATTCGAGCCTGGCCATCGCGATCATCGGCTTCCTGGTGTGGGGCCACCACATGTTCGTCAGCAGCCAGTCGATCTACGCCGGGCTGGTGTTCTCGATCATCACGATGATCGTCGCCGTGCCGTCCGCCGTGAAGACGTTCAACTGGACGGCGACGATGTACAAGGGGTCGATTACGTGGGAGTCGCCGACCTACTGGGTCATCGGCTTCATGGGCCTGTTCCTCATCGGCGGCCTGACCGGCCTGTTCCTGGGCACGATGGGCCTGGACGTGCACCTGCACGACACGTACTTCGTCGTGGCGCACTTCCACTACATCATGGTCGGCGGCGCCATCATGGCGTTCCTCGGCGGCATTCACTTCTACTGGCCGAAGATGTTCGGCCGGACGTATCCCGAGACGCTGGGCAAGATCTCGGCGCTGCTGGTGTTCGTCGGATTCAACCTGACGTTTTTCCCGCAGTTCGTGGTCGGGTACCTGGGCATGCCCCGCCGGTACTACGCGTATCCTGAGGAATTCCAGATTCTCAACGTGTTGTCCACGGGCGGCGCCGCGGTGCTGGGCGCCGGCTACCTGCTGATCGTGTTCTACCTGGTGCGGTCGCTGTTCCAGCCGCGCAACGCGCCGGCGAATCCGTGGGGCGCGACGGGCCTGGAGTGGTCGATTCAGTCGCCGCCCATCACGCTCAACTTCGAGAAGGATCCCGTGGTGACCGAGGACGCGTACAACTACGCCGGCCGCGCGATGCGGCGCGGCCACGGATCGTCGGCGGGGGAGGTCTAATCGTGTCCAATCCCAACACGCACGCGGATCACCACGCCGGGGAGCATCATCCCGCGCTGCAGCACCACTTCTACAACATGGCGCAGCAGCTCGAGGCGTCCATCCTCGGGATGTGGGTGTTCCTGGTCACCGAAGTCATGTTCTTCGGCGGCATGTTCATGGCGTACATCCTGTACCGGAACATGTACCCGGCGGCCTGGCTGGCCGGCAGCCAGGAACTCAACGAAGTGCTGGGCGGCGTCAACACGCTGGTCCTGATCGTCAGCTCGCTCACGATGGCGATGTCGGTGCGCTGCGCGCAGGTCGGCAACCGCAAGTGGCTGATCAACAACCTGATTCTGACGATCGTCTTCGGCACGGTCTTCCTGGTCGTCAAGTACTTCGAGTACGCGGCCAAGTTCGAGCACCACCTGGTGCCGGGCGCGCACTTCGACCCGACGCGGGATCCCGCGCAGCAGATCTTCTTCTCGCTGTACTTCATGCTGACGGGCATCCACGCCCTGCACATGGTGGTGGGCATCGTCCTGATGCTGGTCATCCTGCGGATGGCCATCAAGGGCAAGTTCGGCCCCGAATATTTCGGACCGGTGGAAGTGTCGGGCCTCTACTGGCACTTCGTCGACATCGTCTGGATCTTCCTGTTCCCGCTGCTGTACCTGATCGGCAAGCACCACTGATAAGACGGCGCCCATGGCACACATCACTCCCGCTCGGCACTACTACCTCGTTTTCGGGGCCCTTTTCATCCTGACGATCGTCACGGTGGCGATCGCACGCGTCGATCTGGGCGCCATGAACACCCCGGTCGCGCTGCTGGTGGCCGTCACCAAGGCGCTGCTGGTCATCCTGATCTTCATGGGCGTCCGCTGGAACACGCCGCTCACCAAGGTCACCGCCGCCTCCGGCTTCGTCTGGCTCATCATCCTGTTCGGCATTACGCTGGGCGACTACCTGACGCGCGGCTGGCTGGGGGTGCCGGGGCGATAAGGTCCACAAGGTCCACAGGGTCCACAGGGTCCACAAGGTCCACAGGGTCCACAAGGTCCCAAGAGGGCCTGTTCACCGACTCAGAACCGGCGTCCGCCGGGTTTCGGAATCCGAGCATGACGGCTTGCCGTCATGCTCGTTGTGTTTTTGGGGAGCTCCAGAGCGCCCGTTGATTTTCGCTGTTTCTTCGTATAAAGTCCGTCGTTTTGGCAGAGGGCTGACGTGTCTGAACTGAAAGATGAACTGGCTGCCCTGAAGATCGACCGGCCTCCGATGGAGGCCGACGGCGGTCGTGGCTGGGTGAAGTGGGTCGTGCTGCTGGTGGTGCTGGGGGGCGGCGGATACGCCGGCTGGGCCTGGTGGAACCGGCCGCGGCCCGTTGAGGTCGAGGTGGCGGCGGTCACGCAGCGCGCCGCCGGCACCCAGGCGTCGGTACTCAACGCGTCCGGGTACGTCACAGCCCGTCGCCGGGCGACGGTGTCATCGAAGGTCACCGGCAAGGTGATTGAAGTGAATGTCGACGAGGGCATGGCGGTGCGTGAGGGCCAGATCCTGGCCAGGCTCGACGACACGACCCCCCGCGCCGCGCTGGCGCTGGCGCGCGCGCAGGCCGATGCCGCCCGGGGCGCCTGGCGCGAAAGCGAAGTCCGGCTGTCCGAGGCGCGGGTCAACCTCGATCGCTACCGGCAGCTGGTTCGCGACGGCATTGGCACCCAGGCGGACCTCGACCGGGCGCAGGCCGAGGTGGATTCGCTGCTGGCGCGGATTGCGACCCTCAAGGAACAGGTGACCGTCGCCGACAGCCAGGTGGCGCTCCAGCAGACCGACCTCGACAACACGATCATCCGCGCGCCGTTCAGCGGCGTGGCCATCTCGAAGGATGCGCAGCCCGGCGAAATGGTCTCACCCGTGTCAGCCGGCGGCGGGTTCACGCGCACGGGCATCTGCACGATCGTCGACATGCGGTCGCTCGAGATTGAAGTCGATGTGAACGAGAGCTACATCAATCGCGTGCGCACCGACCAGGAAGTGACCGCGGTGCTCGACGCCTACCCGGACTGGCAGATTCCCGCGCGCGTCATCACGACGGTGCCGACCGCCGATCGGCAGAAAGCCACGGTGCTCGTGCGTATCGGCTTCAAGGCGCTCGACCCCCGCATCCTTCCCGACATGGGCGTGAAGGTCACGTTCCTGCGTGAGGCCGACGACGCCGACGCGCCGGCCGCGCAGCCCATCGCGCTCGTGCCGAAGAGTGCGGTCAAGGCGGATGGGGAACAACAGATCGTCTTCGTGGTGACCAACGGCGTGGCGGAACGCCGGGCCGTCAGGCTCGGCGGGGCGGACGGCGATCGGCTGGAAGTGGTCGCCGGCCTGCGCGCCGGTGACCGTGTGATTGTTTCGCCGCCGCCCACGCTGGTGGATGGCGCCCTGGTGGTGGTCCGGTAGGAGTCAGTGATGAGCGCATTGGTCCGCGTCAACAACGTGCACAAGTACTTCACCCGCGGCAGCGAACGCATCGATGTGCTGCAGGGCGTCAACCTTGAAATCCCCGAAGGCGACTTCCTCGCGTTGATGGGACCCTCGGGGTCGGGCAAGACGACGCTGCTGAATCTGATTGGCGGGCTGGATCGTCCGTCCGCCGGCGCGATTGAGGTCAAGGGCGCCAACATCGCCGCGTTGTCGGGCGCGCAGCTGTCCCGGTGGCGGTCGCAGCACATCGGGTTTGTCTTTCAGCTCTACAACCTGCTGCCCGTGCTCACGGCCGAAAAAAACGTCGAGCTGCCGCTGCTGCTCACGAAGTTGTCGGCGGCCGAACGCCGCAAGCGTGTGGGGATCGCGCTGAAGGTCGTCGGCCTGGCCGAGCGGGCGAAGCACTATCCGCGGCAGCTGTCAGGCGGCCAGGAACAGCGCGTCGGCATCGCGCGCGCCATCGTGACGGATCCCACGCTGCTGCTCGCCGACGAGCCGACCGGTGACCTCGATCGGAAGTCGGGCGACGAGATCCTCGACCTGCTGCAGGCGCTCAACCGCGATCACGGCAAGACGATCGTCATGGTTACGCACGATCCACGCGCCGCCGAACGCGCCAAGCGCGTCATTCACCTCGAGAAGGGCGTCCTGATGGCGTCCGCGGGAGCGGCGGTATGAAGTTCCTGCCGCTGCTCTGGAAGAGCCTCTGGCGCAAGAAGGTCCGGACGATCTTCACCATCGGGTCGCTGTTTGTCGGCTTCGTCCTGTTCGGCATCCTCATGGCGATCCGGACGGCGTTCAGCTTCGGCGTCGACATCGCCGGGCTTGACCGCCTGGTGCTGATTCACAAGGTCAGCCTCATCATGCCGCTGCCGGTGTCCTATCAGGCGCGGCTGCAGGCGACACCGGGCGTGGAGGTGGCCACACACAACACCTGGTTCGGCGGGGTCTATCAGGATCCGTCGAACTTCTTCGCGCAGATTGCCGTGGACCCCGCGCCGTTCATGAAGATCTACCCGGAGTACAAACTTCCGGCCCCGCAGATGGAGGCCTGGCTGAGTGACCGGCAGGGCGCCATTGTCGGCGCCGATCTGGCCGAACGGTTCGGCTGGCAGATTGGTGATCGTGTGCCGCTCCAGGCGACCATCTGGCAACCCAAGGGTGGCGGTCTCACCTGGGAGTTCAACATCGTCGGGATCTACGATGGCGAGCAGGGCGTGGACAAGACGCAGTTCTTCTTCCGGTTCGACTACCTCGATGAAAATCGGAGCGGCGGGGAAGGCCTGGTGGGGTGGTACGTGGTGAAGATCGCGGACGCGTCGCAGTCGCAGGCGATGGGGGCCACCTTCGACGAGATGTTCGCCAACTCGAGCGCCGAAACGAAAACCACGACCGAAAAAGGGTTCGTCGAGGGGTTCGCCAATCAGGTCGGCGACATCGGCGCGATCATGATCTCGATTCTCGTCGCCGTGTTGTTTTCATTCCTGATCGTGGCCGGGAACACGATGACGCAGGCGGTGCGGGAACGCACCAGCGAGATTGCGGTGCTCAAGACGCTGGGCTTTTCCGGCGGCACCATTCTGTGGCTCGTGCTGGCCGAATCCCTGGTCATTGCAGGCCTGGGCGGCGGCCTTGGCTTGTTCGTGTCGTGGATGTTCGTGCAGGGTGGCGACCCGACGGGCGGCCTGTTGCCGATCTTCGTCCTTCCGACGCGTGATGTCGCCATCGGCGCCGGCCTCATCGTGCTGATGGGCCTGGTCGCGGGTTTGTTACCCGCGTGGTCGGCCATGCAGCTCAAGATCACGGACGGGTTGAGGCGTTCGTAGCGCAAGCCTTCAGGCCTGCCAAAGGACATTCGACATGCAGTGGATAGCTCAGACCCTGGCCGTCACGCTCCTGAACCTTCGCACCGTGCCCCAGCGGCTCGGCTCGTCCGGCGTCGCCATCGTGGGCATTGCCGGCGTCGTCGTCGTGTTCGTGTCGGTGCTCTCGATTGCCGCGGGGTTCACGGCCGCGATGCAGGGGACCGGCTCGGCGTCGCGCGCGCTGGTGATGCGCAGCGGCGCGGACAGTGAGATGACCAGCGGGTTCGGCGGCGAGGATGCGGCCACGATCAAGTCGGCGCCCGGGCTGCGACGCGACGCTCAGGGCGCGGCGCTGGCGTCATCCGAGCTGTACGTGATCATCGACCTGCCGAAGAAATCGACCGGGACCGCGGCCAATGTGCCGATGCGAGGCGTCGAGCCTGTGACCATGCAGGTGCGTGACGAGACGTCGATCGTCGAGGGCCGGATGTTCGAGTTCGGCACCAACGAGGTGGTGGTGGGGCGGGGTGCGTCCGGGCAGTTTGCCGGGTTGACCGTCGGCAGCCAGGTGGTCTCGGGGCAGTCGACGTGGACGGTCGTCGGGGTGTTTGAAGCGGACGGCGGCGTGACGGAGACGGAAATCTGGGTCGACGCGCGTGTGCTGCAGGGCGTGTACCGGCGCGGCAATTCGTATCAGGTCGTGTTGGCCCGCCTCGAGTCGTCGGACGCGTTCGGGACGTTCAACGACTGGCTGACGACCAACCCCCAGCTCAACGTGCAGGTGAAGCGCGAGAACGAGTATTACGCGCAGCAGTCACGCTCGCTCAGCAGTCTCATCCGCGGCGTCGGGTTCGGCATCGCGTTTCTCATGGGCATCGGCGCCGTGTTCGGCGCGATTCTCACGATGTACACCGCGGTGTCCACGCGCTCGCGCGAGATCGCGACGCTCCGCGCGCTGGGGTTCAACAGCGGGTCGGTGGTCATCAGCGTACTGGCTGAGTCGCTTGCGCTGGGCGCGATCGGCGGCGTCATCGGCGGCGCCGGCGCCTACTTCGGCTTCAACGGCTACCAGACGTCAACCATCAACTTCCAGACGTTCAGCCAGGTGGCCTTTGCCTTCCGGGTGACGCCGGAGCTCCTGGTGACGGGCCTGGTCTATGCGTTGCTGCTCGGGCTTGTGGGTGGCTTGTTCCCGGCCGTGCGCGCGGCCCGGCTGCCGATCCCCGTGGCCCTCAGGGAGCTGTAGCAAATCCCCAATCCTCAATCCTCAATCCTCAATTACCCCCGTTCCGTCCCACCCCCGTCCGCACCCTGCCGACCCGGGGTAGGATCGGGCCATGCGCAGGTACACGATTGCCGGCGCGATCGTCACGATCGCGGCCGCCACGGGTCTGATTGCCCACTCCGTTCCCAACGAAGACGTCCGGCCGGCGCCGGTCTCGGCCGAGGCCGAGAGCTACTGGTCGCGCTGGCGCGGGCCATCCGGGCAGGGCATGGTCAAGGGCACCAACTACGTCGACAAGTGGTCGAATACTGAAAACGTCCTGTGGCGCACGGCAGTGCCGGGCCTGGGCCACTCGTCGCCCATCGTCTGGAAGGACCACCTGTTCCTGACCACGGCCACCGACGGCGGCGCGAAGATGTGGATGCGCGCCTACGACCGCCGCTCCGGCAAGCTGCTGTGGGACACGGCCGTGCCCGCCAGCGGCGTGGAACACATCTATCCGAAGAACAGCCATGCGTCAGCGACACCCGTCACCGACGGCCGCTACGTGTACGCCTCCTTCGGCACGCATGGGCTGGCCGCGTTCGACTTCTCGGGCAAGCTGATCTGGCACCGCAAGCCCGGTGATCTCAACAACGTGCACGGCAGCGCGGGGTCACCCTTCCTCTACAAGGACCGCCTGTTCCTCTATCAGGACCACCAGGGGTCGGCCAACCTGCGTTCCTACGTCGCCGCGTTCAACACGGCCACCGGCGAGACCATCTGGTGGAAGGACCGCACCGAACAGACGGGCTGGGGCACGCCGGTCGTGATTCAGACCGGCACGCGCGACGAACTCATCGTCAGCTCCCAGCGCAAGGTGTACGCCTATCACCCCGACACCGGCGCCGAACTCTGGACCGTGAGCGGCAACCTCTTCGAAGTGATTCCCACGCCGGTCGTTGGCCACGGCTTCGTCTTCGCCTCCTCAGGCCGTGCGGGCCCGACGATGGCGATCAGGCCGGGCGGGTCGGGCGACGTCACCGCCACGCACGTGGCATGGTCGTCGCCGCGCGGCGCGCCGTTCGTGCCGTCCAGCATCATCGTGGGCGACCTGCTGTATCAGATCAACGACATGCAGAGCATCCTGACGGTGTTCCAGGCGAAGACCGGCGACCTTGTGTATCAGGAACGCCTTGGCGTTGCGATGCGCGAAGGGTTTTCGTCGTCACCCGTGGCGGTGGGCAACAAGATCTTCTTCACCAACGATGAAGGTCAGACGTTCGTCGTGGAAGCCGGCCCCACGTTCAAACTGCATCACGTGAACGAGATGGGCGCGCGGGTCCTCGCGTCACCCGCGCTGGTCGACGGCACCTGGTACTGGCGCACCGACAAGGAGCTGCTGGCGATCGGGAGTCGGTGACGACACAGTAGACATGTAGACATGTAGACATGTAGATCAATTTGCTGGATGCCCTGTCACACGTGACAGGTATTCCAAGCACTGAATCTACATGCCTACTGTGCGGACGTGATGCTCTTCAGAGCCTCGAGCACTTCGTCGTGGTCGGGTTGCTGGGGGATGTCGTACTTCTTCGCCCACACGATCGTGCCGGCCTTGTTGATGATGAACGTCGCGCGTTCCGAGATGCCGTCCTCCCGCATCACCCCGTAGAGTGAGGCCACGTGGCCGTGCGGGTGGAAATCCGAGAGCAGGTCGTAGGAGATCCCGCCCAATGATTGGGCCCAGGCCTTCTTGGCCGGGCCGGCGTCGACCGACAGGCTGAGGATGTGGGCCTCGGCCGCGTCGTACTTCGGCAGATCCCGCTGGTAGGTCTGCATCTGGACCGAGCAGACCGGCGTAAACGCCAGGGGATGGAACGCCAGCACGACGTGGCGTTTCCCGCGGAAATCGCCAAGGGAGACGGTCTGGCCGGTGTGGCTGCGCAGGGTAAAGTCGGGTGCGGTGGCGCCAATGGGGAGCATGCACCCCCATGATAAGGTGAAGCCTCCATGCGATTGCCAGGACTTCCAGGGCTGATTCTGATTGCAGCTGTCCTGCTGCTGGCCGTGCCGTCGATTGCGACGGTGTACACGGACTGGTTGTGGTTTACGGAGCTGGGCTACCAGGGTGTGTTCCTGCGCACCTACCAGGCGCAGGGCCTTGTCTTCACAGTCACATTTCTCTCCGCCTTTCTCTTCATCGTCATCAACCTGCGCATCGCGCGCCGGGCGCTGTCGCGGCCGCAGTTCATCCTGGGCACGACCGAAGACGGCCGGCCGATTGTCGTGGAGAGTCAGCGGCTGTCGAGCCTGATGATGCCGGCGGCGCTGGTCGTGGCGTTCATCGCGGGCATCTCGAGCGCCAACAACTGGCTGGAGTGGCTCAGCGCGTTCAACGCGGTGCCGTTCGGGGAGCGCGACGTCCTGTTCAACCGGGACGTCGGGTTCTACGTGTTCCGCCTGCCGATTCTGGATCTCGTCCGGCAGCAGGCGCTGACGCTCACGATCATCGCGCTGGGCGCGTCGGCGCTGCTGTATCTGCTGTCGGGCAAGGTCTCGATGGAGCCGCGGTATGGCGTGGCGTTCTGGCCCAAGCTCAACCTGGCCAGCGGCACGCGGCGGCACCTGATGCTGCTGCTGGCGTTGCTGTTCGCCCTGATGGCATGGGGCGCGTGGCTGGAGCTGCCGAGGACGCTGCTGACCGGGTCGCAGACGTCGGTGGTCTTCGGTGCGTCGTACACCGACGTGTATGCGCGATTGCCGTTCCTGCGCATTTCACTCGTGGTGCTCAGCCTGACCAGCCTCGTGTGTCTCTGGCAGGCCTTCGGCGAACAGCGGTGGCCGTTGCCGGCCGCGATCGCGGCGTATGCGGTCGTGACGCTGGGGTCCGGCGTGTATGCCGGCTTCGTCCAGCGTTTTGTGGTGACGCCGAACGAGCAGACGAAGGAAGAGCCGTTCATCCGTCACAACATCGATGCGACGCGGAAGGCGTATGCGCTTGATCGCGTCGAAGAACGGGAGTTGTCCGGCGACGCGGCGCTGTCGGCGGCCGACATCGCGGCCAACGCAAGCACGATTGAAAACATCCGGCTGTGGGACCACCAGCCGCTGCTGCAGACGTTTTCGCAGATTCAGGAAATCCGGACGTATTACGACTTCGTCAACGTCGACAACGATCGGTACACCATCAACGGCAAGTATCGGCAGGTCATGTTGTCGCTGCGCGAACTCAACAGCGAGAGCCTGCCGAACCGATCGTGGGTCAACGAGCGCCTGACATTCACGCACGGCTACGGCCTGACCCTGGGCCCGGTCAATGAAGTCACCAGCGTCGGCCAGCCCGTCCTCTTCGTGCGCGACCTGCCGCCGGTCACCGAGGTCGACCTTCGGGTGGACGAGCCCAGCATCTACTACGGTGAGCTGTCGAGCGACTACGCGCTGGTCCGCACCCAGCAGCCCGAGTTCCACTATCCGCGCGGCGACGACAACGTCACGACGACGTATGACGGGTCCGGCGGGGTGGCGCTCAACGGCCTGTTCCGCCGGCTGATGTTCGCCATCCGCTTCCGCGCGGCGAACATCCTGGTCACCAATCAGATCACGCCCGAGAGCCGCATCATGTATCACCGGCGCATCGGGGAGCGCGTGCGCGCCATCGCGCCGTTCCTGACCTACGACGCCGATCCGTATCCGGTGGTCTCTGATGGCCGCGTGTTCTGGATCCAGGACGCGTACACCACGAGCACGAACTACCCGTACGCCACGCCGTACGCGGCCCAGCGCATCAACTACATCCGGAACTCCGTCAAGGTCGTCATCGACGCCTACCACGGGTCGACGACGTTTTATGTGTCCGAACCCGGTGACCCGATCGTTCAGACGATCAGCCGGGTGTTTCCTGGCCTGCTCAAACCGATGGAGGAGATGCCCGAGGGACTCCGCAGCCACGTGCGGTATCCCGAGGAGATCTTCAAGGTGCAGGCGGCGGCGTACGCGACGTTCCACATGACCAATCCGCAGGTCTTCTACAACAAGGAAGATCAGTGGCAGGTGCCGGTCATCGACGGCGACGCCAACACGGCGACGCCGATGCAGCCGTATTACACGATCATGCGGCTGCCGGGCGAGACCGAGACCGAGTTCATCCAGATGCTGCCGTTCACACCGCGGCTGAAGGACAACCTGGCGGCGTGGATGGTGGCGCGCAGCGACGGAGAGAACTACGGCCGCCTGCTGGTGTTCCAGTTCCCGAAACAGAAAGTCGTGTTCGGACCGCGCCAGATCGTCGCGCGCATCAATCAGGATCAGGTCATCGCGCCGCAGATCACCTTGTGGAACCAGCAGGGCTCACAGGTCATTCAGGGCACGCTGCTGGTCATCCCGATCAATGAGTCACTGCTGTACGTGCGCCCGTTGTACCTGCGCTCGGCCGGCGGGCGCATTCCGGAACTCAAGCGCGTGATCGTGGCCTATCAGGAACAGATCGTGATGGCTGAGACGCTGACGCAGGGCCTCGTCCAGATCTTCGGGCGCAGCGTGGCCGCGGCATTGGCGCCGGATCGCCGGATGGATCCTGGCGCTGCCCTTACCCCGGCCGCGCCTGGCACCGAACCGGCGGCCACCCCGTCGGCCGCAGGCGTGACCGACGCCAGCGTGGCCGTGTTGATCGAGCGCGCGACCGACCATTACGAACGCGCGCTGGCCGCCCAGAAGGAAGGCAACTGGGCGCTCTACGGCGAAGAGATCCGCAAGCTCGGCGAAGTGCTGGCGCAGCTCGAACGCGTCAGGCGCTAGCGCGTTTGCGCAGATACCGCGCCAGTCCCGACCACGAGAAGTCGAACCGTCCCGCCCGCGCGTACGACTCGGCCTCGTCACGTGAGGCCGACCTCGCGATCTCGGACGTGATGTCGTCCACGAATCGCGCGGCCCTCTGCGCATCGTCCTGATCCTCGGCGGCCAGGGAGGCGGCGACTCGCGCCGTCCAGTCGTCCATGGCCCTCCACAAGGTCTGGAAGTGGACACGCGGCGCGCCGACCGGTCCGAAGTGCGTGAGGAACAGCGTGGATGGGTTCCAGCGCAGGATGCGGTCCGTGCTGTCGCGCCAGGCGTCCAGATCGATGTCGGGCGGCGGCGTGGGCGGAATCACCAGACGGCCCGTCGGCCGGCTGATGCCGGCCGTGTCGCCCACGAACGCGATGCCCGTTTCAGGCAGCAGGTAGCTGACGTGGTGCCACGCGTGACCCGGCGTCCAATCCGCCTCAAGGGCCCGGCCCGCGACCGTCACCGAGGTCTCGCCGGTCAGGATGTGCAGCGCCGACGCAGGCACGGGCAGGACGTCGCCCCACAGCGTCTCCATGAGGTGCTGATACAGGCGTGACGCGCTGGCGAGCAGCTTCGAGGGGTCGACCAGGTGCGGCGCACCGCGTTCATGGACGAACACCCGGGCCTGCGGCGCAAGCTTCAGGATCGACCCGGTGGCCCCGGCGTGGTCCAGGTGGATGTGCGTCAGGAGAATCGCGGTGACGTCCCGCCATCCGAAGCCTCGAGCCTTGAGCGCGGCTTCGACCACCGGCAGCGCTGTGGTTGGACCCGGATCGACGATCGCCACGCCACCGGGCCCGTGAATCAGGGCCGTCGCGATGATGCCCGGAATCCCGACGAAGTTCAGGTCAAAGTAGTCGACCCCCGCCGCCAGCGGCACGACTTTCACCATGGGTCCATTATTTCGCACTGGGCACTCCGCACTCCGCACTCCGCACTCCGCACTGGGCACTGGGCACTCCGCACTACGCCCTGTGTTTGCGGTAGTCTGTGCCCATGCCCGTGCTGGCGTTCGTCCTCTCCCTTGCCGCTCTCGTCCATCCTGCCCCCGCCGCCCAGACGTTGTTCGACCAGGGGGTGACGTTCGAGGACTTCCTCAAGACCGCCGACTCGCGCGCGGAGACGTGGCGCAGCAATGCGGCGCGCGCCAAGCCGGCACGCGAGCTGGTCGATCGCCTCAAAGCCGCCGGCGGCGACCTGCGGCTGCTCGTGGTCGCGGTGGCGGCGTGCAGCGACTCCGTGCACACCGTTCCGTACGTCGCGGTGCTGGCGCGTGAAGCCGGCATCCCGCTGCGTATCGTCGACTCGAATGTCGGCAAGAGTGTGATGGAGGCGCACCGGACCCCGGATGGCCGCGCCGCCACCGCCACAGTGGCCCTCATGCGCGGCGACCGCATCGTCGGCGCCTGGGTCGAGCGGCCCGAGGCGCTGCAGACGTGGCTGCTCGGACCGGCGGCGTCGCTGCCGCAGGGCGAACGCATGGATCGCAAGTTCGGCTGGTACGAGTGGGACCGCGGGGAATCGACGATGGCGGAGCTCGTGGCCTTGGCGGAACGTTATCGGTGACGAACGTAGGGCGGTCCGATCTGCGGACCGCCGTGATCGCGGCCGGAAGATCCGGCCGCACTACGGTACGTCGATCGTGCGGATCATGTCTCAGCAGCAAACCGGCGACAGCGTCAAGGAACGGCCCGTCACAAAACATGACGAGCCGTCGCTCTACAAGGTCGTGCTGCTCAACGACGACTACTCGACCATGGACTTCGTCATCCATGTGCTCGAGTCCGTGTTCCAGAAGTCACCCGCCGAGGCGTACCGCATCATGATGCAGGTGCATCTGCAGGGCAAAGGCCTGGCCGGGATCTACCCGTGGGACATTGCGGAAACCAAGGTCGACACGGTGACATCGATGGCCAAAGCCGCGGGATTCCCGCTGCGCGCGGTGATTGAGCCGTCGTAGCGCGGCCGGACTCATGTAGCGCGGCCGGATCTTCCGGCCGCGATCACGGCGGCCCGCAGAACGGGCCGCCCTACGTACTGTCGCGGCGAGCGCGGCGCCCTACTGACGCCGCGCCAACTCCGCGATCAACGCCACCCGGATGTCGCGCAGGTCCTTCACGTCGCGCACGAGCGGGTGCGTCCGCGTGAGAAAGTCCAGATTCACTTCACGTCCGCTCATCAGGAAGTCCGTGGTCACGACGCGGTAGCGCAGGCCCGGCTGCAGCGGCTTGCCGCCGACGAACCACTGATTGTTCTTCCGCTCCACGCCCCGGGCGTGCAGGTAGCCGCCGGTGCCCTGATTGGCGACACCCACATCCAGCACCCGGGCCAGCAACGATCCGCCCATCGTCAGCGACACCACGTTGCCGCCAAAGGGCAGCACGCGAATGACGTCGTACTCGGTCACCGGTCCCGGCGGCAGCTCATCGTCAATCCGGATGGAGCCGCCGTTCATCAGCGCGACGTCCACGTCGCCGGCTTCGGCCGCCAGCGCATCGGTGATGAGTGCCGTGAGATTGCCCGGCCGGTTGCGCACGGTGGCCTCACGTCCGTCGAGCGGCTCGGTCAGCGTCGCCACGACGCGATCGGGCGTGAATCCGTCCTTCCTGAATGCGTCAAACGCGATGTTCGTCCACCGCTTCACCTCGGCGTCGACCGTTGCATCCGCGGCGATCGCGTCGGTGATCGGCTGCAGGCGGACGTTCACGCGCGGCCGGGGCTGGCCCGCGGGGAACGTCAGCGTGAGCACGGCCAGACTGCGCACGTTGGCATCGGCTTTGACGATCGGCGTGAGGTCGGCGCCGCGGTAGATCAGCCAGTTCTCGTGTTCATGGCCACCCAGGGCGACGTCAATCTCGGGAATCGCCGATACCAGTTCCTGGTCGCCCTGCAGCGAGAGGTGAGTGAGGGCAATGATGGCGTCGACGGGGCCCATCGCCGCGATGGCGCGGCGCGCGGACTCGACGACCGGCAGATACCGGACGTACGCGCGCGGGTTCGAATCGATGGTCACACCCAGGATGCCGATCGTCACGGTGCGGCCGCCCAGAAGCAGGCGCACCGTCGCATGGGTCTCGGTCTTCGGAAACATCTGGCCGGACGCGTCGGTCACGTTCGACGCGATGATGCGGAACGCGGATTGCTCCAGCCGGGCGCGGAATGCGGGTTCGGCCAGATCGAACTCGTGGTTGCCCAGCGCGGCGAAGTCGAGCCGCAGCGCGTTGAGCACGTCCACCATCTGCTGGCCGGCAATCGGCTGGCCGTCCACCCTGGCCGTCGCGAGGGCCGAGGGTGACAGGTAATCGCCGCCAAGCGTCGTCAACACCGGCGGCTGCGACTGCCGGAGGTCGTTGACGACGGTGGCGACCCGGGCGAGGCCGCCCACCCGGCCCCCTTCGACGGGGCCAATCTCGTAGACGTCGTTCAAGTGGACGATCGTGAGTGTGTCAGACGCAGGTCGGGCACAGGCGACGACGGACACGGCGAGCAGAAACGGCAGGTAACGGCGCAGGGACATGGCAATCCATATAATCGATCCATCGTGTTCTCCGCGTCGCTGGAAATCGTCCTGACGGTGGCCTATCGCGAGGCCGTCTCGCGGCGGCATGCGTATCTGACTCTCGAGCACCTGTTGTACGCGCTGGCGCACGACCCGGACGGCGAGCGGATCCTGCAGGCGGTGGGGGCCGATCTGGGCCGGCTGCGCGCGGACCTCAACGCGTATCTCAGTGAACACATCGAGGAACTGGCCAGGGGTCACGAACGGGAACCGCAGCAGACGGCGGCCTTTCAGCGCGTCCTGCAGACCGCCGTGCTCCACGTCCAGAGCGCCCAGCGCAACGAGGTGCAGGCGGGTGACATCCTGGCCGCCATCCTCCAGCAGGCGCGCAGCCACGCGGCCAAGCTGCTGGAGGCGCAGCACATCACGCGCCTGGACGTGCTCGAATACATCACCCACGGCATCGCCAAGGCCGGCGCGCCCGAGGAAGCCCAGGAGACGCTGGGCACGCCCGAGCCCGCCGGCGGTGAGCCGTCGCGCCCCGCCCGCGATCCGTTGTCGGCCTACTGTTCGAACCTGACGACGCGCGCGCGTGAGGGACGGCTTGATCCGCTCGTGGGCCGCGCGACCGAGCTGCAGCGCACGATCGAGGTGTTGTGCCGCCGTCGCAAGAACAACCCCGTGTTCGTCGGTGACGCCGGCGTCGGCAAGACCGCGATGGCCGAGGGGCTCGCGCAGCGGCTGCTCGAGCCGGACGTGCCTGAAGTGTTGCGTGATGCCGAGATCTTCGCGCTCGACACCACGGCGCTGCTGGCCGGCACGCGATTCCGCGGCGATTTCGAGGAACGGTTCAAGGCCGTCATCCAGGCGCTGCAGGCGCGTCCGAAAGCCATCCTGTTCATCGATGAGATCCACTCGGCCGTCGGCGCGGGTGCGACGACGGGTGGGACGATGGACCTGGCGACACTCATCAAGCCCATCCTCACCGCCGGCGAGTTGCGGGTGATCGGATCGACGACCTTCGAGGAGTTCAAGCTCATCGAAAAGGATCGGGCGTTGGCCCGCCGGCTGCAGCGCATCACGATTGACGAGCCGTCGGTTGAAGAGACCGTGCGCATTCTGGCGGGCCTCAAGAGCCGGTATGAGGCGCACCACGACGTGGTGTACGAGGACGCGGCGCTTGACGCCGCGGCCAAGTTGGCTGCGCGGCACCTCCGCGACTACAAGCTGCCCGACAGCGCGATCGATGTGATCGACGAGGCCGGCGCCGTGAGCCGGTTGTCGCGCGTCCCGGCACCGGCCGACGCGTCGGTCGAACCGTCGGCTCCCGCGTCCATCTCCGCGGCCGAGATTGAGGCCGTGGTCGCGCGCATGGCGCGCATCCCGGCGCGGCAGGCCTCGGCCTCGGACCGCGAGCGTCTGCGCACCCTCGACGAGTCACTGCGCCGGGTGGTCTTCGGGCAGGACGATGCCGTGCACCTGGTGGCGCAGGCGATCAAACGCGCCCGGGCGGGCCTGGGGCAACCCGACAAGCCGTCCGGCAGTTTCCTGTTCACCGGGCCCACGGGCGTGGGCAAGACCGAGTTGGCAAAGCAGCTGGCGCTGCAGTTGGGCAACGAGTTCGTGCGGTTCGACATGAGCGAGTACATGGAGAAACACGCCGTGGCCCGACTCATCGGCGCGCCGCCGGGATACGTCGGGTTCGAGCAGGGCGGCCTGCTGGTCGACGCCGTGCGCACGCACCCGTACAGCGTCGTGTTGCTCGATGAAATCGAGAAGGCGCACCCCGACGTGTTCAACATCCTGTTGCAGGTGATGGACCACGCCACACTCACCGACAACACCGGCCGGAAGGCCGACTTCAGGAACACGGTGCTCATCCTGACGTCGAACGCGGGGTCGCGTGAAATGAGCGCGGCGTCCATCGGGTTCGGCGATCGCGAAACGGCTGACGGCCGCCGGGCCGCAGAAGGCCGATCGAAGGGCGCGATCGAGCGCATCTTCTCGCCCGAGTTCCGCAATCGGCTTGACGCCATCGTGACCTTCAAGGCGCTGGCGCCCGAGGCCATGGAGATGATCGTCGAGAAGTTCATCCTGCAGCTCGAGTCGCAGCTGGCCGAACGGCGCGTGGCGATTACGCTCGAGCCCGAGGCGCGCGCGTGGCTGGCCAAGAAGGGGTACGACCCGGTCTATGGCGCGCGGCCCCTCGCGCGGGTGGTGCAGCGCGAGGTGCGCGACCGGCTGACCGACGAAATCCTGTTCGGCAAGCTGGAACACGGGGGCACCGTGACGATTGGCGTGGCCGGCGACGTGCTGACGTTCGTCTATGACGAAGTGGCGAAATAACGAGATGGCGACATGAGTGAGATCAAAGTCACCGACCGTCGGTGGTGGGTGAATGAGAACGACACGCCGGCTGCCGAGGAACCCAAACTCAAGCCCACGCTGATCGAGGAACTCGAGGCGAGGATTGCGGAGAAGGACCGCGAGATTCAGGAGCTCGTGTCGAAGTATCGCGGCGCCTCGGACGAGTTCGACCAGGCCCGCGCGCGGCTGCGCAAGGAGATCCAGAAGGACGTCGAACGCAGCCGGCGTTCGGTGATCGTGTCGTTCCTCGAAGTGCTCGACAATCTCGACCGCGCGCTCGAGGCCGGCGCCTCGCGCACCGACGATCCATTCGTGCAAGGCGTCGCGATGGTGCGCCAGCAGTTCCTGGCCACATTGGAGGGCCTCGGCGTGTCCCGCCTCGATCCCCAGGGGCAGCGCTTCGATCCGGCGCTGCACGAGGCCGTTTCCACCGTTCCGGCGGCGTCGCCGGATCAGGACGGCCTGATCATCGGCATCGTCCGCCCCGGGTACCTGCTGGGCGACGAAGTTCTGCGGGCAGCGCAGGTCGCTGTGGCCGGCCGATGATTCGAGGCGCGTGCGGCCACGACTGTCCTGACACTTGTGCGTGGGTGGTGGACGTTCGTGACGGCCGCGCCGTGACGATGGCCGGCGATCCGGACCATCCGTTCACCCGCGGCACGTTGTGCGCGAAGGTGAACCACTACCTCGATCGCGTGTATCACCCCGACCGGGTGCTGTATCCGCTGCGCCGCGTGGGTGCCAAGGGCGAAGGGCGTTTTGAGCGCGTGAGCTGGGACGAGGCGCTCACGGACATCGCCGCGCGCTGGACGTCGATCATTGCCGAGTCAGGCGCTGAGGCGATTGTGCCCCACAGTTCGGCCGGCGTGCAGGGGTTGATTCAGATGCAGTCGCTCGACCGGCGGCTGTTCGGGCTGATCGGGGCCTCCCGGCTCGACCGATCGATCTGCGGCGTCGTCGCATCGGCCGGGCTGAAAACCACGCTCGGCGTGGGGTCGGGCATCGATCCGGAAGACATCGTGCACAGCCGGTTCATCGTGTTGTGGGGCACGAACACGATCGTCACGAACCTGCACTTCTGGCCTTACGTGCGTCAGGCGCGGGAGCGCGGCGCGACGGTGGTCGTCATCGACCCGGTGAAAACGCGGACGGCGGAGGAGGCCGACTGGCATCTGGCCATCAGGCCGGGCAGCGATGCGGCGTTCGCCATGGGTGTCATGCACGTGATGGTGCGTGACGGGCTCGTCGATCGGGACTACGTCGACCAGTACGCCACCGGCTACGACGCGCTGGTGGAGCGCTTGCAGCAGTATCCGCCGGCGGCGGTCGCGGCGCTCACGGGCATTGCGGTCGAGGACATCGAGCGGTTCGCTCGCGTGTACGCCACCACACAGCCGTCGCTGCTGCGTCCGCTCATTGGCCTCGAGCATCATCGCAACGGCGCGATGCAGTTCCGCGCGATCGCGTGTCTGCCCGTGTTGTCCGGCGCGTGGCGCCATCGCGGTGGCGGGCTGGCGCGCTCCACACACGCGTTGCACTTTGCCGTGCTGGACATGGCCGCCGTCGAGATGCCGGAGAAGGACACACCCGGTGTTCGCACGCTCAACATGCGCGACATTGGCCGCGACCTGTGTGATCCGGACCTCGCCCCGCCGGTCCGCGCGTTGCTCGTGTACGGCGCGAACCCCGCCGTGTCGATGCCGAATCAGGCGATGGTCCTGCGCGGGCTGGCCCGTGAAGACCTCTTCACTGTCGTCCACGATCTCTTTGTGACCGACACGGCGCGGTATGCGGATTACGTGCTCCCCGCGACGAGTCAGATTGAGCATCTCGACCTGTCGCCGGCCTGGGGGCATCTGTATCTCGCGCTCAACCGCCCGGCCATCGCGCCGCAGGGCGAGTCGGTTTCGAACACGGAGTTGTTCCGGCGGCTGGCGGCGGCGCTGGGCCGCACGGAAGCCTGGCTCTACGAGAGTGATGAATCGATGCTTCGCGCGGCGCTGGCCAGCGGCCACCCGTGGCTCGAGGGCATCACGTACGAACGGCTCTGGGAGGAAGGACACGTCCGGCTCAACCGGCCGGACGACTGGCGGCCGTTTGCGAAGGGCGGCTTTCCCACGCCCTCGGGCAAGGCCGAGCTGTATTCCGATGCCCAGGCGGCCGCTGGACTCGATCCGTTGCCCTGGTCCGGCGACATGCCGCGCGAGGACGGGCTGCAGCTCATCACCGGTAAGACGCTGCACTTCCTCAATTCGGGCTACTCGCACATCGAGCGTCACCAGCGGCGCACGGGCCCGCTCACGATCGACATCCATGCGGACGATGCCCGGGCGAGGGGCGTGGCGGACGGCGCTCTGGTGCGCGTCAGAAGCCGGCAGGGACAACTCGACGCCATCTGCCGCATCAGCGACCGCGTTCAGCCAGGCGTGGCGTTCATGCCTTATGGCGGGTTGACCGACGCCAACGGCGCCAGGCACTCGGTGAACGTGCTCACCGCCGAGGAGCCGACCGACTGGGGCGGCGGATCGGGGCTGTACAGCACGTTCGTGGAGCTGGAGCCGGCTCGATCGTAGGGCGCCGCGACGACGTGTGGGGCGCTCCGGTTTGCGGAGCGCCGTGATCGCGGCCGACAGAACCGGCCGCGCTACGTACGGTCGGCCGCGCTACGTACGGTCGGCCGCGCTTCGTACGCCAGGCCGTGCTACGGACGTCGCAGCACGGACGCGACCTCAGCCAGGCGGCCGTCGTTGGGCGCGGGCGTCAAGCCCAGCACCTTGGTCATCAGCTCGTAGAGGTGGATGTTCTCCACCGGCGGAATCACCACGCCCCTGCGGAACTGCGGGCCTGAGGCGATAAACAAGCCCTGCATCGATGTGAGCGCCGGGTCGTAGCCGTGCGCGCCGCCGAGGATGCGCCCGTCCTGCTGCCAGCCGGTGACCTGCGTTCGCGTCGCCAGCGTCCACCCATCGTCCACCATGGCGATCACGGGTGGAATGCGGTGGTGTTTGCGGTAGTGGAGATGCGCCGGCGTGTCTTCGCGCTTGTAGACGAACAGGCGGGGGTGCTTGTCGCGCAGGGCGGCCACGATGCCGTCCGCCGTCATCGAAGACCCGGAGCGTGGTGACAGTCCCATCACCGGTGACCCATCGATGATCTGCACCTGCGACATGTCGAGATAGTCGTCCAGCGTGACGATGCGCTGATTGGACAGCTGCGACATGCCGTGGTCGGACACGATGACATAGTGGACCCTGGAGTCGAGGTTCAGCGCGCGGACGCCATCAACCAGCGCGGCAATCTCCTTGTCGAGCTCCGCGCAGGCCTCGAGCACCTCCGCCGACTCGGGCCCGCGATTGTGCCCGACCGTGTCGACGAGACTGAAATACAACGTGATGAACGTTGGCCGCTCGCGCTCGGGCAGCCGCAGCCAGTCCAGCACCTGTGTAATCCGCTCCCGATGCGGGAAGTCATCGTCGTACGGTTTCCAGTGCGAGGGCCGGACGCCCTTGACGGCCACCTCGCTGCCCGGCCAGAACATCGACGCCGATCGCTGCCCCTGCTGCTCGGCCGTGACCCACAACGGCTCGCCGCCCCACCATCGCGCATCCTTCGCCGTCTGCGAGGACATCGTGAACCGCTCGGGCCCGATCAACGGGTCCTGCATCGTGTTCGACACGATGCCGTGGTTCTCCGGGTACAGACCGGTGACGATGGTGTAGTGGTTCGGGAAGGTCTTGGTGGGGAACGCGGGGATCAGGCCCTCGGATCGGACGCCCGCGTCCGCCAGCGCGCGAATCGCCGGCACGTTGGCTCGGTGGATGTAGTCGTGCCGCCAGCCATCCAGCGAAATGAGGATCAGGATCGGCTTTGGGGCCTGGGCTGCGGCTGCCCACGACAAGACGACCGCCGCAAGAACGGCAGCGACGATGGCGAGGTGGCGAGATGGCGAGATGGCGAGGTGGCCAGGTGACGAGATGTCGGGACCCCGCAGGACCTCGGACCTGTAGGACCTCGGACCCTTATTCGTTCGGATCCTCCAGGTACGTGTACCCGTGGAGCCCGTCTTCGTAGAAGCGGAGGAGGCGTCCGGATTCCTCATAGTTGAGCCGATTCTCCCGTACGGCGACTTCAACGGATTGTCGAAGTTTTCTCAGGAGTGTATCGGCGTCAAATTCCACGTAGTCGAGCACCTCGCGGACGGTGTCGCCCTTGATGACCGACTCGAGCACCACGTTGCCGGCCGCGTCGAGCGAGACATGGACGGCGTGGGTGTCGCCGAAGAGGTTGTGCAGGTCGCCCAGGATCTCTTGGTAGGCGCCGACGAGGAAGACGCCGAGGTAATACGGCTCGCCGTTGAACGGGTGCAACGCGATGGTCTTGCGCACGTCGCGGCGATCGATGAACTGATCGATCTTGCCGTCCGAGTCGCAGGTGATGTCGCCCAGCACGGCCTGCCGCGTGGGCGGCTCGTTCAGCCGGTGGATGGGCATCACCGGGAACAGCTGCTTGATGGCCCAGGAGTCCGGAATCGACTGGAACAGCGAGAAGTTGCAGAAGTACGTGTCGGCCAGCGTGTCGTCGAGCGTCTGCAGATCCTCCGGCACGTCGTCCATCTGCTGCACGAGTTTGCGCAGCTTCGAGCAGATGGCCCAGTACAGCGTCTCGGCCTGGCAGCGCTGCGCCAGCGGCAGGTAGCCGCCGTTGAACAGGTTGAGCGCCATGTCCAGCGCCTGCTGCGCGTCGTGATAACTCTCGAGCGCATTGCGCGTCGTGAGGTTCTGGTAGGTCTCCTTCAGATCGATCAGCGGCTGCTCGAGCTGATCGTCGTTGCCGTTCTGCGGGATCTCCTCGTCGCCGAACCCCGAGACCCCCAGCACGTTGAACACGAGCATCGAGTGATAGGCGACGACCGCGCGCCCGCTTTCCGAGATGATCGTCGGATGTTTCACGCCGGCATCGTCACACACGGTTTGCACGTGGTAGACGACGTCGTTGGCGTATTCCTGCAGGGTGTAGTTGACCGACGACTCGAAGTTGGTCTGTGAGCCGTCGTAGTCGACGCCCAGGCCGCCGCCCACGTCGAGATACTGCAGGCCGGCGCCTTCCTTGACCAGCTCCGCGTACACGCGCGCCGCTTCGTTGAGCGCGCCTTTCACGATGCGGATGTTGGGAATCTGGCTGCCGAGGTGGAAGTGGAGGAGTTTGAAGCAGTCCTCCATGCCGTGTGACTTCAGCTCTTCCAGACCCTTGCGGACCTCCGCCACGGTCAGACCGAACTTCGAACGATAGCCGCCCGACGACTGCCAGCGGCCGCCGCCGCGAGCGGCCAGCTTCACGCGCATGCCGATCTGCGGCCGCACGCCCACCTTCTTCGCGTACTCGAGCACCAAACCCAGTTCGGTGTACTTCTCGACGACCGGGATGATCTGCCGGCCCATCTTGAGCGCCAGCATCGCCATCTCGATGAACTCGGCGTCCTTGAACCCGTTGCAGATGATCGGCGTGTCGTTGGTCGTCATGGCGACGACGGCGAGCAGCTCGGGCTTGGACCCCGCTTCGAGGCCGAAGCCGTACTCGCGGCCGAAGTCGAGGACCTCTTCGACGACCTGACGCTGTTGATTGACCTTGATCGGGTACACGCACACGTACTTGCCCGTGTACTGGTGCTGATTGATCGCGGCCTGAAACGCGCCGTGGATGTCACCGAGCCGGTGCCGCAGGATGTCGCGGAAGCGGATGAGGATGGGCAGGCCGATGCCCCGCAACTGCAGGTGGTCGACCAGTTGCTTGAGGTCGATGGCCTTGCCGGGTTCCTTCGTCGCGTGGGCGAGGACATGGCCGTTGGGCCCGATGGAGAAATAGCCCTGTCCCCAGCGCGCCACTTCGTAGAGTTCCGAGGCGTCCGTCACCGTCCAGGGGTCACCTTGCTGCCAGGTCCGCGTCGCGCGGCTCGTCGTGCTCACGTTTCGCATCATACAGAGTTTTTTGCCCGCCTCAGGACAAAAGGTTGGCGCATAGTGATGGCATGCCCAGACGCTCTCGCGCGGTGCTGTTCGTGCTCCTTGGCGCGCTCCTGGCCGCCGCCTTTTCCACGACGCTGGCGTATCTGGCCACGCGGCTCTCGGGCCGCCCGCAGCCGCTGGAAGCGCTGGCCATGCTCAACGTCGCGTTCTGGTTCGGCTGGGCCGTCCTCTCGTTGCCCCTCGTGCTGCTGGCGCAGCGCCTGCGCATCGACCGGCGCCCGCGGCTGGCCGTGCCGGTCCACCTGACGGCGATGGTCGTCGCCTCCACGTTACACATCGCGCTGCTGACCACGGCGCAGACCGCCGTCTGGTGGCTGTCGCCGGGCCTGCGGTACGAGGGGATGGAACTGCCGGCCTGGACAGACCAGTGGCTGCGCACCTTTCCAGTCCAGATGGCCAGCCTGTTCGACTGGGAGCTCTTCGCCGCGGCGGGCATCATCGCCGTGGCCCACGCGTTTTTCTACTACGCGGAATCGCGCGAACGCGGCCTGCGCCAGGCCAACCTCGAGACACGCCTGATGGAGGCGCAGCTGCAGACGCTGCAGCGCCAGCTGCACCCGCATTTTCTCTTCAATACGCTCAACGCCATCTCCACCCTGATGCACCGCGACGTGCAGGCGGCCGACCGCACCCTCGTGCAGCTGAGCGGCCTGCTGCGCATGACCCTCGACTCGATCGCCCGGCCGCAGATCCGGCTCAGCGAGGAGCTGGAGTTTCTCGACAAGTTCGTCCAGATCGAACAAACCCGCCTTGGGGATCGTCTGTCGGTGTCGTTCGACGTCGATGCGGATACCCTCGACGCCGTCGTTCCCACGCTGATTCTTCAGCCGCTGGTGGAGAACGCCATCAAGTACGGGGTGGCGCCCCACGGGAACGCCGGCCATGTGTCCGTGAACGGACATCGTGAAGGCGACATGCTCGTCCTCTCGGTGACCGACGATGGGCCCGGGCCATCGGAGCCGGCGCTGGCGGCCCTGTCCACCGGCATCGGATTGTCGAACACCCGGGCCCGGCTGTCGCACCAGTACGGTACGCGGCACCGGTTCGAGTTCAAGCGTCACCAGGGCGGCTTTACCGTGCTGGTGGCGTTTCCCTTCCGGACACAACCGGGGCGGGCCGACGAGGCCAGGCCGGCCGCGGTGACGGCCGGAGCTGCGCAGGAGACGTCAGAATGGCCATGCCCGCCCGAAAGATCCGTACGCTGATTGTCGACGACGAGCCGCTCGCCCGTGAGCGCGTCAGGTCCATGGTTGGTGATGAACCCGACCTCGAGGTCATCGGCGAAGCGCGTGATGGCGCCGAGGCGGTGGACGCCATCCTGAGCCAGGCGCCAGACCTGGTGTTCCTCGATGTGCAGATGCCCAAGCTCGACGGCTTCGAAGTCATCAGCTCAGTGGGCGCCGACCGCATGCCGCCGGTCGTCTTCGTGACGGCATTCGACCAGCATGCGCTGCGCGCCTTTGAAGTGCAGGCGCTCGACTACCTGCTCAAGCCGTTCGACCAGGATCGGTTCCGCGGCGCGTTGTCGCGCGTGCGGCACCAGATCGATTCCCAGGAGAACGGCGCGCTCGGCAAGAAACTGCTGGCGCTGGTGCGCGGCATGCACACCGAGACGCCGTCCGACGCGCCGGCGACGCCGGCCGAAAAGAAGTCGGACCGCATGGTGGTGAAGTCCGGCGGCCGGTTGTTCTTCCTGCGCGCCGACGAAATCGACTGGGTGGAAGCCGCGGGCAACTACGTGCGGCTGCACGTCGGCGCCGAGTCACACCTGCTGCGTGAGACGATGAACTCGATCGAGACGCGGCTCAATCCCGATCTCTTCTTCCGCATCCACCGCTCGCGCATCGTCAACATCGAGCGCATCAAGGAACTGCAGCCCTGGTTCAACGGGGAATACGTCGTGATCCTGCGCAACGGCACCAAGCTCACGCTGAGCCGCGGCTACCGGGAGAAGCTGCAGGAGCGCCTCGGCCGGCCGCTGTAAAACGCTTGTCAACACAGTAGACATGTAGACATGTAGAAAAAACTCAAAGACTACATGCCTACATGCCTACTGTGCTGAAAACCAAGCGCTAGCGCACCTTGAACAACGCGTCGTCGACGGTCGCGTTCAGTTCGACCTTCGAGATGCGCAGTTCCGCCATCACCATGCCGCCCTGCATCACCTTGACCGAGTGCGGAATCTGGATGCCATCGATGGCCTTGTAGTCGCCCAGCTCGGTTTCCACCGCGCCCATCGGCGTTTCACTGACCACCTTGAGTTCTACGCCGGTCTCGACGTCGATGTGATAGTGCTGCACGGTCTTGTCCTTGCGCGTGACCTTCAGGTGGTGCGCCTTGCGGCTGCCGACCGTTGAGGGACCCACCAGTTCGACGACCGAGCCCTTGGTCTTGTAGTCGATCAGGGCGCCGTCAAAGTCCGACTGGTCGCGCACCGTGTCGGCCTCCGCGCCGCTCATCTCCATGAACGTGTCGCTGCCGGCCATCGGGTTGAGCATCCACGCGCGCTGCCCGTCGAACACATTGACCATGGTCATCGCCGGCTGTCCGGGAATGGCGATGGTCAGTTCCTGCCGGCCCATGTTCGGCCGCTTGCTGTACACCACCATGCCGAGCTCGAAGCCCTGCGCCGAGGCCACGCCCGTCTGTTTCATGCTCTGGATGGCCTTCCATTTGTCGCCACCCTTCGACTTGTAGTTCAGCGCGACGATGTCGTCGACCGACTGCGCCGCCGCTGTGCCCGTGCCGAGACCCACCACCACTGCCGCTGTTGCCACCAGGGCGAACGCCATCCGTCTGACCATCTGTCAAGAACCTCCACAGCCAGCTTACCGCGAGTGGCGGCAAGTAGCGGCAAGTGGCGGCGAGTAGCGGCGAGTGGCGGTGGGTGGCGGCAAGTAGCGGCGAGTGGCGGCGGGTGGCGGCGGGTGGCGGCGAGTGGCGGCACGTGGCGGCGGGTATGATGCCGGGGAGACGATGAAGATCATCGCGATCGGCGCGGTTTTGCTGGCGGCCGCCGGGCTGGTGCGGCCGGCGCAACCACCCGACACCTCCGCGCGGGCGGTGGTGGCGCGGGCGGCGGAGCGGCAGGCGACCGTTCAGAAGGCGCTGGAGTTCGTGCTGGCCGATGAGACGGCGGTGCAGGAGGTGTTCGACGAAGACGGGCGCCGGGCGGCGCGGCGCGAGACGTCGGGCGACTTCTTTCTGGCGTTTGTGCCGGGTGACGGCGGGTGGCTGGCCGTCCGCGACCTGACGACGGTGGACGGCACGCCGGTGGAGAACCGCGACGACCTGCGGGCGCTGCTGACGCGCGGCAGCATGGCGCGCATCGGCCGCGCGCTGGCGGATCGTAACGCCCGCTTCAACATCGGGCCCGTGGTCCGCAACTTCAACGATCCGATGCTCGCGCTGGTGATTCTCGACGACAAACACCGCACGCGGTTCCGCTTCGAACGCCGGTCGGTGGCGCGGCAGGGGACGTCGACCCTGGTCACCCTCGCGTTCACCGAACGCGACCGGCCGACGCTCATCCGCGGCGGCAACAACGCGCCCGTGTTCACCCGCGGCGAACTGGTGATCGACGCGGAGGCGGGGCATCTGCATCGCGCCGTCATCACGATGAAGGACGGCCCGACGTCCGCCGAGTTGACCACGACCTTCGAGCGGGTGGAGAAGCTGGACCTGTGGCTGCCGGCGCGGATGGATGAGCGGTACGAGCACCGGTCGGCCCGCGAGCGCGCGACGGTGACCGTCACGTCGACCTACGCGAACTACCGGAGGTTCGAAGCGACAGGACGAATCAAGCGTCCGTAGGGCGCCCCGACCTGCGGCGCGCCGGGATCGCGGCCGAAAGAGCCGGCCGCGCTACACGACCCGGCCGCGCTACACGACCCGGCCGCGCTACGTTCGCGGGAACAGCACCCCGGGCGCCAGCTTCCAGTCCGGGTCGAGCGCGGCCTTGATGGCCCGCATGTCGCTGATCCCCTGGTCGCCGTAGAGCTGACGCAGCAACGCCTGCTTGACCGAGGAGCGGCCGACGCCATGTTCCGCCAGCGGACAACCGCCCAGGCGCGCCACCTCACGCCCGAATTCGAGGATGGCCTCGCGGCCGGCAACCACGTCGGCGTACGACCGCGGGATCACGTTGGGGTGGACGTTGCCGTCGGAGATGTGGCCCCAGATGGCGAAGTCGAGCCCCCGGCGGGTGTAGCCCTCGCGATACGCCGCCAGCATCGCGCCGAAATGTTCGAACGGCACGATCATGTCGGCGGCGGTCTTTTCGATGCGATCGTCGACGTCGCGTTTGGCGTGGCCCACGCGCCGGTTGACCCCGGCCGGCGCCGATTCACGAAAGGCCAGGAACTGTTCGATGCGGCGCCGGTCGCCCGGCCACGCCATCTGCGCGTCGTCGAGCGCATCATGGTCGTGCAGCAGCCGAAGGAACCGGATGAGCGGCGTGTCGGGCGCATTGGCTTCGAGCGCGCGGGCTGCCTGCGCGAAGCCGTCGGCGGGGGTCGTCCCGCCGGGCAGTTCGAGCTGCACGAGCAACATCAGGTCCGTGCCGGCCGGCACGGTGATGTCCAGTTTGCGATCGACGCCATCCTCGCGGAGGATCTCGAGGCAGCGCCGGTCGACGTGTTCAATGGCCGCGACACCGACAGAGGCCGTGCGCAGCGCGCCGACCAGCGCCACGCCGCGCGCTTCCTCCGCGACCGGGACCAGGACCCAGGCGACCGCCGGCGGCTCCGGCAGGACGCGGAAGGTGATCTCGGTGATCACACCCAGCGTGCCTTCCGCGCCGATGAACAGGTCGATCAGGTCCATCTCCGGCGCGGCAAAGTAGCCGGCCGACACCTTCGGCACCCGCGGCATGGTGTACCGGCCGTGCGCGAACGTTCGGGTGCCACAGGGGCACTCGAGGGTGAACGTGCCGTCGGCCGCCGCCCTGGTCCCGCCGCGCGTCAGGTCCAGCACGTGGCCACACGCCAGCACCACCGTCAGGCCGTCAGTCCACGCGCGCGTCGTGCCGTACTTGAACGTCGAGGCGCCGGCGGCGTTGGTGGCCACCACGCCCCCGGCCAGCGCCCCGGTGTACGTCGGTGACGGCGGGTACCAGCGCGATTGCAGGTGCAGCGCGTCCTGGAGCGCCTGAATCGCCACCCCGGCGCCGACCCGCACGTGCTGTTGGCCCGATTCCTGAATACCAGTGAGCCGCACCGTGGAGAGTACGAGCCCGCCCTCGGGCGTGGCGCCTCCGGTCAACGACGACTGGGCGCCGACAGGCAGGACCCGGGTCGAAGCCGTCAGCAGGCGAGCCACATCCTGTTCGCTGCGTGGCTTCGCGACGCCATCCGCGTAGCCGCCGGCAAAGTGGGCTGCGTCTTCACGGTGCGCCAGTAACACGTCAGGTGACGTGTCGATGACCGGCGCGGTGTCCGTCCCGGCGGCAGGCCGGGGCACACGCGCGCGCACGGTCGAGGCAGCCACAACCTCGCCATCATACGGCGAAGCCGCAATGCGGCAGGAGGACCCATGGATCGGCATCCCCATCACTGGACGGCAACACTCAGCATCGCTCTGGCGATTTCGCTGGCCACCTGGGTATTCGGCGCCCGCGACACAGCCGGGTGGGTCACACCGGACCGGGTTGGCACCGAAGACCCCTTCACGATCGACCTCGCGGAGTTCCAGACGCTGCATCGGAGCGGCGGCGTCTTCGTCATCGACGTCCGGGCCGAGGAGCAGTACCACGCCGGGCACATCCCCGGGGCACTACACGTGAGTCTGCGTTCGCTCGGCGCGCGCATCGACGACCTGCGGGCTCGCGCGGCCGGCCGGCCCCTGGTCGCCTACTGCGGCTGCCCGGCCGAGGCGACGTCGCTGGTGGCGGCGCGGACGCTGGCCGAGCGCGGGGTCCCCGCGCGCGCGCTGGTCGGCGGGTATGGCGCCTGGGTGGCCGCCGGAGGCGCGGTCGAAACCGCCGGGCCACGGTAAGCCGGTGAGGGCGCGGCTATACTTGCGGGCATGTCCCAATCGGCGCCCACGGGCGACTCCGACCTGAGTCGGACGTACACGCTCGTCCTCGTCATCGAAGCTCTCGTCATTGTGGCGCTGTACGCGCTGGGCCGGTACTTCGGGTAGGCGCGCATGCATTGGATTGACTGGACCATCGTTGCCGCCTACCTCTTCTGGATCGTCTGGACCGGTCTCCGGCTGAGCCGCGAGACCGAAAAGCTCGAAGGGTATTTCCTCGCCAACCGGTCGCTGCCCTGGTGGGCGGTGGGTCTGTCGGTCATGGCCACACAGCTGTCGGCCATCACCCTGGTCGGCACCACCGGCCAGGGGTATGCCGGCGGCCTGTCGTTCATCCAGTTCTACTTCGGCCTGCCCATCGCCATGGTGATCCTGTCGGTCACCCTGGTGCCGTTTTTCCACCGCGCCAAGGTGTACACGGCGTACGAGTATCTCGAGCAGCGGTTCGACGCGAAGACGCGCCTGGTCACCGCCATCCTGTTCCTGCTGTCGCGCGGCCTGGCGTGCGGCGCCGTCATCGCCGCGCCGTCGGTGATTCTGTCGGTCATCTTCGGCTGGAACCTCACGCTCACGATTCTCGCGTTCGGGCTGCCCACCATCGCCTACACGATGAAGGGCGGCGTGCAGGCGGTGACCTGGGCCGACGTCAAACAGATGTTCGTCATCGTCGGCGGCCTGGTGGCCGCGGTGATTGCGTTGATCGTGGGGTTGCCCGATGAGGTGAGCGTCGGGTCGGCGTTGTCGGTGGCGGGCGCGGTGGGCAAGATGCAGGCGCTCGACTTCACGTTCGATACGAATACCACCTACACGTTCTGGTCGGGTCTGATTGGCGGCTTGTTCCTGTCGCTGTCGTACTTCGGCTGCGACCAGAGCCAGGTGCAGCGGTATCTGACCGCGAAGTCCATCGACCAGGCGCGGCACTCGTTGCTGATGAGCGCGTACTGGAAGATTCCGCTGCAGGTGCTGGTGTTGATCGTGGGCGTGCTGATGTTCGCCTACTTCCTGTTCACGCCCAATCCGATGCTGTTCAAGAACACGCACGTGGCGGCGGTGCAGGCCAGTCCCCGGGCGGCGGATTACGCCTCGCTCGAGCAGGAATTCGCCGCCGCCTTCGACGCGCGCAAACGCGCGGCGGAGACGCTGGCCGGCAACACCGACGATGCGGCCGCGCGGGAGGCGTTCGTGCAGGCCGATGCGTCGGTGCGGGACGTGCGCAGCCGCGCCCGCGCGCTGGTGGTCGAGGCCACGCCCGACAAGAGCTACAACGACACGAACTACGTCTTCCCGACGTTCGTGACCCAGCACATGCCGATCGGCCTGGTCGGTCTGATCATTGCCGCGATCTTCGCGGCGGCGATGTCGAGCGTGGCCGCGGAGCTCAACTCACTGGCCACGGCCTCGGTGATCGACATCTACAAACGCCACCTGAACCACTCGGCTGACGATGCCCATTACGTGATGGTGTCGAAATGGGCCACGGTGTTCTGGGGCCTGTTCGCCTGCTTCATTGCGACGTTTGCGGCCAATCAGGGATCACTCATCGAGGTGGTCAACAAGTACGGGTCGTACTTCTACGGGTCGATCCTCGGTGTGTTCATCCTGGCTCTCGGCTTCAAGCGTGCCAACGGCCATGGCGCGTTCGTGGGGCTGCTGGCCGGCATGACCACCGTGTGGTGGGTGGCCAACAACACGGGCACCGCCTGGCTCTGGCAGAACGTCGTCGGCGCCGTCGCCACGACCACCGTGGGCCTCATCGTGTCAGCGGTGACACGCAAGCGCTGACACTTCCGGGTGGCGAGATGACGAGATGACGAGATGACGAAGTGGCGAGGTGGCGAGGTGGCGACGGCGCCCGGAGCGCGGCACGTTCTTTGGGGCGCGGCTCTTGCCGCCGCGCTGGCCGGCGCGGTCGCGACGGCGGCGCCGCAGACGCCGGTGGACCTGCTGATTGTGAACGCGCGGATCGTGGATGGGACCGGCGCGCCGGCGCGCCCGGGCAGCCTGGCCATCGACAAGGGACGCGTGGTGCGGATCAATCCGCCGGCCTCGTGGACCGCGCGTGAGCGGCTGGATGCCGGCGGCCAGGTCGTGGCGCCGGGGTTCATCGACGTACACACCCACGCCGACAATCTGGCCGAGCGGCCCGAGGCCGCCAACTTCATCCGGATGGGGGTCACCACCATCGTTGCCGGCAACTGCGGCGGGTCGGCGCTTGATGTGGCCCAGGCGTTCGAGGCGATCGAGAAGGCCGGACCGGCGGTGAATTTCTCGACGCTCGTCGGGCACAACACGGTGCGGTCGTCGGTGATGGGGCGGGCCCAGCGCGCACCCAGCATTGCCGAGATGCAGAAGATGAAGGCGCTGGTGTTCAAGGCGATGGCCGACGGCGCCGTGGGACTGTCGACCGGCCTCCAGTACATTCCCGGCACCTATTCCCAACCTGCTGAAGTGATTGAACTGGCCCGCGTCGCGGCCAATGAGGGCGGCATCTACGTGTCGCACATGCGCAACGAAGGCACGGCGTTGCTCGACGCGGTGGCTGAGACGATCAACGTCGGCCGTCTGCTGAAGATGCCGGTGCAGATTTCCCATCTGAAGGTGGACAGCCCGAAGAACTGGGGCGACTCGGCGAAGGCGCTGGCGATGATTGATGACGCGCGCCGGCGCGGCGTGGACGTGGAAGCCGATCAGTACGCGTACACCGCCGGATCATCATCGCTGTCGATCCGGTTTCCGTCGTGGGCGCTCGAGGGCACCAATGCCGAGGTCGATGCGCGGCTGGCGGATGACGCCACCTGGGCGCGGATCAAGACGGAGATGCGGGCGCTCCTGGCCGAGCGCGGTTTCACGGACCTGTCGTGGGCCACGGTGGCCACGTACCGGCCGAGGCCGGAGTTCAACGGGTTGTCGATGAAGACGGTGGCCGAGCGGCTGATCGGCAGTGATTCGGCCGACGCGCAGCTCGAGGCCGCGCGGCAGATGATGCGCACCGGTGGCGCGTCGATGGTCTATCACTTCATGTCGGAGTCCGACGTGGAAGCCATCATGCGGCACCCGTTCGTCGGCTTTGCATCGGATGCCGGGATCAACGTGTTTGGCTCCGGCGTGCCGCATCCGCGCGGCTACGGCAACGCGGTGCGCATCCTGGGACACTACGTGCGCGAGCGCAAGGTGATTTCCCTTGAAGAGGCCGTTCGCAAGCTGGCGTCGGTCCCCGCCCGCCACTTCGGGTTCGCCGAGCGCGGCGAAATTCGCGAAGGCTGGGTGGCGGACCTGGTCGTCTTCGATCCCGCGACGGTGGGCGACACGGCCACGTTCGACGCGCCGCACGCGTACCCGACCGGCATCAGCCACGTGCTGGTGCATGGCCGTTTCGTGGTCAGGTCGGGCGCGGTGACCGGCGAACGGGGCGGGCAGGTCATCCGCCCGGCGCGACCGGGCCGGCTGGACAATAATCCTCGCAACAACTAAAATATAGACATGAAAACGACCGCCGCGCCGGTCCGGTCGAAACGCTCGAAGACGCAGGCCGCCGTGTACCTCGAGGTCACGCGCCTTTCCGAGGAACTGCAGCGGGGTTTTGCCGAACTGTTCCGGGCGTACGACATGTCGCCGGCCCTGTACAACGTGCTGCGTGTCCTGCGAGGCGCGGGTGACGAGGGTCTGATGTGCAGCGAGGTGGGGGCGCGCCTCATTCAGCACGATCCCGACATCACCCGGCTCCTCGATCGCCTGGAGAAACGTGGACTCATCGAACGGCGACGGTCGACCACCGACCGCCGGGTCGTGCGCACCAGCATCACGCCGGCCGGCCTGGAGATGCTGGCGGAACTGGACGCCCCGGTGGACGCCGTCCACGAAGAGCAGCTCGGGCACGTGCCGGAAGCCCGGCTCACGCAACTGCTCGGGCTGATTGAAGAACTCCGCGCGCCCTGGGCCGACGGGAAGGACTCGCATTGATGTTGAAGGTCCTGGTGATCCTCGGGTCCGCCCGCCGCGGCCGCAACAGCGAACGCGTCGCGACCTTCGTGATGTCGCGCCTGGCGGCGCAGCCGGAGGTGACGGCGGAACTGGCCGATCTCGCCGTGCTCGATTTTCCGATCATGGAGGAACGCCTCGGCAAGATCGACCCTCCGCCGCCGGGCGTTGCCGAACTGGGCGCGAAGATCGCCGCCTGCGACGCGCTGATCATCGTGTCGCCCGAGTACAACCGCGGGTATCCCGGTGTGCTGAAGAACGCGCTCGACTACTTCTTCAAGGAGTACCGGCGGACACCCACCGCGATCGTCACGGTGTCCGACGGCGGCCACGGCGGCGTCAACGCATGGGCGCAACTGGTGCCGGTGCTGGTCCGTGTCGGGGCGCTGGTGATCTCGCCGTCACTGGCCGTGTCACACGTCGACAAGTCGTTCTCACCCGAGGGCGAGGCCATCGATCAGGCGTATGTGAAGCGCACCGACGGGATGATCGCGGAGCTGCTGTGGTTGGCGAGGCGAGTGGCGGCGAGTGGCGGCGAGTAGCGGCAAGTGGCGGCGAGTGGCGGCAAGTGGCGGCGAGTGGCGGCAAGTGGCGGCAAGTGGCGGCGAGTGGCGGCAGGTAGCGGCAAGTCGCGGCCAGTAGCGGCGGGTGGCGGCCAGGGGAGGGCGTGTTGGGGATTGAGTGGCTTGGCGCGGTAGTCGCGTTGCTGGTCCCCGCCCAGGTGCCGGTGGCGTTGTCCGCGCCGCCGCCGGTCCACGCGAGCGTGTGGTATCGCGGCCTACCCGCCGGTGTTCCCCGGACCGTGGATCTCGAAGCAATCAAGCAACACGGCTTCACCGCTGTGACCTGGCCTCTGCAACACGTCAGCGGCGCCGAGGAGCTGCAGCGCATGGCGTCGCGCCTGGGGCTGGCGGTCATCGTGCGGGCGGAATCAGCGCCGCTGTCGTTCGAGACCGTGGCGAGGGGCGACGCCCGTGTCGACCTCCAGGTCTCCCGTGTGCCGCGCGCGCAATGGACCGCGCTGGTCTGGCGCGCTGTCGCGCACGGCGCGCGCGTGGTCTCGTTTGACGCCGGTCTGGCCGAAGGCACCGGCTTGTGGGACGAACGCGGTGTCCCCGACTGGGTGCCGGTGGCCGCCGCGTTGGGCCGTCAGGTGACGATGAATGCGGGGTTGATTCGGACGCTGACGCGCGGACCGTCGTTGACCCTGGAGCCCGCGCTGCCGTCGGTGGACGTCTCGCTGCTGGAGAACCCCCGCTCATGGGTCATCATCGCCACCAACGCGGCGGCCGACGCCGGCCGTGTCGTGGAAACGACCGCGGTGTTCCCTCCGGACGTGCCGGCCGCCGAGTGGCTCAGTCTGTTCGACGGGTCGATGATGTCGATGTTGTACCGCCCCGCCGGATCCCGCTGGCGGGTCCGCCTGGGACCCGGCGAGGCCAAGGTCTTCGTGATCGACAAACGGGGGCCGGCTCAGCCCTCGACCACCTCGTCGTAGACCGCGCCCATCGCGTTGCCGGCGTGCGCGCCGAACTCCTCGAACTTCGGCAGCAGGAACTTCGACGTGGTGAACAGCTCGCGCGACTGGCCGGCCTTGACCTGTTCACGCGCGTAGGCGAGCAACGCCGTGAGGTAGTCGCGGAAGTACAGCAGCTCGGCGCGTGCCCCCGTGACGGGGTTGGTGCCGCCGGCGTGGCCGAAGATGTAGACCGTGTCGTTCGAGTGATCGGCCACGGTGGCCTCGAGCACCTTCACCCAGTTGGCCACGAGCGCGCCGTTGGCGCGATCGATCACCGGCACACGGCGATTGAACATCAGATCGCCCATGTGCGCGACGTTGGCGCGTTCAAACGTGATGACCGCGTCGCCGCCGGTGTGCGCGCGGCCGTAGTGTTTGGCGCGGACCCATTCGTCGCCAATCTGTTCACGCCACACGTCGGTGAACGTCGCGTCGGGCACCAGCTGCGGCGCCGCGTTGGGGCGCTCGGCCGCGGCCTTGATGAGCCCGGCAGCCCGTTCGTGCGCCACGACACGTTTGGCGAGCCCGCGGAACTCGTTGTTGCCGCCCACGTGGTCGCCGTGGTGGTGCGTGTTGATCAGCCGGTCGACGGGCCGGTTCTTCGACCGTTCATTCAGGCCCGCGATGAAGAGTTTGGCGGCATCCGGGAACTGGCTGTCGACCGCCACCACCCCTCCCCGATCAACCAGGTAACCGATCGTGCCGCCACGACCGGTGAAGAAGCCGACGTTGCGGCGAATGTCCGTGAACACGGGGGTGACCGTCGGCGGCTGCTGCTGCCAGGCGGTGGCCAGTGCCGGGCGGCCAATCGCGCCCGCGCCCACCGCCACGGCGGTCGTCGCCAGGAAATCACGTCGAGACAGAATCATGGGAATCCTCCGACGCGATTGTATTAGAGTCCCCGGCATGCGCACACATGGGCGGTATCTGCTGGTCGCGGCTGTGCTGACGGTGGCGACAACGACGCTGGTGGCCTGGTCGGCCGGCCCGGACGCGGTTCCGCAGGACCGGCAGGCGCGGCTGCAACGAGCCATTCCCGCCATCGACAAGCACTTCGCGGACTTCGCAGCCCAGCGGCGCGTTCCCGGCATCGCGTATGGCGTGCTCATTGACGGCGAACTCGTCCACGCGGGTGTCGTCGGGGTCCGCGACCGGCAGTCGATGAGCCCGATCACACGCGACACCGTGTTCCGCATCGCGTCGATGACCAAGAGCTTCACGGCGCTTGCCATCCTGAAACTGCGCGACGAAGGCCGGCTGGGCCTCGATGATCCGGCCGAACGGTACGTACCGGAGCTGGCGACGCTAGCCTATCCGACGAGCGATTCGCCCCGGATCACCATCCGCGACCTGCTCTCACACTCCGCCGGCTTCCCTGAAGACAATCCCTGGGGCGATCAGCAGTTGGCGGCCACCGAGGATCAGTTCACGGCGTTGCTGGCGTCGGGCATTCCGTTTTCAACGGCGCCGGGCACGGCGTACGAGTACTCGAACTACGGCTTCGCCATCCTCGGCCGCATCGTCGCGCGTGTATCGGGCCGCTCGTACGCCGACTATGTGCGTACGGCGCTGCTGGAGCCACTGGGGATGACGGCCACGACCCTCGAGCCGCGTGCGGTGCCGGCGGATCGCCTGGCGCACGGGTATCGCTGGGAGGACGAGCAGTGGAAGGAGGAACCGCAACTGCCCGACGGCGCGTTTGGCGCCATGGGCGGCATGTTGACGTCCACCAATGACCTGGCGCGCTACGTCGGTTTCCTCATGAAGGCGTGGCCGCCTCGTGATGGTCCCGATGCCGGGCCGGTGAAGCGTTCGTCGCTGCGCGAGATGCAGCAGGCCGTCCGCGCGCGCCCGGCCACGGCGACGGGCGGGGGTGCCGTCCCGCTGCAGCTCAACGTCAATGCGTACGGCTATGGATTGCGCATTCGTCAGACGTGTGACTACCGCCACATCGTGTCGCACAGCGGGGGACTGCCGGGCTTCGGGTCCCAGATGCGATGGCTGTCGGAAGAAGGCATTGGTCTGATTGCCATGGGCAATCTCACCTACACGGGCTGGGATGCCGTCTTCGATGTCGTCACGGCCACCCTCGCCGATGCCGGCCTCGTCGTCCGTCGTCCGCCCACACCGAGCCCCGCGTTGCTCCAGGCGCAGGCCGATGTGACGTCACTCGTCAACGCGTGGGACGATGGCCTGGCCGATCGGGTGGCGGCGATGAACCTGTACCTCGATGAGGCGAAGGAGCGTCGCCGCCGGGCCATCACCGCGTTGCGGGCCCAGGTGGGCGCGTGCCGGCCCGACGCCACGCTGGAGGCGGAGAACGCGTTGCGCGGCCAGTGGACGCTCGCGTGCGAGCGCGGCAACCTCCGGGTCGCCATCACGCTGGCGCCGACCATGCCGCCGAAAGTGCAGTATCTGTCGGTGACGCCGGCGCCGGCCCGGCCTGCGGCGCGGGTCTGCGGAACGTGAAAATGAGCTCGGAGGTCATTTCCGCGCGCGGCGACCGGAAATGACCTCCGAGCTCGCCAGTCCCGCGGCGCGGCCGGTGGCCCAGGCCCACGCGAAGTTGTAGCCGCCAATCGGGCCGAAGGCGTCGAGGATTTCGCCGCAGAGGTACAAGCCCGGGTGGCGGCGGCTTTCCATCGTGCGCGGATCCACTTCGGTCAGGGCGACACCGCCGCCGGTGACCTCGGCTTTGGCGTATCCTTCGTCGCCGGTCCAGGGCAGGGCGCACGCCGTGAGGCGTTCGATCAGCGCGATGCGTTCGGCGCGGCGCAGTTCGGGGCCGGTGCGATCGGCCGGCACCGCGGCGTCGGCCATCAGCGCGGCCGCCAGCCGCTCCGGAAGCTGGCGCGCCACGGCCGTCAGCACCTTGCCTTGCGCTCGCGACAGATCCGCCGCCCAGTCGTCTGCCGAGCGCGACGTCCAGTTGACGCGAATGGTCGCTGCGCCCGGCGTGCTGCGTGTGGCGACGTGCGACACATCCAGAATCGACGGTCCGCTGTAGCCCCGGTGGGTGAACAGGAAGCCGCCTGTGGCTTCGGCCGCATGCGCCGCCGACTTTGCTCGCACCCGGGTCACCAGCGACACGCCCGCCAACGGCTGCCCGCCCGGCGCGGGTCCCAATAGTGGCGTCAGCGCTGGATACGTCGTGGTCATTTCATGACCCAGGGCTTTTGCAATTCGCAGGCCCGTGCCGTCGCTGCCGGTCTTGGGTACGGACAGACCGCCCGTGGCCAGAATCACGCGGTCGGCGTCCACCGCGCCTTGCGACGTGTCCAGCCGCCACCGGCCATCGCCGATCGGTGACAGCGCAGTCACGAGCGTGTCGCCCTGGAACTGGACCCCCTGCCGCCGAGCCAGTTCGCGCAGACCGTCACGGACGTCGCGGGCCTGGTGCGACCGCGGAAACAGCTTGCCGGTCTCCTCTTCCAGTTCCAGCGGAATGCCGACGTCGTGTTCGAAGAATCGCCGCTGGGCTTCGAGGGGCCAGGAGCGCAGCATCCCCCGCATCAGGTGCGGCGGTGAATCGGTGACGAACCGCTCCGGATGCAGGGCCGAGGGCAGAATGTTGCAGCGGCCGCCGCCGCTGATCAGGATCTTGCGGCCGCCGTCAGGCGTGCGCTCGAGCAGTTGTACCGGCGCGCCGCCGCCGCGCGCGAAGACGGCGGCCATCAGCCCCGCCGCCCCCGCGCCCACGACGACAATCACTGGAAGGCCACAAGTGGCAGGTCACAGGTCACAGGGGAGCCCACAAGCCCACGAACCCATGAACCCACGAACCCATGAACCCACTACTTGAGGATGTCGTCGACCGGTACCACACGAATCGGCCCGAGGTTGGCCGCACGAATCGGGCCCTCAATCACCTTCAGGTCGCCGACCACGATCACCGCGAAGCGGTCGGGCTGGACGTACTGTTTTGCCGCGCGTTCGACATCTGCGGCGGTGACGGCCTGAATGCGACCGACATACTCGGTGAACGCCGATTCGGTCAGGCCGTAGACGATGAGCTCGCCGATCTGCGACGCGACCGACCCGGTGGTCTCGAAGCCGGAGGGGAAGCCCAGCGCGAGGTAGTTCTTCGCGCGAGTCAGTTCATCGGCGGGAATCGGCACGCGAATGCCGTTCAGTTCGTTGAAGAACTCCTTCAGCGCCTCGGTGGTCTTGTCGGTCTGGACGCCGGAGGAGGCGAAAAACGGACCGGGCGCCGAGCGCATGTCGAACGTCGAACCGGCGCCGTACGAATAGCCGTTGCGTTCGCGCAGGTTCTGGTTGAGGCGGGAGGTGAACGACCCGCCCAGGACGGTGTTCATGACTTCGAGCACGTAGTAGTCGGGCGTGTTGCGCGGGACGCCGATCCAGCCGATGCGGATCTGCGACTGTGCCGCGCCCGGGCGATCGATCAGGTAAATCTGCCGGGCGGCGTGCTGCGTGGCCTCGCCCAGTGCGGGCTTCTGCGGCGCCGGTCCGGCGTTTTTCCATCCGCCAAACGTTTTTTCGAGCCGCGCGAGGATGTCGTCCGCCTTCACGTCGCCCACCACGAGCAGGTGGGCATGTTGCGGCTGGTAATACTGCGCGTGAAACGCCCGCATCTCCGACGCGGTCATCTCGCCGTTGCTGACCGAGTTGCCCATGGCGCCGGTGCCGTACCGATGGCGCGGCCCGAACACCAGCCGCCCGAAGCCCAGCGTGGCCAGCGACGATGCGTTGTCCTTCTGCTGGAGCAGGGAAGTCAGGCGCTCCTGGCGCAGACGCTCCACTTCAGCCTCGGAGAACGTCGGACGCAGGGCCACGTCGGCCATCAGCGGCAGCGCCTCGTCGAGTTTCGACACCGGCGAGAACAGGCCGACCGTGGACGAATCCCACGAGCTGCCGGTCGACACGTTGATGCCCAGAAACTCGATGGCGTCGGCCAGCTCGAGCGCCGAACGGGTGCCGGCGCCTTCATCGAGCATGGCGGACGTGAAGGACGCCAGGCCGTACTTGCCGGCCGGGTCCGCCGCCGCGCCGGCCTTCACGATCAGGTTGACCTGCACGACCGGCACCTTCGGCATTTCCACGATCCAGACGGGCAGGCCGTTGGCCAGCGCGCGCTTCTGAATCGGCGGCAGCTTCAGCTCGGCCGCCGGTCCCGGCGCCGGCGCCTTGGACCGGTCCGGCATCTGCTGCGCGGCCAGTGGCAGGGTCAGCAGCGCGACACCGACTGCCAGCACGATGCTCTTGAACTTCGTCATCTCGCCATCTCGCAATCTCACCATCTCGTCACCTACTTGCGCGGATGAACCGACAGTTCCAACCGTCGGTCGCGGGGCAGCCACTTGCGCGCCGCCGCCTGGATGTCATTCGGTTGCAGCGCCAGATACCGGTTGAGGTCTTCCTGGAAGTAATCCGGGTTGCCGGTGGCGAAGTAGTACGCGTTCATCTGGTCCGCCTTCGCCAGGTTCTGCTGCATGGAGTTGAGGAAACTCGACTCGACGCCGTTCAGCACGCGCTGCACTTCGCGCGCATCCGGCGGCGTGGTCTTGAGTTTCTCGATCTCCTCGTCGATGACGGCCTTGATCTTCGCCAGCACGGCGTCGGGCGGCTCGGTCGACGGGCGCGCCGTGGCGATGATCTGGAAGCGGGAGCCCAGCGCCGCGCTGGCCTGAAACGCCGAGATGCTCTGCACGAGCTGCAGCTCGTACACCAGGCGCTTGTACAGGCGTGAGTTCTTCCCGCCGGTCAGCACGCTGGCCAGCACGTCGAGCTCGGCATCCCCAGGCGCAAACTGCGCGGGTGAATGCCACGCGAGGTACAGCCGCGGCAGCTGCACGTTGTCGGTCAGCGTTTCCGTGACCACCGACGACAACGTGGCCGGCGGCGCCGACAGGGGCGCCGGCTTCGGCCCGGCCTTGATGTCCGAGAACCAGTGCTCGATCTTCCTGCGGGCCTCGGCCTTGTTGATGGCGCCGGCCACGACGAGGCTGGCGTTGCTCGGCGCGTAATAGTTGGTGAAAAACTCCTTCACGTCTTCGTGCGTGGCCGCCGACAGATCTTCCATGTAGCCGATGACCGGCCAATAGTACGGATGCTCCTTCGGATACATCAGCTCCGTGATGCGGACGTTCGCCATGCCGTAGGGCGAGTTCTCGTAACTCTGCCGGCGTTCGTTCTTGACGACGTCGCGCTGGCCGTCCACCAGTTGCGGGGTGACCACGTCGAGCAGGTACCCCATGCGATCCGATTCGAGAAACAGCGCCAGGTCCAGCGAACTGGCCGGCAGCTGTTCGTAGTAGTTGGTGCGATCGGTCGTGGTGGATCCGTTGTTGAAGCCGCCGGCGGCTTCCAGCAGATTGTCGAAGTCGCCTTCCTTCACGTGTTTCGACCCTTCGAACAGGATGTGTTCGAACAGGTGCGCAAACCCCGTGCGGCCGTACTTTTCGCGGGCCGATCCCACGTGGTACCACACGTTGACGGCCACCATGGGCACACTGTGATCCTCGTGGAGGATCACCGTCAGGCCGTTGGGCAGCGTGAACATCTCATACGGCGCCGAGACTTTGGGCGTCGTGGCCTGCTGTGCGCCGATCGGCGCGACGGCCAGGCCCAGCGCAAGGGCGACGGCAATGTGTCGTGTGAATCTCATCTCTCGATTATCCTGTTCGTCGTGTTTTCGTCCCGCCTTCCGGCGAGGCTCTCGCCCAACGCCTTCAGCCGTCGTCTGGCCGGGCTGCGGGCATCGGGCGCCGCACTGCTCGATTTGACCACGACCAACCCGACGACGGTTGGACTTTCGTACCCGCCGGACGCACTTTCGGCCCTCGGCCATGGCGAGGGGCTCACGTACCGGCCCGAACCCTTCGGGTTGGCGTCCGCCCGGCAGGCCGTCGCCGTCGAGGAGTCACGCCGGGGCGTCCCGGTCGCTCCGGATCGGGTGGTCCTCACCGCAAGCACCAGCGAGGCGTACGCCCTGTTGTTCAAGCTGCTGTGCAACGCCGGCGACGAGGTGCTGGTGCCCGAGCCCAGCTACCCGCTGTTCGATTTGCTGACCCGGCTCGACCTGGTGACCGGCGTCCCGTACTGGCTCGAGTATCACGGCCTCTGGTCAATCAACCGCGAATCGCTGCTGGCCGCGCTGACGCCGCGCACACGCGCCATCCTCGTCGTCTCTCCCAACAACCCGACCGGCTCCCGCCTGCGGGGCGACGACCGCGAGTGGCTTGTGACGATGGCTCTTGAACACGGTCTGGCCATCATCAGTGACGAGGTCTTCATCGATTACCCGCTGGCGCCGGCCGACGATGCCTCCTCGTTTCTCGGCGAGGAGCGTGTGCTGACGTTCACGCTCGGCGGCCTGTCGAAATCGGCCGGCCTGCCGCAGGTCAAGCTGGGCTGGATGGTGGCGTCGGGGCCTGCCGCGGCCGTGTCGGACGCGCTCAGCCGGCTCGACGTGATCTGCGACACCTATCTCTCGGTCTCGACGCCGGTGCAGGTGGCCGCGCCGGCGCTGCTGGCCGCCGGCCACACGATTCGCCGCGCCATTCAGCACCGTATCTCCATCAACTACCAGCGCGTGCGGGAGATCGCCGCGCATCATCCAGGGCTCACGTTGTTGCGGGCGGAAGGGGGATGGGCCGCGGTACTGCAGGCGCCCTCGCGCGACGATGAGGAGGCGCTGGTCATGCGTCTCCTGGACGACCATCACATCGTCGTGCACCCGGGGTACTTCTTTGATTTCAGACGAGGCACATACGTGGTCATGAGTCTGTTGCCTGATCCGGACGTGTTCGGGAGCGCGGCGGCGCGTGTGGCCGAGGTGGCGGCATGACGCGGCATCTGGGTGTCAGTCTGCCGTTGTCGGCGATGCCGTCGACGAACGCGTGGGGTATTGGCGAGATTGGCGACCTGGCGCTGTTTGCGGCCTGGCTGGAGGCCGCGCACTGCGATCGCATCATGCTGCTGCCGATCGGCACCATGCCGACGGGTCAGACCTCGCCGTATTCGGCGTGTTCAGCCATGGCGATCGATCCGATCTACCTCTCCATCGAGGCCGTCGAGGATTTCCGGCAGGTGGGCGGCGTGGGCGCGTTGGGCGACGACAACCGGCGCCTCATCGCCGACACGCGGGCCAGCGCGCGGGTGCGATTCGCCGATGTGCGCAAGGTCAAGGAAGCGGCGATGGCCCTGGCGTGGGAGCGCTTCCTGCGCGACGAGTGGGCCGAGCGCACGACACGCGCCGCCGACTTTGCCGCGTTCACGGCGCGCGAAAAGTGGTGGCTCGACGACTACGCGTTGTTCCGCGCCTGCGAGACGATGTGGCCGGGCCGCAAGTGGCGCGAGTGGCCCGACGCGGTGGCGCGACGCGAAGAGGCCGCCGTCAACGAGATGCGCCGGCAGCTGGCCAGGGAGATTCGATACACCCAGTACGTGCAGTGGCAGGCGGACCTGCAGTGGCGCGCGGCGCGCAAGGCCCTGCACGACCGTGGCATCGCGATCTACGGCGATCTGCCGTTTGTCGTCGACGCGCACTCCGCCGACGTGTGGGCGCGTCAGCACGAGTTCCTGACCGATGTGTCGGTGGGCGTCCCGCCCGATGCCTTCAGCGACAGCGGACAGGACTGGGGCCTGCCGATGTACTGCTGGGACGTCATTGCGGCGTCAGGCTTCGTCTGGATTCAGCAGCGCGCGCGCCGCATGGCGGCGCTGTATGACGGCTTCCGCGTCGACCATCTGGTTGGCTTCTACCGCACCTACGGCCGCGCGCCCAACGGCGACCGCTTCTTCCTGCCGGACAACGAGCCGACGCAGTTGTGGCAGGGCGAGCAGGTCATGCGCGCCTTCCTCAGCGCCGGCGCCGCGGTGGTGGCCGAAGACCTCGGAACCGTACCCGATTTTGTCCGACAGTCGATCGCGCGACTCGGGATTGGCGGCTACAAGGTGCTGCGCTGGGAGCGTGTGTGGCACGACCCCGGCCGGCCGTTTGTCTTGCCGTCACACTACCCTCGGCGGTCCGTGGCGACGACCGGCACTCACGACACCGAACCCATCGCCGAATGGTGGGATCAGGCCGATATCGAAGAACGCGTCGCGATTGTCGACCTGCTGGGCCGCGTGGGACTTGGCGCGTGGGATCCCGGCGCGCCGTGGAGCGACGCGCTTCGCGACACCCTTCTGCGGGTCGTCATGATGGCGGCGTCCGATCAGGTCTTCCTGCCGGTGCAGGACGTGTTCGGCTGGCGCGATCGCATCAACGTGCCGGCCACCGTCGGCGACCACAACTGGACGTGGCGCCTGCCGTGGCCCGTGGATGAATGGCCGTCGCGCGCGGACGCCGCCGAACGCGCGGCGTTCCTGGCATCCCAACGACGCGGCTGAGCCCGTTACTTTCCCGACAGCCGCGTCACGTGCGTTGCGTCCCTGACGATGAGATCGCCGTCGAGGAAGGCCGGGACGGCGTACGTCGCGCGCGGCGCGACATCGTCGTACCGGCGGTCGGGCGTATAGGCGGACGTACCACGCTTGACCAGCAGCAGGTCGGCCGTGCTCGTGAGGTAGACCACGTGGTCGCGCGTCAGCAGCACCGACGCGTGATCCGCATCGCGGCCGTCACTGGCCCAGCGCAGCGCGCCGGTCCCGGCATCAAGCGCGACGAACTGGCCCTTGCGGCGCGCGGACAGACCGACAACGAGCCCGTCGGCCAGCACCGGCGTGCTCATGTACATCGCGACCTCGGTGTTGCGCCACGCCAGCGTGGCCGTCCACGACGCGCCCGCCTTCGTGAGCGTGTAGGCGTGGGTGCCCTGGCGGGTGCCCGAGACGATGAGCCGGGCGCCGGTCCAGATCGGCGTGACGATGTTCTCGTGCCACTCGTCAGGGAACGGAATGGACCAGAGCGGCGCGCCCGTCTGCGCGTCGAGGCCGATGACCGACTGGTTGGTCATCGTGATCAGCTGCGACGTGCCGTCGACCTGTGCGACGAAGGGGGACGCATACCCCGGACCGGGTCCTTTCCAGGTCCACTTCGCGGTGCCGGTTGCCGGATCGAGCCCGACAATCTGGCCGCCGTGGACATCGCTGCCCACCTGCGCGATGACCAGTCCGTGGGCCATCACCGGTGACGCGGCCGTGCCGCAGAAGAGCTTGGTGGAATCCACCAGCGAGGAGAAGTCCTTGCGCCAGAGCTCGCGTCCCGTCGCGGCGTCCCACGCGATGAAGATGCCCGACACGCCGAAGGTGAAGACGCGGCCGCCTTCGACCAGCGGGGTGGCGTTGGGGCCCTTGGCCATGGCGTTGGCGTACTGGTTCTTGGTGAATGCCGCGTCGTAGTGCATGCGCCACTCCACCGCGCCGGTCGTGGCGTTGATGGCGGTCACCATTTCCCGCGGATCCTGCCGGCTGTGGATGTAGATGCGGCCGTTGGCGGCCACCGGCGACGCATACCCTTCGCCGACGTCCACTGACCAGCGCGCCTGCCAGGAGGCGGGCCAGGCGGCCGGCGCCTGGGCTGCGGCAACCTGCCCGGTCCGGCCCGGACCCCGCCACTGGTGCCAGTCGGTGGACGAACCCTGCGCCTGGGGAGCGGCCAGCGCCATGGCGGCCAGCGCCCCGGTGAGAAAGCCCCATCGTGAGTGGAATTTCACTGCCGATTCCTCCTGCCCGACTCAGAATCGGGCGATCTCGCCTCCGCCGTACGGCACCCGATATGCATAGACACCGGGTGGCCGAGGGTGGCCGAACAGCCTTCGGGAGTTCGGTCGCTTGAGGTGGGACGTGAGGTACGCGTTTTCGGTTCTGCTGGCGGCGCACGGTCTGGCGCACTTACCAGGGTTTCTGGTGTCCTGGCGGTTGATGCAATCGCCGGACGTGCCGTACAAGACCACGCTGCTGGCGGGCCGGATGGACGTCGGGGACGTGGGCATACGCATCGTCGGACTCGCATGGTTTGCGACCGCGGTGCTGATGATCATCGTCGCAACCGGAATGGCCCTGAAGCACCGCTGGGCGGAAGCCCTGGTGCTCCTACCGGTGATAACGTCACTCGCGCTTTGCGTCCTTGAACTGCCCCACGCCCGCATCGGGCTGGTGGTCAACGTCGTGGCGCTGCTCTGGCTCACAGCGCACCCGACACTTGGCGCCGGCTCACTGCGGTGGGCGCATGGAAGTGCCGATGAACGCGGGCGGCTGACGTCGGTGGCACATGCGCCAGTGGGGCAGTTCACCCCCCTTCCTGAAGACCTTCCTGCATCAGTCCGCCGTTATCTCGACCTTGCGCTGCACGATGCCGCTGCTGACACGACGCGTGTCGAACTGCGTCAGCAGGGCGAGTTCCGCATGGGTGACGCCGACGACAGCTGGAAGCCGTTTACGGCGACGGAGGTGTTCACCGTCTCCCCGCCGGGGTTTGTGTGGGACGCCCGCATTCGCATGGCGCCGGGCATTCATGCGCTGGTGCGCGACAGCTACATCGGCGGTGTGGGCGCGATGAAGGCCTCCGCGCAGGGCGTGAAGACCATCGTCGACGCCACGCCGAGCGACGCGCTCAGCCAGGGCGCGCTGCAGCGGTGGTTTGCCGAAGCGGTGTGGTTCCCGATGGCGCTGCGCCCGGAGCGTGGCGTGCGCTGGGAGGCGATGGACGAGCAGCGGGCCAGAGCCACCATTGTCGACGCCGGGCACACGGTCAGTCTCGAGTTCACGTTCAGCACAACCGGTGATGTGGTCAGGGTCTTCGCGCCCGATCGCATGCGCGAGGTACAGGGCCGCTACGAGCCCACGCCGTGGGAGGTGGTCTGTACCGATCACGCGGTCCGCGACGGTGTTCGGATACCGACACAGTGCGAGGTCGCCTGGCTGCTGCCCACCGGCCGCTTCCCCTACTGGAGGGGACGGATCGTGGAGTAGCGCCAAGTCGCGGCCGCCAGATCCGGCCGCGCTACGTGGCACTCGCCACCTCGCCACCTCGCCATCTCGTCATCTAAGATGTGCGCGTGCCCTTCGGTCGCGCACTCTTACCCCTCTGGCCTCTTGATCCGGCCGCCACGTACCTGAATCACGGCACCGTCGGCGTCACGCCGCTCAAGGTGATGGACGTGCAGCGCCGCTGGCGCGATCGCATCGAACGGCATCCCTCGCGGTTCATGTTGCGCGACCTGTGGACGTTCACGGGGACGACGCCCGGTCAGACCCTGATGCGAAAGGCCGCGGCGGACATTGCGGCGTTTGTGGGCGCCGATCCGGCGGACCTCGTGTTCGTCGACAACACCACGGCGGGCGTGAACGCGGTCGTGCGCTCAATGCCGCTGGCAGCCGGCGATGAGATCGTCATTACCGACCATGCCTACGGCGGCATCGTGACGGCGATCGGCTACGCGGCGCAGCGTGCCGGCGCCACCGTGAAGACGGTGACCATGCCGTATCCGGCGTTCACGGATGCCGAGTGTCTGACGCGCATCGCCGACGCCATCACACCGCGCACCCGGCTGGTGATCGTCGACCACATCTCGGCCGAGAGCGCGCTCATCTTCCCCGTGGCCGACATCGTCCGTCACTGCCACGACAAGGGCGTGCCGGTGCTGGTGGACGGCGCGCACGTGCCGGGCCAGATCGGTCTGGACATCGCCAGCCTGGGAGCCGACATCTACATCGCCAATCTGCACAAGTGGGCGATGGCGCCGCGTTCGAGCGCCTTCCTGGTGGCGTCCGCGGAGTGCCAGGCATGGCTGCACCCGCCGGTCATCTCCTGGGGCTACGGCACCGGATACACGCAGGAGTTCGACTGGGTCGGCACCCGGGATCCCTCCCCGTGGCTGGCTGCGCCGGCCGGCGTCACGTTCCTGCTGGATCTCGGCTTTGCGGATTCGCGTCAGTATTGCCACGGACTCGCGTGGCGCGCCGCGCAGCGGTTGACCGAGGCGTGGGGGACGCCGCTCGAGATGGGCGAGTCCCACGTCGGGTCGATGGTGACCGTCATGACGCCCGAGCGTTGCGGCACGACCAAGCCCGAGGCCCAGGCGTTGCGCGATCGACTGCTCTTCGAACACAACATCGAAGTGCAGGTTCACGCGCGGGCCGGCCGCGTCTGGGTGCGCCTCTGCGCGCAGGCCTACAACGACGATGAGGATGTCGAGCGGCTGGTGCGGGCCGTGTAGTCAGTCACAGGAGACGCGGAGGCGCGGAGGGAATTTGGCATGACATTCGGCATGCGTGTGCTTCGGCGGACACCGGCGGCCAGCGCCGCTGCCGTCGTCATGACGGCGGTGGCGACGGTTATCGCCACGCTGGGTCTCGCGCTGTTTGACGCCCTGCACTGGCGGCCGCTGCCGTTTCCGGATGCTGGCGACGTGGTCGTCGTCTACGCCGAGCACAGCAGTCCTCGGGGCCGCCGTGATCAGGTGAACTGGTCGTTCCCCCGTGCGCAGTTTGTGTCCTCCCGGGCCGGCACGATCGAGCAGGCCGGCGTCTGGCGCCCGGCCGCGTTGACGATGACCGGGCGTGGTCTGCCGGTCGTGCTGAGTGGCGAGTTCGTGTCGTTGGACTACTTCCGTCTGCTGGGAGCGCCACTGGCGGCGGGGCGAACGTTCACAGTGGACGAGATGGCGCCGGCTGATCCGCGCGCGGTGGTCGTCATTGGTGATTCGTTCCGCGACCGCCGGGCGCTTCAGGGGGACGCCATCACCATCGGCTCGGTGTTGACGCTCAACGGGCGCCCCGTGACCGTGGTCGGTGTGGCAACCGGTGAATTCAGAGGTGTGACCGGGACCGCGGACTTCTGGATGCCCATGCCCATGGCGCCGGTGCTGACGTACCCGGAGTTCCTGACGACCAATGAGGATTTCATCACGCTGCTCGCGAGGCGACGCGCGGGGGTGCCGCAGACCGAGGTGGATCGGGAGCTGACCGCACTGGCCAGGGCCGCGCTTGAGGCCCACCCGTCAGACGATGCCGGGGCGGATGTGACGGTCAGCGCCACGGCGGTGGAGCTGGCGGAAGCGCGTGTCCGTCCGGAAGGGCGACGGGCGGTCGCGCTGGTGCTGGGCGGCGGCGCCGTGTTGTTCGTGCTGGCGCTCGCCAATCTCGCGGCGCTGCAGATGAGCCGGGCTGTGGCGCGGCGCCGTGAGTCCGCGGTGACCCTCGCGATGGGGGCCACACCCCTTGGCGTGTGGCGGGCGCTCGTCGTCGAGCCGGCGGTGACCGTCGGACTCGGGGCCGCGATCGGGTTGGCCGCGCTCGCGGTGGTGCTCATCGGGGAGCCGTCTCTTGATCCGATCGGTGCGCTGGGCCGCGGTCAGTTCGGCACGTTCAGCGCCGTCGGGTTCGACGGCCGCGTCGCCGGGTGGTGGGCGCTGGTGACTGCGGTGGCGATGGCCTGTGCGGCGGCGGTGCCGGCGGCGTGGGCGGCTCGTCGCGCGAGCCTGGCAGACCTTCGCGCCGGCGCACGCGGATCGCGGCACACGGGGTTGTCGCTGCGACGGCCAGGCACGCCTGCGGTCATTCTGGGTGTGGAGGCGGCGCTGGCGGTGGTGCTGGTGGTCGCGGCGGCGCAGCTGATCGACAGCTATCGGCGCATGCAGCAGGTGGACATCGGTGTACGGACGGAGAACGTGCTGACGTTCGAGGTGCAGCCGTCGGAACGCGACGTGCCTCAGGCCGCGGCCGCCGGCTTTGTCGATCGGGTGCTCAGCGAGATCCGGCAGGTTCCCGGCGTCGTGTCGGCGAGTGTCGATGGTGGCGCACCGTTGGCGGGGAGCGCGTCCACTCGCGCGCACGTGGTGGGACGCGCCGCCGACCCTGCCGGGGCGCCCGTGGTGCTGCGGCATTACGTAGGCCCGGACCATTTCGCCACGCTGGGGATTCCGCTGCTGGCCGGTCGCGCCTTCACTGACGACGATCGCGCCGGCGCTCCTGGCGTGGTGATCATCAGTGAGCGGGCGGCGCGGCAGTTCTTCCCGGAGGGCAACGCCCTGGGACAACGCGTGTGGTTCGAGGGCAGCACGATGACCAGTTCGGACGCGGCCGGCGAGATCGTCGGCATCGTGGGTGACGTGCAGTACGCCAGTCTGCTCGACGCACGGACCACCGCCAGCTTCTACACGCCGTACAAACAGTTCACGTTCGGCTGGCGTGTGTATTTCGTGAAGATCGCGGGCGACGGGTCGGCGCTGGCCCCGGCCGTCGCCGCGGCGGTGGGCCGCGCCGCGCCGGACATCCCCATGCGCAACGTGCGAATGCTCGACGACATCGTGTACGGCGCCTCGCAGACGTCACGTCACGCGACGCAGGGAAGTACATGGCTCGCGGTGCTCGGTCTGTTGCTCGCGGCCAGCGGTATCTGGGCTGTGGTGTCCCATGCCATGGCGCAACGCACGCGCGAAGTCGCCATCCGCATGGCCCATGGGGCCACCACCGCGCGCATCCTGCGGCTCGTGTTGACGGAGGGGCTGTCGTGGCCGGCCGCCGGCCTGATCGCCGGTGTGGTGCTCAGCCTCTTTGCGTCTCGCGCGCTGCAAGGGTGGCTGTACAGCGTGGAACCCGGGGACCCGGCGATGGTGATCGGCGGAGCCGCGGTGTTTCTCCTGACGGCCGCGGCGGCATGCGCCGCCCCGGCCCTGCGGGCCGCCCGTGTGAACCCGAACGACGTGCTTCGAGCGGACTAAACCGAGGTTGCCGCACGACGACATCGGGTCGTCCTGCGTGTGCCGCCGGCCCCTGGACCCTGGACCCTCGGACCCTGGACCTCAGTACACGCCTTCCGTCACCGACACCCCGAGCTGCTTGAACGGGCGCACGTTGCGGACGCCGTCCCAGGGGTAGGTGTCGCACGGGGGCTCGCGCTCGGCTTCGTCGCGTTCGAGGAAGCGCGGCATGAAGAACTCCTTCGTCAGTGTCGTCAGGCGCACGCGGCCGGTGTGGCCGTACGGGACGAGCTTCAGGGGATTGTCCGGGTCGACCACTTCGAGGACCGCGCGCGGGATGGGCGGGTAATAGATGATCGCGTAGTTGTCGGCCGGGTCGAAGGGTTTGCCGACGGCCAGGCCCATCAGGGTGTTGCCGTAGGTGGGCGCGAAAAACACGCCGTCGAGCACTTCCTCGCGCACCCAGCGATGGAACTGCGGCGTCATCTCAGTGCCGCCGCAGAAGATGCCCGTGATGCCGGCCTTCTTGATCGAGATGCGTTCGGCCAGCGCCTCGAGCAGCTTGGGCGTGATGAACATGCACTTGATGTTGTCGTGCGCCTTGAGCAGCGTGAGGGCCTGGTCGATGACGTGGCGTTTGTACGCCTCCATCTGATCCATCTGGCGCGACTTGATCAGCTTGATGACCCAGCGCGGATCGAGGTCGACGCAGAAGCTGATGCCGCCGCGGTGCTGCGCGAGATGTTCAACCGCCAACCGCAGCCGGCGCGGACCCGAGGGGCCGCACATCAGCCAGTCGGCGCCCTTCGGGAAGTGTTCGTCGGGCAAGGTGTCGCTGAACATCTCGTAGTCGATGCGGAAGTCGTCAATGTTGATGCGCGACTTCGGCACCCCGGTCGAGCCGCCGGTCTCGAACGTGTAGATGGGCTTGTTCGCGTAGGCCTTGGGCACCCAGCGCCGCACCGGCCCGCCACGCAGCCATTCATCCTGGAAGAATCCGAAACGGTCGAGATCCTCGTACGTGCGAATCTCCCGACGGGGATCCCAGTCGAGTTTCTTCGCAAAGTCGAGCCAGAACGGAGTGCCCGTCTCCGGGTTGAAGTGCCACTGCACGATTTCGCGCACGTGCGCGTCCAGCGCGTCCTTGGTCTGCGGCTTCATACGTGAAAAGACTATCGCATGGATCGAGGGTTCCATCGATCCATCGATCCATCGATCCATGAATCGATGGGGGTAAGATCGGCCTCATGGTCCACATTCCGCTGATTCGCCGGGGCACGAACTACCGGAGCATCGACACCGCCACCATCGTCCATCACGCGACCCGTCAGCCGTTTGCCGAAATCAGCCAGGCCAACGCCGGACTGATCCGGCGCGACCTGCTGGCCCAGGACGCGATGCGTGCGTCGCTGGTGGCGATTCCGGTGGCGCGTCTCATGGAGATGACGAAGCAGGCGGCGCAGCACTTTCTGCACGACACGCTGCCGCTGGGTGATGTGACCCAGACGCCCGACGAGTACGTGCGTCAGCTGTCGGCGACCACGGGGATGCCGCATGTGATGGTGCGCCGCAACATGCAGCGGATCGTGTCGGTGATGGAGAACGTCCCGGAGATCCTGCGCGGGTTGACCCGCGGCCTCGACCTGCAGATTCTCGACCACGGCTTCGGCGAGGTGAACGGCCAGGCGCTCAGCTTCTTCCCGAAGGCGAAGGCGCTGGGCGTGGTGCTGCCCAGCAACTCGCCTGGTGTCCACGGCCTGTGGATTCCGGCGATCTCCATGAAGATGCCGCTGGTCCTGCGCCCCGGCGGCACCGAGCCGTGGACGCCGTACCGGATCATCCAGGCCTTGATGAAGGCCGGCGTGCCTGGCGAGGCGTTCAACTACTTCCCCTCGGACCATGCCGGCGCCGGCGAAATCGTGCGCCGCACCGGCCGCTCGATGTTCTTCGGAGACGTCGGCGCCATCGGATCGGTGGCGGGTGATTCACGCGTCGAACTGCATGGGCCCGGCTACAGCAAGCTGGTGTTTGGTGACGACCTTGCGCCGAACTGGCGCGAGTACCTCGACGTGATCGCCCTCTCGGTGGCCGAAAACGGCGGCCGCTCGTGTGTCAATGCCTCGGGTGTGTGGACACCCGCGCATGGCCGCGACCTTGCCGAAGCGCTGGCCGAGCGACTGGTCCGCATCCAGCCGCGCGCCGCCGAGGATCCCGATGCCGAAATCTCGCCGTTCGTGGATCCCCGCGTTGCGCGTCACATTTCCGATCAGATCGACGCCGCGCTGCGCGAGTCGGGCGCCGAGGATGTGACGATGGGCATTCGGAAGGGGCCGCGTCTGATTGAGGCGCACGGCGCCACGTTCCTGTTGCCCACCGTCATCCACTGCACGTCGTCCGACCACCCGCTGGCGAACCGCGAGTTCCTGTTTCCGTTCGCCTCGGTGGTCGACGTGACGCGTGAACAGATGGCGTCCATGCCCGAATGCCTGGGGTCGACGCTGGCCGCAACGGCGCTGACCAACGATCAGGCGCTGATCGATCGGTTGATCGAGTCAGACCTCATCGGCCGTCTCAACCTGGGTCCGCTGCAGACCAATCGCATTGCCTGGGATCAGCCGCACGAAGGCAACCTGTTCGATCACCTGTACGCGCGACGGGCGTTTCAGAGAGCAAGTTGAGCAAGTAGCGGCAAGTGGCGGCGAGTGGCGGCACGTGGCTGCAAGTAGCGGCGAGTGGCGGCAAGTGGCGGCAAGGGGCGGCAAGGGGCGGCGAGTGGCGGCGAGTCGCTAGGGCTGAGTCAGTGTACGCGCCGGATCGATGCGCGCGGCTCGGGCGGCGGGAATGAAACACGCCAGCGCCGCGGTTGTGCCGATGACGATCACGGTAGCCGACACGGTAGCCGGATCAAACGGGCTGACTTCGAAGAGCAGCGACGACATCGATCGCCCGGCGATCCACGCCACGCCCAGGCCCACACCGATTCCGGCGGCCGCCAGGGTCATGCCTTGCCGCAGAACCAGTCGCACCAGGCTTGCCGGGGTCGCGCCAAGCGCCAGCCGCGTGCCCAGTTCCTTCGTGCGTTGCCGCACGCCGTACGCCATCACGCCATACACGCCGACGGCCGCCAGCAACAGCGAGACCGCGGCAAACAGCCCGAGCAGCCAGACGGCCAGCGTCGTGGGCGCGATCGACGTGCGCAGCGTCTCCTCGAGGGTTGACGGCGTGCCGACGATCAGCCGGGGTTCGAGCCCGCGGAGCGCACCCCGAATCGCGGTGACGCTTGCCATCGGGTCGCCGGTCGTGCGGATGAACCACGTCGACCCCATCGAGGGACCCTGCTCAGCCGGAAAGTACATGTCCTGACGAGGCGCGTCGGTCAGGCTGGCCCGGCGGATGTCTCCCACCACTCCGACAATCTCGGCGTCCGCGTCGCCCAGGCGAAGCCGCCGGCCAATCGCGGAGCCGTCAGGGAAGTACTCCCGGGCGATTCCTGCGCTGATGATGACCACGGGCGCGGTATCGGGCCGATCGCGCTCGTCGAAGTAGCGGCCCTCGATGAGGGGGATGCGCAGCGCCTTGAAGTAGCCGCCGCTGGCCTGTTGCCAACCCACGTCCGGGGGCCGCGGCCCGGAGCCTGGCTGGTCTGCGCGCTGAAACGGGACGGTCCAGTTGTTGCCGGTCAACGGTGTCACCGCCGCGACGCCCGCCTCTTCCACGGCCGGAACTCCACGCAACGCGTCCCACGCCGCCGCATAAAACGCCTGCCGGCCTTCGACGCTCTGATACGCGGGCAACGGAGGCAGACCGACCGACACCGTGAGAATGTGGTCCGCCCGGAACCCGGGATCACGCTCGAGCAGGTTGCCAAGGGTCCGCGTGACCAAGCCGGCGCCGGTGAGCAGCACCACGGCAAACGCCACTTCAGCGACGACCAGCCCCGACGCCAGCCGGCGCACTCCGCGGCTGCCCGCGACCCGGCCCTGGCCCACCAACGCATCACTGGCCGGTGACTGACTCGAGACCGCCGTGACGAGGCTGAAGGCGAGCGCGGCGAGCAAGGAAATGCCCGCGGTGAAACCGAGGACCGGGACGTTCAGGCCGACATCGGCCAACCCGGGGGCGCTGACGGTGGCGGGTACCAGCGCCACCAGCGCCGGCACGCCCCACACGGCCACCACGGTACCGACGGCCGCCGCGCCGGCGGCCAGCACCAGACCTTCCGCCACCAGTTGCATCATCAATCGACCACGGCCGGCCCCGAGCGCCATTCGAACCGCCATCTCCTGCCGGCGTCCCACCGCGCGGGCGAGCAGCAGGTTGCCGACGTTGGCGCAGGCGATCAGCAGCACGAAGCCCACGGCGCCGAGCATCAGCAGCAGCGGCCGCTTGGTGTCGCCGAGCAGCGCGTCGCGAATCGGCAGCGCGGTGTAGCGAATGCCGGCGTTGTCAGCCGGGAACTCGCGCTCGAACGACTCCGACAAGGCGCGCAGCTCCGTGGCGGCCTGGTCCGCCGTGGCGCCGGGCGCGAGCGCCGCGAAGACCGTCGGCCAGCCGTTGCGGCGGCCCGCCGGTGCGTCGGCGGGCACGCGCAGCGGCACGATGACGTCCGTCTCCCGTCCCGTCGTCGGTGGAAACTGGAAGCCGGGCTCGGCGATGCCCACGATCTCGCGCGCAACCTGACCTATCTGGATGCGCCGGCCGATGACGTTCGGGTCGGCGCCGAAGTGGTTTGTCCACAGGGAATGCCCCAGCACGGCGACAGGCGCCGCCTCCAGCCGGGAGTCGTCAGCCGTCAGCAGGCGACCGGCGGACGCGCGGATGCCCAGCGCGTCGGCCAGGCCCGCCGACGCGGACAATGACTGAACGTTGATGGGTTCGTCCGGCCCGTAGACGACGGACTGTCCCTGGCCATAGGCCACCACCTGCGCCAATGTCGTCGCCCGCTTGCCGACGTCGATGAAGTCGCCGATCGCGATGTTGGGCTTGGTCAGCCCGGTCCGCTCGTCCCGGTGCTGGAGCAGCACGAGCCGATCGGCGTTGGGATACGGCAGCGGCCGCAGCATGACGGCCTCGACCACCGAGAACACCGCGGTGTTGGCGCCCACGCCAAGCGCCAGCGTGAGTACTGCGGTGAGGGCCAGACCTGGCTGGTGCCGGAGCAGGCGCGCGGCTTGCTGGAGGGCGGTCAGGAACTGAAGCATGAGTTCTCCTGGCGAGGGCCGGGAGGCGCGAGCGCGGGTGCGCCACGTCAGCCACCAGCACTGGGCGATGAGCAGGGTGAGATGGAGGGTGTACTGGACACGACCGGTGGCCTCGCCGCGCAGATCCTGCCGGGCCGGAATGAACGCGTCGGACCGGACCGGTTCGGGAATCAGCCGCGCCAGCCCGTCGGGAGCCGGTTCACGCATTGGAGGTCCGCGGTTTCGACAGGGCCGCGACGCGTGCGTAGAACCCGCGTGTGGCGGTCCACGCCTTGAGGCCGGCCGGTGTGGCGCGGTACCGGCGTTCGGTGTGTGACTGGACCGCTGACGGCACCTGTTCGTACCAGCCGTCGACCAGGCCGTCCCGTTCGAGCCTGGCCATCATCTGGTAGAACGCGGGCGCCGATCGTTTCACGCCGAACTCGGCCAACGTGGCCCGGACGGCGCGGCCCGGCTGCTCGGCGTCGGCCAGGGCGTTCAGCACCAGGAACTGCAGGTGGGTGAGCGGCGGAAGGCGATCTTGCATAAGGTGACATTATCTTAGACGGACGACCACCCGCAAACGTTCGGGCGCGCCTCAGACCCGCGATTCGGCCGCGCTACACTGGCTGCAGAACCCTGGACCCTGGACCCTCGGACTCTGGACCCCCGATGAAGTTGCTCTATCTCACTGCCGGCGCCGCAGAGATGTACTGCGGCAGCTGCCTGCGCGACAACGCGCTGGCCACGGCACTCATGGCCCGCGGTCACGACGTCGTCCTGATGCCGATCTACACGCCGACGACGACCGATGAGCGGAATGTCAGCAGCACGAAGGTGTTCTTCGGGGGCGTGAGTGTGTACCTCGAGCAGAACGTGCCGCTGTTCCGGCATACGCCGGCGTTCCTCGACAAGTTGTGGGATTCCGAATTCGTTCTGAAGCTGGCCTCGAAGCGGCAGATCAAGGTCGACCCGACCCTGCTGGGATCGATGACCGTGTCGATGCTCAAGGGCACGGCCGGGCACCAGCGGAAGGAAGTGGAGAAGCTGGTCCACTGGCTCAAACACGAACCGCGATTCGACCTGGTCAGCCTGCCGTTTGCGCTGCTCATCAGCCTGGCGCGGCCGATCAAGGACGCGCTGGGATGCCCGGCGGTCTGCACGCTGCAGGGTGAAGACCTGTTCCTCGACCAGCTGCGGGAGCCGTGGAAGTCGGAGTCGATGGCGCTGATTCGTCAGGCCGTGCCCGACGTGGACCGGTTCATCGCGGTGAGTGAGTACTACGCGCGCTACATGGTGCGGTACTTCGGCATTCCTCCCGAGAAGATCTCGGTGGTGCCGCTGGGCATCAATCTCGACGGGCACGCGGCCGCCCCGGTGCGGACCGAGCCGCCGTACACGATTGGGTACTTCGCGCGGATTGCGCCCGAGAAGGGATTCCACCTCTTGTGTGAGGCGTATCACCTGCTGCGCAAGCGCGAGGGACTGCCGCCGACGCGGCTGGTCGCCGGCGGGTATCTGTTGCAGGAACATCGCGACTACTTCGAGTCGTGCCGGCAGCGGCTGAAGGACTGGGGTGTCGAGGACGAGTTCACCTATGCCGGGTCGCCGGACCGGGAGGGGAAGATCCGGCTGCTGCAGTCGTTCGACGTGTTCAGCGTGCCCACGACGTACCCGGATCCGAAGGGATTGTTCCTGCTGGAAGCCATGGCGAACGGCCTGCCGGTGATTGCGCCGAACCATGGCGCGTTCCCCGAGATTGTGGCGAAGACCGGCGGGTTGCTGGTGGCGCCTGACCACGCGCACGCGCTGGCGGACGCGCTGCACACGCTGGTGACGGATCGCGCGCGCGCCGCGGGCCTGGGCACCGCGGCCGCCGAGGGCGTACGGGCGGCCTATACCGTGGCGCAGGCGGCGGAAAAAGCCGAATGCGCGTATCAGGAGGTGCTTGCGTAATGCTCGTTGCGTCTCATCTGGCCAAGCGCTATGACACCGCGCGCGGCGCCGTGGACATTCTTGACGATGTGTCGCTGCAGGTGGAGCGTGGCGATGCGGTGGCCATCATGGGGCCGTCGGGCTGCGGCAAGAGCACGTTGCTGTACATGCTTGGCGCGCTCGAGCGCCCGTCGTCTGGCACCGTGACCCTGGACGGCCGCAATCCGTTCGAGCTCGACGAGGCGGCGCAGGCGGCCTTCCGCAACGCGCATGTGGGGTTCGTCTTTCAGGACCATCTGCTGCTGCCGCAGTTGTCGGCGCTCGACAACGTGATCGCACCGACGCTCGTGTCGGCGACGCCGGCGCCGGCGCAGTCCATGAAGGCGCGCGCCACCGAGCTGCTGACGCAGGTCGGTCTGGCGGATCGGCTGGAGCATCGGCCGGGGGAACTGTCGGGCGGCGAGCGCCAGCGGGTGGCCATTGCGCGGGCACTGGTGCAGCAGCCGGCGTTGCTGCTGTGTGATGAGCCCACCGGCAACCTCGACCGCGCATCAGCAGACGCGGTGGCCGACCTGCTGGCCGGGCTGCAGCAGTCTCACAAGGTGATGCTGGTGGTGGTGACGCACAGTCCGGCGCTGGCGGCCCGGTTTCCCCGCCGGTATGAACTGAGCGATCGGAGACTGACCGCGGCATGACACGCGCGATGTTGGCGCGACGCAGTCTCGCGCACTATCGTCGCACCTACATCGCGGTGATCTTCGGTGTGGCCGCTGCGGTGGCCGTGCTGGCGGGATCGTTGCTGGTGGGGTCGTCGGTGCGCGCGAGCCTCGCCGGACTGGTGACCGCGCGTCTGGGCGCGACCGACCTGCTGGTCTCGGCGGAGAACCCGTTCACGGAAGAACTGGCGGACCGTCTGCGCGAGCAGCCGGAACTCGCTGCGATCGGCGGTGCGGTGGCGCCGGTCTTCGCGCTTGAGGCGGTCGCGATTCACCAGTCGAGCGGGCTGCGGGCCGGCGACGTCAGCGTGTACGGCGTTGACGCGCGGTTCTTCCAGTTTCACGGCGTCGACGTGGACGCGCCCACCGGTGGGCAGGCCCTGCTCAGCCCTGATCTGGCGGCTGAACTGGACGCGGCGGAGCAGGATGCGCTGGTCGTGCGTGTGGCCCGTCCGACCGACATCCCCATTGATTCGCTGCATGGCCGCAAGGACGAGGTGGGCCGGGCGATCCGGCTGACGGTTCGGCAGACACTCACGCGCGCGCAGATGGGCGAGTTCTCGCTGTCGCCCAGTCAGGGTCCCGTGCGTGCCGTGTTCATGGCGCTGCCGCGCCTGCAGCGCGACCTGGAGCAGCCCGGCCGCGTCAACGCCCTGCTGGTGTCCAGGCGGAACGGCGCGCTCGACGCCGATGGACTGATCAAGGCGCTCGATGCATCAATCGATGCCGCGGACTTGGGACTGTCGTTCGTCGCGTTGCCCGACGGCACCACGCTGATCGAGTCGTCTGCAGGGTTGTTGCCGGATGCGGTCACGACCGCGCTGGCCGCGGTGTCCACGCGGCTGTCGATCGAACGCACAGAGGTTCTGTCGTGGCTGGCCAATCGCATGGTCGTGCGCGATCGGGCGGTGCCGTACTCGCTGGTGGCCGGCCTCGGGCCGTCCGCAGGCGGCGACACGCGCCTGGCCGCGCTGCTGGCCGATTCGGGTGACGGCGCGCCGCCGCTCGTGCTCAACGACTGGGCCGCCCGCGACCTGGCCGCGCAGGTGGGCGACACGATCGCACTGGAGTACTACCGGTGGGCCGACGAAGGACGCCTGGTCACCGAGCAGACCACCTTCCGCATCGCCGGCATCGTGCCCATCGACGGCCTCGCCGCGGATCGACGGTTGTCGCCGCCGTATCCCGGCATCACGGACGCCGACAGCGTTGGTGACTGGGACCCGCCGTTTCCCATCGACCTGCAACTGGTCCGGCCCATCGACGAGGACTACTGGGACCGCTACCGCACCACGGCCAAGGCGTTTGTGCCGTTGACCATCGCGCAGGAACTGTGGCGCACCCGATACGGCGCAGTTTCGTCGGTGCGCCTCCGGAACCCGGGAACCGCGGACCTGCAGAATCTCGGCGCGTCGATCGGGGCGGTACGCGGCGGGTTGCTGGTGGCCGACGTGCGCGCGCAGAACGTGTCGGCCTCAGTCGGCGCCACCGACTTCGGCGCGTATTTTTCGTACTTCAGCTTCTTCCTTGTCGTCTCGGCGCTGCTGCTGACCGCGTTGTTCTTCCGGCTCGGCATCGAACAGCGCCTGCGCGAAATCGGCGTGTTGCGCGCGGCCGGATTCAGCTTGTCCGCGATTCGTGGCTTGTTCCTGCGCGAAGGCGTCGTCGTCGCCGTGGCCGGCGCCCTGGCCGGTGTGGCCCTGGCCGTCGCCTGGGCGGGCCTGATGATGTACGGCCTGCGCACATGGTGGGTGGGCGCAGTCGGGACGACAGCACTCGAGCTGCACATCGATCCCGTCACGCTTCTCGCAGGCGCCCTCGGCGGCATCCTGGCCGCCATCGTCTGTATCTGGCTGACGGTGCGGGCGATCGGACGATTCTCCCCACGGGAACTGCTGAGCGGGTCCACCATGTCGGCGCTGACCGAGGCGCGCTCGGTGAACCCGTGGCGCACGCGACTGGCACCGCTCGTGCTGGTGCTGGCGGTGGCCCTAGCGCTGGCCGGTGGCCTCGGCGCGATTCCCGCCGCGGCCGGCTTCTTCGGAGCCGGCGCGCTGGTGCTGGTGGGCGGCCTGATGATCCTGGGAGTGCGGCTGTGCCGGCCGCAGCTCGCGACCTTGTCCGGGCATGGCGGTCGTGCGCTCGCGACCTTCGGCTGGCGCAATGCGGCGTGGCGGCCAGGCCGCAGCATGACCTCCGCCGGGCTTGTGGCCGTCGCGGCCTTCCTGCTCGTGTCGGTCGACTCCTTCCGCAAGAGCACCCACGGCGCCGACGACCCGCGCGGCGGCACCGGCGGGTTCGCCCTGATCGCCGAAACCGCGCTGCCGCTCGTCCACGATCCGACCACGGCCGCCGGTCGCGAGGAACTGGGCCTGCAGTTCCAGGCGGACGACCCCGTTTTTGCCGGCGCCACCGTCTTCGGCGCGCGGCTGCGGCCGGGCGACGATGCGAGTTGCCTGAATCTGTATCAACCGAAACAGCCGCGTGTGCTCGGCGTGAGCGACGCGTTCATCGCGGCGAACCGGTTCACGTTTGCCGCCTCGCTGGCGTCGACCGACACCGAGCGCGACAATCCCTGGCGCCTGCTCATACCGGCCGACGACGCCGACGCCGTGCCGGCCATTGTCGACGCCACGTCACTGCAGTACGTGCTGCACGCGGCCGTCGGCGACGTGATCACCATTGATGCCGACACCGCCCGGCCGCTGCAGCTGCGGATCGTCGGCTCGCTTTACGACAGCGTGCTCCAGGGCGAAATCATCATCGCCGAGTCGGCGTTCCGCCGGGTGTTTCCCGAGGCGGCGGGGTACCGGGTTTTGCTGGTGGCGGCAAGTGGCGGCGAGTCGCGGCAAGTGGCGGCCGGTGGCGGCGAGTTGCGGCAAGTGGCGGCAAGTGAGTTGGCGCAGGTGATAGAAGAACGGCTGGAGCCGTTCGGCGCGGATGTGCAATCCACGGTGGCGAAGCTGGCGGCGTTTCATCGCGTCGAGAACACGTACCTGTCGACGTTCCAGACGCTGGGCGGGCTCGGCCTCATCCTCGGCACGATCGGCCTGGCGGCGATCACCGCGCGCAACGTGCTGGAGCGGCGCCGCGAGCTGGCGTTGCTGGCGGCGGCGGGCTATCGCGCGCGCGACCTGTCGGTGATGGTCGTCGCCGAGAACCTCGGCCTGGTCGCCGCCGGCCTCGGCATCGGCGTCGTGGCCGCCTTGCTCTCGATTGCGCCCGTGCTGATCGCCCGCGGCGGCCGCCCGCCGGCGTTGTCGATGCTCTGGCTTGCGGCGGTGGTCGTGGCCGGTGTCATCGCGGCGCTCGTCGCCACGCGGGCGGTGCGCCGGTTGCCGCTGCTGTCGTCGCTCCGCAGCGATTAACTGTCCCTATTGACGCCGGCAGGAATCGAAGTACCGTACGCCATGGTTGATCTGTCCATGCGCCCCGATCGCACCGAGTCCGCCGACTACTACTTCACCTACATCGACAAGGTTCCGGACGGCGACATCGTGGCGACGCTCAACGCGCAGACCACGCAGGTGCTGTCGTGGCTGCGGGGCATCACGGAGGACCAGTCGCGCCATGCCTACGCGCCGGGCAAGTGGACGATCAAGGAAGTGCTCAGTCACATCAATGACACCGAGCGCGTCTTCGTGTCGCGGGCGATGTGGTTCGCGCGCGGGTTCGAGGCGCCGCTGCCGGGGTTCGATCAGGACGTGGCGGTGCAATATGCCGGCGCCAATGCGCGCTCCTGGCAGAGTCATGTCGACGAGTTCGCCGCCATCCGCGCCTCGTCGCTCGCGTTCTTCCGGTCCGTGCCGGCTGAGGCCTGGCTGCGCCGGGGCATCGCGAGCGGGAATCCATTCACCGTTCGCGCGCTGGCCTGGATCACCACCGGCCACGTGGCGCATCACATGGGCGTCCTGCGCGAGAGATACATATAATGTGAGGTCGTGCCGCAGCCGCAGTATTTCCTTCGTGAGTACCCCCTGCAGCAGGGCGCCCTCGAGATCGCGTACATCGAGGAGTTCTTCAACGATTTCCCGAAACGCAAGACCGCCACGGAGATTCTGGCCCGCCTGCAGGATCGCGAGTGCCAGATCCTGATGGCCGAGGCGCCGCTCGACGATGGCACTGTCGTGCCGGTGTCGTACAAGGTCTCGCACGAGCTGCACGAACACGAAACGGACCCCGCGCTGGCGGATCTGGTCGCGCGGCTCAAGGGCGCGGTGGTGTTCAAGGAACGACGCATCCTCTACAACTGGCTGGGCGCCACACGGCGTGACTGGCGCGGCCGCGGTCACTTCCGCGCGCTCTCGGAAGAGCAGGAAGCCTGGGCCGTGTCCCGCGGCTTCGACGAGATCGTCGTCAAGACCAAGAACCGGTACTACGACATGCGCGGCACGCTCGACACCCTGCAGTTCAACGTGATCAAGCTCGAGGTGGCGCCCGACATGCTCGACGCCAAGGTGTACATGAGCAAGCCGCTGGGACTGTCCGTGCTCGACGCGCACAGGAGCCGGCGGCAGGTCACACGGGTGTGATCACGCCCGAGCTGGCCGAGCTGATTCGCCATACCGGCGATCCCGCGTGGCTGCTCGACCGGGGCTGGTTCGTCGCCGAAGGCCGCAACGTCGTCCGGCGCCTGCTCGAGGCGCGTCGTTTTCAGGTTGAAGCGCTGCTGCTGACACCACCCGCCGCATCCGGCATGGCCGCGGCGCTGGAGGCCGTGCCCGCAGCAGACCGGCCATGTGTCGAGGTGGTGCCACAGGCCGAACTCGATCGGCTGACGGGCTTCCGCCTCCATCAGGGGTGTGTGGCGTTCGCGCGCCGGCAGGCGTTGCCGCGCTGGGAACCGACGATGACGGCCGCGGGGCTGTCCGTGCTGCTGGAACGCGTGCGCGATCCGGACAACGTCGGCAGCATCATGCGGTCGGCGCGTGCGCTGGGCGTCCGGACCGTCCTGATTGGACCCGAGTGCGCGGACCCGTTTTATCGCAAGGCGATCCGGACGTCGATGGGCGCGGTGTTCACGTTGACGGTCGCAACCGCCGAGCCCTGGCCCGAGGTGCTGACGCTGATCGGTGAGGCCGGGGCGCTTCGCGTGGCCGCCACGCCGGCCCCGGCGGCGGCGTCGATCGAGGCGGTGGCCGGACGGGCGGGATCCCGCCCGGTGCTGCTGCTCGTCGGTTCGGAAGGGGAGGGGCTGACCCCACAGACCCGGCAGGCCGCGGACGTCGAAGCGAGAATTCCGATGGCGAGCGACGTGGATTCGCTCAACGTCGCCGTCGCCACCGCCGTCGCGGTTTATGCTCTAACACGAGGGGGCGAGGGTGGATAGACGCACACAAGGTTCAGGGGTTCTTGGGTTCCTGGGTGCCGGGGTTCTCGGTTCCTGGGTTCTTGGTTCCTGGGTTCTGGGTTCCGTGGTGCTCGCCCAGGGTGCGCCGGCGACCGAGATCTTTCTGGCGCCGCTCACAGTGAGCGGGGCGAAGGTCAGTGTGGGCCGGCCGATCAACATCACCAACAATCCCGGCTACGACAACCAGCCGCAGTTTCTGGCCGACTCCAGCGGTGTGTTGTTTTCGTCGAATCGCGACGGCCAGCAGACGGACATCTATCGGTACGACATCGCCGCCAGACGCGTCGTGCAGGTGACCCACACCGCAGAGAACGAATACTCGCCGACGTTGACGCCTGACGGCATGACCTTTTCCACGGTGCGCGGCGCGGAGCAGAAGTTGTGGCGCTTCACGATGGACGGCCGCGATGCCGGCCTGGCGTGGACGCACATGGGCCTCATCGGCTATCACGTGTGGATCTCACACACGCAGCTCGCGACGTTCGTCCTGGGTCAGCCGAACACGCTGCAGTTGCTCGACATCAGAACCGGCGGCAGCGAGACAATCGAGAAGAGCATCGGGCGGTCACTGCTGATCCGCCCGGGCACCGGCACCGTCAGCTTCGTGCACAAACCGCAGGGACAGCCCTGGGTGATCAAGGAACTGGATCCGAAGACGAAGCAGATCACCACCCTCGTCAACACGCTGGAGGGCAGTGAAGACCTGGCCTGGACCCCCGATGGTGGGATCGTCATGGGCCAGAAGGGCAAGTTGTTCCTGTGGCGGCCCGGCGGCGCGTGGACGGAGATCGCGGACCTGACGCGGCAGGGAGTGGCCAACATCTCACGTCTCACCGTCAGTCCGGACGGCCGGTGGCTGGCCATCGTGTCGCAGGCGGCAGCCGCGCGGTGAGCCACGGGCAGTCCCGACGTCTGGCGGCCGTCCAGACCCCCATCATTCCGATCGTTTCGCGCTGGATCGCCGAAACGCCGGGCACCATCTCGCTGGGCCAGGGCGTCGTGTCGTACGGACCACCGCCAGGGGCGCTTGCGGCCCTGGCGACGTTCCCCGAGTCGCCGGCGGATCATCGGTATGGCGCGGTGGAAGGGGAAGCGGCGCTCGTCTCGGTGATCGAAGACAAGCTGCGGCACGAGAACGGGATCGACGTCACCGGCGCGAGCCGTGTGGTGGTGACCGCCGGCGGCAATCTGGCGTTCATGAACGCCGTGCTGGCGGTGACCGACCCGGGCGACGACGTCATCCTGCCGGTGCCGTATTACTTCAACCACGAAATGGCCATCGAGATGGCCGGTGCGCGTGTCGTGCCGGTGCCGACCGATGATCAGCGGCAACTGGACCTCGACGCCATTGCGCGCGCGGTGACGCCGCGGACACGTGCCGTGGTGACCGTGTCGCCCAACAATCCCACCGGCGTGGTGTACCCCGAGGCCACGCTGCGCGCGGTGAACGAGCTGTGCCGCGACCGCGGTCTGTTCCACATTCACGACGAGGTGTACGAGTACTTCCTCTACGAGCAGGCGAGGCACTTCTCGCCGGGCAGCCTGCCCGGCGCGGCTGCGCACACGATTTCGATGTACTCGCTGTCGAAGGCGTACGGGCTGGCGAGCTGGCGGATGGGCTACATGGTGGTGCCCGAGGCGCTGTGGGTGGCGGTCAACAAGATCCAGGACACGCTGCTGGTGTGTCCGCCGGTCGTCAGCCAACGCGTCGCGCGGGCGGCGTTGGGGGTGGGCCGATCCTATGCGCAGTCACACCTGGCGCGACTTGATGAGATGCGCCGGTTGATGGCCGACGCGTTGTCGGCGCCGGGTGTCCCGTGTGAGGTGCCGACGGCCCTCGGGGCGTTTTATTACTTCGTCCGGGTGCGTTCGTCCCTCGATGCGCTCACGTTGACCGAGCGGCTGATTCGCGAGTACCGCGTGGCGGTGATTCCCGGCTCCGCGTTTGGCGCGACTGAGGGAACGTTCCTCCGGGTGTCATACGGCGCGCTCGATCGCGACACCGCGGCCGAGGGCATTGGCCGTCTTGTGGAAGGGTTGAAGGCACTCGCGTGAAAGTCATCACCTGGAACGTCAACGGCATTCGCGCGCGCCAGGCCCAGGTGCAGGACCTGTTGGCGGCCGAGCAGCCGGATGTCGTGTGTCTGCAGGAGATCAAGGCGACGCCGGCACAGGTGCCGGAACTGCTGGTCAACCCGGGCGAGTACTGGTCGTATTGGCATGGCGCCGGGGGATATTCCGGCGTGGCGTTGCTGATTCGTAAAGAATTCGTCAAGGCACCGCCCCGTTTCTGGCACCCCGGTTTCGACTTCGAACAACGAATCGTGGTGGCGGATGTCGAGCCGGTCGCGGGCGCAAACCCGGAGCCGCTTCGCCTCGTCTCGGTATATGTGCCCAACGGCGGCAAGGACTTCGACGCCAAGATGCGGTTTTTCGGCGATCTGCAGCAGTGGGTGGGTGAAACACTCACGGCCGGTCCGGCGCTAGTGCTGTGTGGGGACCTCAACATCGCGCGGGAAGAGCGCGACGTGCACCCGAAGGAGCGCAAGGTGAACCAGATTGGCACGCGGCCGGAGGAACGGGACCTGTTCGCGCGCCTCCTGTCGGCGGGCCTCGCCGACGTGGGCCGGACTCTGGATCCGGAGAACGACCAGTTGTTCACCTGGTGGGCGCCCTGGCGCAGCCTGCGGCAGCGTAATATCGGGTGGCGGATTGATTACGTGCTGGCCGGTGCGCCGCTGGCCGCTCGCGCGGTGGGCTGCGAGTCACGCCGCGAATTCGGGACCAGCGACCACGCGCCTCAGATTGCGGTATTCACGCCATGAAACTGCGCACACGTCTCATCGTGGCTTTCCTGATCCTGTCGGTGGTGCCGCTGGGCACGGCGACGTATTTTTCGTACACCAGCCAGGTGCGCGCGCTGCAGGATCTCGCCACGCGCGAAGCCGATCAGCTGTCAACCGAGATGACGCAGCGCATGCAGCTGGTCACCACGGAGCTCAGCGCGCGCGTCGAGCAGCTGGCCAGCATGAATCAGCCGGCCGTCGTGCGGGTGGCCGATCGGCAGCGCGCCCGCACCACGCCTCCGCCCGCGACCCCGGCCGCGCCGGCGCCTGCGGCCGCCGCGCCCGCCGCCGTCGCCAGTCCGTCACTGGCGACCCAGGTGGTGGATGCGATTGCCGAGAATCTCGACGCCGCCGATCGCACGCAGGTGGCCGAAGCACTGGGAGCGGCCGCCATGCTGCTGCAGCGGATCGAACTGCAGGGCATGCGACCGCCCGCGCCTCGACCGCAGGCCGGCGTCCAGCCGCGCGTGGAAGGCGGACGGGGCGGCGATCCCCGGCTGGCCGGCCAGCGCGAACTGCCTCCGCGTCTTCCCGGACGAGGAGGCTCCCCGCGCGGAGGCGCCAACAACCGGACCACACCGCCTGCGACGGACCCGGATAAACCCGTCGAGGGTGTACCTCCGGTGCCGCCACCGCCGGCGCCGCCGGCCACACCGCCGGTCGACCGCGTGGTGATCGACATGGGCGCGATCGCGCGCGACATGTTCCGTCAGTACGTGCCCGAGGGCGGCTTCGAGAAGATGACCCCCGAGCAGCGCCAGCAGATTGCGCGCGAGATCAACATGCGCATGACCGGCATTGCCGAGGGCATCAAGATTGGCGCAGCCGAGCTGCAGAAGAAGGCGGACGCCGCGCGCGCGGAAGCCGCCAAGACGTCGACCGAGGCGGCGTCGGCTGCCACGCCGCCGCCCGCGCCTGCGCCGGCTGCAGCACCGGCACCACCGGCCGCGCCGGCGCCCGCTGCGACCCCCTCCTCGCCATCTGCGCCGGCCGCGCCGATCACCCGTACCTCCACGCTCGTCGGCGACAAACTCGACGTGAAGCTGATGCAGGACGGCGAAGTCGTGGGCCAGGTCAACGCGACCGTCGACCTCGACAACCTGCTCGCCACGGTGTTCTCGCCGACAAGCCGCGAGAAAGGCGAGGTGCCGTTTGCCGTGGCGCCCGATGGCAAGGTGTACACGGCCACCGAGGACGATCGGAAGAAGGTGGAAGACCTCGGTCCCATCGCGCGGCCTGATGGACCGCTCGGGAAAACGACCCTGCCCGACTGGGTGGTGTTCACGACGCAGGATCCGTCGGGGTCGGGTCTGCGCTTCGGCATCGCGCGGCCGGTGGGCGATTCCCTCGACTCCCTGCGCCGCACGGTGGCGCGCAACGCCGGTTTCGGTCTGCTGCTCATCGGTCTCCTGGTCGTGGGTTCCGTGCCCCTGTCGGGCCGGCTGACCAAGGACCTCACGGCATTGACCGAGGGCGTCGAGAAGATTGCGCACGGCGACTACCGCGCGCGGGTGCCGGTGCGGCGCCGCGACGAAGTGGGCGAGCTGGCGTCGGCGTTCAACAAGATGGCGGAAGACGTGGAACGCCATCAGCACGCCGCCATCGAGCAGGAGCGGCTGCGGCGCGAGCTGGAGCTGGGCCGGCAGATCCAGAGCGACATGTTGCCGCGATCGCCGTTGACGTTTGGCCTCACGGAAGTGCAGGGTGTCTCGATCCCCGCGCGCGAAGTGGGCGGCGATTTCTTCAACTACTTTGCGCTCGACAACGGGCGGGTGGCGCTGATCGTCGGCGACGTGTCCGGCAAGGGCGTGGGCGCCGCGTTGTTGATGGCCAACATCCAGGCGGCATTGCGCACACGACTCGCGATGGGGCAGAGCCTCTCGGCGATTGCCGACGCGCTCGATCGCGAGATGATGGCCACGTCCGGCTCGCGCCTGTACGTGACGTTGTTCCTCGGGATCTACGATCCGGCCACGCGGCAGCTGCAATACGTCAACGCCGGGCACAACCCGCAGTTCGTGTTGCGGCCGGGCCAGCCCCTCGAGAAGATGACGGCCACCGGGATGCCGGTGGGCCTGTACGCCGGTCAGGGATACACCCACCGCGACGTGACCCTCGCCAGCGGCGACCTGCTCTTCTTCTACACCGACGGATGTGTGGAGTCCGAGAACGAGGCCGACGAACTCTTCGGCACCGAGCGCCTCGAGGCGCTGCTGATGACCATCACCACGGGCGACGCGTCCACGCCCGATCGCGTGTTGCAGATGGTCGAGGCCGCCGTCACGTCCTTCCGCGGCACCCGCGAACCAAACGACGATGCCACGATGATGGCGGTGCGGATCGGGTGAGCGGGCCGGTGACGTGACGGTGGCTGCGACGGCTCGGTGCTCGAAGCGCACGCCAGCCGGCTGACGCGTTTCATGCGGCCGCCCATCGCTTGCGCCTACCGGGCCGCCGACACCCGGCCCACGGCGCTGCGCTCGAAACGCGCCACCCGTCCGACGCGCGCTTCATCCCTGTCGCGTATCGCACCGCGCCTACCCGCATCCACCGTCACGCCACCGGCCCGTGCCATTGTCTGCCGCCGTCATTGCCCCTGAAGGTGATGGTTCTGAGACTCAGATCGCGCGTTCACCTCAGACACAGCGTCTTTGGAATTGGAGCCGGAAATCACGATAGTTTCCGCGATGGCAGTTCCCACATACGACCAGTTCATTGAGCCGGTGCTGCGGTACTTGGCGGCTCACCCGGAAGGCGCGGTTGCGCGAGATGTTCACGACGCCGCAGCCGACGCGTTGGGGGTAGCTGAAGCCGATCGTGCCGAGGTGCTGCCCAGTGGTGCCCAACTTGTCTACAAGAACCGGATTGGATGGGCCCATGATCGACTGAAGCGAGCTGGCTTGTCGACGAGTCGGCGACGAGGGTTCTGGCAGCTCACGCAGGCCGGCGCGGAGTTGGCGGCCAGGCATCCGACGGCTCTGCCTGTCGAGGTGTTGGAATCACTACTCCGAGAGTTCAACGACGTGCGGTTGAGACCCACTGACGACGCAGGGAACGCGCCATCTGCCGGCGTAGCGCTTGAGAGTTCACCGACAGTGAGCCCGGACGACAGGCTTGAACAAGCGGTGTCGGAACTGCGGCATGGCGTTGTCGCTGAAGTCCTGGACCAGCTATCACGTGTGTCTCCCACGTACTTCGAAACCGTCGTGCTCGACGTTCTTCATAAGCTCGGGTACGGAACGAGCCGAGCGGACCTTACGCGTGTTGGTCGATCCGGTGATGGTGGAATCGATGGCGTGATTTCCCTGGACCGTCTGGGCCTGGAAAAGGTCTATGTTCAGGCAAAGCGTTGGCAGAGTTCCGTCGGGCGCCCTGAGGTGCAGGCGTTCTACGGGGCCTTGGCTGGTCAACGGGCCAATCGCGGCGTCTTTATCACCACTTCTTCCTTTACGTCCCAGGCAATCGAGTTCGCAGGTTCAGTCGAGCGAGTCGTGCTCGTTGATGGCCGCAAACTGGCTGAGTTGATGATCGAGTTCGAGGTTGGTGTCACGTCTCGGTCGGTGCGTATTCCGAAGGTAGATTCGGATTACTTTGAGGAGTAGGGGGTCGTGGTCAGAGACACTATCGCGGGCCGGCCATGTGCCGCTGGCCGCGGATAGGCGAGGCCCGGAGGCCGCGTGACGCGTTTCGAGCGCAGCGCCGTGGGCCGGACGATCGCGGGCCCGGTAGGCGCAAGCGATGAGCGCCAGCACGAAACGCGCCACGTGGCCGACGTGCGCCTGTGCCGAGCCGTCGCGGCCAGCGGCACATGGCCGGCCCGCGCCGGGCGTAGACTCTCAGTATGGTGAAAGTCTTCATCGCGCAGCATCCGACGGAAGCCCACCTGGTGGCCGGTCTGCTGACGAGCCGGGGTATCCCGGCCCACGTCCAGGGTGAGGCCATCTTCGCCACGCGCGGCGGTGTGCCCATCACACCGTCCACCCTCCCCTCGGTGTGGGTGGTGGATGATGACAAGGCCGCCGAGGCGGCCGCCATCCTGCGCGAGCAGTCGCTGGGCGAAAGCGTCGCCGCGGTGATCGATCGGCCCTGGACGTGCACCGCCTGTGGCGAGTCCGTCGAGGCGCAGTTCAGCGTGTGCTGGCGGTGCGGGTCGGCCAGGCCCGACCTCGCGGAGTAGAATGGCGGACCGAGGGACAGTGATGGCGAACACGAGGATTGACCGGCGGGCGCTGATTTCCGGCGTGGGAGCCGCCACGGCCGGAGTGGTCATCGGACGGACGAATCTCTCCGCGCAAACCCCAGCGACGACGTTTCAGCCGGCCAGGCATCCGCAGGACGAGTGGTTCGACAAGATCCCCGGCAAACACCGCGTGATCCTCGATACGGTGTCGCCCGACGGCGCCGGGCAGGGGATCGGATACTCCAACAACGTCTTCAACGCGAGCCAGCAGGGCTACGGGTTGACCGATGCCGATCTCGCCCTGGTGTTGTGCCTGCGCCACCACGCCACGGCGTTTGCCTTCAACAACGCGATGTGGGCCAAGTACGGCAAGGTCTTCGCCGAGCGCATGGAGTGGAAGGACTACGACCCGGCCAAGCCGCCCACCAGCAACCCGCGCAACTCGGGGGAACGCCCGGCGCTGGACCGGCTGGCGCGTCGCGGCGCGCATTTCGCCGTGTGCGGCCTGGCGACGCGCATGTATGCCTCGCTCATCGCCGGTGAAGGCGGTGACTCGGCCGCCGTCTACAAGGAACTCGAAGCCAACACGATTGCCAATGCGCACATCATGGCCGCCGGCGTCGTGGCGATTCAGCGCGCGCAGGAGTACGGCTACAGCGTCATCCACGTCGGCTAGGCGGTCCCCACAGGTGTGAGCACAGCCGAGACCCGCCTGCTTCGCGCGCACGGCCTGGCCGCGCTGGCCACGCTGCTGCTGTCGGCGCTGTTCGGCCTGATCGCCTCCATCCAGCTCTGGTGGCCCGACCTGGGCGCGGGTGTTCCCGCGCTCAGCTGGGGCCGCATCCGTTACGCCCACACGCAAGGCATCATGCTGGGCTGGCTGGGCAATGTGTTCTTCGCGTTTCTGTACTACCTGGTGCCCAGACTCGCCCGGCGTCCGGTGACCAGCGCGGCGCTCGGCGCGTGGCTCTTCGGACTGTGGAACTTCGCGGTGATGCTGCCGGGGTGGACGCTGGTGCTGGCGGGTGTGAGCCAGCCGCTGGAGTGGGCGGAGTTCCCGCTGGTGGTCGACGCCTTTGTCGCCCTCGGCATCCTCCTCGCCATCGTCCAGTTCGTGCTCCCGTTTCTGTCACGTGGTCTCGAGTCGTTGTACGTGTCGGCGTGGTACGTGATCGGGGGACTCGTCTTCACCGCGCTCGCGTACCCGATGGGGAACATCGTCCCTGAGTTCGTCCCCGGCGCGCAGGGCGCGGCGTTCAGCGGGCTGTGGATTCACGATGCCGTGGGGCTGTTCGTGACACCGCTGGCGCTGGCGATTCTGTATTACGTCATTCCCGCGGCCACGCGGAGGCCGATCTACAGCCACCGGTTGTCGATGCTGGGCTTCTGGCTGCTCTTCTTCGTGTACCCGCTCAACGGGACCCATCACTACGTGTTTTCGGTGATCCCGATGGCCGCGCAGTACACGGCGATTACGGCATCAGCGATCCTCGGCCTCACCGTGATTCTGGTCGTCGCCAACCTGCTGCTGACGGCCAGAGGCACGCGGGTGTTCGCCGACGACCCGGGCCTTCGTTTTGCCGTGATGTCGACCATCTTCTACCTGGTGGTCAGTCTGCAGGGGTCACTCCAGGCGTTCATGACCATGAATCAGGTGGTGCACTTCACCGATTGGGTCATCGGCCATTCACACCTCGCGATGCTGGGCTTTGCCACGTTTGCCGGCGCGGCGGGCCTGGTGTTCGCGTGGCAACGGACGCCCGACCTGCCGTTCAATCCGCGTCTGGTCCATCGCGCGTTCTGGTGGCTGTTCGCCGGCCTGCTGCTGATGGTGGCTGATCTGACCGTCGCCGGTCTGGTCCAGGCGCAGTCCTGGCAATCCGGTGCGCCGTGGATCGAATCGGTCGTCGCATCCCGCCACGCCTGGATCACGCGCTCGTTCTCGGGCCTGTTGATCCTCGCGGGCTTCATCGAGTTGCTGCGGGGACTGACGAAAAATGAACTCGGAGGTCATTTTCGGGATCAGCTCGGCAGCGAAAATGACCTCCGAGCTCATTTTCCGGACCAGTCCCCAGCCCTCCGCATGGCCTACGCCTCGCTCTTCGTGGCCGGCGTCGTGTCATTCGTCGTGTCGGTCGGGTCGCTGGGTGTGGCGCCGGCCAGGGTGCTGGCCGCGCGCGCGGAGGCGGAAGCGCCTGCGGCCTTCATTCCGCTGACCGACAGTGAGCGCCGTGGACGCGACGTCTACGCGCGTGAAGGCTGCGCGTATTGCCACACGCAGCAGGTGCGATTCACCGCGGCGGACGAGGCGCGTTTCGGTGCGCCGACGCTCGGGTGGGAAAGTCGTCAGGACTACCCGCAGATGATGGGCACCCGCCGAATCGGGCCCGATCTGTCCCGGACCTCTGGCACACGGTCGGCCGGCTGGCATCTGACACACCTCTTCGATCCACGCGCGGTGGTGTCGCAGTCGGTGATGCCGCCGTATCCCCATCTCTTCGACGGTGATGCCACGCGCCCGCGCCAGACCGCGCTCGACCTGGTCGCATACCTTGAAACGCTGGGCCGTGCGCGCCGCTACGCCGACCCCGACGCGCGCACGGTCAGCGCGCATCCGGCATCGACGCGTCGCACGGGCAACCTGCCGTCGATCCCCGAAGACGGCGACGTGGTGCTCGGCGAACGCCTCTATCAGCAACTGTGCGCGACGTGCCATGGCGCGTCAGGGCGCGGCGACGGTCCTGCCGCCGCGTCGCTCCAGCCGAAGGCTCCCGACCTCACGGGGTTCTATCGTCATGAACGCCTGGTCGAAGTGCTGTGGCACGGCGTCCCGGGCACAGCCATGCCGGCCTGGCGCGATCGGCGCCCGGAAGAACTGGCCGCGCTGGCGGCGTATGGGCAACGTGTCGGCATACCGCTGGACACGATGAAACACGACCGTGTCCGGCCCGCCGTGACGCCGGAGCAACACGCGCTGGGCGCGCAGGTGTACGCCGCCAACTGCGCGCAGTGTCACGGGGACCGTGGTGATGGTCAGGGCTGGGCCGCGCACCAGATCGACGTGCCGCCGACCAACTTCCGCCTCCAGCGCGGCGCGCGTGTCGCTGATGCGGTGCGCAACGGCGTCGAGGGCACGATGATGGCCGCCTGGTCCACGCGGTTGTCGCCAGAGGAGCTGGACGCGGTGATCAACTACCTGGTCACCTTCTGGGACGATGAGACGCGCGCACGGGACGCCGCCCGGGGAGTCGTCATAGGATCAGGATCACGATGAAGCAGTGGACCGTGCCTCTGGCCGTGACCGGTGTGCTTGGGGTCGTCGCGTTGGCGGCGACGATCTTCGTCATGCAGTATCGCGGCCGTGAGACGTCCGGTGAGGTGCAGGCCGAGGCCACCGCGGAGTACGGCAAGCGGCTCATCGCGCAGACGACGCTGCTGCTTGGTCCGGACCACCCTGATCCGGCCATGCGATACACGGGCAGCCGCATGAACTGCGGCTCGTGCCACCTGCAGACCGGCGCCATGCCGGGCACCTTGTCGCTGGCCGAGAGTTATCAGAAGTACCCGCGGTTCTCGGGGCGCGATGGCGGTGAGCGCGACCTGAAACACCGCATCGACGGCTGCATGGAGCGCAGCATGAACGGCCGCGTCCTGCCGCGCGACGGCGTGGAGCTCAACGCGATGGTGGCGTACCTGAAGCAGTTGAGCGAGGAGTACGCCGCGCTGCCGCCGCTGGCCAGGGCGATCAACGAGCCGCCGCCCTTCCGCACACCCGATCGCGCGGCCTCGCTGCCGGACGGCGAAGTCGTGTACCGCGAGCAGTGCGCGTTGTGCCACGGACGCGAAGGGCAGGGCCTGCGCGCGTCCGCCACCGACCCCAGACGCGGCTACGTGTTTCCGCCGGTGTGGGGCGACGACAGCTACAACAATGGCGCCGGCATGGCGCGGGTGCTCACCGCCGCGCGATTCATCAAGGCCAAGATGCCGTTTGGCAAACCGACCCTCACCGACGACCAGGCGTATGACGTCGCGGCGTACATCAACGCCCAGCCCCGGCCGCAGATGGATCCGGCGCGCCTGAACGCGGACTATCCCAATCGCGCCGACAAACCCGTGGATTCACCGTATCCGCCCTGGGGCGATCCCTTCCCGGCCGAGCAGCATCGTTTCGGACCGTTTGGGCCGATCGAGGCGCATTACAAGCGAGTGGCGGCGGGTGGAGGCAAGTAGCGGCAAGTGGCGGCAAGTGGCGGCGAGTGGCGGCAAGTGGCGGCGAGTGGCGGCGAGTGGTGGCGAGTCGCTCAGTCGCGGGTGATTGACGCCAGCAGTTTCCGCACCTGCGACGCGTCGTAACGCGGATCGGTGAGGGCGCGCGTGAGCATCGCCCGCGCGTCAGCGTACAGTCCGGCTTCCGACAACACCAGACCCAGGGCCAGTGGTTCATCCGCCAGCCGTTGACGTGCCTCGGCAATCACGCGCGCGCGTTCCTCGGGAAGAATCAGCACGCGCGCTTCGGGTTGGGGCGGCGTTGGTGTCGCAAGGCGCCCTGCTGGAGACTCCGCCACCACCTGCCACGACAACACCTGATTGCGCGGCAGGTCGCGGGAGGGTGACCACTCGGTGGAAGTGATGGGGCCCGACGAAGCGACTTCGTTGAAGCGGTCGTCGAACACCGACACCGTATACGTCGTCGCGTCCGGCGCCGCGGTCCACGCAAATCTCGGTCTGGGCGAAGTCACCGCAGTGGCCATGGGACCCCTCGGTTCAAACGGCACCCGCGAAGGCGCGGCGTTGAGGAGCGTGCCCACCGGCACGCGAATCGCCCGATCAAACGGTGCAAGTGGCGCCGTCCCTGTCGACAGCGCCTCAGCGAGCAGTTGTTGTTCGCGTACGCTGACCGGCGACACTGGTGGTGCGGCGGGCGGTTCCACCGCGGCCGGCTGACTCACGAGTGCGGACTCCTGCCGTTCCTCCGGCGCCGGGCCTGGCCGGTTCACCCAGAGCAACCCAAGAATGCCGGCGGCCGCCGCGCCGCCAATCACCCATCGCGGCCAGCGTCTCACCTCGATCGCTCCGGCCGGTGTAGTCGCCGCCAGCATCGTTTGCACCTGCCGCAGGTCCGCCACGTCTTCGCGACACACCGCGCATTGCTCGACGTGGCTGTCGATCCATTCGACATCGGCCGGGTGCAGACGTCCATCGACGTAGCTGACCAGCTGTTCGTGTGTCGGGTGCTCGGAGAAGTGCGCGCCCACGTCTAGGTTCCCTTCGATGACGTTGATGACGGCGGTGGCGTCATATTACCGGCCAGCCGGCGTGCAAGGCGGGCGCGGCCCGACTTGCGCAGATTGATGACCTGTTGCCGGGTCAGTCCCAGGCGCGCGGCGATCGCGAGGTCGTCCAGCGGCAGGTCCGGCCACAGGCGATCGAGCTGCGCGACGGACATGTCCAGCGCGGCCGCGATGGCGTCCCGCGCGGCAATTCCGGTCGCCGGCAGTGTCTGAATCAGCGCTCCGCCATCCGTATCGCGCAGATTCAGCAACAGGGCGGCGCGCTGAAACGGCGGCAGCTGCACCAGTTCGCGCCACGCCGTCGCCAGTGTCTCGTGCTGCACGAGCCGCTCGAGCGCGCCCGGCGACCGGTCCGGCACGTCAAGTGGCGCCGCGTCGGGACGTGAGGCCGGCCGCGGTGCGTCGGCGATACCAGCCAGGCGTGACACGATTTCGACCAGCGCGTCGAGCGGGAGGGGGGCGTCACACCGTTCCAGGATGCCGAGGATCAGGCGGGGCAGCGGCAGTGCCGGGGTCAGTCCGGCACGATCGGCGGCCGCCACCGGATCGTCCATCCAGCCGCGAGTGCTGCCGGCCGCCGACATCCGTCGCGGACCTCGCACCCGGCACACCGGCGCGTCGTCGACGCCTGGCGCCAATTCCAGGTCCGGGTGATGGGTCAGCACGTATCTGATCCGGTTGCGCAGACGTGTCCGCTCCGGAAACTCGCGCCGAAGCACGGCGTAGGCCGCATGCAGACTCAGCGTGCGGGCATAGGCCGGCAGATTGTCGATGGGGTCGTCCTCGCCGGAGCGCCAGGCCTGCAGCCGCTCGACCAGTTTCAGCCGCACGTCCGCCACCACATCGTCAATGGCGCCGGCCATCCGCGGCGACCGGCCCAGCTCCCGTGACACGACCTGACTGATCAACGTCAGCAGTCCGCCTGCCAGCACCCGGCCCAGCGCGTCAGCCGCCGCCCCCGGATCGTCGGCGGCGAGAAAGGCCTGCAGATCGCGGTCAACGGGCGCCAGCATGGGATGAATCGTCCGCATGGTAATACGGCGGTCCGTTGCGCGTCATAGGGGCGGTATGACACGCATGAGACTTCAGGGACTTGCGGTCCTGCTCGCCGTCCTCATCCCCGTGCTCCTGCCGGCGCAATCCGGCGCGTTGACGTCGCTGACGGTCGCCGGCCTGAGTCCGGCGTTCAGCCCAACGACGACGCAGTACACGATTCCTCGAACAACGGCTTGTTCAGTGCCGGTGTCGGCCACTCTGGCCAACCCCGCGCACCGGCTGTACATCGCCAGCACGGAAACGGCTTCGGGGGCCGTTCGCAACGCCTGGGTGTGCAACGGCGCCACGAAGATCAGCGTGGTCGTCTACCAGAACTGGACCGAGGTCGGCCGCTACACGATCACGCTCGTTGACGCACCGCCGCCTCCGCCTCCGCCGCCGCCTCCACCACCGCCGCCACCGCCTCCGCCTCCGCCACCTCCGCCACCATCCTGGGAGCCTGCGCCGGAACCGTCGCCCGTGCCGGTGTTCACGCATGAGCCCTTGCCTCCCGCGGCCGCTGTGGACGCGCGCGTGGCGGAGCGCTTCCTGCAGCAGGCCACCTTCGGGCCCACCCAGGCATCGATGCAGGACGTGATGGTCAATGGTCCGGCGCGCTGGTTCGTCCAGCAGCTTCAGGTGCCCGCAGGCGGATTGGCGGACGGTTACGACTCGGGCGCCGTGCGCGCGCAGCTGTTCATGAAAATGGCGAACGGGCAGGACCAGTTGCGCCAGCGCATGGCGTTCGCGCTGAGCCAGACCCTGGCCGTGTCGACCAACAAACTCGTCAACGGCTACGAGCTGATCCCCTGGGTGCGCCTGCTCGAGAACCACGCCTTCGGCAACTACCGCACCCTCCTGCGCGAGGTCACGCTGAGTCCCTCGATGGGCAAGTTCCTTGACCTGGCCAACAGCACCGGCACCGGCGGGCTCGCCCCCAATGAGAACTATCCGCGCGAGCTGCTGCAGCTGTTCAGCATCGGGCTGTTCGAGTTGAACATGGACGGTTCGCTGGTGCTCGACGCCGCCGGGCAGCCCAAGCCGACGTACACGCAGACGACAGTCAAGGAGTTCGCGAGGGCGCTGTCCGGCTGGACGTATCCAACGGCGCTCAACGCGCAGCCGGCGTCACACAACCCTGAGCACTTCGTCGGGCTGATGGAGCCGCGGCCGGTACTGCACGACCAGGGCGCCAAGACGCTGCTTGGTGGTGTGGTGTTGCCCGCCGGCCAGACCGTGACCAAGGACCTGGAAGACGCGATCGACAACGTCTTCAACCACCCGAATGTCCCCCCGTTTGTCGCGACGCGCCTCATCCGGTCGCTCGTCACCAGCAATCCCTCCGGCGCGTACATCCAGCGCGTGGCGGAGGTGTTCGCCAACAATGGCGACGGCGTTCGTGGCGATCTTCGCGCGGTGCTCAGGGCGATCCTGACCGATCCCGAGGCCGCGCTCAGTGGGGCGGTGGCCGGCCGTCTGCGCGATCCGATTCTGCACATCATCGGGCTCGCGCGGGCCCTCGGCCTCACGGTGCAGAACGCCGGGCAGTTCCAGTACGTGATGGCGAACCTCGGCCAGCAGGTGCTCTCGCCGCCGACGGTGTTCAGCTTCTATTCACCGCTCGCGCCGCTGCCGGGCGACGCATCGAAGTTTGGTCCGGAGTTCCAGATCTACACGCCGGCGCTGGCCGTGGCGCGCGCGAACTTCATCTACAACATCCTCAACGGCGGCTTCTCATCGTCGTTTGCCGTGGACCTGGCGCCGTACATCGCCCAGGCGGGGAATCCGGCGGCCCTGGTCGAGCTGGTGAATCAGCGGCTGTTGTTCGGACGCATGTCCACGCCGCTGCGCGACCGGCTCATCCTGCTCGCGCAGCAGACGTCAGACCATCGGCAACGCGCGCTGGGCACGCTTTATCTGACGGCGATTTCCAGCGAGTTCACCGTGTCCACTGACGCCGCGCCCCTGTCGATGGGCGGCGGATGGCTGGTGTTGTACGGCGGCCTTCTTTCCGGGGACTGACGACCATGGCTCACTCACACGGCACGATTCCTTCGCGACGTTCCTTCCTCAAACTCAGCGCGCAACTGGCGGCGCTGGGGTTGGCCGGCGGCGGCATGGGACTGGGACGGCCGCGTTCGCTGTTCGCGGCAGAAACACGGTCCAGTCAGGACCTGACCGATTACAAGGCGCTGGTCTGCGTGTATCTGTTTGGCGGCAACGACGGCAACAACGTCATCGTGCCCGTCGATACGGCGCGATACACGGCCTATCAGTCCATCCGTGGCGGGCTGGCGCTGAGCGGCGCCGAACTGCTGTCACCGGTGGCCGACGCGTCGGGTAATCCCTGGGCCTTCCATTACGGGCTCGCGGAACTGAACACGCTGTACCAGGCCGGCGATCTGGCCGTCGTGCTCAACATGGGGCAGCTGGCCGCGCCGCTGACCCGCGCGGCGTACCTCGCCGGCCAGTCGGCGCCGACCAATCTGTTCTCGCACAGCGACCAGACCGTGCAGATGCAGACGGGCCTGCCGACGCCCAACGGCTACGGATGGGGCGGCCGCCTGCTCGACTGTTTCGGGGCCAGTGACTCGCTGGCGGCGGTGTCGGTGTCGCAGCCGGCCCTGTTTCTCCAGGGATCAAACGCCGGCGGCAACGTCATCCCTCCCGGCGCCGACCTCCGGCTCTCCGGCATGACGTTCTGGCCCAACTCCGAGGCGCTGCTGCGGCGCCAGGCGGTCAACGACATTCTGACGATGGATGGCGGACACACGATGCGGGCTGCCGCCAACAAGGCGATGGCTGACGGCCTGCACCTGGCCGATACGCTGGCGGCCAACGGCGCTGGCGCTGGGACGATGGCGTTCCCGGGCACCGCGATCGGCAATCAACTGAAGGAAGTGGCGCGCCTCATCAAGATCCGGTCGGCCATGGGGCCCGGCCGGCAGGTCTTCTTCTGCTCGATGGACGGCTACGACCTGCACAGTTCGCAGGATTGGACGCAGTGGTTCCTGCTCAATCAGCTGTCGCAGGCGCTCTACGCGTTCCATCAGGCCATCGGCGATGCGGGCCTGAGCGACCAGGTCACCGCATTCACGCAGTCGGAGTTTGGGCGCACGCTGCAGCCCAGCGGGTCCGGCTCGGACCATGCGTGGGGCAATCATCAGCTCGTCCTCGGCGGTGCCGTCAAGGGCGGCGTGTACGGCACGCTGCCGACACTGGCGCTGGGGGGCCCGGATGACGCGAACAACCGCGGGGTGTGGATCCCGACGATCGCCACGGCTCAGTTTGGCGCGACCCTTGGCACGTGGTTCGGCGCGTCGGCGGCCGGCCTGGCCGGCGTGTTTCCGAACCTCGGGGCGTTCCCGTCAAGTGACCTGGGCTTCATGAACTCGGTGTAGCGTATGCGCGTGCGATCCGCGCAGCGCGTGCTTGGGGGACTGCTGCTGGCATGTGTGCTGGCGGGCGGCAGCCACGCCCGCGACCTGGCGGCGCGAGGGCAGCCGTCGCTGCGAGACATCGCGGCTCACTTCGTTCGACTGACCGGCGACGATGAGCGACGCACGTGGCTCGAGGCGCATCCGGAGCTGGTGTCACCCGACGGCCGGACCGCGCTGGTGTCGGTCGCGGACACGCTGGCGCGCCAGCGCCGGCTCGACGAGTCCTGGGCCGCCTACCAAGCCATCTTGTGGCTCGGCAACGCCACCAACCAGGATCGGATCCGGTATTCCGCCTTTGCCGGCTTCGGCAACGTGTCCGGTCGCCGCGGGGCGTTGCGGGAATCGGTGGAGTGGTCGGAGCGCGCCTTGACCCTGGCCCGCAGCCTGGCGGACCCGCGATTGATTCAGCAGCTCGGCACCAACCTCGGCATCGCGTACCGCGGGCTCGGGGATCTCGACCGCGCGAAGGCGTACGCCGAGGAATCCCTGCGGCTGGCTCAGCAGCTCAAGCTCCGCCCCCAGGAGTCACGAGCCTGGAACACCGTCGGACTGATCTTCGCCGCCCGCGGCCAGATGGCGCTGGCTCACGACGCGTTCTCCCGCAGTCTCGAGCTGAAGGACGATGATGGCGGGACCGGCACTGAAGACATCGTCAACACGCTCAACAACCTGGGCGGGTTGTACTCGGAGGTCGGCGATCTGTCGCAGGCGACGGCGTATTACCGTCGCGCGATCGCGACGGCAGAGCGACTGGGGCCGGCACGGGCGGTCCTGGCGGCCGGCCCCCTGTCCAATCTCGGAAACGCGCTCATCGCCCGGGGAGAACTGGCCGAAGCTCGCCGGACACTGGCGCGCGCCCAGGTCCTCGCCGAGCAGGCGCGTGATGGCGCGCTGTACGCCACGATTCTCTACAACCTGGGCAACATCAGCCGCGACGAAGGTCGCATCGACGAAGCCTTTGCGCTGCATCAGCAGTCTCTGGCCATGCGTGAACAGGGTGGCGACGTCGACGGCCAGTCGCAGAACCTGGTGGAGCTGGGCAAGATCGAACGCACCCGGGGCCGGATGACCGAGGCCGGGGCGTTGCTGGAGCGCGCGCTGGCGCTCGCCACCGGTGCGGGCCTGCCTGCCGCGGTCGCCCGCGCGCAGACCTACCGTGGCGAGTTGTTCGAGGCGCAGCGCCGGTTCGACGACGCGCTGGTCGCCTACGAGGCCGCCATCGAGGCGGTGGAGGCGCAGCGGCGACAGACACCCGACGGCGATGCGGCGCGTCAGATGTTCCTGGCCTGGCGGCTGGCGCCCTACCTGGGCGTCGCCGGCATCCACGCGCACCAGGGTCGTGGCCTTGACGCGCTGGCCGCCGTGGAGCGCGCACGGGCGCGCACCCTGATCGACATCGTGTCCGCCGGCGGTCCCGCCGCCCGGTCGCGCACGACCGCACAGGGCATGCCGCAGTTGACCGCCGGACAGCTGTCGTCGCTGCTGCGGCCGGGCACCGCCATCGCGGCGTTCATCATCGAACCCACACGCAGCTGGGTTTACCTCATCAAGGGCGGCGCGCAGGGACCGGACGTTCAGGCGCACCGTCTGCCTATCGAATCCACGGCGCTGTCGACCCTGGCCGGACGTGTGGCCGACGGCATCGCCGCGCGTGACCTGGGGTTTGCCTCGTCCGCGCGCGAACTCTACGGACTCCTGTTCGGTGCGCACGAGCCGTGGCTGAAAGACGTGCGCCAGCTCATCCTCGTGCCGGATGGCGCGCTGTGGCGGGTGCCTTTCCAGGCCCTGCCGTCGGCCGACGGACGGTATCTGATCGAGCGCATGACCGTGTCGTACGCGCCATCGGTGTCGGCGCTGGTCGCCCTGCGAGCCCGGCAGACCGCGCGCCCGGCCGCGCCCGCGCGCCACTTGCTCGCGCTGGGCGACCCCCTGGTGGCCGCCACGCCGCCGCCGACCCGCCTGCCCGAGGCCGCACGCGAGGTGCAAGCCCTGGGGCGGATCTACGGGACGGCGCACAGCACCGTGCTGACCGGCGCGGCCGCCACGATCGACGCGCTGAAGGCCGGCGCGCCTCGAGCCGGCGTCGTGCACATCGCCACCCATGGCGAACTCGACGACGTGACGCCGATGTTCTCCCACCTGGCGCTGGCCGGCGACGACGGCCGTCTCGAAGCCCACGAGCTGGTCGAGATCCCGTTCGCGGCCGATCTCGTCGTCCTGTCCGCCTGTGAAACCGCGCGGGGCCGTCTGGGCGGCGGCGAAGGCATCATCGGGCTGTCGTGGAGCCTGTTTGCCGCCGGCGCATCATCGGTCGTCGTCAGCCAGTGGGCGGTCGACTCGGCGAGCACAACGACGCTCATGATTGGGTTTCACGAGCGCTTGCGGGCGGTGGAGCGGGGCGGCATGGCGGCCGCCGAAGCACTCCGCGGCGCGGCCCGGGCCGTGATGGCCGACCCACGCTACCGGCACCCGTTCTACTGGGCCGGGTTCGTGCTGATTGGGGAGGGGCAGGTGGCGGCGAGTGGCGGCAAGTAGTGGCGAGTAGCGGCAAGTGGCGGCAAGTGGCGGCGGGTGGCGGCAAGTAGCGGCAAGTGGCGGCGAGTGGCGGCGAGGGGCGGCGAGGGGCGGGCGTAGAATGCGCAGATGATCCGAGCGCTCGTTCTTGTGGTGGCGACGGTGTGCCTGGCGCCTTCGCCGCAGCCGCAGTGGATTCAACTGTTCAACGGGAACGACCTCGGCGGCTGGACGCCGAAGTTCGCGAAACACGACCTCGGCGTGAATCTGCACGACACGTTCCGTGTCGAACAGGGCGTCTTGAAGGTGGCGTACGACAAGTGGACGACGTTTGACGGTGAGTTCGGGCACCTGTTCCACCAGACGCCGTACTCGCATTACCGCATTGCCGCCGAATACCGGTTCACGGGCGACCAGATGCCGGCAGCCAAGGGCGTGGGCTGGGCCGTACGCAACAACGGATTCATGCTGCATGCGCAGGATCCGAAGACGATGCTGCGCGATCAGGATTTTCCCATTTCAATCGAAGTGCAGTTTCTGGGCGGCCTGGGCCGTGGGCCGCGACCGACGGCCAATCTGTGCACACCCGGCACCCACGTCGTGCTCAATGGAGCGCTCAGGACGCCGCACTGCACCAATTCCACGTCGCCGACCTTTGATGGTGACCAGTGGGTGCGGGTCGAGGTGCTCGTCCTGGGCGACGTCCTGATGCGCCACATCGTCAACGGCGTGACCGTGCTCGAGTACACAAAGCCGCAGATCGGCGGTGGCAATGCGTCGCCGGTGGACCCGGCCGTCAAGATCGACGGGACACCGCTCACGTCCGGGTACATCGCGATTCAGTCGGAGACGGCGCCCACCGAGTTCCGGAAGATCGAGTTGCTTCCGCTGGAACACTGCAAGGCGGATCCCGCCGCCTGCGCGAGGTGACGAGATGGCCCCCGTGATCCCGAATCCGAAGGCCATCCGCAGCTTCGCCACCGCCGCCGCATTCGAAAAGTGGCTGTCGGTCAATCATCACAAGGCCTCCGAACTGTGGCTGAAGATCCACAAGAAGGACTCGGGTCTGCGGACGGTGACCTATGCCGAGGCGCTGGACGTCGCGCTCTGTTGGGGCTGGATCGACGGCCTGCGCAAGGCGTACGACGCCACGTCGTTTCTGCAGCGGTTCACGCCCCGCAAGCCGAAGAGTGTCTGGAGCCAGGTCAATCGCGATCATGTGGCCCGGCTGATCGACGAAGGACGGATGACGCCTCATGGTCTGAAACAGGTGGAGGCCGCGAAGCGGGATGGCCGATGGGACAACGCGTATGCGCCCATCCGCGCGGCCAGCCACGACACGTTGCCCGAGGACCTGTTGGCCGCCATTCGCGCCAATCGGAAGGCGCTCAAGACGTTCAAGACGCTGAGCAAGATGAACGTGTTTGCGTTGGGCTACCGCACCAATGCCATGAAGACGCCGGCCGGCCGCGCGCGCAAGATCGCCGCGTTGGTCGACATGCTCGCGCGGGGCGACACCATCGTGCCGCAATGACATAATGCCGGGCCATGGTCCTCACCAAGTCCGAACTGATTGGTTCCCTGAAGCACGAAGTCCGCATCCTCCTGCACCTGATCTCGAAGGTCGATCGCGCGCAGCTCGACTACCGGCCCACCAAGACGCAGCGCACCACGCTGGAGCTGCTCCAGTACCTGTCCATGATGGGGCCGACGCTCATTCGCGCCGCCAAGGCCGGCACGTTCGTTCCAGCCGAATGGACGAAGGAAGAAGAGGTCGCGAAGGCCCGTGACTTCGACCAGACGATCAAGGCCATCGAGGCGCACAATGCGACCTATGTCGAGTTGCTGGGCCCGATGACCGACGAAGAGTTCCGCCAGGAGATCAATCTCTTCGGCCAGCCGACGTCGCGCGGGTCGTTGATCGTCAACGTCGTGCTGGGCGGATGCGCGGCCTACCGCACGCAGCTGTTCTGCTATCTCAAGGCGTGCGGCCGCGACGAACTCAACACCGTGAACCTCTGGATGGGCCAGGACGGCAAGATGTAGGCCGATCTGTACCCGTTGGCGGGCGGCGGGGGCGGCTAGGATCGCGGGTATGGACTTTGACCTGACGACCGGCATGGCCGTCCTCGAGCGCACGCCTCGCGCCGTGCGCGGCCTGCTCGAGGGCCTTCCGTCTGGCTGGACCGACGCCACCGAAGGCGGCGAGACGTGGAGTCCGTACACGGTGATTGGGCACCTCGTGCACTGCGAACGCGAGGACTGGATTCCGCGCGCGCGGATCATCCTTGACCAGGGACCCGACCGGCGGTTCAGGCCGCTCGATCGGTTCGCCCAGTTCCATGAGAGCCGCGGCAAGTCGCTGTCGGACCTCCTCGACGAGTTCGAGACCCTGCGCGAGCTCAACCTGCAGACGATGAGGGGGTGGACGCTCGGTGAGGCGCAGCTGTCCCTGACCGGCGACCACCCGGAATTCGGCGCGGTCACCCTGCGGCAGTTGCTCGCCACCTGGGTGGCCCACGATCTGGGCCACCTGGTGCAGATCTCCAGGGTGATGGCGCGGCAGTACCGGCAGGCCATCGGCCCCTGGGTGAAGTACCTGTCCGTTATGCACCAACCGGAATAAACTGTGCGCGTGCGCACGCTGGGAGTCGGGCTGGTGGGGGTCGGATGGGTGGCCATGCAGCACCTCCAGGCGTTCATGCACAACCCGCACGCCCGCGTCGTGGCGCTGTGCGGCCGTGACGAAGGTCGGGCCCGCCGCCGGCTGAAGGACGCCGGTCTCCGCCTGCCCGGCGTCCGGTTCACGACGCGCTTCAGTGACCTGCTGCGCGCGCCGGACATCGACATCATCTCGATCGCCACGCCGAATCACCTGCACGCCGATCAGGCCGTGGCCGCCGCGCGCGCGGGCAAACACATCCTGCTCGAAAAGCCGACGGGGCTCGACGAAGCCGAGCTGACGCGCATCAGTGACGCGGTGCGCGCGTCAGGCGTGCGGACGATCGTGTCGTTCGAGCTGCACTACAACCCGTACCTGCGCTTCGCGCGCTGGCTGCGTGAGTCCGGCCGGCTGGGCCGGCTGGTGTTCGCCCGGTTCCAGTACCTCTCCCGCGTCACCGACTGGTACTCGGGCTGGTCGTGGGTGCGCACCCGCAAGAGCGGCCGCAGCCATCTGCTGGCGGCAGGCTGCCACGCCGTCGACGCGTTGCGCTGGTGCACCGGGCTGGAGGTGGCGAGTGTGTCGGCGTTTGCCACCACGGTGACGAAAGGCTACCAGTGGCCGACGTCGGTGATCGCCAACCTCGAGATGAGCGGTCCGTCGGCGCGGCGCGGCCAGCCGGTGCTGGCCCAACTGGTGAGTTCCACCGACCTGCAGCTGCCGTACACGTTCGGCGTCGAGATGATGGGCGACCGCGCGTCGCTGCGCGACGATCTGATTCTCTGGAACGAACACCCCGTCGACATTGATGACCTGCGGCGCCATTGTCCGTGGCCCGACGTCCGCTTCGAGCCGGCCCGCACACCGGCCGGCGCAGAGGCCATCCGTATCGTGACGGCGCTGCCGGGATCCGCTGATGTGACTCACCACCCGTTCCAGGGCGAGATCGACGAACTGGTGTCCTGCATCCTCGACGGCCGCGACACCCATCTCAACGTCGACGATGCCGACCTCACCATGCGGGTGTGTCTGGCTGTGGACCAATCGGCCGCGCAGGGCGGACGCCGGGTGCGCGTCCGCACGAACAGGAGAACACGACGATGAGCGACTGGACGCGACGGGAGTTCCTGACGACCACAATCGGCGCGGCGGCGTTGTCGCCGCTTGCGACCCTCCACGCGAGCGCGTCCCTCCAGGCGCCGCTGTTCCGCATCTCGCTGGCGCAGTGGTCCCTGCACCGGACCCTGCGGGCGAAGGAGATCGACCATCTCGACTTCGCCCGTGTCGCCAAGCGCGATTTCGGCATCGAGGCGATCGAGTACGTCAACACGTTCTTCAAGGACCGCGCGCGCGATGCCGCGTACCTGGCCGAGATGAACGCCCGCGCGGCCGGCGAAGGCGTGACCCAGTGGCTGATCATGTGTGACGGCGAGGGGCGCCTTGGGGACCCGGACGCCGCGGCGCGCGCGCAGGCCGTGGAGAACCACCGCAAGTGGCTCGAGGCGGCGGCGGTGCTCGGTTGCGTCACCATTCGTGTCAATGCGGCCAGCGTGGGCACGTTCGAAGAGCAACAAAAGCTGGCGGCCGATGGTCTCCGCCAGCTCACGGAACTGGCCGCGCCGATGAACCTGAACGTGGTCGTCGAGAACCACGGGGGTCTCTCCTCCGATGGGCGGTGGCTGTCCGGTGTGATGAAGATGGTCAACCATCCCCGGTGCGGCACGTTGCCCGACTTCGGCAACTTCTACGAATACGACCGCTATCAGGGTGTGACGGACCTCATGCCGTTTGCCAAGGCGGTCTCGGCCAAGTCGCACGACTTCGACGATCAGGGCAACGAAACGCAGAAGGACTACCGGCGCCTGATGAAGATCGTGCTCGATGCCGGCTACCGCTCCTGGGTGGGCATCGAGTACGAGGGGTCGAAGTTGCCCGAACGCGAAGGTATCGCGCGCACCAAGACGCTCCTGGAGCGCGTGCGCGCCGAGATGACCAGATGACGAGGTGTCGAGATGGCGAGGCGTCGAGATGGCGAGATGGCGAGGTGGCGAGATGAGTAACACGAAATCGCGTCGAGACTTCCTGAAGGCGACGGCCGCGGCGGCCGTGGCGGCCGGTGTGGCATCGCGGGACGCCGAGGCGGCCGAAGATCTGGAGCCGATCCCACAGGCGAAGCCCCGCGCCCCCCTGGGGGCGAATGACGTCGTGAAGGTGGCCATCATCGGCACCGGCGGCATGGGCACCGGACACGCCGAGGCCTTTGCGCGAAATGCGCGCGACGGACGCCCCGTGCGCGTCGAGGCCCTGTGTGACGTCTGCGATCCACGGGTGGCCAACGCGAAGGCCAGGGTCGAGAAGGTGCAGGGAGGCGCGGAGGTCCCGACGTATCGCCGGTATCAGGACGTGCTGGCGCGGCCCGACATCCACGGCGTCCTCATTGCGACGCCGGAACACTGGCACGGCCGCCTCGCCGAAGACGCGATCAAGGCCGGCAAGGATGTGTACGTCGAGAAGCCGATGACGCTGAACCTGAAGGATGCCCAGCGGCTGCGCAAGGTCGCCGACGCCAATCCCCAGGTCATCGTCGTGGTCGGCACCCAGTTCGTGATGACGCCCAGCTACATGGCGGCCGAGAAGCTGATTGCCGAGGGCGCCATCGGCAAACCCGTGTGGAGCCAGACGTCGTACTGCCGCAACTCCAAGACCGGCGAGTGGACGTATTACGCCATCGATCCGGCCTGGAAGCCCGGTGACAACCTCGACTGGAACGAGTGGTGCCGGCCGCTGGGCCGGACGACGTGGAATCCCGAGGTGTACGCGCGCTGGCGGCGGTACAAGCGGTACTCGTCGGGCATCATCGGCGACCTGCTGGTCCACCACATCACCCCCACACTCAAGGCCCTCAACGTCGGCTGGCCCGTGCGCGTCGTCGCCACCGGCGGGCACATGGTCGACAAGGCCATGGAGAATCCCGACCAGATCAACATCAACATCGACTTCGAGCACGACCACACGATGGTGGTGGCCGGGTCGACGTGCAACGAGCTGGGCCTGGAACGAATCATTCGCGGCCACAAGGCCAACCTGTTCGTGGGCGGGCGCAACGCCATCATCCGGCCCGAGCGCATCTGGGCCGATGAGGTGGAGGAACGCGAAGTCGCGCCTGAGGGCGAAGTGCTGGACGCGCAGGAAATGCTGCGGCGCCACTGGGTCGACTGCATTCGCACGCGTGAGAAGCCGCGCAGCGATGTGGAGCTGGGCACCAAGGTCATGGTGATCGTCGACCTCGCGCAGCGCTCGTTCTGGGAGAAGGCCGCGTTCGGGTACGACCCGCGTTCGGGCAAGGTCCGGAAGCTCTGAGCACGGCCATGTTGCGGTTGGCGACCGCGGCCATGGGCACGCGGTTCGAACTGGTCCTGCCGGGCGGCGAGCGTGAGGCCGGAGAACTGGCGATGGCGGAGATCGAAGACTGGCATCGCCGCCTCAGCCGGTTCGCGCCCGACAGCTGGGTGTCACACGTGAACCGGACCGCTTCGGTCGAACCCGTGCGGTGTGACGAGGAGACCTGGACGCTGCTGCGCGACGCGGTGGCGGTCTGGGCGGCCTCCGGCGGCGCGTTCGACGTCACGCGCGGTGCGGGCGAGTGGCTGCGTCTGGATGACGCCGCGCGCACCGTCGCATTCGACCGGCCGGGGATGTCACTGGACCTGGGCGGCATCGGCAAGGGCCATGCGATCGACTGCGCCATCAGGTGCCTGCGCGACTGCGGCGTGACGTCGGCGTTTCTGCACGGCGGCACCAGCAGCGGGTACGGGCTCGGACTCGATGCCGACGGCCGCCACTGGCGCGTCAGGGTCAACGATGACGTGGTGCCGCTGAAGGATCTGGCCTTCTCCGTGTCGGATGCCGCCGGGCAGGCCGCCCCCCACATCGTGGCGCCTTCCGGCCACCTGCAGCTGGTGGGCCGCGCGTGTGTCACCAACCCGTCCGCCAGGCTTGCCGATGCCTGGAGCACCGCCATCGTCGCGGCGGGTCATAGAGGAACCGTTGATGAGTCGTTACACGCCTGACCGGCGATCGTTCATTACCCACACGGCCGGCGCGCTGGCCGGATTGTCACTCGTGCCCGACGCCGCCGACCTGCTGCCCCGGCTGGGGTCGTCGCAGGCGGTCAAGGTCGCGGTCATCGGTTGCGGCCGTCAGGGCCGGGCGATCCTCGCCGAGCTGCAGAAGATTCCCCAGGTTGAGATTGCGGCCTTGTGCGACGTCCTCGAGACACGGCTGAACCTGGCAAAACAGCGTGCGGGGGCGGCCGAACATTTCACCGACCATCGCACCCTGCTCGACAATCGGCCGGACGTGACGGCCATCGTCGTCGCCACGCCGACGCATCAGCATCGCTCCATCGTCGAGGCCGCCCTGGCGGCCGGCCGGCACGTGTACTGCGAGTCGCCGCTGGCCGCGACGGTGGAAGACACCGAGGCGATGGCGGCCGCGGCGTCCCAGGCCAGGACCATCTGTCAGGCCGGATATCAGGCGCGGTCCAATCCGACCTATCGCCGCGCGCAGCCGCTGGTCCGGACGGAGCTGCGCGAGTTGATCTCGATGAGCGCGCAGTTCCATCGCAAGACGTCCTGGCGGTTCCCGGCCAGCACGGGTGAAGCAGACGCGCAGGCCAACTGGCGGCTCGACCCTGCCGTGTCCACCGGGTTGGCCGGTGAAGTCGGGTCGCAGCAGTTCGACGTGTTCCTCTGGTGCAGGGGAGCGAGGCCGGAACGGATTGTGGGCCGCGGAGGCGTGAAGCACCATCGCGATGGCCGAACGGTTGCTGACACCATCGACCTCGATCTCGCCTGGGCCGACGGTGTGGTCCTCAGGTACAGCGCCACGCTCGCCAACTCGTACGGGGGACAGTACGAAGTCATCAACGGCATCAACGGGTCGATTCGGCTGGCGTGGACCCACGGCTGGTTGTTCAAGGAGCCTGATGCGCCCACCCAGGGCTGGGAGGTGTACGCCACCCGTCAGCAGATCTTCGACGAAGAAGGCATCGTGCTGATCGCCAACGCGACGCAGTTGGCGGCGCAGGGGCAACTGCAGGCGGGTGTGGGCCTGCCGCATCCGTCGTTGTATTACTCGCTGATGGACTTCCTGCGCAGCGTGACCGAAAACGCGCCGGTTGCGTGTTCGATGCAGGACGGCGCGCACGCGACGATCGTCGGCATCAGGGCGAACGAAGCCATCACGACGGGGAGGGAGATCCGACTGTAGGTTGGGTTCGTGGGCTCGTGGGCTCGTGGGCTCGTGGGCTCGTGGGTTCGTGGGCGCGTGGGCGCGTGGGCTCGTGGGCGCGTGGGCTCGCCCCGCCGAAGCTGCACGCGGAGCGTGCGTTCAGCGGCGGCGGGTGTGGTATGCTCTCCGCCGACATGTTCGCCAAGCGCATGCAGTTCAAGACCAAGCGGGCCTCGCACAAGCGAGTCCCGCGCGCGCATTGGCGGACGCAACCACAAGCCTGACGACCAGCGACAGCTGACATCGATTCGGCAGAGGGAAGTTCAAACCCGCTGATGCGCACCGCGCACAGCGGGTTTTTTGTTGGAGCGGCGAATGGAGAAGATAGAGGTCGGCGTACTTGGCGCCACCGGCATGGTGGGCCAGCAGTTCATCAGCAAGTTGGCGGGGCACCCCTGGTTCGAAGTCACATGGCTGGCCGCCAGTGAGCGGTCGGAAGGCAAGCGATACGAGGCCGCCGCACCCTGGCGGTTGCCTGTGCCTGCGCCGGATCGCATCCGCGCCCTGACCGTTGAAGCGTGTGTGCCTGGACGCGGACCGAAAGTCGTCTTCTCCGCGCTCGATGCCTCGGTGGCCGGCGAAACCGAGGAAGCCTTCGCGCGCGCGGGCCACATCGTCCTGAGCAATGCGCGCAACCATCGGATGGATCCGCTGGTGCCGCTCCTTATCCCCGAAGTCAACGCCGACCACCTTGAGGTGCTGCAGGAACAACGCCGCGTGAAGGGGTGGTCAGGCGCGATCGTCACCAACCCGAACTGTTCCACCGTCGTGCTGGCGATGGCCCTGGCGCCGCTTCGACCGTTCAGCCTGCAGCGCGTCGTCGTGCAGACCATGCAGGCCGTGTCTGGCGCCGGATATCCCGGCGTGCCGTCCTTCGACATCCTCGGCAACCTCGTGCCGTTCATCGGCGGCGAGGAGGAGAAGATCGAAACGGAGACCGCCAAGATCCTCGGCGCTGATGCCGGGCGTGCGCCTCACCCCGTTCTCATCAGCGCGCACACCAATCGTGTACCCGTCATCGACGGGCACACGATGACCGTGTCGGTGGAACTGGCCAATCGGCCCTCGGTTGATGATGTCATCGAGGCGTTCCGGAACTTTGCCGGCCGTCCGCAGCAGTTGGGGCTGCCCACCGCGCCGCAGCCCGCCATCGTCGTGCGGGAAGAGCCGAACCGTCCGCAGCCACGGCTGGATGCGGAGCTCGGTGGCGGGATGGCCGTGTCCGTCGGGCGCGTGCGTGAGTGCCGTGTGTTCACACACCGGTTCGTGGCGCTGGGCCACAACACGGTCCGAGGCGCGGCGGGCGCGTCGATTCTCAACGCCGAGCTGATGCAGGCCGAGGGCGCATGGTTGTCCTGAAGTTCGGCGGGACGTCGGTGGCCGATCGCGAGGCGATCCGGCGGCTGGTCGACATCGTGGCGGCCGCCCGTCCCCGGCCGATCGTCGTGGTGTCGGCACTGGGCGGCGCCACCGATCGGCTGCTCGCGTTGGCTGCGCAGGCGGCAGCCGGGGATGCCGCCGGCGCCGACAAGGCCCTTGTCGAACTGCGCGAGCGACACCTGGAAGTGGCGGGCGTGATTACCGATCCGGTCATCCACGGCGACGTGAGTGCGGCCCTCCACACAGAGTTCGCCGAACTCGAGCGCGTCGTCAGTGCGCTGGGCGTGCTGCGTGATACCTCGCCGAAGTGGATGGACGCGGTTGCCGCGGTCGGCGAGCTCTGCAGCAGCCGCATCGTGGCCGGGGCGCTGACCTCGCGTGGTGTTCCGGCGTCGTGGGTGGACGCGCGCACGGTGATGGTCACCTCGGACGAGTACACCTCAGCCGCGCCGCTGATGGACGAGACCAGGACGCGCGTACGGGCCGCCGTGGCACCGCTGGCTGAGCGGGGTCTGGTGCCGGTCATCGGAGGCTTCGTGGGCGCGACGCGATCCGGCGTGACCACCACACTTGGCCGTGGCGGGTCTGACTACTCAGCGTCGATCGTCGGAGCGAGTATCGGGGCGAGCGACATCCAGATCTGGACCGATGTCGACGGGATGCTGACGGCAGACCCTCGCGTGGTGCCGGATGCGCGGCTGGTGCCCGCGCTGTCATTTGCCGAGGCGTCCGAGCTGGCCTACTTCGGCGCCAAGGTGCTGCATCCCGCCACGATTCAGCCGGCCGTTCAGCAGAACATCCCCGTCCGCATCCTCAATTCACGCAATCCTGCCAACACCGGCACCACCATTACCGCGACGCCGCCGCCCAGCGGGCGGCCAGTGACCGCGGTCGCGTCGAAACGCGGCGTGACCGTCGTCGACATCGCGTCGACCAGAATGCTCATGGCGCACGGGTTTCTGCACCGGTTGTTTGGTGTCTTCGAACGACATGCGACGTCCGTCGATGTCGTCACCACCTCAGAAGTGTCCGTGTCGGTCACGATCGATGACGCGCGGCGGCTGCCGGCGATCGTCACGGACCTGCGAGCGTTCGCCGACGTCACTCATGAAGGGCAGATGGCCGTTGTGTGCGCCGTGGGTGAGGGGATCGCCTCCGACACCGGCGTCCTCAGTCAGTTGCTCGATGCGCTGGGGCCGGTGCCCGTCCGCATGTTGTCCCAGGCGGCGGGTCGCCGGAACGTGACGCTCGTGCTGCGTGATGCCGACCTGCCCGGCGCGCTCAATCGTGTGCACGCCGCGTGTTTCGGCGACCTGCCGGGGAGGTCCGTATGACCCGTGTGCTCCTGATCGGCCACGGCCGCATGGGACGGCTCGTGGAACAACTGGCGCCCGATTATGGGTGCCGCGTGATTCAGGTCGTCACCCACGCGGGCGGGCCTGAGGCGATCGACGCCCTCGATCAACCCGTCGACGTGGCCATCGACTTCACGATCGCTGACGCCGTACCGGAAACCGTGGCGGCCCTCGCCCGGCGCCGCATCAGCGTCGTGATCGGGACCACCGGCTGGCAGACGGACGAGCCGCGGGTGCGCGCTTTGGCGGCAGCGGCCGGTATCGGTGTGCTGGCCGCCTCGAATTTCTCGATCGGGCTCCATGTGTTCCGGCGGGCCGTGCAGGCGGCCGCGGCCGGCTTCGCACCGGATGCCGGCATCGGCGCCTGGATCCACGAGGCGCACCATGTGCACAAGAAGGACGCGCCGTCGGGTACCGCGCTGACCCTGCGCGAGTCGATGGTGACGGCGGGGTACGACCGCGCGATTGACGTGTCGTCGACCAGGGCCGGCGCCATTCCCGGCACCCACACTGTGGGTTTCGATGGGGCGAGTGAAACGGTGACTCTGACGCACACCGTGCGCGATCGCGCGGTGTTCGCGCGGGGCGCTCTGGCCTGCGCGGTGTGGCTGGTCGGCCGGACAGGGTGGTTTGGCATGGATGACTATCTGGAGGATCGCAATGCGTAGACCGTTTTCTGGAGTCGGCACCGCGCTGGTGACGCCGTTCACGTCGGACGGCCGTCTCGATGAAGCTGCCGTCAGCCGTCTGGCCCGTCGTCAGGTGGAGGCCGGGGTGCATGTGCTCGTCCCCTGCGGGACGACCGGCGAGACACCGACGCTGTCACTGGATGAACGACGACGGGTGATCGAACTGACCGCGGCGGAGGCGAAGGGGCGCGCGCTGGTGCTGGCCGGCGCGGGCGGATACGACACCCATGAAGTGGTGCACATGGCGGCGATGGTGAAGGCCGCCGGCGCCGACGGCATCCTGTCGGTCACGCCGTACTACAACAAGCCGACACCCGAGGGCCTTTACCAGCACTATCGGACGATTGCCGCCTCGACCGACCTGCCGATCATCGTCTACAACGTGCCCGGGCGAACCGGTTGCAACATCGACCCGGCGACGCTTGAACGGCTGGCGGCGATTCCGAACATCATCGGCGTCAAGGAGGCGTCCGGCAACATCTCGCAGATCGCCGAGATCTGCCACCGCGTCCCGGATGACTTCCTGGTCATGTCCGGCGATGATGCCATCACGTTGCCGTTGATGGCGCTGGGTGGTCACGGCATCATCTCGGTGGCGTCCAACGAGGTGCCGGCCGAAATGGTGCACATGGTGGAAGCGTTCGAACGCGGTGACCTGACGCAGGCGCGACACTGGCACAACCGGCTGCTGCCGCTCATGCAGATCAACTTCGTCGAATCGAACCCCGGGCCCGTGAAGTTCGCGATGGCGGCGATGGGCCTGTGTGAGCTCGTGTACCGGCTGCCGGTCGTTCCGCCGTCACCAGCGTCCCAGCAGAAGATCCTCGCCGTCCTGCGGGACCTCGGGCTGCCCATCGTGGCGGCCGAAGCGGCGCCGGGAGGACGGGCATGAACACGCTGGCCCAGCGGATCGAGGCGCTGTTCGCGCAAGGTGGATCAGCCGACAAGGCCGCCGCGCGCGAGGCGTTCGTCGAGCTTCGCCAGGGGTTGTCTGAGGGCACCATCCGCTCTGCCGAGCCCGACGATGCCGCGCCGGGGGGATGGCGGGTCAACACCTGGGTCAAGCAGGGCATTCTGCTGGGCTTCAGATTCGGTGACGTCGTGGACGCCTCGGCCGACCACGGCCGATGGCCGTTTTATGACAAGGACACGATGCCCCTCAAGATGCCGGGGCTGGCCGCCGGTGTGCGCATCGTCCCCGGGGGATCGACGATTCGCGAGGGCGCGTTCGTCGCGCGCAGCGTGGTGTGCATGCCGCCGATGTACATCAACATCGGTGCCTACGTCGGCGAGGGCTCGCTGGTCGATTCACATGCGCTGGTTGGGTCGTGCGCGCAGATCGGCGCGCGTGTGCACCTGTCGGCGGCCGCCCAGATCGGCGGCGTCATCGAGCCGGTCGGCGCCCTCCCGGTAATCATCGAGGATGATGTGCTGGTGGGCGGCAACACGGGCATCTACGAAGGCGCAATCGTCGAGCAACGGGCCGTGATCGCGGCCGGGACCGTGCTGACCGGCTCGACGCCGGTGTACGACCTTGTGCACAGCCGCATCATCCGGCCCGAGCCGGGCCAGCCGCTGGTGGTCCCTGCCGGAGCCGTCGTCGTGCCCGGCGCCCGGGCCGTCACGGTCGGGGCCGGCAAGGAGTGGGGCCTCTCGCTGGCCACGCCGATCATCGTGAAGTATCGCGATGACAAGACGGATACACGGACCGAGCTTGAGACGTGGATCAGGTGATGGTTTTCAACCATGGAGTGCATGAAGGGCCATGGAGGCACGGGTGGACGCCCGGCTTCGCCGGGCGTGCGGTGTGCCGTCAGTCAGAGGAAAGAGAGACGAGGGTTCGGGCTTCTCTCTTTCCTCTGACTGACGACACACCGCACACGGCCGCCCGAAGGGCGGCGTCCACCCGTGGCTCATACGCATTCCTCCATGGATCTTCGTGTGCTCCATGGTGGAAGCTCTTGGGGGCGCTGTGATCGACTTTGCCTTGATCTCGCTGGCGCGCGCGCTGGTGGACATTGATTCGACGACCGGCCGGGAACAGGCCGTGGCGCAGTTCCTGGCGCGGCAGTTGCGCTCCCTCGGCTGGCAGGTCGACGAGCAGCCGCTGGCGGACGGCCGCGCGAACGTCATTGCCTCGGTCGGGACGCCGGCCGTCGTGTTGTCCACGCACTTCGACTGTGTGCCGCCGTTCTTCCCAAGCCGCGTTGAAGGCGACCGTCTGTACGGCCGGGGCGCGTGTGACGCCAAAGGCATCCTGGCCGCGCAGGTGATGGCGGCCGAACGCGCGCGGCGGGCCGGGCGCACCGACGTCGGGTTGTTGTTCGTGGCCGGCGAGGAGCGCGGCAGCGACGGCGCCAAAGCCGCGAACACGTGGCCGACGACGGCGCGGTGGTTGATCAATGGTGAGCCGACCGACAATCGGCTGGGCATCGCAACCAAGGGCGTGTACCGGGCGCGGCTGTCGGCCACGGGTCGAGCCGCGCACTCGAGCCTGCCGCATCTGGGCGAGTCGGCGATCGACAAACTGCTCGATGCGCTCATTGCCGCGCGCAACGTGACATGGCCGTCCGATCCGGTGCTCGGCGACACCAACTATTCGGTGGGCCTCATCGGCGGCGGCGTGGCGCCCAATGTGATCTCGCCGTCGGCGACGGCCGAGCTGATGTTTCGCACGGTGGACGACCATCGCGTCGTCCGCGACATGCTGGAGGATGCCGTCGGGACGTCCGCGCACGTCGAGGACGTGCTGGTGGTCCCTCCCGTGCGGCTGCACACGGTCGACGGCTTCCCGTCCGCGGTGTTCGCGTACACCACGGACGTGCCGTTCCTGACCCATTGGGGGACGCCGTTGTTGTACGGGCCCGGCTCGATCACCGTGGCGCACACCGACGAGGAGTCGGTGGGCCTGGGTGAGTTGTCAGACGCGGTCGACGGGTACCTGCGACTGATCGACGCGCTGCCCGCCTAACGGACCTGATCGAGCGCGCGGGCGAGCTCCAACGCCGTCGCCGGACGATCCTCCCGCGCGCGGGCGAGCAGACGTTGGACGATCGCCGAGAGCGCGGGCGGGATGTCTGGGCGGAGGTCGGCGGGCGCAGGCGCGCCTTCGTGAAGCACCCGCGCGATGCGGGCCCCGAGCGTGTCGGCGACAAACGGCAGACGGCCCGTCAGACACTCGAACAAGACGACACCCGCCGCATACAGGTCGGCCCGCGGGTCGATGTGCTCGCCCAGAAGTTGCTCGGGCGGCATGTACGCGGGCGTCCCGATGAGCAGGCCGGTGTCGGCGCCGCCGGCGGGCCCGGCCAGGCGCGAGACACCAAAGTCCATCACCTTCAGCACGCCTTGCCCATCCAGCAGCAGGTTCTGCGGCTTGATGTCGCGGTGAATGACGCCCTGCGCGTGGGCGGCCGCCAGCGCGTCCGCCAGCTGGCGCGCGAGGGCGACCACCGAGTCGACTTCGAGCCGTCCCCGATCGTCGAGCAGTTCACGCGCGGTCAGGCCCTCGACATACTCCATGGTCAGGAAGACGAGGCCGTCGACATCACCGACGTCATGCGTACGCACCACCGACGGATGGGAGATGCGGCGGGCCAGCCGAACCTCGGATCGGAATCGGTCGAGCACGGACGGGTCCGTCAACAGCTCGGGCTTGAGGACCTTCAGGGCGACGTCTTCGCCCAGTTCGCGATCGTGGACGCGATACACGGAGCCCATGGCGCCGACGCCGGCCAGCGCGCGCACCTCGTACCGTCCACCCAGCACGTGGCCCAGCGGCAGGCGCTGGTCGCCGGTGTCAGCCGACACGGCCAGCCGGCGCGCGCGTTCAATCTCCTGGCGCAGTCCCTGCACTTCACGACGCAGCCGATCTTCGCGGGCCTTCACTTCGGCCGCCATTCCGTCAAAGACCCGAGCCAGCCGGCCGAGTTCGTCGGGACGAAGCGCGGTGCGCGCCAGAGCGTCGGGGTCGTAGCGCCCCTCCTCCACGGCGCTGGCGGCCCGTGCGATGGCCTTGACCTCGTTCAGGTATTCGCGCTCGCGGTCCCGCAGGCGCTTCTTGTCGAGTGATGCATTGATGCGCGCCCGCAGCAGGACCGGATCAAATGGTTTGGTCAGATGGTCTTCCGCCCCCTGCTCGATGCACCGCACGACGCTGTCGAGATCGTCAAGGGCCGAGATCATGATGACCGGGATGTCGCTGGTGTCCGCCGTCGCCTTCAGACGACGGAGCACCTCGAAGCCGTCCACCTCCGGCATGAGAATGTCGAGCAGGATCAGATCGAACGGCTCGGCCTGTACCAGGGCCAGCGCCTCGCGGCCGTCAGCCGCGCAGGACACCCGGTGTCCCTCGCGCGTCAGCCGGCGTTCCAGCACCTGCCGGTTGTCCGTCACATCGTCAACCACGAGGATGTGGCACGCGCGGGTGTGCGCGGTCCCGGGCGCATCGTCCTGCGGCTGGGCGGGTCGCGTCGGCGCGGTCGTCAGCACGGTGGGGGTTTCGACGATCATGGTGGGCGTTTCGCCGGCCACCGTGGGCGCGTCGGACAGCAGGAGACGCCGCGCAGCATCCTCGATACGGGCCAGATCGGCCGCGGTGGCCGGATCGAGAGGGCCGTCGAGCCGGAGCCTGTTGACGGCGCCCAGGATGGCGTGTTGATGCGGCGTCATCGCCGCGCGCATCCGATCGAGATCGGCCTGGGCCACCGAAAGGGTGGCCGGCGACAACGTCGTGTCGATGATGGACAGGATGTGCCGCGCGGCCGCGATGGCGGCGTCGAGCGCGCCGGCGCGTTCGGGCGCGTCTTCCAGCAGCATTTCGCTGTAGCCGAGGACGGCGTTGACCGGGGTGCGCAGGTCGTGACGCAGCCGGCTGATGTCGGAGGACGTCACGGCGAGGGCGGCAGCAGCGCCTGCATCTTGCCCAGCAGGCGTTCCAGCTCGATGGGTTTGGTGTCGTAGTCGTTGCAGCCGGCCTCGAGCGCGCGCTCGCGGTCGCCGGCCATGGCGTGCGCCGTGAGCGCAATGATCGGCGTCTTTGCCGTCTGCGGCGCCTCGCGGATCAGCCGCGTGGCGGTACAGCCATCCATTTCGGGCAGGCTGATGTCCATCAGAATCAGATCGAATCCGCCGGTGAGCGCCTTGTCGACGCCCTCGCGGCCGTCCAGCGCAAACGTCACGTCGAATCCGCGCTTGACCAGGCGGCGCGACAACATGTCGCGGTTCATGTCGTTGTCTTCAACCAGCAGGATGCGGGGCATGGCGGTTACGAGGGTTGGGCCGTCCGGCGTGACGAGACGGCGGAGTGAAGCTGTCGCAGCAGGGCGCCGGCGTCCACGCCGCCCTTCTGCATCACGCGCGCGGCGCCGCCGGACAGGCGCTGCCGGTCGTCGTCGGTCAGATCCTTCGCCGTCAGCACCACGACCGGTGACGCGGCGGTGGCCGGGCGCTGCCGCATGGCTTCCAGGAAGCCGAACCCATCGAGCTCCGGCATCATCAGGTCGAGCAGGATCAGATCGGGGGTCAGCCGATCGAGGACGGCGAGGCCCTCGAGACCGTTGGCGGCCGTGACGACCGTCCACCCGTCCTTTTCCAGGGTGCGCTGCAGCATCGTGCGTGTATCCGGTTCGTCTTCCACGACCAGCACGGTGTGTGGCCCGGCGCCCACGTGCCGGCGAATCACGGCGGCCAGCCGCGCGCGGTCGATCGGTTTGGTCAGGTACTCGGCCGCGCCGAGCGCCAGACCGAGCGGACGCTGATCGGAGACCGTCAGCATGATCACGGGAATGTCCGCCAGGTCGGGATCGGCCTTGAGGGCGGTCAGCACGGCCCAGCCGTCCATGCCCGGCATCAACACGTCAAGCGTGATGGCGTCGGGCCGTACGGCTCTGGCGCGCGCGAGGCCCTCCTCGCCACCCGCCGCATCCTCGACGCGAAAGCCTTCCTTCGAGAACATGCGGCGCAGGACGTCGCGCGACGCCGGATCATCATCAATGACCAGCAACGTGCCCGCATCGCCCCCGGCGGCGGGAGTCACGACCGCCGGCCTGGCGGGTTCCGCCACCTGCCGCGGCAGCCACACGGTGAACGTCGTGCCCTGGCCCAGCGCGCTCGTGACCGACAGGTCGCCCCCCATCATGCGGCAGAACTGCCTCGAGATGGCCAGGCCGAGGCCGGTGCCGCCGAACCGTTTCGCAGTGCTGGCGTCGGCCTGTGCGAAGGCTTCAAACACCCGGGCCTGCTGGTCCTCGGTCATGCCGATGCCGGTGTCGACCACATCAAAGCTGACACCGGCGGCGTCGCCGCGCGCGCGAACGGTGATCGCGCCGTCCTGCGTGAACTTCGACGCATTCGACAACAGGTTGAGCAGCACCTGGCGGGTGCGCGTCAGGTCCGCCCGCATCGCGCCGAGCCCGGGTGGGCATTCCAGGTGCGCGACATTGCGATTGGCCGCCACCAGCGGCGCGACGGTCGACATGACGTCCTCGAGCATCCGGTCGACCTCGAACGTCTCGACGTACAGCTCCATCCGGCCCGCCTCGATCTTCGACAGGTCGAGCACGTCGTTGATCAGCGCGAGGAGGTGTTTACCGGCCGTGCGGATCTTCTGCAGATCCGGAATCAGTTCGGTTTGCCCGAGGTCCTCGACTTCTTCCTGCAGGATCTCGCTGTAGCCGATGATGGCGTTGAGCGGCGTGCGCAGTTCGTGGCTCATGTTCGCCAGGAACCGGCTCTTGGCGCTGTTGGCGGCTTCGGCCTCCCGGCGCGCCCGCAGCAGTTCCGTGACGTCGTGATAGAGCCCCATCATGCCCACACGCTGGCCCGCCACGAACACCGGCACGGCCAGCAGCTCGACGTCGACCATCGTGCCGTCCCTGCGGCGGCGCTGCGCCATGCCGCGCACCGGATGCATGACGGCTTCCGTCGTGTAGGTCGTCGCTTCCGCCCTCGTATCCTCGGTGGTGATCAGCTCGTCGAGTTTGCGTCCCACCACCTCGGCCTGCGTGTACCCATACAGCGACTCGAACGCCGGATTACACGTCACCACCGTGTGATCGGGATCAAGCGTGACGATGGCCACGGGGTTGTTGAGGACGAGATCTTCGAAGTACTGGCGCTGGCGCTGCGCCGCGGAGTACAGGCGCGCGTTTTCGATGGCCACGGCCGCCTGCGGCGCGAACATGTCGAGCAGGCGCAGGTCGGCGGTGCCGAACTGCCGCGCGGGATTGGAGTGCCACACGCTGATGGCGCCGACCACGCGCGCGCCCATCACCAGCGGTTCGACGGCCACGGCATGAACGCCGAGGTCCGCATACTTCGCCGACCGGCCCTCCCAGTGCTGATAGTCGGGAATGACGAAGGATTCGCGCGTGGCCGCCGCGCGCCCCATCGCGCCTTCGCCCAGGTCGAGCCGCGTGCCGACGCCGGCGCCGGAGGGATTGGTCGTGGCAGCGACGATCAACCCGGTGCCCGCTTCGTCGAGGATCGCGATTTCAGCGCCCGAGGCGCCAATCAGGGCCGACGCCCGTTCCAGGACCGCATCGAGCAGTTTCTCGAGCTGCAGTTCGGCCGACAGAGCGGCCATCGTCGCAATCAACGCCTGCTGGGTGTTGACCAGGCGAATGCGCCCGGCCGCGATGGCCGCGAGGTTGGCAGCCGCGGTCAGAATCTCGAAGTCGTCCGGCCCGAACGCGTCGGCCTCGCGGCTCTCCACCACCAGCACGCCGACCGGCACGCCGTCGATCTTCAGCGGCACGTCGACTTCCGATCCCGTCGAGAGACCTGTCACATACCGAGGGTCGGCTCGAACGGACGGCGTGTAATGCAGCTGCCCGTCTTCCAGCGGTCGCGCGCTGAGTCCTTGCCCTGCTGGAATCCTGAATTCGTCTGGGAGGTCGGACCAGCCCACGCGGGCCGTCATCACCCGTTCGCCGGTGGCCGGGTCGAGCAGGAACACGCCGACGTAGTCGTAGCCAAGCGCCGGGTCACACAGGCCGTTGACGACGCTCTGGTAGACCTCGTGTTCTTCATGAGCGGCCGCGATGCGTTCGGACAGGCGCAGCAGGGCGGCCTGGCGCCGGGCGGCTCGGGTGGCGCCTGACGAAGCTGGGGGCATCGGTGGCGATACTCTACTTCGGATGTTGCTGCCGCGTGAACACGGGACGTACGGCGAAGTGTTGTTCCCGCTGGTGTCCGCCCTGATCCTCGGCACCCCCAACCCGGGCGTGTGGGGACTGGTCGCCGTCACCCTGGGCGGGTATCTGGCCCACGAGGGGGTGATTGTCCTGAGCGGCTGGCGGGGACCACGGGCCGCACGCGAACAACGCGGCCTGGCCTGGCGATCGGTGGCCGTATTCGGCGGTCTGGCACTCATGGGCGCCGCGGTCGCGGCGCCGTCACTGACCCGGGACGCCTGGGTCGCAGCGGCTGCGGTCGCCGCCGCATCCCTGGTCGCGCTTGGCAATGCCGTGCGTGGCGCCGAACATTCCCTCGGCGGCGAGGTGCTGGCCGCCATCGTCCTGCCGGCATGGGCGGTGCCCGCAGGACTTCAGGGCGGGATGGCGTGGGCGGAGGTCTTGCCGATCTGGGGTGCGTGGGTGGCCGGTTACGTCGGCGCCACGGGTGTGGTGCACGTCATCATCGCGCGTACCCGGCAGCAACCCCTGATGCGGCCGCTGCTGGTGGCCGTGGCCGGTGCGGCCGCCGGGCCATTCGTCTCACTGGCCGCGGTGCCGCTGAGCGTGGCGACCCTGCTGATGCTGGGGCTGCCGGTCACCGCCCGCAGCCTCCGTCGCGTCGGCTGGAGTGTGATCGCCGCCAGTGTCGCGACGCTGGTGTGGACGATCCGCTGATCGCCTGTGTTACACTGCCACCACTATGCGCATCGCCATTGCCCCGGCCGGTGACACCGCGATGACCCTCGCGGTTCGCGCGTAGTCTCCTTCCGGTTTCCCACTCATCACCAGTGACGCGCCGGTGACGGTTCCCTGAACCGTCCCACAGCCGCGTCTGTCAGGAAAGGCCCCGGGGTCCAGCCTCGGGGGAATCGTGCATGTTGCGTCTGATCTGGGACGCCCTCAAGGGCGTCGAACACGACTACACCGACGGTCCCGTGAGAAGGGCCGTCATTCTGCTGGCGATTCCGATGGCCATGGAGATGGTCATGGAGTCCATCTTCGCCGTCGTCGACGTGTTCTTCGTGTCGCGCATCAGCGCCGACGCGGTGGCCACGGTCGGCCTCACCGAAGCCATGATCACCATCGTTTACACGGTGGCGCTGGCGCTGGGCATCGGCGCCACGGCGGTGGTCGCGCGCCGCATCGGCGAGCAGGACGAGGACGGCGCGGCCCGCGCAGCCTCGCAGGCCGTGCTCCTGGGCCTGATCGTGGCGGCGGCGCTGGGGGTCTTCGGCGGCCTCAATGCCGAATGGCTGCTGGGCCTGATGGGCGCGACGCCCTCGATGATCGAATCGTCGGCGTCGTACACCCGCGTCATGTTCGCCGGCAACGTCACCGTGACGCTGCTGTTTCTGAACAACGCCATCTTCCGAGGCGCGGGCGATGCGGCGATGGCGATGCGGATGTTGTGGATCGGCAACATCATCAACATCGTGCTCGACCCGCTGCTGATCTTCGGGTGGGGACCGTTCCCGGAGATGGGCATCACCGGCGCGGCGGTCGCCACCAACATCGGCCGGGGGACCGCGGTGCTCGCGCAATTGGTCATCCTGCTGCGCGGTCATGGCCGTGTCCGCATTGCGTGGCGGTACCTGCGCGTGTTGCCGGCCGAGATGTGGACGGTGTGCCGGCTGTCGGGCACGGGGTTCCTGCAGGTCCTGATCGACACGTCGAGCTGGATTGGACTTGTGCGGGTCGTCGCCTCGTTCGGCAGCGACGCACTCGCGGGGTACACCATCGCGATTCGGCTGGTGACGTTCGCGATCCTCCCGGCGTGGGGGCTCAGCAACGCCGCGTCGACGATGGTGGGGCAGGCGCTGGGGGCGGGCAAACCCGAGCGCGCCGAAGCCGCCACGTGGACCGCCGGCTGGCTGACCGCCATCGTCCTCGGAGGCACCAGCGTCGTGTTCATGTCGGCGGCGCCGTGGCTCGTGTCGATCTTCACGACGGACCCGGCCATCGTGCCGCATGCGGTGGGCTGCCTGCGCATCGTGTCGGGCGGATTCGTGTTCTTCGCCTACGGCCTCGTGTTCACTCAGGCGTTCAACGGCGCGGGTGACCCCTGGACGCCGACGTGGCTCAACTTCGCGTGTTTCTGGCTCTGGCAGATTCCGCTGGCCTACGGGCTGGCGATTGGTCTGGGTTGGGGCCCGGTGGGCGTCTACTGGGCGATCACCATCGCTTTCTCGACGCTCGGGATCGCTTCCGGCCTGGTCTTCCGGCGCGGCCGGTGGAAGACCAAGAGAGTATGATCCGCAGCCATGAGCACAAGACATGGTTGGATGGCGATCGTCGCGGCGGCGGCCGTGGCGACGGTCTCGGCCCAGCAGACGGCTGACCCGATCGGCCTGATTCGCGAAGCCGATATCAAGGCCGACCTGTTCACGCTGGCAGGCGATGAGATGCGCGGCCGCGAGGGCGGCACACTCGACGAGATGACGGCGTCGATGTGGATCGCCGAGCGCGCACGCCAGGCCGGGTTGCAGCCCGCCGGCGACAACGGGACGTACTTCCAGTTCTTCCCGCTGGAACGGTTCCGCACCTCGCCAGGCAGCACGGTGGCGATTGGCGAGACCTCACTTCGCATGGGGCGGGACGTCGTCACCGATGCGCCCGTCCTGGCCATGGTGGATGCGCCGATCCTTGTCACCACTGCCGAGGCGGCCGCCACGGCGGACCTGAAAGGACGCGCGGTGGTGGTGCGGTTCGTGCCTCCGCCGCCAGCGAACACGACCGGCGCGCCTGCGGCGCCAGCCGCGGCCGCCAATGTCCTGCGCAACTGGGCACGCGCGCTGCAGAAGAACCTGCTCGCCCGCGAACCCGCAGCCATCATCGTCCTCGTTGGTGCCGCGCACTCGGATCAGTGGAATCGCGTGGCGATGCCGTTCAGCCGTGGCACGTACGCGCTCGATCCGGACGGCACGGCGGCGCCTCGAACGCCGACACGCGGCGTTCCGCTGCTGTACGTGCGCGATGAGGCCGCCGGCGCGCTGGCTGACGGCCAGCGGCTGGACGCCGCGATCTTCACCGACACGTTCACGTACCCGTCAGTGAACATCGTCGCGAAGGTTCCGGGGCGCGACCCGGCACTGGCGGGCGAACACGTGTTGTTCAGCGCGCACCAGGATCACGACGGCGAACGGTATCCGGTCGCGGGCGACGCCATCTGGAACGGCGCGGACGACAACGCGACGACGTCGGTGGCGCTGCTGGCGATTGGTCGGGCGTTTGCGGCCTCACCGGGCCGCAGGTCCGCGCTGTTTGTGTGGCATGGCGCGGAGGAACGCGGCCTGATGGGGTCGCGCTGGTACGTGAAACACCCCACCGTGCCGCTCAAGTCGATCGTGGCGGTGCTCAACGGCGACATGATGGGCCGCAACGATCCGAAGGTGGCGGCGCTCCTGGGCGCCCTGCCGCCGCACCGGAATTCACCGGAGCTGGTGGAGATGGCGCATCAGGCCAATCAGGCCGTCGCGCAGTTCGAGGTCGACTCGTCCTGGGACGACCCGAATCATCGCGAGGGTTGGTACTACCGCAGCGATCATCTGCCGTACGCCCGCGCGGGGATTCCCGCCGTCTTTTTCTCGACGCTGCTGCATCCGGACTACCACACGCCGTTCGACAATCCGGATCGCATCGACATCACCAAGCTGGCGAAGATGACGAAGTGGATGTACGCGACCGGCCGCGCCGTGGCCGAGCGCGACGCGCCGCCGGCCCTCGATCCGGCGTTCAAGCTGGAGCGCTGCCGCGACTTCACGGGGAATTACTGTGGCTGAGCTCGGAGGTCGTTTCCGTCGCCATGAAATGACCTCCGAGCTCATTTTGGACCGGTAAGGTAGGATTTCCTCATGCGATCAGTCATTGTCCTGGTGTCAGTGGCCGCGGTGGCGGCCGTCGCGTCGGCGCAGCAGCAGGCGGGGGTGCAGGTGGAGCCGCCGAATGCGCCGAATCAGAAGCCGGCCTTTGCCGGCCAGACCCGCGCGCCCGAGCGGAAGGCGAACGTCGCGTTCGACGTCGTGACGGTGGCGCAAGGGCTGACCGCGCCATGGGCCGTCGAGGTCCTGCCCAACGGGCGGATGCTCGTCACCGAGAAGGGCGGGCAGCTTCGCGTGGTCTCGCCCGACGGCACGTTGTCGCCGGCTGTCACGGGCGTGCCCGCCGTTGACGCGCGGGGCCAGGGCGGGCTGCTCGACGTGGCGCTCGACCCGAACTTCGCGACCAACCAGATGATCTACTGGAGTTTCTCGGAGCCGCAGCCCGACGGCACGAACCACACGGCGGTCGCTCGAGGCAGGTTCGTGGACGGCGCCGCGCCCGCGCTCGAGAACGTGCAGGTGATCTATCGCCAGTCGCCGTCTGTGAATTCGCGCGGGCATTATGGGTCCCGCCTGGCCTTCGGCCGCGACGGCACGTTGTTCGTCAGTCAGGGAGACCGGCAGAGCGAAGCCGGCCGCAACCTGGTGCAGGACCTGAACACCACGGTGGGCAAGGTCGTGCGCATCAATCCCGACGGATCGATTCCCAAGGACAACCCGTTTGTCGGCAAGGAGGGCGTGCGGCCCGAGATCTGGTCGTACGGCCATCGCAACGCGCAGTCGGCCGCCATCCACCCGCAGACCGGTGAGCTGTGGGAGGTCGAACATGGCACCCGCGGCGGTGACGAGCTGAACATCGCGCGCAAGGGCCTCAACTACGGGTGGCCGGATGTGGCGTACGGCATCGAGTACCGCGGCCAGCCCATTCGCGAGGGCGCGACGGCGAAGGCAGGCACCGAACAGCCGGTCTACTACTGGGATCCGGTCATCGCGCCCAGCGGCATGATGTTCTACACGGGCGATCTCTTCCCGGCGTGGAAGGGCAGCCTGTTCATTGGAGGGCTGGCCACGACCAACCTCGTTCGCCTCGACCTCAAGGGGGACCGGGTGGTCGGCGAGGAACGGCTGCTGCGGGATCTGCAGCCTGCGCCCGAGCGCATTCGTGATGTCGTCCAGGGACCCGATGGCGCCGTGTATCTCGTGACCAATGCGACGAGTGGGCCTGCCGGGCGCGTGCTGAAACTTGTGCCCAGACGCTGACCGCCGCCGGCGCGTGGCGCGCCTGGCCGAGTGGATCGCCAGGCGCTACACCCCGCGTGCCACGATGCTGGCGGTCGTGTCGGCCGCCGGCCTGGCCGGCTTCCTGACCTCTGCGCTTCTGTTGTGGTCGGGCCTCCGCTACATGCCGGTCAGGTACGGGCTGGCGTGCCTCGCCGGCTATCTGACCTTCCTGGCCCTCGTGAACTGGTGGCTGCGCCGCACCATCGGCGGTGACCTGACCGAGACACTGGTCGACACCGCCACAGCCGTGGAAGTGCCGGTCGATCTGTTGCGTGTCGGCGGCCGGGCCGGCAGGTCAGTCGCCGACACGATCTTTCAGGGCGGCCGATCGGGCGGCGGAGGCGCGACGGCGTCGTTCGGCGCCTCGCCCGCCCCGATGCCGCCTCCGGTACCGCTCACCACGGCGGGTCAGGACGGCGGACGCGGGTTTTCGATTGATCTCGATGATGACGCGGTGAAGTTGCTGCCGCTGCTGGCCGTGGCCGCCATCATTGTCGGGCTGGCGGCCAGCGTGAGTGTCATCTGGCAGGCGCCGTATCTGCTCGCCGAGATCATCGTGGATTCGATGGTGGCCGGCGCGGCCTATGGACGCCTGCGTGAGATCAAACGCGACTGGGCGTTCGGCGTCGCGCGCCGGACCTGGAAGCCCGCGCTCGCAATCGTGGCAGCCTTTGTATTGCTCGGCTGGGCCGGCGACACCCTCAAGCCCGGCGCCGACTCGATCGGCGATTTCTTCCGCTGACGCCTAGTTAAACGACCACACCGCCAGCGTGACCGTGGCCACGGCCAGCAGGAAGATCAACTTGCCGGCCGACTGCGCCTTGACGGTCGCCGCGGGGTCGCCGGCCGCCACCTTCTTCGCCAGCGAGTGCGTGTAGCCGATGAGCAGCGTCATCAGCACCACGGTCGTCAGCTTGGCGTGGAACAGACCGGGCATGTTGCCGAACCCCTGCCACTTCACGAAGACCATCGCCAGGCCGGTCACCCACAGCAGGACCAGGCCGATGTCGCCCACGCGGACGATCATCGGGGGGAACCGGGCCAGCACCCGCCGATCCTCCGGCGAAGCCTTGGCCATCAGCGAGGCCATCACCATGTTGCCGAACCCGGTGGCGAAACCCATGGCCAGACCGAGGAAATGCAGGACGAGCAGCGCGCGGAATCCGTCAACCATGCGCGAAGGATACCACCGGGGCCCGGCCGCGGCTAACGGGCCCGGCGGGCGGCGGTCTCCTCGCGCAGGAACTGCAACAGCGCCGGGTCCATCGTGAACTGGCGGTCACGACGCTCGCCCGGGTCCGAGTGCAGCTCGTACACCTCCTCGCGCCGGCCCAGGAACATGTAGTGATATTTCCAGATCGCGTCCGGCGTCCAGTGGAGGAGCGCGTACCGCGGCGTCTTGAGGGCGGTCTGGTGGAACGTCGTCCGCGACTGGACCGGCCGGGTCAGCGGTTGGCCCTCCCACGACGAGGGAATCGGCAGGCCCAGCCGATCGACGATCGTGGGCGCGATGTCGAGCTGCGTGCCGAACGGCAGCGGCGGCCATCCGGGGTCGCGCGCGTCATAGATCAGCATCGGGATGTTGATGAACTCCTGGTACAGCGACGTGATGTGGCCGTAGCCCTCGCGCGCCGTGGCGCCCAGTCCTTCCCCGTGGTCCGAGGTGATGATCACCAGGCTGTCGCGCAGGTAGCCTTTTTTGTCGAGTGTGGCGAAGAGCTGTTCGATCATGGCGTCGGCCTGCAGGACGCCGTTGTCGTAGTTGTTGACCACGGCTTCCCGGTCGTATTCGCCGCCAAACAGCGCGTTCCAGTCGTTCTTCACATCGGACGGGTGATAGGCCCGGTACTCGTCCAGCTTGATGCCGATGAGGTGGGTCGACATCAGGTGGATCAGGAAAAACGCCGGCGTCTCGCGGTCGGGCACGCGCGAGAGTCCTTCGAAGATGACCCGATCGTCTGCGCGGTTGAACTGCGCCGACTCCTGGCCATCAAAATACAGGGTCTGGCCTCCGCCGTAGAGCTGGCGCAGGTCCCGCCAGTCGTGGCTGCCCGACAGGATGAAGTACGTGCCGTAGCCCTGATCGGCCAGCAGGTCGTTCAGCTTGAAGGCCTCCGGCAGCTGGCGCCGCAGATGTTTGGATGACAGCGTGCTGATGATGCCGCAGTTGGATTCCGCGCACGTGGACGTGGCGAAGTCCACGCGACGCAGGCGCCCCGCGTCGTACAGGCTCTTGAGAAACGGCGTGGTGTCGCGGTAATACCCGTACACCGACATGTGATCGGCGCGCAGCGAGTCGGCGATGACCAGGATCACGTTGCGGCGATCGACCGTGGCTGGCGCCCGGTAGGCCGCGCGCACGGCGGGTTCCGACGCGCGCAGCGCGGCCAATCCCTCCAGGTACCGATCGTCGTAGACGTCGACCGATGTGCGCGCGAACGCCAGCAGCGGATCGCTGGTCAGCAGTTCGCTTCGAGGGGTGCGCCACCGCAGGTCACGGGCCCATCCCGCGCTGGCCAGCGTCGTCAGCACCAGCACCACACCGCCCGCCGCGCGGCGTCGCCGGGTCGCGCCCAGCGCCACCAGGCCGTCGCGCAGCGCGGACGACCACCACAGATGCGCCACGATGATCGCGACGCTGCCGGCCAGGAGCGATCCCGTGACGGCCGGTGTCAGCGCCAGCAGGTTGCCGCCCTGGCGCCAGTCGTCGACCCACAGGCCGACCAGTTTGTAGGTGATGTTCGTGCCCATCTGGATGTTGGACACGAAGTCGGCGAGGTACAGGTGCGCCAGCGCCACGCAGACCAGTCCAGGCACGAGGCCGATCAGCAGCTGCACCCATCGGGCCGGGCGCAGCCGCCGTGACAGCAGCAGGGCGCCCGGCACCAGCAGCGCGCCGGTGTAGAGCAGCGCCACCAGCGCCACATGGATCGGGATCAGGACCCGCGGGACGTCAAACGATCGACAGAAATAGTTGAGGATGGCCGCGCTGACGACCATCTGGGCGCCCACATAGATCAGGGGCGCCCGCCACGCGTGTGGTGCGGGCTGGATCAGTGGCTGCCCGAGCCGGACGCCGGTCCGCCACCCGACGCCGCACTGCTGCCACCGGCCGAACCGCCGTAACAGCCGTGCGCGCGCAGCTGTTCCCAGATATGGCCGCAACCGGCGGCGCCGTTGGCCGTGCAGCGGTCGTAGGCGCGGTTGAGCCCCTCACACGCCTGCGACTGGTCCGCCTGCGTGACGCGCGTCACCGGCTCCGGAGCGAAGAACGACAGAGCGACGATGGCGACGAGGAGGGCGGCCAGCAGCAGTCGGGAGCGTGTCATGGCGGTAGGTTATATCACCGGTCGCGTCAGGCAGGTTGGTCCGCCGCCGCCTTTTATCGAGATTTCAGATCCGTCATACACAAACACCTCGGCGCCCGCACGCTCGAGCGCGGCGCGCGTCCGGGGATTGCCCTCGAGCATCACGCAGCGGCCCGGCGCGGCCGCGAAGACGTTGGCCCCCATCGACTCGGACTCCTCGTCCGGGACCTCGACGAGCCGGTAACCCAGGGCCAGCAGCCGCTCGCGGAACGGGACCGGCATCAGTGGCGAGTACACGACGGCCAGATCGCGATCCACGGGGCTGATGATGGACATCAGGTGGAAGACGTCGCCCGGGCCTCGATAGTGGGGCAACGGCACGACGATCAGGGCGTCCACCTGGTCCCCCAGGTGCGCACGGAGCTGGGCAATCCCCGCGTCGTTGGTGCGATAGCCGCGGCCGACCGCGGCGACGCGAGGCGCCAGCCATGTGACGTCGCCGCCCTCGAGGCACCCGGGCGGCTCGATGTGTCCCAGCACGGGAATGCCGAGGGATCGGTACGCGCCGGCCAGCGCATCGGGTTCCGCGGCCCGCGCCGCTTTGCCCATGCGGCACAGGACCGCACCCTGCGGCGTCATGACCGACGCATCACGCACGTACACGGCATCCAGCGTCAGGCCGGCGGCCGCGTCGTCGTCACAGACCCGGACCGGAGCGCCGGCCGTCCGCAACACCTCCACGAACGCGTCGAACTGGGCGATCGCGCGGGCGCACTCGGGTGCCGACGTGAAGTTCAGCGCGCGCCACTGGCGATCGATCGTCGCCTGGTCCGCGAACACGTCCCGCGCGTGGCGGACGAGCACCGACGTCCAGGGGCCCACGTCCGTCATGCGCGTCTGGTCACCCACACGAACACGGGCAGGCCGCTCATCAGCAGCAGGAAGCCCCACATGACCGTCTCCGCCCCGGCGCCCACGGTGGCCCAGAGCGCATACACGAACGCGAGCGCGGCCACCACGCGCACGCCCATGGAGAGCCCGGTGCGATCCAGCCGGAACAGGGCCATCGAGCAGAACGCGTACGGAATCAGCGTGGCCAGCGTCGACAGCAGAATGACGAACGTATACAGCCCCACCAGTCCGCGTGTGTAGTTGCTGGCGACGAGGATCGTGGTGAGGACGCCGGCGATGATCATGCCGGCATCCGGTGTGCCCCGTGCCGACTCGCGCGCGAAGATCGACGGGAAGAGCCCGTCCCTGGCCGCCGCCATCGGCAGTTGTCCGACGATCAGCGTCCATCCATTCAACGCGCCCAGGCAGGACACGGCGGCCGCCAGGGCGACCAGCGCGGCCGCACCGTCGCCGGCCAGCGTCCGGGCCGCATCGGCGAACGGCGCCGTCGTCGTCGCCAGTTGCGCCGCCGGCACGAGCGACATCACGCCGATGGTGGAGAGGATGTAGAGCGCGGCCGTGACCAGCGTGCCGAGGACCGTCGCGCGTGCGATTGTGCGCGCGGGATTGGTGATGTGGCCGGCCGGGACCGTGCCCGATTCCACGCCCAGGAACGCAAACAACGTCAGCGTGGCGGCGGCAGTGACGCCCGCGGCGGTCTCACGCGGCGTCTCGGTGGGGATGGCGAACGCTTCCGGCCTGAAGAACCAGAGGCCGCCGATGCCCACCAGCGCCAGCGGCAGAATCTTGATCACCGTCGTCAGCACCTGCAGACGCGCTACACGCCTGATGCCCGACATGTTGATGGCGACGAACACCCAGACCAGCGCGATGGCGAGCAACGCGCCGAACAGCGGCCGCTCGACGACCATGGGGATGAAGGGGCCCAGGTACCCGACGCCGGCAATCGCCAGCGCCGCGGTCGTCGACCAGACCGAAATCCAGTAGCCCCAGGCAATCAGGAACCCCGGCAGGTCGCCGAACGCCGCGCGGGTGTAGGCGTACGGGCCGCCGGTCATGGGGGCCAGCCGCGCCAGGCGGGCAAACACCACCGCGACGCAGATGGCGCCCGCCGTGGTCATCACCCAGCCGGCGAGACTCAGGCCGCCGTACGCGGCCAGGGAGGCCGGCAACACGAACACGCCCGAGCCGATCGTGTTCCCCACGACGAGGGCCACCGCCGAGCCGAACCCAAGCTCCCGCCGCGTCACGCCCGCGAACGATATCACCTGCTGGTATCCTTGGCCCGATGACAGCCTACGGTCAGTCGTTCTGGACGCGGCGGGACAAACCCGCGCGCACGCCCCGCGCCTCGCTCAAGGGGGCTCTGACGACCGATGTGGTCATCATCGGCGGCGGGCTCACGGGATGCGCCACCGCGTTCGTCCTGGCGAAGGCCGGCGTCAAGGTCATCCTGCTCGAGCAGCACACGCTGGCGTCCGGCTCCACCAGCCGCGGCATGGGACTGGTGCTGCCGACCGCCGATGTGGCGTTTGGTCAGGCGGTGAAGGACGCCGGCGCGCGGCCCGCCCGGGTGGCGTACGCAGAACTGCGGCGCAGCGCGCGCGAGTTCCCCGCCGCGCTGGCGAAACTGAAGATCAAGGCCGACGCGTCGGGTGCCGACCTGTTGATCAATGCGCCGTTCACCAACGACGCCGCGCTGTTGAAGAAGGAGGTCGCGCAGCGGAAGGCCGCGCGGCTCGACGGGGCGTGGATCAACGCCGCGGCCGCGCGTGAGGCGCTGGCGACCGAAACGCAGGGCGCGATGCGGCTGCGTGACGCCTGGGGGTGTGACCCGGTCAAGGCGGCGCGGGGCCTGGCGGCCGCGGCGTCGGCGGCCGGCGCGCGCCTGGTCGAGGGCGCGGTCGTCAAGAAGACCACGTTCACGCGCAAGACGGTGACCGTCGTGTTGCCGGGCGCGTCCATCACCGCCCGCGGCGTGGTCGTTGCCACCGGCGAACCCGGACGGCTGTTCCATCAACTGCAGCGGCATGTGCGGGTCAGCCGCGGGTATGCCGTCGTGACCGATCCCCTCACGCGGGCGATGCGCAGCGCGGTGGGGGCGCAGTCGGCGATCTACACCGAGGCGACCGAGTCGCCGAGGTGGCTGCGCTGGCTGGCCGACGGCCGCGCGTTGTTCGGCGGCCTGTCGGGCCCGGCGCCGGCGGCCGCGTTGCAGGACAAGGCCGTCGTCGCGCGGACCAATCAGTTGATGTACGAGTTGTCCCTGCGGTATCCCGACATCTCGGGGCTGCCGCCCGCCTTCGGCTGGGACATGCCGGTGGTCACCACGGCCGATGGACTGCCGTGGATCGGCCCCCACCGCAACTACCCGTTCCATTTTTTTGCCATGGCGTTCGGGTGGCATGGCGAGGCGTTTGGCTGGCTGGCGGCCCAGGCCGCCGGGCGGTATTTCACGGGAAAGGCGACCAAAGACGACGCCCTTTTGGGATTCGCCCGCGCGCTGTAACATCTGCCGACTCCTCCAGGTCTAAGCGGAAGGGCAACCGAGGGAACTCGAATGGCAGTGCAGGGATCCGGCCAGTGGCCGCTGCTTGATCATCTCTTGCGCCGGGCGGGCTTTGGCGCCACGCCGGCCGAGCGCGAGTCCTACCTCGGGCGTCCCTACGCCGACATCGTCGATGAACTGATCGATTTCGATCCGCTCGCGAGCTCGGTGGATCATCTGATGCAGACGCCGGGGCACGTCGGCATCACGGCGCGCAACGGCGCGTTCACGCCCAACACCGTCATCAACGACGCGCGGCAGCGCTGGCTGTTCCGCATGGTGCATGCCGCCGCGCCGTTCAAGGAAAAGATGGCGCTCTTCTGGCACCATCACTTCGCGACGGCGTACAGCAAGCTGGCCGGCACGGTCGGCGGCGACTTCGGCACCCGCATGATGGACGCCAACCCGGCCACCGACGCCGGCGGCGTGCGTGGACAGATCGAATTGTTCCGGCAGCAGGGCCTCGGGAAGTTCCGCGACCTGCTGGTGGAGGTCGCCAAGGATCCGGCGATGATCGTGTGGCTGGACGGCCGGACCAACGTCCGCGCGCGGCCGCAGGAGAACTTCGGCCGCGAGTTGATGGAGCTGTTCACGTTCGGCATCGGAAACTATACGGAAGCCGACGTGTACGCCGCGGCGCGGGTGTTCACCGGCTGGAACCTGTCGCAGCTCGATCGCAACCTGCCCACGACGCGGTACGTGTTCAATTACAACGCCGCGCAGCACGACACGACGGCCAAGACGTTCACGTTTGCCATCTACCCGGACGGATCCCGCACGATCCCCGCGCGCAGCGCCGCGGCGGGCATGCAGGACGGCCTGGATCTGATTGCCGCGCTGGCGATCCATCCGCAGACCGCCCAGCGGCTGGCCCGGCGCCTGTGGACCTGGTTCGTGAGTGAACTGCACGAGGCGGATGCCGCGTGGGTGGATCACATCGCCTCGGTGTATCTCGACAACGATACGGACATGCGCGTGGTGATGCGCGAAGTGCTGCGGAGCCTGGCGTTCCGTCACCCGTCGCACCATCTGGCGCGGTACGCGTGGCCGGTGGAATACGTCGTGCGCGCGCTGAAGGAACTCGGCCACGTCGGGTTTTCGGTCAACGACACCCTCACGCCGCTGGTCAACATGGGCCAGCAGTTGTTCGAACCGCCGGATGTCAACGGCTGGGCGACCGGGCCGCTCTGGTTTTCGACCGGCGCCATGCTGGCCCGGATGAACTTCGCGTCACAACTCGCGTCCAACCAGCGCTTCGAACTGCGCAATGCCGCGCGCGCCCACAACCGGTCGCCGGAGGCGCTGCTGGAGTTTGCGACCGGACGGCTGACGCTGCCCGCGTTGTCATCGTCGATGCGCGCCACGTTGCTCGACTACCTCCGCGCGGGCGGGGCGTGGACCGGCTCGGACGCCCAGCTGCTGACCAAGACCGGCGGCACGCTCCACCTGCTGGTCGGGTCGGGCGAGTATCAGTTCGTGTAGCCGGGGGACGCAGGGCATGAAGGTCACGCGCAGACAGTTCGTCAAGGGCGGCGTCACGGCGTTCACCGTGAGCCTCGCATCCCCCGCGTTTCTGAGCGACATTGCGCGCGCGCAGGGGGCGTCGCGGCGCAACCTCGTGGTGTTGTACCTGAGCGGCGGCAATGATGCGCTGAGTACGCTGGTGCCGTACACCGATGCGTTCTACTACTCGCGTCGGCCGACGCTGGCCGTGCCGGCCGCCAGTGTGCTGCAGGTGGGCGCCGATCGATCGGGCAAGGCGCTGGGACTGCATCCGCGCCTCACCGGGCTGCGGCAGATCTTCGACGCCGGGGATCTGGCGCTGATCCAGCGGACGGGGTACCCGAACTCGAGCCGGTCGCATTTCCTGGGCACGGACATCTGGTCGACGGCCAATCCCGCGAATTCCACGGGAGCGGGCTGGCTGGGCCGCTATCTCGACGCGCTGCCCGATCCGGTCGATCCGCTCGTCGGCTGGAGCACGGTGCGCGAGCTGCCGCATGCGCTGGAAGGACGCGAGGTCAGCGTGCCGGCGATTCCGAGTGTGGCCGGGTACGCGTTCTCCAGTCCGAACACGGGGAGTGAGGCCGTGTACTCGCGCGCGGCCATGACGGCCATTGCGTCACACGTGCCCGTGGATCGGCCGCATCTGGCGTTCGTCAACGGGACGTCGATGGCGGCGCTGGCCACGCTCGATCGCGTGGCGTCGGTGGCGTCGTATACGGGGACGGTGGCGTACGCCAACAACGGTCTGGCGCAGGCGCTCAAGGCGGTGGCAGGGGCGATCGCGCGCGGCATCGGCACCAAGGTGTTCTGGGTGCAGATCGGCGGGTTCGACACCCACGCCGGCCAGGGCACCAACGCCGCGAATGCGGGGTACGCCAATCTGATGGGCACCGTCGGCGACAGTGTGCTGGCGTTCTACAACGACATGCGGAACCAGGGACTGCTGCAGGACACGCTCGTGCTCCAGTTCTCCGAGTTCGGCCGGCGCATCGCGGAAAACGGCAGCCAGGGCACCGACCACGGCGCGGCCGGCCTGATGATGGCCATTGGCGGCGGCGTCAACGGCGGCCTCTACGGCACGGCTCCGTCGCTTAAACCGAACAACGTCGATGGCACGCTCGAGAACAGCGGCAACGACGTCACCTGGGAAACCGACTTCCGGTCGGTCTACGCGCGTGTGCTCGATCAGTGGCTGGGCGCCGATTCCGTGTCCATCCTCGGCGGCAACTTCAGGAACAGCAGTCTCACATTCCTGTAGCGGCGCGCCTGAGTTCGGCCAGCATCGCGAAGTCCGCGTCCGCCTTCTCCCACTGCGCCAGCAGCGCGTCGAACTGTTCCTTCGCGCCAGCCGTGTCGCCGGCCTTCTTGAGCAGCTGGCCCAGGGCGAGCCGTCCGGCCATCACCGCCGGGTTCGGTCCCAGGATGCTGCGCGACTGCACGACCGCGCGATAGGCGCGGATGGCCTCGGCATCCGCGCCGCTGCGTTCGTGAATCACGCCGATGTAGTAGTGCAGGTCAAGTGATCGCGGGTTCTGCACGAGGTAGGCCTCCAGCAGTCCGGCGGCCTCACGCGCGCGGCCATCCGCGGCCATCACCAGGGCCCGCGCCACCAGGGCCGGCTGATACTGCGCCTGATCGTTGGCGTCAATCTTCTCGAGCGCGGGCACGAGCGGCCGCACCGCGCCGATGTCGCCGACGATCGCCAGGGCGGACGCCACCTGTGAGCGTCCCTCTTCCGGCACCCCGCTCTTGAGCAGGCCGCGGAGCCGCGGCACCCAGTCGCCGCGCTGGACCACGGCCAGGGTGATGATTTCGGCGGCGTCGATGCTGTCGGCCAGCGCCGCTTCCGGTGAGGCGCGCACCTGTGTGCGCAATTGATCGATCACGCGCTGGTAGTCCGCAATCCGTCCGTCCCAGATGGCGAAGTTGGAGTCGGCAAACAGCAACTGCTGCTGCGACGCGAGCGATCGCGCGGCGGTCTCGAACTCCGCTGTGCGCGGATGGCCCGCCAGCCGGGCGGCGCCCCAGCGCATGATCGCCAGATTCGGATCGGGTCGCAGCGCCAGCGCCCGGTCGACCATCGTGAACGCCTCGTCCAGCCGGCCCAGGAAGAGAAGCGCGTAGGCCGAGTTGCTGATCGGCAGCGGCTCGTTCGGCGCGATCTGCGACGCCGCCTGATACTGTTCCAGCGCCTTGTCGAATTCCGCCAGCCCGATGAGCAACACGCCCAGGTTGTTCTTGGCCGAGAAGTCTCCCGGGTAGGCCGCCACCATCGTCTCCAGCGTGCGCCGCGCCGCGTTCCGGTCGTTCGTGACGCGCGAGGCGTAACTCCACTCGATGTAGAGGCGCTCGTATTCACTGACCTTGTCGCGAAGCGCGTACGCCTGTGTGGTGTACTTCACCGAGTCATCGGATCGGCCCAGATTGGATGCCACCACACCGAGTTTGGCGTAGGCCAGGGCAAACTGCGGGTCATGGCCGATCGCCTGCTCGAAAAACGGGATGGCCGCCTCTTCGCCGCGGGTCTGCCGCATCCGGTGCGCCTGTCCGTAGGCCTTCAAAGCGTCAAGCGATCGGGTCGTCGCCTCCGTGATGGGCACGTCGTACTTCTGAATCGACGCGAGCGATTCGCCCAGGCCTTCGCGCAGCTTCGTGACCGCCGCGCCGACCTGCGTCAACACGTCCTCCTTCGACGAGGCCTGCACCTGCTCCTGCGCGAGTGCGCCGCCGGTGGCGCAGTTGAACACGCCGATGGCGATGACGTAGGCCGACCCCAGCGACGCGATTGACCCTTCCACCGAGGCCTTGGCGCCGGCCCGCTGGCACAGCTCGCGCGACACGCCGCTGGTCAGCGGCGCATCGATATCGAGCGACATGAGTCGCAGCGTGCGTTGAATCGTCTGATCGGGCAGCAGGGTGACGAATGGCGACTGCTGCAGCTGCACCGCCACCGCCTGCCGCAGGGCGTCATCAAAGACGGTGTCGCCGGTCCGGTTGTCGAAGTCGGCGATGACGACGGCGTCGCGTTCGGTGAAGGTGGGCGCCGGTGTGCCCGTGAGGAAGTAGTACGCGCCGGCGGCTGCGGCGACGACCACCGCGGCGGCCACACCCCACGCGCCGCGCCGGGAGCCCGCGGCCGCCGGTGCCGTGGCCGTCGCGACGGGCGTCGCGGCGGTCCGGCCGGTGGTATCCCGGCGGAGCCGCTGCAGCTCCGACGCCAGGTCGGCGGCGGTCTGGTACCGCAGCTTCCGGTCCTTCTCCAGCGCGCGCGTGATGATGTGATCCAGCTCCGCCGGAATCTGCGGATTGACGTCGGCGATCGGCGCCGGGTCGCGATTGAGAATCGCGTCGAACACCACCGCCGTGGTCTGTCCGCCGAACGCCTGGCGGCCCGTCGCCATCTCGTACAGGACCAGGCCCAGCGAAAACAGGTCGGTGCGGCCGTCCAGGTCCTCGCCCCGCGCCTGTTCGGGGGACATGTAGTTGACCGACCCGATCGCCGTGCCCGCCGTCGTCAGCACCTCGGACGCCGCGCGCGTTTCGTCGACGGCGGCGTGTGACTTGCCCGCGGTCGCGACGCCGAAGTCGAGCAGCTTGGCCTGCCCGCGCCTGGTGATCACGATGTTGGCCGGCTTGATGTCGCGATGGACGATGCCTTTGGCGTGCGCGGCATCCAGCGCGTCGGCGATCTGGCTGCCGACGTCGATGATCTGATCCACCGGAAGCGGCTGCCCCTTGATCAGGCTCTTGAGCGAGTCGCCGTCGAGCAGTTCCATGACGAAATACCGGCGTCCTTCGAACACGCCGCTGTCGTGGACCGTGCAGATGTTCGGATGGTTGAGGGAGCCGGCCAGCTTCGCTTCGCGCTCGAACCGCTCGGCGGCGTCGGGTGACAGCGTCAGCGAGTCGGGCAGCACCTTCAGGGCGACGTGCCGTCCCAGCCTGGTGTCTTCAGCCTCGTAAACGACCCCCATGCCTCCGCTGCCAAGCTGCCGGAGGATGCGGTAGTGAAGGATGGACGTGCCCTGCATGCACGAATTGTAGTGCGGAGTGCCGCAGCGCCTACCGGGCGGGTGTGTGTGTGTGCCAGCCGAGCGCCGGCGTCCAGACCTGAATGGGTGGAGGGCCATCGCGATCGGGGCATTGCGCCCGTGAGTGGGACAGGCGGCCTTCCAGCTCGAGCTGGCGGTGGCGGTCCCAGTAGCGATCGCTGAACCGGGCCTCGACGAAACGCAGGTCGCGGCTGAAGGTGTAGATCACGTCGGTAAGGGGGCCGAGGCCGTCGGGCCGATCGAGTTCCGACGTGCGGATCAGCAGCTCGTCACCCACCAGCGACACCCACGCGCGGTTGAAGCCGGACCCGGTGATCCGGTTGAGTTCCGTCCGCGGAAAGACCGCGTAGAACAGCGGCGCGCCGTCGGGGCACCCCGTGCAGGCGAAGTCGCCCCCGGGGTCTTCGGGCGACCGGCCGTCGAGCCGCTGGGCGTCCAGCACCACCAGCGCGCCGCCGTCCCGCGCGTTGCTGAATCCGCTGGCGGCAATCCGCTCGCCGTCCAGCCAGCGCAGCGTTTCGATCCAGCCGCTGTGCACGAACGTGCCCCGGCGCTGGCCGTGGGCGTCGAGCAGGGTGATGACCGACGGCCACCACTCCATGTGATGAGCCGCCACGGCGACCCGCCGGCCGTAGTGGTCGTTCACCCGGAAGTCGGTCAGCGCCCAGGGCGCGTCGTACGTGCGTCCGTCGGAGAACGTCCACCGGTCGTCGAACATGAACGACTGCAACAACCGGCCATCGAGGCTGAAGAAGCGGAGCGCGCCGGCGCCGTGCACCGAGTCCTGGCGCCGCGCGACGTAGGACGTCAGCGCATAGACCCCCTCGGGCGCCGTCCTGGCGATCTGCACCGACTCGCTGGCGGACTCCGACAACAACGTGAGCACCTCCGCCGGGAAGTCGAATCGCCAGGTCTCGTGACCCCGATCGTCGTACGCCACCAGGGCCGTCTGACTCACCGTGGCCCGCGCGACCTGCCCGGTGGCATCGGGTGCGAGCATCTGCCAGCTCAGCGCCACCGCCAGCAGCAGCACGAACGCGATGGCCGGCCGCAGCCACACGAGCGACCGGGTGCGCGGCGCCTGCCGGGGCGGTTCGGGCACGACCGGCGCCGGCGCGGGCCGTCGTGTCAGCCAGGCGTCAATCTCGGACTTGTACGCAAAGACGGAGTGACCGGCCGACCCGGCCACCCGGCGGACGGGCAGTCCCTGCTTCTCCCACCGCCGCAACGTCCGTTCGTCGCGCTGCAGGTACTCCGCGATGGCCTTCCACGAATCGAGGCGGTCGCTGGGTTCGGGCACCGGTGGCGGCGAGTGTAAGGAGGTCCGCCGGCCGTTTCAAGGCACCGGCGCCGCATTTGTGCCCGGCGGCGGACGGCGGTCCGCTAATGCCCGGACATGCCGGTTGAGCGCCCGCTGACTTCCGTGTGAATGTCCGCCATCCAGGAGTGTTGCCATGACAGTCCGTCCCGTGATCGCCGTGATCCTCACAACCTCCATCGTGACCACCACGCTGGTCCGGCCGGCGGCGCAACAGGCGCCGGGCCAGCCCATCTACGACCGCAGCTGCAGCCAGGCGATTGCCGATGCCGAACGGCTGGAGGCCGACCTGGTGCGCCAGGATGAACGCATTCGACGCACCGAGCAGCAGCTGGCCGCGGCCGAAGGGGCGGTCTCCGACTCGGTCAGCGACCTCGAGGGCATGGCGCTCGCACATGCGCGCGATCTGGCGCTCAGACAACTGGAGACGGTGCGCACGCTCCGCCGCGCCATCGAGGCGCGCACCCCGCCCTCCGGTCGTGACGATGCGGCGACCCGGCGGCGGCTGGAGATGCTCAACACCTGGGTCGACCGCATTGCCGAGGCGGGCGAGCAGGTCGAGGAGGTCGTGAGCGAGGGGCAAATCCTGCAGCGCCGTGCGCAGCTGGAAGGCGCGCTGGTGCGCAATCGCGCCACACTGGCCGACTTCGCCAACTACCTGCAGGAGACGGGTGTGGGCGACGAACTCGGCGTCAAACTGGCGGCCCTGGCCGGGCCGGCCGGCGTCCTCGCGGTGGAAACGGCCATCGTCCTGCGCGATGTGGCCTTTGCCGCCGCCGGCGGCTACTTCAGCGCGCAGGAAGCCGCGCGCCACCGGGAGACCCTCGGCACCTTGAAGGCGATGCGCGCCCGCGTGAGTGACTTCGCGTTTCAGCTCCGCGCCGAGGCGGCCCGGTGCACGGCCACGCCGCGACCCGACGACCGCATCAACGTGACACCGCCGGGAGACGCCCGCATGCCGCCGGCCGATCCCGCGACGTCCACGCCCGCTCCCAAGGTCGAGGAAAAGAAGGGTGGCGGCGGTGACACCTTGTACTGGCTGGGACTGGCCGGTCTGGCGGGCGGGGCCGCGTACTACGCGTACGGCAAGACCTGCACGCCGCCCACACAGAACGTGCTGACCGTGTGCTCGTCACAGGGCGGCAGTTCGAGCGCCTGTCAGAACGCCGTCAACGAGCAGGACAAGTACTGCAAGTGCGAGGGGTATGGCGGGTTCGATCGGCAGTTCGGCGGCTGCCGCTAGCCTCCTCCTGGCGCAGGCGGCGCTGACGCCGTTGGCCGGTCGCGTCGTGGGGCCGGATCATCGTCCGGTCCGCGGTGTCACCGTCGAGGTGACGTGCGGAGCGAACCGCCAGCAGGCGGTCACCGATGACGACGGACGCTTCGTGGGGCCGGCGGCCGCAGGTGAGTGCGTGGTGCGCGCAGCCGCACCAGGCTTCGCGCCGGCGGAGCGCCGTTGTCGCGCGGACCGGTCCGACCGCGAGTGTCGAATCGATCTGGCGCTCGCCCCCCGGCGTGAATTCGTGGAGGTGACGGCGCAGACAACGAGCCTGCCCATGGCGGCGACTGGCGGTACGAGCGCCGCGTTGTGGTCCGCTGACCACCTGCGCGCCCTGGGGCCTGATGTGGGCGCGTGGATGACGGTGGCGGCGTTGTCAGCCGGGGCGGCGGACGGTCCGCGTCAGATCCGTCAGGACGGTCTGGCCGTCGCCGCGACACCGCCGCCGCGAGCGGTTGGCGCCGTGCGCGTGAACGAAGATCCGTTTGGTGTCCAGGCCGGCGGCACCACGTCGCTGTGGATCGATCTGGAGCCGGCCGCGCCGCTGGCGTCATGGACCCTGGCCGTTCAACCGCCGCGGCTGCTGAGTCAACGGGCGGATCCGCTGACGGGCGCTGCGGCGCCTCACTCCTCGACCATGGGCCTCACTCTGGGCGCGGCCCCCGCGCGCCGGGTGTCCGTGATGGCATCGCTGCACCGCACCGATGACAAGGCCTCGCCGGCGTACGTGGCCGGCGCGCCTGGGCGGGAATCACTGGCCGCCTGGTTGCCATCCACGCACCGGACGACGATGGCGTATGCGGCGTCGACCGTCGAGCGGGGCAAGTGGTCCGCGACGTATCGGCTGACACACATCGGATTGTGGGCGGACCGCACCGGCGTGGGAGGGCCGGCCGGGCCAGGCATGGCGTTCACGGTGGACCGCAGTGTCTGGGGACATCGGCTCGCACTCTCGCGCGTCAGCACGCGGCTGCGCTGGCGTGCGGGCGTCTCGGTGGACCGCAGCCGTTCGGACGATCGGTCATTGTCGGCGGGGCCCGCGCGGTTGATCGCGGGGCGCCTGGTCGATGGCGCCCCCGATCGTCTCGCAACGCGCCGCACCGACGACTCGTGGCTGGCGAAGGTGACGGCCGAGTCGCCGGCGCCGGGCGCGTGGCTCGTCGGCGCCGAGGCCGGCCGGCACGCCATCCGCGAGGCGCGCGTCCACAATCCACTGGGTCAGATCTGGATCGCGGCCGATGGGTCCACGTTGGGTGTGATGGCGCCACGTGCTGACGTGTCCGTCATGGCGTCGGCGCCCACGGCCGCGGTGTATGGAGAACGCCGCCTGGCGGCATCGCGCCGGTTGTGGCTGCGTGCCGGGCTCAGGTTCGACTGGCAATCGGGCCTCGGCGTGACGGTCGCGCCGCGCCTGTCGGCCGCCGCGCCGCTCGGAGGATTCATCGTCGCCGGCAACGCGGGCTGGTTTCGCGACGGCTGGCTCCCGGAGACTGAACTCGAGCTGCGCGCGCGGCAGCGCGCGCCGTCGTGGTGGATCGGCGACGACGTCCCGGTGTTCGTCCGCGCCGTGCCGGCCCGTCGTCGTGACGTGGTGGTGCGCGGCTCGGTCACGCGGGCGCTGGGCCGGTGGCGGGCCGCCGTGCAACAGACGCTGCGGTGGGGGCGTGGTCCGGGCGGGTTGGTGCGGACCCTGGACGGGAATCGGCGAATCGACACGCTCGACACATCGCGCAGGCTGCACCAGCGCGAGTCACATGTGCGGGTCGACTGGTCGGCGCGCCAATGGGCGGTGACCGCGCATTACGTGTTTACGCACGCCATGGATGACGGACTGGGCGGGCTCGAGCCGCCCGCCTGGCGCGACGAGCGGGGAGAGTGGGCGCCGACCACGGGTGTCGCGCGCCATCGCTGGAGTGTCACGGCGCGCGGCGTGGCGCCGGGCGGCGTTCAGACCGTCGTGACGTATTCACGGCTGTCGGGGGTGCCGTTCACCATCGCAACCGGTCGCGACGACGAGGGGTTGCGGACGTTTGCCGGGCGGCTCGATCTCGGGCGCAACGCCCACCGGACGCCGCCCAGTCAGGCGGTGTCTGTTGCGGCGGCGCGGCGCTGGCCGCTTCGGTTGGCCGGCCTCAGTGTCGAAGCCGGCCTCAACGCGGAGCATCTGGCCGGCGGACTGACCGTGCTCGAGGTGGACACGCTGGCCTCCTCGGCGCTGGCCGGCCGGCCCATTCGCGCCGTTCGGGGTCCGAGACTCAGCGTCTGGGCAACCCTGGTTCGCTGATGCGATAGAGCTTCGTCTCGGTCCGGATGAACAGCGAATTGTCGGCCACCGCGGGCGAGGCCAGCGTCATTTCGTCGAGTGAGTTCTGCCGGACTTCCTTGTACTCCGCGCCCGGGGTGACCACAATGGTCGTGCCCTCTTCATCGAAGAAGTAGATGCGGCCGCCGGCCACGAGCGGCGAGGCGGAGAACGTGTGCCCGACGCCGCCGACACGCGCCTTGTAGAGTTCCTTGCCGGTTTCCGCGTCGAGCACGGCCATGATGCCGGTGTCGTGCAGCAGATACAGCCGGCCGTCGACCAGCACGGGGGAGGGCGTGTAGCCGGACGCGCGTGGATGTGACCACGCGATGAACGCATTGTTCGATTCGTCCGCCTTGAGCGAAATGTCGCCGGATGCGCCCGGCCGGATGGCGAAAAACGGCCGCGACGCATCGCCGCCCTGCGCGCCCGTGCCCACATACAACATGCCGTTGGCCGCGAACGCCGACGGCGTCGGCATCGTCGTGCCGGGAATCACGATGCGCCACAGTTCCTCGCCGGTGAGACTGTAGCTGCGGACCGACCGGTGGCCGGTGACCACCACTTCCGTGCGGCCGGCGTGTTTCCAGATGTACGGCGTGTTCCAGGACGAGTGCAGAATCCCCTCCGAGGACCGCGCCGCCCGCCACAGCTGCTCACCGGTGCGCGCGTCCAACGCGGTGAGGTACGACTCCTGCTCGCTGTCCTGCAGGAGGAAGACCTTGCCGTCGTGGACCACCGGTGACGACGCCGTGCCGAAATCGAGATAGATGCGCTGCGGCGGCCAGGTCTTCTTCCAGAGGGGCGTGCCGTCGAGGGTGAACGCAAACATGCCGATGTTCTGGCCGAAGGACACGTAGAGACGTTCACCGTCGGTGAACGGCGTCTCGGACGCGTACGTGTTCTTGCGGTGGCGTCCGCCGAACGGCAGGCCTTTGTGCACTTCGCGTTCCCACAACGCCTTCCCGGTGGCCGCGTCGAACGCGAACAACATGTATCGGATCTCGTCGGACTCTTCGGGCACCTCGTTGTCGCGCTCGCGCACGAGCCGGTTCACCTCGGCGGGCGGCAGGCCTTTCGCCCGAAGTTCCGCGATGTAGTCGTTGCCGTAGAGGCCGGGTGACGGCTGCTTGAACGGTTTGTTGCTGATCGCGGACGTCAGGTACACGACGCCCTTCCAGATCACGGGTGATGACCAGCCGCGGCCCTGAAGGTTGATGACCCAACGGACGTTTTCGGTGGTCGACCACGCGTCCGGCAGCCGCGAGGCCTCCGCGACGCCGTTGGCGAGGGGCCCGCGAAACCCCGGCCAGTCCCTCGTGTCATCGTGCGAGTGTCCGGACACGGACGCCGCTGCCAGTGCGATCACCCCGGCTCCGATTGAGAACAGACCTGATTTCATGCCTGGCACTGTACCTCGACCGGCGCGCCGCCCATCGGGCCGGTGTGGTTCGAACACCCGGACCACTTGGGTCATGCCGACCCCGCCGGACCCGCCGGACCTCGGACCACAACCTTTTTCCCCGTAACCTCGTCTCAGTCTCCACTAGAAGTTCTGATGGAGGCGCGATGACACGGAAGGCCACGGCTTCGTCCGGCGATCTGCTGCAGGGCACACTCGATTTGCTGGTGCTGCAGACGCTGCAACTGGGACCCGCGCACGGGTACGCGATTGCCTCCACGATTGCCCGGCGGTCCGACGATGTGCTGCAGGTCGAACAGGGATCGCTGTATCCCGCGCTGCAGCGGCTCGAGGACCGCGGGTGGATCACGTCCTCCTGGGGTGTCTCCGAGTCCAACCGCCGCGCGCGGTTCTACACGCTCACCGCGGCCGGCCGGAGGCAACTGCACGCCGAAGCGACACGCTGGGAACAACTGGCGCGCGCGGTGCATCGCGTAATGCGGCCGGTCTAGGAGGATTCGCATGGCCTGGGCTCCCTGGTTCATCCGTCGTCGTCGTGATGCCGATCGTCAGGCGGAACTCGACGCCCATCTCGATCACCACATCGACGACCTGATCGCCCGCGGCGTCCCGCCGTCCGAGGCCCGCCGGCAGGCCCGCCTGCTGCTCGGCAATGCCCGCCGGGTTCGCGAGGAGGTCGACGACGTGCAGAAGCTGCCGTGGCTCGACACGATCACCCGCGACGTTCGATATGCCCTGCGTGTCCTGCGGCGGGCGCCGGGCTTCACCCTGACGGCCGTGGCCACGCTGGCGCTGGTCATCGGCGCCAATACCGCGGTGTTCAGCCTGGCCAATGGCCTGCTGTTCACGCCGCTGCCGCTCGACGAACCTGAGCGGCTGTATCTGCTCAACGCCGACATGACGACCCCGCGCGGCCGGTTCTCAGGCACGGGGCAGGACGGCTACACGTGGCGGGCCCTCTCGCAGACGCCCCTCGGTTCCTCTTCCGCGGTGTACAGCGACATGGTGTCGGGCGTGAATCTGGCGCTCGACGGGCAGGCGCTGTACGTCGAGCAGCAACGCGTCAGCGCCGGGTTTTTCCGCGTCCTCGGCGCGGCGCCGGAGCTGGGTCGCGAGTTTCTGCCGGAGGAAGACGTGCCGGGCGGCCCCGCCGTCGTCATCCTCAGCCATGACACGTGGCGCCGCGTGTTCGGCGGCGATGCGCATGTCATCGGACGCACCGTCCAGTTGCGCGGCGAGTCGTGGCAGGTCGTCGGCGTGATGCCCGCCGGATTCCGCGGGACGACCGATGCGGACGTGTGGACGCCGCTGCGGCCGTCGACCTCAGGCGAGGGCGGCGGGACGAACTACCAGATCGTGATCCGGCTGCCGCACGGCGCCGTCCCGGACGCCATCACCGCCCAGCTGCGTCCCGCGCTCGATCCGTCCCTGCGCGAGCGAGGTCTGAGTGATGAGGTGACGGCCACGGTGACGCTCGTCCGGTTCGACGAGACGCTGCGCGCCGACATGCGCGAGGTCATCGTCATGCTCGGCGCGGCCGCGGCGCTCGTGTTGGTGATTGCGTGTGTCAATCTGGCCGCGATGCTCCTGGCGCGGGGCGCGACGCGCACACGCGAAGTCGCGACCCGTATGGCGCTGGGTTCGGGCCGGTGGCCCGTCGTCCGGCAGCTGCTGATCGAGAGTCTCGTGCTGGCGCTGATCGGCGGCGCGGCGGGACTGGTCGTCGGCTGGTTCGGCCTGCAGGGATTGCAGGCGCTGGCCGGCGAGCGATTCTCCGACTGGCAGCGTGTGACGATGGATGGGCGCGTGGTGCTGGCGACGGCGGGTCTGTCGATGGTGACCAGTCTGCTGTTCGGACTGGTCCCGGCGCTGCAGGCCAGCCGGCTCGACATGCAGGCGGCCATGGGGGAAGGCGGTACCCGCGCGGTGGCGGGAGGTTCGCGTCAGTGGATGCGACGCGCGCTGGTCGTGGCGGAAGTGGCGCTTGGCGTCGTCCTGCTGGTGGCTGCCGGACTGTTGGTCCGCACGTTCGCGAATCTGCGCGCCATCGATCCCGGATTCTCCCCGGAAGGCCTCGTGACCGCCGCGGTGCCGTTGCTCGACGCGCGATACACGACACCGGAGTCGGTGAACACGTTGTTCGACAGGACGCTGGAGGCCGTCCGCGCGACGCCCGGCATCGAGGCGGCGTCGATCTCGCTGGGGCTGCCGTTCCAGCGCGCGTTGAACATGGGCTTCCGGTATCCCGGCGATCAGTCCGCGTGGACCACGAGTGTGACCTACGCGACGCCGGACTATTTCGACACGTTCCAGATCGCGTTGCGACGCGGGCGTGTGCTGGCGGCGCAGGATCGCGCCGACGCCCGGCCCGTGGTGGTCGTCAACGAGGCGTTCGAGCGGTTCTACTCGAAGGATCGGGATGTGCTGGGGCGCGTCATGCGGGTCGGCGGCGTCGAACGTGAAGTGGTGGGCGTCGTAGCCGACGTGCAGCAGCGTCCGGGTTTCATCATCAACGGCATGACCCCCGGTCCCATTGTCAGCTCACCGAGCGTGTATGTGCCGGCCGCGCAGATCAACGCGGGCATTGTGTCCACGCACGTGTGGTTCCCGCCGGTGGTGAGTGTCAGGGCCGTCAATCCCGCGGTGGCGGAGCAGGCGATCCGCGGGGCGTTGGGGCGGGTGGATGCACAGCTGGCCGTCGGAGCCATCCGCCGGATGTCCGAGGTCCGGGCCGAGGCCACCCGGCTCGAAGAGATGCTGACCACGCTGGTCGGCCTGCTGGCGGTCGCGGCGCTGCTTCTGACGGCGATTGGGCTGCATGGCGTCATCTCGCAGGCGGTCATCGAACGGACGCGGGAGTTCGGCATTCGCCTGGCGCTGGGCGCGACGCCGTCAGGCACGGTGGGGCGGGTGGCGCTCGGAGGCCTGGCGTTGACCATCACCGGCATCGCCATCGGGATGGCGCTTGCCCAGCCGGCCACGTCGCTGGTGGCGTCGGTGTTGTACGGCGTGGCCGAGCGTGACGTGCCGACCTACCTGGGCGCCGCCGGCTTCCTGCTGGTGGTGGCGACCGTGGCCACCGTGTTGCCCGCGCTGCGCATCCTGCGCCTCGATCCGGCGCAGACGTTGAGATCTTGAGGGGTCCAGGGTCCAAGGGTCCAGGGTCCAGGGTCCGCGGCGCCATCGATCCATCGATCCATCGATCCATTGATCCATTGATCCATTTCCAAGTTGTCTATAGACAATTTGCACATAGCTGATCTACCCTGTCCCATGCCTCGTCCCGACCCCGCGTCGTTCCTGCCGCTCAAGTCCGATGTCGCCTACATCCTGATGGCGCTCGATGCCGGGGCCCTGCACGGCTACGCCATCATCAAGGAGGTTGAGGCCCGCTCCGCCGGCGAGTGGGTGCTGCAGACGGGGGCGCTCTACCGGACCCTGCGCCGCCTGCTGATGGACCAGCTGATCGTCGAGGTCCCCAGGCCCGCAGGGGAATCCAGCGAGGATGAACGCCGCCGCTACTACCGGACGACGCCGCTGGGTCGTCAGGTGCTGGAGGCTGACCTGGCCCGCATGGCCCGGGTGGTGGCCGCGGCCAGACGCCGGAAGAGCCTGGTGTAGGGCATGCCGACGCCCCTCATCTATCGCTGGCTGCTGCGCCTGTGCCCGCCGGAGTTCCGCGAGCGGTTCGGCGACGAAGTCATCGCCACCGCCGCGTCGATGAGCCGCGATCGGCCGGGCGGCCGCTGGCGCGCGTTCGTGGATGCCGCGCGCACGGTCATCGGGCTTCGCCGCGACGTGCGCCGCGAGCGCCGCGCCGGCGCGGCGGGCCTCCTCTCCCGTATCGCCGCCGACCTGCGCCTCGGCGGCCGATCGCTTCGCCGTGTACCCGGCTTTTCACTGGCCGCCATTCTGACGCTCGCGCTCGGCATCGGTGCGTTTACCGTCGTCTACGCGATCGTGGACGCGCTGCTGCTGCGCCCGCTGCCGTTTGGGGATCGCAGCGACCGGCTCGTCACGATTCATTCGACTCATCCCTCCCAGGCCCGCGACTGGAACGACTCCGAACTGTCGTACGCCGACCTGATGGATCTGCGCGAGCGCGCGGTCACGTTCGACGCCGTGGAAGGTGTCATCGACCGCAACTTCTCGGTGGCGTCCGCCGACGATTCGGCCCGCGTGCTCGGCGCGTCGGTCACCCCGGGATTGTTCGCGATGCTCGGCGTGAGCCCGATCGAAGGCCGTCTCTTCCGATCGGACGAGGCCGCGCTGCCCGGTCTCGAGTCCGTCGTCATCGTCAGTCACGCGTTGTGGACGAACCTGCTGGGGGCGGACCGGTCCGCGGTGGGTCGACCCATCCTCCTCAATGCCAGACCGGTGACGCTCATCGGCGTCATGCCCGAAGGCTTCTTGTTTCCCGAGCAGCACCAGGTGTGGCTGCCGTACGCGGGCAATCGGGTCGAGGGGCGCGGCAACCGGGCCTTGATCGGATTCGGACTGCTGCGGCACGACGCGACGATGTCGCAGGCGGCGGCCGATGTTGAACGGGTCAGCGCCACGCTCGCGCGCGAATACCCCGACACCAACCGGGACTGGGGCCTGCACCTGCTGACGCTTCGCGACTATCACGTGCAGGACCGCAGCGGCCTGACCTCGATGCTGGCCGCGGTCGTGTTGCTGTTGCTGGTGGCGTGTGCGAACGTCGCGGGGCTGCTCATTGCCCGCGGCGCGTCGCGCACGCAGGAGCTGGTGACTCGCGCGGCGCTCGGCGCAAGCCGTGGGCGTCTGATCTCGCTGCTGCTGGCGGAGGCCGCCGTCATTGCCGCCGTCGGGGGTGTGCTGGGCGTGATGTTGTCGTTCTGGGGACTGCGCGCGCTGCTGGCGATGGTGGCCGAGCTTCCGGTCTACTGGGCGCAGCCAGCGATTGACTGGCGTGTACTCCTGACGGCTCTGGCCGCGACGGTCGGCGTGGCCCTGCTGGCAGGGCTGGTCCCCGCGCTTCGGCTGTCGGGCGTCGACACCGGCGCGGCCGGCACCGCCGTGCGCGTGGCCGGCGGCACACGCGGCCATCGCCGGGTGCAGCGCGGACTGGTGGTGGCTCAGGTGAGCGTCAGCTTCGTGCTGCTGACGGGCGCCACGCTGCTGGCGGCGTCGGCCGTCGCGCTTCAGCGCGCCGACGCGGGCTTTGATCCCGCCCAGGTGCTGAGCGGGCGCTTCTACATCGCCGGTGATCCCTATGATCCCATCGAAGCCAGAGCCGCTGTGGTCTCGAAGATCGCCGAGACCGTTGCGGCGATTCCCGGCGTCACGGCGGCGGCGGTCACGCAGGCCATTCCGGCAGACGATGGCGGGTCGACGGTGTTGGTGCGGCCACCCGATGCCGGCGCGACCGAGTCGATGGGGGTGACCGCGATTGCGGCGACACCAGGGCTCTGGGACACCCTTGGCCTGCGCCTGCTGGCGGGCCGCACGTTCACGGCGGCCGAACATGCGGACGACGAGGCGCCGGTGGTCATCGTGAACGAACGGCTGGCGCATCGCTTCTGGCCGGGGCAGTCGGCGCTCGACCGGCCGCTGCCAGTGGTGAACGCCAGAGGCGAGATCACCACGACGCTGCGTGTCGTGGGTGTGGCGCCCAATCTCGTGTACGAGGAATTCGGCGAGACGACGCCGCAGTCGCAACTCAATCTGTACATTCCCTACGCCCGGCAGGGGGGCCGGACGATGGCGATCCTCGCGCGTGCGTCCGGCGACCCGGCGCCGTTGTCGCAGGCCCTGCGGCAGGCTGTACGCGCCGTTGATCCGTCCTTCGCCACGTTTGATGTGCTGACACTGACCGAGCGGCGTCGCCTGACCACCTGGGGCGAACGGTTTCTGGCGACCACCTTCACAGTGTTTGCCCTGCTGGCGTTGCTCCTGGCGTGTCTTGGCACGTTCGCGGTGGTGGCGTACGCGGTCGCGCAGCGTCGGCGCGAGGTGGGTGTACGCCTGGCGATCGGCGCGACGCCCGTCGACGTCGTGGGGCTGTTCCTCAAAGGAGGATTGGCGCTCGCGGCGGTCGGTCTTTGCCTCGGCGCGCCGCTGGCCGCCCTGACGGCGCGCGCGCTCGATTCCGGCGAGATGTTGTTCGGGGTGTCGCCGTGGGACGGTCGCCTGTGGATCGCGCTGCCGGCCGCGCTGCTCGCGGCCGTGCTGGTGGCCACGCTCCAGCCCGCCTTGCGGGCCGGCCGCGTCGCGCCCGTCGAGGTGCTGCGAGAATAGGGCATGCCGCTCGATCCGCTGCTCGAGACGTTGCTCGATACCTGGGACCGCCACAACGCCGTCCTCATCAATCTCGCCCGGCTGGTGCCGGCCGCCGGTCTGCAGGCGCGCGCGTTGCCGGGCAGTCCGACGGTGGCCGCGATGTTTTCGCACATGCATCACGAGCGCATGGTTTCCGTGCAGGAGAACGCGCCGGAACATGCCGGCGCGATGCCGGCGACGGAATGGAATGACGCCGGCGATGTGGAGACGCTTGCCGCGCAGCTGGCCGCCAGCGGCGCGTGTGTGCGCGCCGCCGTCGCCGGGCGTGTGACGGCCGGGCGGCCGTTCGATCTGGACTACGCCCACCCGACGCAGCTGGTGTCGTTCCTCATCTTTCACGAGGGCTATCACCACGGCCAGATCAAGCTGGCCCTGAAGGCTGCGGGCATGCCCATCAGCGATGCCGAGGCCGGGCCGGTGACGTGGAAACTCTGGCGGGCCAGATGACCGTGGCCCGCTGGCCGTTCACGCCGACGCCGCTGCGGCACGCGCCCTCGCTCTGCTCGGCCGATCGTGAGGTCTGGCTCAAGGACGAAACGGTCCTGCCCACCGGCACGTTCAAGGTGCGCGGCGCCTGGGTGGCGCTGACCAGGGCCATCGAGGCCGGACCGATCACGGAAGTCGTGGCCGCCAGCACGGGCAACCACGGCGCGGCCGTTGCCTGGGCGGCGCGCGAGCTGGGTGTGCCCGCGCGGATCTTCGTGCCGGCGCACGCCAACGCCGTGAAGACCGCGCGCATCCGCGATCGCGGCGCCGTGCTGGTCGAGGACGGGCGGGACCTCACAGACGCGATCGACCGCGCCGCCGCTCACGTCGCGCGCACGGGCGCGTTCTTCCTGCACGATGCGTCCAACCCTGATGTGCCGGACGGGACCGCCACCATCGGCGCCGAGTTGCTCGATCAGGCGTCGGCGATTGACGCCGTGTACGTGCCGATGGGTGACACGGCGCTCATCCGCGGAGTCGCGACCCGCCTCAAGGCCAGCGGCCGTCCCATTGCCGTCGTCGGTGTCGTCGCCGCCGAGGCTCCCGCGTACCTGCAGTCATGGCGCGCCCGCCGGGTCATCGAAACCGCCTCGGCGGACACCATCGCCGACGGCCTCGCTGTCCGTCGTCCTCTGGCGCCAAATGTGGACGCCATCACGCGCCTGGTGGATGACGTGATCGCGGTGAGTGAAGAAGAGCTGCGTGAGGCGATGGCGTGGCTCGAGGCGAATGAGGGCCTGGTGACAGAGCCGTCCGGTGCCGCGTCCGTCGCCGCACTCCGGCGCGATCAGGCCCGGCGCGGCACGGTCATCGCGATCGTCACGGGCCGGAACCGGGCGCCTGCCGGCGCATAGCCAGAGCGGTTCACAGCGTCCGCAGCGCCGTCAACGGATCGACCGCGGCTGCCCGGCGTGCCGGGACGATGGCGGCGACACCCGCCACGACCGCGAGCAGGGCAACGGCGCCGAGGAAGCTCAGCGGGTCGAGGGCGCTCACGCCAAGCAGCACACTGCTCAGCACCTGCGCGCCCACGGCGGCCAGCACGACGCCGATCACGGTGCCCACGCCCACCATGGTGAGTGCTTCGCGCAGGACACCACTGATCACCCGGCCCGTCGTGGATCCCAGCGCCATCCGGATGCCGATTTCGCGTGTGCGGCGCGCGACGCTGAAGGCGATGACGCCGTAGAGGCCGACGCCGGCCAGCAGCATGGCGAGACTGGCCAGGCCGCCGAAGATGGCCGCGCCGAGCGAGATGGGCAGCATCGAGGTCGCCGCCATGCGCGCCAGCGTGCCCAGTTCGAGGAACACCACTTCGGGTTCCAGCGCGCGCAGCTCGCGTTCAATTCCCTGGGTCAACGCGGTGGAGTCGCCGCTGGTCCGCGCCAGCACGCTGTACGCGTTGGCCGGCCGCTGTGACGCCGCGAAGTGGATGACGGGCCGCGGCCGTTCCCCGACCGACAACGTCGCATAGTCCCGCGAAATGCCGATGATCTCGACGATCGGGCCGGACTGGTCGCGCAGGCGGACGCGATGCCCCAGCGCATCACCATTCGGGTAGAACGTCTTGACGAACGTCTCGGACACGATCGCGACGCGCGTCGACTCGGGCGTGTCACGGCTGTCGAAGGCGCGGCCCGCCAGCAGCGGCACACCCAGTGTCTCGAAGTAGTTGGCCGACACGCGCGTGGTGCTCACCGATGCACCCGTGGCCGGCGTGGCCTCAGGACGGCCGTCGATCACCAGCGTCGTCGTGTGGTTGTTCGGCGAAAACGGCAGCCGTTCGGCCAGCGCCACTGACGTGACGCCCGGCAGCAGGCCGACGCGACGGACGGCATCCTCGAAGAAACGCTTCGACCGGGCATCGTCATAGCCGTGCATGTCCATGCTGACGGTGGAGGTCACCAGGCCCGAGACCTCGAAGCCGGGGTTGGCGTTGAATCCCGCGAAGAGGCTGCGCACGAGCAGCAGCCCGCCGACCAGCAGGACCACCGACACGGCCACCTGCGTCACGACCAGCGCGTGGCGGACGCTGAACCGGCGTCCCGGCGAGGCCAGCGAGGCATCGTCCTTGAGCGATGCCACGAGATCGGGCCGCGACGCCTTGAGCGCCGGCAGCAGGCCGAACGCGAGTCCCGTGAACACGGCGAGCCCGCCGGTGAAGGCGACGAGCCGCCAGTCGATGGGCATCGTGAACACGATGGGCAGTTCGATCGGCAGACGGGCGTTGACGATCCACGAGGTGGCCCAGACGGCCAGCATGAGACCCGCGGCGCCGCCGGCCAGCGACAGCACCAGACTTTCGACCGCCATCTGCCGGACGAGGCGCACCCGGCTGGCGCCGATGGCCGACCGCAGCGCCATCTCGCGCGTACGAGCCGCGCCGCGCGCCAGCAACATGTTGGCGAGGTTCGCGCACGCAATCAGCAGCACGAGGCCGACCGCGCCGGCCAGCACCGCGCCCGCCGGACGCATCACCTGGTCGATGTCCGGATGAAACCGCACCTGCTCGGCGGGCAACACATGGCTCGAGCGATTGCGGTTGCTGATGGGGTGCGTGGCGGCGAGCCCCTGCATCAGCGTGTCGAGATCGGCGCGCGCCGCGTCAATCGTGGCGCCGTCACGCAGGCGGCCCTTCAGGAACAACCAGCGATTGCCCCGTTGCGTGAGGCGTGTGGTGCCCGTGGCCGATGGGACCGAATCCAGCTGGCCCGCCGGTTCCACATCGTCGACCATCGTGACCGGAATCCAGAGGTCGGCCTCGACGCCGGGGATCGATCCCGTGAACGCGCGGGTGGTGACGCCGACGATCGTGTACGGCCGGCTCTTGACCTTGAGCGTGCGGCCGATGATGTCGCGCGCGCGGCCGAAACTGCGCGCCCAGAGCCGGTCGCTGATGATCACGACGGGGCTGGCGCCCTCGCCCTGCTCGTGCGACGGCTCGAATCCCGCGCCCATCGCCAGCGGAATGCCGAGCGTCCTGAAATAGTTCGCCGTGACCACCTCACCAAAGGCCAGGCGGTTGTCGCCCTCGATGCTCACGGCCGCGAACATCATGGAATGGCCGACCAGCGCCTCGAGGGTGGACGACCCGGCCGCCAGGTCGCGCAGGTCCGGATATGACGACGACCCGAATCGTTCGCCGCGCCCGTCACTGGTGTACACGGCGACGATGCGGTCGGGGTTGGCGTAGGGGAGCGGCCGGAACAGCAGGTTGTCGACCATCGCGAAGATCGTGCTGTTGAGCCCGATGCCGATCGCGAGTGACAACACGGCGACGGCCGTGAAGCCCGGTGCCTTGCGCAGCGTCCGAAGTCCGTACCGCACGTCCTGCCAGATCGTTGACCACATGAGGTGCCTGCTTTCCGTCTGTGTGAACCGGTCGCGCACGCGCCAGGGGCGCGTCAGGGCGACGTGAATGGCCTGGGCGAGATACCACGGCGCCGCGCGCCGCGGCCGCCGGCCGTAGTCTTCATCCAGGTCGGCGAGCACGAGCTCGCGCTGGGACGCGGGCAGCAGCCGCCCGGCGATCCAGCGCAACGCCGCCGGGGGCTGAGGCATCAGAGCGACTCCAGCTTGGGCCGGAGGCCCCGCGTCATGCGCGCCCAGGTTTCGTACGCGCGGCCGAGCGCCGCCTGCCCTTCAGTGGTCAGCGCGTAGACCTTGCGCCGGCGCTGGCCCGCCGCGGACGGTTCCACGACCGCGGCGTCCACCAGTCCCTTGTCCGCCATGCGCTGCAGCGTCGTGTAAATCGCGCCGATCCATACCGTCCGCTGGCTGCCTTCCTCGACGGCCTGCCGGATGCCCGCGCCGGTGGCCTCTTCGCCCAGCCGGACGATGGCCAGCAGCACCAGTTGCTCGAATTCGCCCAGATACGTACCCACGGCTGATACTACGTTGTAGTGCGAGCCAAGGTTCGGAGAGGCAAGTAGCGGCAAGTGGCGGCAAAGGGGAGAATGTGCCCATGCGCAGACTGCGATGGCGGGTGGGACTTGCTGGCCTGGCGTTGGCCGGGGCTTCGATCGTGCTGGCTGCACAAGCTCAGGAACCGCAGAAACCCGAGGGCTATTCGCCGCTCGGATACTACGACCTCGAAGAATACGTGCGCGCGTTTCCCGGGACGCCCGGCAGCCTGGAGGTCCGCCGCGCCTCCACGGAACGCTTCTGGATCTACCGCGGGCTGGCGTATCGTACCGGCGCCACGCCGCTCGGCGCCGTCTGGGAAAGCCTGGGGCCTGAAACCGTCCTGCAGTCCGCCACGGCGACGACGGCGCAAAGCGTCTCCGGGCGCGTGTCCGCGCTCGCGATTTCACCCACCTGCCGGATGCGTGGTCCGTGCCGACTGTGGGTGGGCACGGCCGGCGGCGGTGTCTGGCGCACCGACGATGCGATGAACACCGAGGACCCGCGCTGGCAGTGGATCTCGCGCGGTCTGCGCACCAACAGCATCGGCGCGCTCGCGGTGGATCCGAACGATCCCACGGGCAACACGATTTACGTCGGCACCGGCGAAACCAATTCGCCGCAGAACTCCAACGCGGGCACAGGTCTCTACAAGTCGATCGACGGCGGAGACACATGGACGCGCGTGACTACTTCGATCGTCGACACGGCGGTGGCGCCGACGACCATTGACTTCACGATGACGCGTGGCATCAGCACGGTCGTGATCGAGCCGGGACGGCCGCAGACGATGTATGTGGCGACGACCACGGCCATGTTGGGTATGACCGCCGTGCGCGGTGGGCAGAGTCAGCAGACGGGCTATCCGCAGCCGCGCGTCGGGCTGTACAAGACCGACAACGGCGGGGTGAGCTGGACCCTGTTGTGGGTGCCGCCGCTCGAGCCGATCCTGCCGCAGACGGGGCAGCTCAATCCCGGCGTCGTCGATACGGTCATCGGTGTGCGCCATGTCGTGCTGGACCCGCGCACGCGAACGACCGTGTACGCGTCCGCGTTCAACAACGGCATTCACCGGTCGGCGCCGTCGCTGGAAGGCGGTGACGCGTCGTTCAAGCCGGTGTTTGCCACCGTGGGCGGCAGCCGCTACCAGGACTACGCGGCGTTCGACGTGACGGTGAAGGACGGGCGGACGCGCCTGTATGTCTACAACGGCACACAATCGACGACGCCGCAGGGGTTGTATCGCCTCGACAACGCCGATGTGCCGGCCTCGACGCTGGTGACCGGGTCGGGCGCGAACCTCACGAACACGTCCGCCTGGCAGGCGCTGTCGTCGAACAACACCGCGAACGTCGGATCCATCAGCCGGGCCATCTGCAGCGCGCAGTGTTTCTACGATCTGGTGGTCGCCACGCCTCCGGGGCAGCCGGATGTGGTGGTGGTGGGCGGCGTGGCGACGCCGACCTACGGGGAGCCGACCATCCGGTCCATCGACGCAGGCGTGCGCTTCCATGGGTTCGGCCGTGACGCGCAGAATCCGCGCGCCAGCAGCCACGTGGACGTGCGGTCGGTCGTGTTCCATCCCGAAGATCCGAACATCGCGTTTGTCGGATCCGACGGCGGCGTGGTGCGCAACGACGGGGCGTTTGCCGACATCACCAGCCGGTGTTCGGCCCTGTTCGGATCCGCGCCGCAGTGCAGCACGGTCCTCCAGCGTGTGCCCAATCGCCTGTACTTCCTGAACAAGGGGCTGCAGACCATGCAGTTCTACAATGTGGCGGTTGACCCGCGGGATCCGCTGCTGCGCCTGCTCGGCGGTCTGCAGGACAACAGCACGATCTGGTACGACGGACAGGGGGATCCGCGCATCTGGAAGCCGTTGTTCGCGTTTGGCGACGGCACCTCCGCCTCCGGGTTCCATCCGACGCGGTCGTCGGTGTTGTTCGCCAGCTTCCAGAGCGACCGGTTCTTCACGAACTTCCGCAACGGTGACGCCGCCCAGTGGGTCAGGACCGATGATCCCATCCGCAGCGCCGGTGAACGCGCCACCGTCACGACGTCGACCGGCCGGCAGTTCCTGACGTTCGACACCGTCAACCCCGACACGCAGTTCACGGGCTTCCAGCACATCTGGCGGACGCAGAACAACGGCGGGCCGCAGGCATTCCTGGAAACGAACTGCCGCTTCCCGACCGGCGCGGTGGCCGGCGTCTCCTGCGGCGACTGGCGGCCGCTGGGCGTCGCGTATCCGTTTGCCTCGCAGACCACCCCGGATTCGACGAGCCGCAAACCGGGTGACCTGACCAGCGACTTCTATGGCAGCGATCGCGAGGGCGGCATCGTCGTCGCGGCCGAGCGGACGCCGCGTGACGCCGGGACGTTGTGGGCCGCCACCAGCAAGGGCCGGCTGTTCATCTCGAAGAACGCCGACGGTCCGGCCGCCGAGGTGACCTTCACGCGCATCGACTCGGCGTCCACCCCCGGCCGTTTCGTCACGCGCATCTTCGCCGATCCGGCCGACGTCAATGCCGCGTTCGTCTCGTACACGGGTTTCAACGCGCTGACGCCCTCGACCCCGGGCCACATCTTCCGTGTGGTGTTCGACCCGTCCTCCGGCGGGGTGACGTTCACGCTGCTGGATGCCGACCTGGGGGACCTGCCGATCAACACGATTGCCTGGGACCACGTGCGCGGCAACCTGTACGCGGCGACCGACTTCGGCCCGCTCGTGCTGCGGCGCGGGTCCTCTCAGTGGGCGGTGGCCGGCGCCGGTTTCCCGGAGGTCGTCATGGTCGACCTGGAGATCGCGCCCGAGCGCGGCCTGCTGATCGCCGCGACCCACGGCCTCGGCATCTTCTCACTGCGTATCGATCGTTAGCGATCAGATGGTTCACAACGAGGCATGGAGCGCTGGGAGGCGCAGGCTGCACGCCGCCTTCGGCGGCGTGCCCGACGCGAAGCGTCAGGCACACGAAAGTGCCGCGCACGATCAGAACGCACTTTCGTGTGTCTGACGCTTCACGTCGGACGGCCGGCGGAGCCGGGCGCGCAGCCTGCGCTCTCGGCCTGGCCCTCCCAGTCCTCCAGTTCTCGTTGTGATATTCAGAACCGGATCGCCAGCCCGGCGGTGACGACGTAACGCAGTTGCACGCCGCTGGTCGAGAAGGCCTGGAACCCGCCCAGCGGCGTTCCGCTCAGCGTCGATGCGCGCCCGGTACTGCTGTTGTTGCTGAACTGGACGGCCGGCGTGGTGAAGGACTCCACGACGCCGGCCGGTGTCGCCGTCGTCACCGACGGCGCGGAGTCGAGCCGCATCGACAACGTCGGCGCACCGATGTAGGCGCGCCCGTCCAGCGTCAGCAGCCAGCGTTCGCCGATCCGTGAGCTCACACCCGCGCCGGCGACACCGACGAAGCCGGTGTTCTGCTCGAATCGGATGATGAGTGTGTCCGACTCGACGAACCTGGCCTCATTGAGGAACGTGAAGGCATAGTCGCCCTGCAGCGTCACGCTCGGACGCGCGCCGATGCCGGAGACCACACCCGCGCCGGCCGTCAGGTATGGCGACGTCCGTCCGGTCGTCAGGTGGAATCGGACGGCGCCCGACAACGCGAGCTCACGCGCCGATGCGCGTGTCGTGGTCATCGACGCATTGACCGATACGTTCGAGAACGGTCCGGTGGAGAACAGGCCGGTGAAGGCCGACACGAAACCGGCGCGCGCGGCTTCGGCGGCGTCGAGCAGCGCGGGATCGATGTCGGACGCGCCGAGATGAATCTCGGCGCCGGCTTCGATGGCGAGGCGCGCGGACAGGTAGCGCCTGATTCGCAGCCCGGCCACCGGCGCATTGGAGCCCGTCAGGCCCAATGATCCCAGCGCGTCGTCGATCGGCGGCAGCTGCGCGGCGACACCGAACTCGCGGTTGGCGCCGTTGAGCAGCGAGGCGCCATCGGCCAGGAACCAGGTGGGGATCCGACGGCTCGGGTTGGCTGGGCTCGAGGTGGTCAGAGAGGGTCCGAGCGGCGGCAATGCCGCCTCGCCGGAGGTCGGCAGGTCGAACAACGCGCCGCCGCCCACCACCTCAATCTGCCAGCGCGGCTGCCCGGCCGTCGGTTGTGCGGCCGCTGCCGTTGCCGTCAACCCGCACGCCAGCGCCACCAGCGCCACCCGCCCATGCTGTCGCATGGAACGACTTTAGCCTACTCGGCGCGCAGCGCGATGGCGGGATCGATGCGCGTGGCGCGCCGGATCGGGCGCCAGGCGGCAAGCAGGGCGCCCAGGACGACCAGCGTCCCCGTGACCAGGTACGAGGCGAGATCCCGGGTCGTCACGCCGAAGAGCAGCGGGGAGACGACCGACGACATCGCCACGATGGCCAGTCCGCCAAGTACGAGGCCGGCCCCGACCACGGCCGCCATCCGGCGGAAGACCTCCTGGCGGATCGCGCCCACGCCAGCGCCCAGCGCCATGCGGATGCCCAGCTCACGGGTGCGTTCGTGCACCATCGCCGCAAGCACGCTGTACACGCCGAGGGCGGCCAGTGCGATGGACGCCACCGCGAAGATGGCCACCAGGCCCAGTTGCAGGCGCGACGTCAGCAGCGTGTCATCCACCACCGCGGGCATGGTCGTGGCCTGCGACACCGGAATCCGCGGGTCGGCCTCCGACACGATGTCACGCAGGGGTTGGACGACCGCCATCGGGTCGCCGTCGACACGCAGCGCGAGGATGAGGAACGCGGTGGTGTCCTGCGCGTGCGGGACGTAGATCTGCGGCCGGTCATCGCGTTCGTACCGGTACTGCCGCGCGTGCCTGACGACGCCGATGACGGTGGCGGTGACCGAATCGTTGACTGTGTACCGCAGCGTCCGGCCCACCGCGCGGCCGTCGGGCCACGCCTCGCGCGCGAGGCGTTCGTCGATCACCACGACCGGCTGACCATCGCGCCGATCGGACCACGCGACGTCGCGGCCCTCGATGAGCGACATGCCGATGGCCCCGAGGTACCCCGGCGTCACGCGCATGAGGTCGGTCATGATGCTGGTGGCCCCGGCCTCGCGCGGCACCCATCCCTCGGGAGTGACGGGGGCCTGGTCGGCCTGTCCGCTGAGCGGCCGGCTGGTGGTGCCGCCGATCGCGCTCACGCCCGGCAGCGCGGCGGCCCGTTCGATGATGCCGCGGAAGCGGGCGACCGCCTGGTCCTCCTCCGGGTAGGCCTGCGTGTCGAGCCGGAGTTCCGACAACAGGACGCCATCAGCGCGGAAGCCGGGGTCGCTGGCCGTGACGGCGCGATAACTCCGCAACAACAGGACGCTGCCCGCGATGAGGGTGGCGGCGAGCGCGACTTCGGCGACGACCAGGACCGACCGCGCCCATCCCGTGCGCGCGGAGTGACCGCGGCGATTGAGCGTGGTCGTCATCGACGAGGCGCGGGGAGTGGCTCGCCACGCGGGAATGAGGCCGAACAACAGGCCGCCCAGCGCCGACATCGCCAGCGTGCCGGCGGCGACCGTCCAGTCGAATCGCAATTCCTGCAGCCGCGGCACCGGCAGGCTCGTCGCGCCGGCCAGCACAGGCACGATCAAGGCGACCGCGCCCAGACCGATCGCCGCGGCCGTCACCCAGAGCGCCACCGACTCCAGCAGTACGAGACGCGCCAGATCGCGCCTCGGCGCGCCAAGCGCCGTGCGCACCGCGAACTCGCGCTCGCGATCGAGATGGCGGGTCAACATGAGGCCGGCCATGTTGGCCGCCACCACGACGAACAACAACGCGGCGGCCCACCCGAGCAGCCGCATTGGCGCCCAGGCCGAACCGGTCAGGTCTTCGCGGATGGGCGTCAGATCCCAGCCGAACCCGCGCGACTTGAAGCGGGACTCGTCGACGCGTTTGCCGAGGATCTCCAGTTCGGCCTGGGCCTGCGCGAGCGTGGCATGCGGGGCGATGCGGACCAGCGCCGCGAAACCAAACGATCCATCGGACATCGTCGGCAGCGGCCATCGGGTGGGCAGCCAGATGTCGACGGCCCGCGGCGCGCCGAGACTCGAGTGCACCAGGAACCGGAAGTCCTCGGGCATCACGCCGATGATCTCCATGCGATCGGAGCCCACGTCGAACGAGGCGCCGACGATGTCGGGGCGACGGCCGAAGTCGCGCGCCCACACCTGGTGGCTGAGGATGGCCACGTTTCGGGGTTCATCAGCCTCCACGAAGGCGCGCCCGATGGCCGGGGCGACCCCCAGCACGTCGAACAGCGGCGCATGCGTGAAACCGGCGACCAGCACATCCGCGCGGCCGTTGATGAGGACCGACGACGAGGACGTGCGCACGGGCACGATGGCCTCGATGGACTGGGCTTCGCGATCGAGGAGATCGATGTGCGGACCCGCGACCCACGCGCGCGGGACGCCCACCCACGCCAGGCGCGTCCACAGGAACGCCAGGCGCGAGGGGTCGCGGTACGGGAGCTCACGGACGAACACCGTGGTGATGATGGTGAGGACGGTGCCGCTGACGGCGATGCCGACCGCCAGCGTGGCGATCACCGTGGCGGCGAATCCCTTGCGTCCGGCCAGTCCGCGGGTGACCTGGACCAGATCGTCGCGCAGGCCTCCCAGCCCGCGGCCGGGCGCGCGATGGTACGCGCGTTCGGCGACACGCGCCGCCAGTCCGGCCCGGCACAGGTCCCACGCGCCGGCGAGCCAGCGCCCGGGCGAGAGACGGCCGCCCGGATGGCTGTCGGCGATCAGGGTCTGCAGCAGCGGACGGCCCACCTGGTCGCGGAGCCGCCGCGGGAAGGTGAGCAGCAGGATGCGAAAGACCAGGCGCGTCATGGCCGTTCCCGCTTCAGCAGGCGCGCCGCCCGCGCGTGGCGCAGCTGCAGTTCGAGCCGCGAGGCTTCGGCGGCGGCGACCTGGCGGCCCAGGGCCGTCAGCCGGTAGTACCGCCGCCGCTCGTCATCCAGCTCCGGATCGGGCCGTTCATCCAGTTCCTCGACCAGGCCCTCGTCCAGCATCCGCCCCAGCGCGCGGTAGAGCGACCCCGGGCGCAGCGTCTCGCCGGATCGGTCACGGACGTCGGTGAGGATCTGATACCCATGCCGGTCGGCCGCGGCCAGCGAGACGAGAATCTCGAAGACGACCGCCGACAGCGGCAGGAATGACTCGGGGCGTGGGCCGGCAGGCTGCGGTCGTGGCATAGACTCCCAGAGTCTATATTCTCTAGGAGACTAACCGCAACCCGGACCCCGCCGGACCCCGGACCCCGCCGGACCCCGGACCCTGGACCCTAGGACCTCAGAAGTCTCCCGACCCGACTCCGCGCCCCCGCGAGGAGGTCGTAGAAGGTCGGAATGACCAGGAGGGTGAGGAACGTCGAGGCCAGCACGCCACCGATGACCGCGCGGCCCAGTGGCGCGCGGAAGTCCGCGCCTTCGCCGATGCCCAGCGCCACCGGCACCATGCCGGCCGTGAGCGCAAACGTCGTCATCAGGATCGGCCGCAGCCGCTGCCGGCCGGCTTCGATGATCGCCTGCTGTCGCGGCAGGCCCTGCGCCTCGGCCATCTTGGCGAAGTCGATGAGCAGAATCGCGTTCTTTGCGACGATGCCCATGAGCAGGATGACGCCAATCATGCTCATGATGTTGAGCGTGTCGCCGGTCATCATCAGGATCAACACGACGCCGATGAGCGACAGCGGCAGCGACAACATGATGGCGAACGGATCGAGGAACGATCCGAACTGCACGACCAGCACCAGGTACATCAGCATCACCGCCACGCCGAGCGCGATGAGGATGCGCGAAAAGACCTCCTGCTGATCCTCGGTTTCGCCGCCCTGCGTGATGGCGTACCCGGCCGGCAGCGCGATCGCGTCGATGCGCCGCTGGATTTCGGCAATGACTTCGGTCAGCGGCCGGCCCTGGGTGTTGGCCTGCACCGAAATGACGCGATCGCGATCGAGGTGGTCGATGCGCGCCGGTCCGAGCGACTGCGAGATGGTCGCGACCTGTCCCAGCGGCAGACTCGACGGCCGGCCCTGCGCGTCGCGGACGATGAGCGGCAGGCTGGTCAGATCGGCGGCGCGTTGCCGGACCTCCGGGGCGAGGCGCACCGTCACGTCGCGAGTCTTGCCGGTGGGATCGACCCAGTCGCCCGCGTCGATGCCCGCAAAGGCGGGCCGCAGGGTCTGCGCGACGTCGGCGACGGTGACCCCCAGCGTGCCCGCCAGCGCGCGATCCACCCGCACGTCGAGTTCCGGCTTCTGGCCGCGGGTCGAGAACCCGACGTCGACCGCGCCGGGCACCTGGCGCACCTGCGTGATGACCTCCTCCGCGATGCGCGTCAGTTCGCGCGTGTCGGCGCCGCGCACCTGCACCTGAATCTGCTTGGCGTTGTCGAGCCGGCCGCTGGAGATGGCGGCCGTGACCCCGCCGAGGTTCTTGAACTCCTCGCGCAATTCCGCGGCGATCGTGTCCTGGTGCCTGGCGCGTTCGGCCTTCGGCGTGAGCCGGACGTACACCGTGCCCTCGTCCACGGCGCCGGTCACCCCGCCGATGGTCGTGTACGTGTACTGCACCTCGCCCGCCTTCGCGCGCGCGAGGGCTGCGGCTTCCTCCGCCTTGCGCCGGGTGTAGTCGAGGCTCGACCCGGGCGGCGTCTCGATCTGCACGACGAACTCCGAGACGTCCTGCACGGGGAAGAACCCGCCGCCCAGATACCCCAGCGCCGGCATCGCCAGCGCGAAGACGAACGATCCGACCGCCAGCGCGACCATCGCCAGCCGGTGCCGCAGCGCCCAGCCGATGACGCGTTTGTAGTGATCCGCCTGGCGATCGAACCACTGATTGAACCGATCGAGTCCGCGCGAGATGAACGTTCGCTGCGCCATCGGCACGTGCGGATCGGGCCAGTAGGCCGACAGCATCGGGTCGAGCGAAAACGACACGAAGAGCGACACCAGCACCGAGAAGGCGATGGTCAGCGCAAACGGCGCAAACCATTGCTCGGCCTCGCCGCCCATGAACGCGATCGGGATGAACACGACGACAATCGAGAGCGTGGTGGCCGTGACGGCCAGACCGATTTCCGACGTGCCCTCGCGCGACGCGTCGAAGTGGCTCTTGCCCATCTCCACGTGGCGCACGATGTTCTCGCGCACCACGATCGCATCGTCAATCAGGATGCCGATGGCCAGTGAGAGGCCGAGCAGCGACATCGTGTTGAGCGTGAAGCCGAAGGCCCACACGGCGATGAACGAGGCGATGACCGAGACCGGCAGCGCCAGGCCGGTGATGACCGTCGACCGCCACGAGTTGAGGAACAGGAACACGACCAGCACCGTGAGGACCGCGCCCTCGATGAGCGCCGACTGGACGTTGGCGACCGAGTTCTCCACGCGGGTGCCGGCATCGCGCACGATGTGCAGGACGACCCCGTCGGGCAGCGTCGGACGGATGGCCTCGATCTCGGCGCGGATGGCGTCGGCCACCGCGGTGGTGCTGTACCCGCGCGACTTCTTGATGTCGATGCCGACGGCATCCTGTCCCGAGAACACCGCGGTGGTGCGCGGCTCCTCGACCCCGACCCGCACGTTCGCCACGTCCCCCAGGCGGATCACCCGGCCGCTGCGTTCGGCGACGATGACGCGCATGAAGTCCTCGGCGGTCTCCACCCGTCCGCGCAGCCGGATGGTGCGTTCGTCGTTGGCGCCCTGCAGCCGGCCGACCGGCGCCGCCAGGTTCTGCCGCTGAATGGCCCCGACCACCTCGCCCACGCTGACGCCCGTGGTCTGCAGCGCGTCCGGGCGCAGCTCCACCGACATCTCGCGCGTATTGGCGCCGGCCACCGCCACCGATCCGACGCCGCCAATCGCCCGGATCCGGCGGGTGATGCCCGGGTCGGCCAGCAGCGTGAGTTCCGGAATCGACAACGTGTTCGATGCCAGCGCCAGCGACACGACGGGGAAGTCGTCGAGGCTGATCTTGGTCAGCACCGGCTCTTCCATCTCGGGCGGCAGGTCGTTGCGGATCTCGTTGATCTCGTCGCGGATCTCCTGCACCGCTTCCTGCAGGTCCTTCTCGTAGGTGAACTGAATCGTGATCGTCGCGAAGCTGTCGAGCGACGAGGACTGAATCTTCCGGACGCCGCTGATGGCGGCGAGGGATTCCTCGATGGGTTCCACGACCTCGCGCTCGACGTTGTCGGGCGAGGCGCCGGGGTACGGCACCGCGATGACGACGATGGGCGGCTGCACCTCGGGGAATTCATCGGTGTGCAGCTGCGTCAGGCCCACCAGGCCGAAGACCACGAGCGCCACCATCGAGACGACCGTGATGACCGGCCGCCGGATTGCGAAATCCGAAATGAACATGGCTTACACTCCCGACGGCATGGCGGCGGTCGGCGGCACCGCGCCCACCACGCGCACGGGGGTGCCTGACGACAGCGTGCGCGCCGCGCCGAGGATGACGACGTCGCCGGCGGCGATGCCCTCGATGACCTCCACCAGCTCCGCCTCGGCTTGGCGCAGGCCGAGGCGCACGGGCACGCGTTCAGCCTTGCCGTCGCGGATGCGGGTGACGAGCGGCGTCGGACCGGATTCGTCCACCGCCGCCAGCGGCACGATGACCCCCGAGCGCGTCTCGGCGTCGACGCGTCCTTCGGCGAACAGGCCCGCGATGAGTTTGCCGCCGAGGTTGGGCAGCGTCACGAAGATCGTGACCTGGCGCGTGACCGGATCGGCCGTCGGGCTGAGCCGGTCGATCGTGCCGGTGAAGACGTCGGTCGAGAAGCCGCGCACGCGGAAGCGCACCTTGGCGCCGGGCCGGACGAGTACGATCTGATCCGACGCCACGGCCGCTTCCAGCCGCATGCTCGACGGATCGATGATCGTCACCAGCGCCGTGCCCGGCGACACCACATCGCCCGCGCTGGCGGGGCGGTCCGACACGATGCCGGCGATGGGCGCGCGCACGTTCGTGTCGTCCAGCTGCTGCCACACCGACTTCTCCCGGGCGCGCGCCGCGGCCACCTGGGCCTCGGCGGCGGTCACCTGATTGCGCGCCTGCTCCAGGTCGCGCGTGGCCAGCGCGCCGCCCTTCACCAGCGCCTCGGTGCGCGCGGCTTCGCTGCGGGCCACGGTCAACGCGGCCTCGGCCGACTTGACCGCCACCTGCGCCGACGCCATCGCGTCTTCCAGGTCGCGCGCGGCGATGCGGCCGATGATCTCGCCGGCGCGCACCGCGCGGCCGCGGTCGACCGTCAGGCTGACGAGCGGTCCGCCGACCTGCGCGCGCACCGTGGCCTCACGCGCCGGCGTCAACTGGCCCGAGACGAACGGGCCCGACGTCAGTTCGGCGAGCGCGGCCGTGGCCACGTTTTCCGGGGCGAGCTGCACGGTCGCCGGCGCCGAGTCCGCCGGCGCGGGCGCGGCGGCCTCGCCACCGCCGCAGCCGGCCGCGATCAGGGCCAGCACACCGACGCCGGCCACCATTCCACCCAATCGATTCATCGTCATGATTTCCTCAGCATCCAGCCACGAGTCCGGCGCGTGGTTCACCCAATCGGCAGATCCGGCAACAGCGCCACGCGGACGCGCGCCAGCTGCAGGTCGCGCGCGGCCTGCGCGCGGTTGGCCTGCGCCGACTGCAGCGCCAGGCGCGAGTCCGACAGTTCGAGTTGTGTCGAGAGCCCCTCGCGGAAGCGCAGCTCCGCGATCTCATAGGCGCGGGCGGCCTGCGCAATCGTGCCGGCCGTGGCCTCCCACGCCGCGCGCGCCGCCTCGAGGTCCTGCAGGGCCGTCGCGCGCTGCAGCGCGGCGAGTTCGCGGGCCTGCTTGAGGCGGGCCTCCGCTTCGGTGAGGTCGGCCTTCGCCGCCGCTTCCTCGGCGGGAATGCGGAATCCCGCGAAGATGGGCATCGTGACCTGCGCGCCCACGGTCCAGTTGTTCCGGATGCGGTTCAGATCCGGGTAGACCTTCTTCGGGTAGTTGGTCGCGCTGTACGTCGTGACCGCGCTCACCGTGGGGCGCTTGGCGGAGCGGACGATATCGATGCCAAGTTGGCGGAGGCGGACGACCAGCTCCGCCTGGGCCAGCGTCGTGCGCGAGGCCAGGTCGACCTGCTGCTGGACCGCCGTGAGCGCGTCGGCAAACGGCGCGGGGGCGGCCAGGTCCGCCGCGTCGAGATCCACGGCCAGTTGCACCGGCGTGCCGGCCGGCAGTTCGAGCAGCTGGTGCAGCCGGAGCAGCGCGTTGTCGCGGTTGGCGCGCGCGCGAATGACGACGGGGCGCTGGTTGTCGCGCTGGACCTGCGCGCGCAGGACTTCGAATTCGGGCAGGCGGCCGGCGTCATAGGCCAGGCGCGTCTGCTCCCAGGCCGCGTGCGCCTGGTCGTAGCCCGACTGCGCGATGGTCAGCAGGCGCTCGGAGAGGGCCGCGTCGTAGAAGGCGCGCGTGACGTCGAGCCGGACCTGCGCGCGCATGGCGGCGGTGGTCAGCTCGGCGGCGCGGATGCCCGTCGTGGCCTGATCGCGCTGCATGCCGACGCGTCCGGCGGTGTAGAGCAGCTGCGAGCCCGAGATGGTGAACCGCCAGGCGTTGGCCTGCCCGAACGGCAGATCGCTGAAGTCGGTGTCGTCGCCACCGGAGCCCGAGTCGAAGATGCCGGCGAACTCCGAGGCGAGCGTGCGGTCGTAGCCGCCCTGGAAGCCGAGCTGCGGGTACTTCTGCGAGTTCGTGCGCTTGAGGTCCGCGCGCGCGCGGGCTTCGCCGGCTGCGGTGATGGCGAGCGCCTCGCTGTGCGCCTCGGCGCGCGCGAGGGCGTCCTCGAGCGTCAGGACGAGCGGCGTCTGGGCCGCGGCCGAGGCGGCCGCGCACACGCACACGGCGGCCAGCATGGGGACGAGCAGGCGGCCGCGCATTACCGGCCTCCGTTGGCGCCGATGGCGCGCAGGAAGAGCTGCAGGTAGTGGCTGACGCCGTCGCGCATCGTGTACGGGTACCGCTCGGGCATCGGGTCGCGGCCCATCGCGTCGGCAAACAGCGTGCCCATGAGCATCGCCGTGGCCGCGGCCGGCGTGATGTCGCCGGCCACGAGGCCCGCGCGCTGGGCGGTCGTCAGGTAGTCGGTCAGCTCGTTGGCAATCCGGATGGAGACACACATCGCCTGCTTGCATTGCTCGGGGTTCTCTTCGAACTCGCCCATCGAGGTCCGGATGAGGGCGCGCAGGCGGTAGAGGTGTTTGTGGTGGTCGCGGGCCCAGGCGTCCAGCTCGGCGGCCACGTCCCGCGGGGTGTCGGGCAGACGCTGGTACGGCGTCTCGTTGGCGAACTTGTCGAGGGCGGCGTGCAGCAGGTCCTGTTTGGTGGGGAAGTGGCGGAAGAGGGTGACCTCGTTGACGCCGGCTTCCTGGGCGATGCGCCGGGTGGTGGCCCCGCGGCTTCCGTGTTCGGCGAACAGTTTGAGCGCGGCCTTGAGCAGCGACTCGCGAACGTCTGCAACAACCATGTCTGTCACCCTACCGTGGCCGCCCGCCAGAAAGCAAGTAGTTACTTGCTTTCTATTTGATCAATCAAAACGGCCTTACATCCTCGAATTTACGGGCATTTGTTGTTGTTTGTTCTGTTTGTTCACAATCTTAGGGTTTATTTCAGATCGGATGGCCGCGGATGGTACCCTGCCGGCGTGCGGGTCCCGTTCCAGATCAGGCTGCCGTGGGACGTCGTGCGCACCCGGCCCTCGCCCGGCCGCCAGGCGCCGGCCGAGGTGGACGTGGACGGGCGCCGATGGCCGCTGCGGGTGGTGCGCCACCGCCGGGCGCGCCGCTACGTGCTTCGAATGACGGACCGCGGGGAGCTGCGGCTGACGGTGCCGCCGCGGGCGTCGCTCGCGGCCGGCGTCCGGTTCGTGGAAACGCAGGGCGCGTGGATCGGGCGCGAGCACCAGCGCCGCGCACAACGCGCGGCCGCGTGTGACGCCGAGGAACAGGCGCGGTTGCGGGCGCTGGCGGCCGACGTCCTGCCCGCGCGGTGCCTCGAGCTGGCCGCGCGCCACGGGCTGACCGTCAGCCGCGTGACGATCCGGAATCAGCGATCACGCTGGGGGTCGTGCTCCACGCGCGGCGTGATTTCCCTGAACTGGCGATTGATGCAGATGCCGACGTTCGTTGCCGACTACGTCATCCTGCACGAACTCATGCACCTGCGGCAGTCGAACCACTCGCGCGCGTTCTGGCGCGAGGTCGCGGCCGTCTGCGCCGAGTGGCGTGACGCCGAACGCTGGCTCCGGCGTCACGGCCGCGACCTGCTGTAGGCGCCTTACTTCACGCCGAGTTTCGCCGCCTCCGCCTTGAGCCCGGCCAGCTGCCGTTCGAGATCGTCGAGGCGCCGGATGGCGTCGTTGTTCGGCCGCGCGTCAGCCACGTTCGACACGCGCGTGATGGCCTGCAGCTGCGCGTTGAGCATCGGCTGGGGATACGAGATCCCGGTCCGATCGACGAGGGTTTCGAGAATCGCCTGCAGCGCCGCCTTCTGCGCTTCGGGCGCGGCGCCGTGCGCGGTGCGCACCGCCGCCGTGAAGCGCTGCGCGTCGGCAATGGTCGCGCGCAGCCGGATGTTGAACCGGTACTGCACCTCGAGATCGTCCGTCGTGATGCCGTCAGCGGTCAGCCGAGGATCGAGACGCACGTCGAGCGGCTGGCTCTGCGACCACGCGCCGGCCGCCAGCGTCGCCGTGTAGCGTCCCGGCGGGACGGTCAGTCCCGCATCCGACTGCAGATCCCACACGTAGCGCTGCATGCCGGCGCGCGCGGTGAGCGGCGCCGCCGGGGCGCCACCACCCCGGCCGCCGCGGCCGCCACGGCCCTGGCCGGGCAGCGGCGGTTCGGTCATGCCGGGCGCCTGCGCGGCCGGCAATCCGCCGCCGGTGTTCGCGCCGCCGGCCACCGACCGGATCGTCCGCATGACCTCGCCGGCGGCGTTGGCGATCGTGAGCGTGATCGGCGCCGCGGCAGCCTCCCGCAGCGTGTAGTCGATGTGCGCGCCCGGGCCCGGCAGCTCCGGCGTCGTCAGCGACCCCGGCATCGCGGCATGGCGCGCGCGCCACGCCGGCCGCGGCGCGTACAGGAAGCCGGCCGCGCCGGCCGCCGGCGTCTGATGCAGCGGCGTGATGTTGTCGAGAATCCAGAAGCCGCGGCCCATGGTGGAGACCACCAGGTCCTGCTGATGGACACGGATGTCGGTCACCGGCGTCACCGGCAGGTTCAGCTGCCAGCGTTGCCACGTGCGACCGTTGTCGGTCGACAGGAAGAATCCGAACTGTCCGCCGGCGTAGAGCAGGCCTTCGCGATCCGGATCTTCACGGACGACTCGAATCAGGTGATCGGCGGGAATGCCGTTGGTACCCGGCGTGAGCAGGCTCCATGTGCGGCCGTAGTCATTGGTGAGGTACACGTACGGCTTCGGATCGTTGAGCAACCGGCGATGCGTCACCACGTAGGCCGACCCGCGCCGGTGCGGCGACGGCTCGATGTTCTGCACCCGGCCGCCTGGCGGCAGCGTCGGCGGCGTCACCTCCTGCCACGTCTTGCCGGCGTCGCGCGACACGTGCACCGGGCCGTCGTTGGCGCCCACCCAGAACACGCCGGGCTCGATGGGGGACTCCTCGATCGCGAAGATCGTCGAGTAGACCTCCTCGCCGGTGATGTCGCGCGTGATGGGTTCCCCCGAGATGTCCTGCTGCGGACCCGGCTCGTTGAGCGTCAGGTCGCCGCTGATGATCTCCCACGTCTTGCCGCCGTCCAGCGTGCGGTGGATCAGATGGGACCCGTGCAGGATGAGGTTCGGGTTGTGTTTCGAGATCAGGAACGGCGACGTGCGCTGGAAGCGGTACGCGATGTCGCGCGACGCGTGGCCGTAGCGGTTCTGCGGATACACCCAGTTGCTCTGCGTCTGTCCCGTCGTCATGTTCCGGCGGTAGAACTCGCCCTTGCACACGCCGTACACGACGTTGGGGTTGCCCGGCGTCGGCTTGATCGGCCCCGTCTCACACCCCGGACCGGCCTGATAGGTCTCCGTCTGGTTCGGCCGCTGCATCGTCGGCAGCTTGCTCAGGACGATCCACGTGTTGTTGTCCTGCTGCGCGCCGTAGACGCGGTACGGGAACTGGTCGTCCACTTCGACGCCGTAGAGTTCGGCCGTGGACTGGTTCTCCTGCGTGGACCACGTCGCGCCGCCGTCGGTCGACACGTTCGCCCCGCCGTCATTGCTCTGGACGATGAAGTTCGGGTCGTCGGGATTGATCCACATGCCGTGGTTGTCGCCATGCGGCGTCGGCACGCTGCGCCAGGTCCGCCCGCCGTCGGTCGACTTGAGCAGCGACAGGTTGTTCACCCAGACCGTCTCCGGGTTCTTCGGGTCGACATCCACGTACGTGTAATAAAACGGACGCTGCAGAAGGTTCGGCGCGTTCGACGTCTGCCGCCACGTGGCGCCGCGGTCGTCCGACCGGTACAACCCGCCCTGCGGCGCGGGGGCTTCGACGAGCGCGTACACCGTGGACGTCTGCGATCGCGCGATGTCGACGTCGATCTTGCCGATGATGCCCGGCGGCAGGCCGCCGCCCAGGCGGGTCCACGTCGCGCCGCCGTCGGTGGTCTTGTAGAGGCCGCCGTCTTCGGCCGGGCCGCCGCTGATGATCGTCCACGGCTTGCGCTCGCCGCGCCACGCCGCGGCGTAGATCTCATCCGGGTTCGACGGATTCATCGCCAGATTGACGAAGCCGGTCCGGTTGCTGACGAACTTCACGCGTTCCCAGGACCGTCCGCCGTCCTTCGAGCGGTAGACGCCCCGCGTCTCGCTGGGACCGAACGCGCTGCCCAGCACCGCCACGTACACGAGGTCCGGGTTGGCCGGGTGCACGCGGATCGAGCCGATCTGGCCCGCGTCGCGCAGGCCGATGTGTGTCCAGGTGCGGCCCGCGTCGGTCGACTTGTACAGGCCGCGCCCTTCAATCACGTTGCTGCGGATGGCGACGCTGCCGGTGCCGACATAGATGACGTCCGGGTTGGCCTCGGCCACCTCGATGGCGCCGATCGACGCCGTCTCGAAGAAGCCGTCCGAGATGTTGGCCCACGTCGCCCCGCGGTCGGTTGTCTTCCACACGCCGCCGCCCGTGGCGCCCATGTAGTAGGTGTCGAGCTGTTTCCGGTGGCCGGCGACGGCCGTGACCCGGCCGCCGACAAACGGTCCGATGTTGCGCCACCGCAGGCCCGCGTACGCGGCGTCCGCGGCGTCCGCCGCGCCGGCGGGCGCGGGCGCCTGCCGGGCCGCAAGTGGTGTGAACAGGATGGCGGGCAGCGCCGCCAGGGCAAGGGTGATGACAAGCGCGCGAAGGGGTCGGGCCATGCGCGGATCCTATCCGAATCAGTACGTCTGTCGCGCCACCCATTCGCGGAAGAGTGAGTCGACGACCACGTAGCGGGGGCCGTCGCGGGTGATGAAATCGGCCTTGACCAGGGCCGCCAGCGACGACTGCACGCTGGAGGCGCCGGCCAGCCGCTGGCGCATGCGGACATCGGCCGACAACACCTCGCGGCCCTCCTCGAGCACGACGGCGCGCAGCACCGCCCGTTGCGCGAGGGTGAGGCGCTGCCAGGTGTCCTCGAACATCGGTCCCTGCTCGCGGAGCAGGCGCGTCAGCGTGAGGTGCAGATCGTCCACGGTGGCCGTCTTCCGTCCGGCCGCGCGCAGGTCGTCCCACATCTCGTGCGCCAGCCGCTGGACGTCGTACGGCACGTTGCCGGCCAGGTCGACGATGGCGGCGCCCAGGCCGGGCTCGGGGCGCAGGCCGCTGCCGGCCAGGCGCCCTTCGAGGAAGCCCGCGAAGTCGTCGGGATGAATCTTGTCGAGGCGCATCACCGGCCCGGCCTTGTAGAACGGCCGCTTCGAGGTGAGCATGCGCTCCATCAACGACGGCTCGGACCCGGCAAACACGTAGCCGACCTCCCGCTGGTCCTGGACGGCCGCGCGCAGCGCGTGTTCGACGCTGCCGCCGTTGAACGTGGTGATCGCCTGGAACTCGTCGAGGGCCACGGCCAGCCGCCGCTTGCGGGCGGCGGCGATCCGGCCCGGCAGGGCGAACACCTCCTGCGCCAGGTGCGCCAGGTCGCGGTCGGTGCGCACCGTGGGGAATCCGAGGGCGACGCGCGCGCCGGCCGGCGCCTCGGGATCAATCCGGATCTCGGGACGCACGGTGCGCAGCAGTTCCGTCGTCCAGTGCCGCAGGCGGCTGACCGGGGTGTCGGCCGTGAGCAGCGCGCGCGCGTACGCCTCGAGGAACCCGAGGTAGGAACTCGACGCGGCGACGGTCACCTCGACGGTCAACACGCGCTGCCGGGTGAGGCTGCGGAGGACCGACCGCACCAGCGAGGACTTGCCGTACCGGCGCGGCGAGATCAGGAACACCTTCTGGCCCGACAGCAGGTCGCGGGCGAGCCGGTCGCGTTCGACCTCGCGATCGGCAAACGCCGCGTCGGTCACGATCTCGCCGTACACGAAGGGGTTGCCTGCCATTACCTCAAGTTACGTAATCATTACCCTAAACGAGGTAACAGGTCCAGCCCGTCCGGTCCCGGCGGCGGCGGGGGGCGGAACGCGGGATCCAGCAGCGTGCAGAATTCGCCGAGCATCATCGCGGTGGCGCCCCAGACCGGCGGACCGTCCACCGAAAAAAACGGACAGATCACGTCGAGGCCCGCGCGCGTCCGGCGGCCCCACCGCACGCCGTCCGGCGCGTGCAGCCGCGCGACGGGCACCTCGAGGATGGCCGACACTTCATCCGGCGACGGCGCGAGCCGCGGGCGCGCCGACGCCACCGCCACCACCGGATACACGACGAACCGGCTGACCACGACCCAGAGCGACGACAGCTGGCCCAGCACCTCCGCGGCGCCCGGCGGCAGCCCGATTTCCTCGTGCGCCTCCCGCAGCGCGCCCGCCTCCGGCGATTCGCCGACGTCCAGGCCGCCGCCTGGCAGGCTCACCTGGCCGCCGTGGTGCGGCAGGTCGGGATGCCGCACGGTGAGCACGAGGGCCGGCCCGGTGTCGCCGGGGTACAGCAACAGCAGCGCGGCCGCCCGCCGGGCATCGGCCGGTTGGTCGGCCGGGTGCCAGCGGCCCAGCAGGGGCTGCGGGGCAAACCGCAGTTGCGCCTCCGGTCCCGGCCGCGGCTCCCGCAGCCGCCTCCGCAACTCATCGTCCCAGGTCATCGACATCCCGTCAGATCCCGCGCCCCGTCAGGCGCCGCCGAGTGTATCCGATCCGGACACTTGTCGAATGTCGACAAGAGAACTATTCTCTCGTGTCGAACGTCTACAACACCGCGGCGCCGTCAAACGGCCTGCGGGGTGAAGGAGGCACATGGCCAGATCGACACGCACCGACCTGCTGCAGGGCACCCTCGACATGCTCATTCTCAAGACGCTGGCGCTGGGACCACAACACGGCTGGGGCATCGCGCAACGCATCCAGCAGGTCTCCGAGGACGTGCTGCAGGTGACCCAGGGGTCGTTGTATCCCGCGCTGCACCGGCTGGAACTGCAGGGCTGGATTGCCGCCGACTGGGGCGTGTCCGATACGAACCGGCAGGCGAAGTTCTACCGGCTGACCCGCACGGGGCTGAAACAGCTGCAGACCGAGGCGGACAACTGGGCACGCATCACCGGCGCCGTCGCCCGTGTGATGAACATGACATAGGGAGTGGGGGACCGATGGCGATGCGCGGATGGTGGGAACGTCTCCGGTCGATCATCCGGCCGGGGCAGGTTGATGCCGAGATTCGGCGCGAACTCGAGTTCCATCTCGAGATGGAGGCGCGGGCGCGCGCGACGGCCGGGGTGCCCGACGAGGCCGCGCGGCGGGAGGCCCGCCGGCGTCTGGGCGGCGTCGATCAGGTGCGCGAACAGATCCACGACGTCCGCGGCATGACCTTCCTCGACATGGTGCGCCAGGACGCCCGGTTCGGCTGGCGCACGTTGCGGCGGTCGCCCGGCTACACCAGCGCGGCCGTGCTCATTCTGGCGCTGGGCATCGGCGCGAACACCGCGATGTTTTCGGTGCTGCACGGCGTGCTGCTCGAGCCGCTGCCGTTCACCCACGGCGACCGGCTGGTCCTGCTCCAGCACACGGCCACCACGAGCCGGTTCCCGCAGGTCGGTGTCTCGATTCCCGAACTCAACGTGTACCGGCAGCGCGCCTCGACCGTGCGCGACCTCGTCGAGTTCCACGCCATGTCCTTCACGCTGCTCAATCAGGGCGAGCCCGATCGCGTCGACACCGGCGTCGTGTCCTCGAACTTCTTCGACATGCTGGGCATCCGGGCGTTGCACGGCCGCACGTTCCTCGATCACGAGGACGACCTCGGGGCCGACGCCGTGCTCGTGCTCAGCCACGCCTACTGGAAGGAGAAGTTCGGCGGCGACCCGGGCGTGATCGGCCGGGTGCTGGAGATGAACAACCGCCCGCACACCGTCGTGGGGGTGTTGCCGGACTTTCCGGAATACCCGCAGGCCAATGACGTGTACATGCCGACGTCGGCGTGTCCCTTCAGATCCAACGCCGAGCGCAATCAGGCGACCATCGGGCATCGCGCCTTCGCCGCGCTCACGGTGATCGGCCGGCTGGCCGATGACGCCACGCCGGCCTCGGTGGCGCCCGAACTGGCCTCGATTGCCTCGACGATCGAGCAGGACCACGCGGCGGACTATTCACGCGCCGGCGTGGCGGGACTGTCGGCCGGTGTCCGCCTGATGCACGATGAACTGACCGACGACGTGCGCGCGCTGGCGTGGATGCTGTCCGGCGTCACGCTGCTCGTGCTCCTGATCGCCTGCGCGAACGTGGCGAACCTGTCGCTGGCGCGGACGACCGCGCGCCAGCGTGAGCTGGCGGTGCGGGCGGCGCTCGGCGCGGGCCGGGGCCGCCTCGTGCGGCAACTGCTGACCGAGAGTCTGCTGCTGGCCGTGGCCGGCGGCGCGCTGGGCGTCGGCCTCGCGTGGCTGTCGATGGATCTGCTCGTGCAGTTCGTCGGCCGCTTCACCGCGCGCACCGGACAGATCAACATCGACGGCGTGGTGCTGGCCTACTCGGCGGCCGCCGCCCTGTTGTCCGGCCTCATCTTCGGCATCGTCCCGGCCTTGTCCGCCCGCCGGAGTCTCGTGACGTCGATGCGCACCGGCGGGTCGCAGACCGGCGACAGTCCGACCCGGCAGCGCGTGCGGTCGGCGCTCGTCATGGCGCAGGTGGCGGTGTCGTGTGTGCTGCTGGTGGGCGCCGGACTCCTGCTCGAAAGCGCATGGCGCCTGGCCGCCGAGCCGCTCGGCTACGACGGCGACCGTGTGTTGACGGCGGCCTACTTCGGCAACTTCTCGCGGCAGCAGGCGCCCGGCGCGGCGCAATTTGATACGCAGGTTCTCGAACGCCTCCGCGCGACGCCCGGCATCATCGGTGCCGCCACCACCAACGCGGTGCCACAGTCGGCCATCACGCCGGGACAGACGCCCTTCGAGATTGTCGGTCGCGCGACGCCGCAAGGCGAACGCCGCGTGGCCGACGGCAACACGGCCAGTGACGGGTACTTCGAAACACTGGGTATCACCCCGCTGGCCGGACGTACCTTCACCACAAGCGATGTGCCGCGCGACCCGCCCGGACCCGTCGCGGCCATCATCAATCAGTCGATGGCGAAGTACTGGGACGGCGCCGATCCGGTCGGGTCGTTCTTCCGAACCGCAGGGTTCAACGGCCAGCAGACCGAGCTGATTGTCGTCGGCGTCGTGCCCGACTTCCGCCTGTATTCGGCCGACCAGGAGACCGAGGTGCCGGCGCAGTATTACGTGCCGTCCGCGCAGAACGGCGGGTTTGCTGGTCGCATCATGATTCGGACCTCGGGCGATCCGATGACGTTTGTGCCAGCGCTCAAGGCCGCCATTCACGGCGTGGATCCGCAGGTGCCCATCGAGGAACTGCAGACGCTGGCCGACCTTCGGAACGAACGACAGGCGTCCCCGCGCCTCACCACCGCACTGCTGACGATGTTTGCGGGCATCGCGCTGACCATCACGCTGGTGGGACTGGCGGGCGTCATCGGCACGTCGGTCAGTCAGCGGACGCGCGAATTCGGCCTGCGGCTGGCGCTGGGCGCCTCACCGCGCAGTGTGCTGGTGATGGTCGTGCGCCAGGGCGCGTGGTTGGTCGGCATCGGGCTGGTCGCCGGACTGGCCGGCGCGCTGGCGTTCAGCGAGGTGCTGGCCGCGTACCTCTACAACACGCCGACGACTGAGCCGTCCGCCTACATCGCCGTGGCCGTCGTCTTTCTCGCGGCCGGCGCGGCCGCGTGCCTGGGACCGGCGCGGCGCGCGACGACGATCGATCCGCTGACGTCTCTGCGGGCGGACTGATCGATACACGGCGCCCGAAAGAGCCGGGCGCCCTACGGTGAACCTTGTGGACCCTGTGGACCTTGTGGACCCTGTGGACCCTGTGGACCCTGGCTATTCCCGCAGTGCCACGGTCGGCGCCACGCGTGTGGCGCGGCGCGCAGGGATCAGGTTGGCCAGCAGCGCCGCCGCGCCCAGGGTGACGAAGGCCGCGCCGACAATCGGCAGGTCGAATCCGCCGCCGCCGAAGATCATCGAGCCGACCGCGCGCACGGTCAGGAACGACAACCCGAGGCCCAGCACCAGGCCGGTGATCGTCAGGCCGAGGCCATCCCGCATCACGAGGCCGGTCACCTGGCGAGCCGTGGCTCCCAGCGCCATGCGCACGCCGATTTCGCGGGTGCGGCGCGAGACCAGGTACGCCTTCACGCCGTAGATGCCCAGCGCCGCCATGAAGAGGGCAATCAGACCGAACGCGCCGAAGGCGACCGCGCCCGTGCGAATGATCCAGAGCATGGGGTTGCGCTCGCGATACATCGGGCCGGTTTCGAGCGAGACGACCGGCAGCCGGGGCTCGACGTCGCGCAGCAGCCGCCGCACGGTGGGCAGGAACGATGCTTCGTCCACACCCGCCTGCGTCCGCACGTGCAGGATCGCACCCGACCGGTAGTTCTGCGGATACGGCCGGTAGAGGTGGGGACTGGGCGCCGCCTCCGCCATGTCCTGCCGGATGGGGGGAGCCAGGCCGACAATGGTGACCAACTCCGGCGCCTCGGTCAGTCCGCGATTGACCTGCAACTGCCGGCCGATCGGATTGTCGTCGCCAAACAGGCGTGTCGCCAGCGCCTGATCGACGATGCCCACGGCCGGCGCCTCGGCGGAGCGCACTTCCGACGCGGTGAAGTCACGGCCGGCCAGCAGGTTGAGCCCCAGCGCCGGGAAGTAGCCTTCCGAGACGCCCACCGCCACGGCGCTCGTCAACCCGGTCACGGCCTCAGGGTCCGAAGGACGAATCACCCCGCCGGGCCGCTGGACCGTCGTGCGTTGCAGGACGTCGCCAAACGGAATCAGGGACGCGACCGCCGCGCCCGTGACGCCAGGGGTCTCGCGCATCCGCTCCACCACGCGGCCGTACACCTCGGTGCCCTGCGCGCGCGACATCCCGGCCAGACTGACGTCGATCCCGGCGTGAATGCCGCGGTCGAGCGAAAAGCCGGGGTCGACATCGGCCGCCACCAGCGCCGCGCGGACGAAGGCGCCCGCCGTGGTCAGCAACGCCAGCGACAGGGCGAGCTGGCCCATCACCAGCAGGTGGCGCGTGGCGAACCGCCGCCGGCGATCGACAGGCAGTTCGCCGGCCTGTTCCTTGAGCGCCGGCAGCACATCGGTGCGCGCGGCGAGCAGCGCCGGTCCGAGCCCGGAGATCAGGGTGCCCACCAGGGCGAAGGCAAACGTGGCGAGGAACACACGGGCATCAGGCGCCGGCGACAGCGCGACCTCGATGGGCAACAGCCCGGCCACGCTCGAAAGCACGGCGCGCATCGCGGCCCACGAGATCACCATGGCGATGGCGCCGCCCGCCAGCGACAGCAACAGGCCTTCGACGAGCACCTGCCTGGCCACGCGCCAGCGGCCGCCGCCGATCGAGAGCCGGATCGCCAGTTCCTTCCGCCGGGACGCCGCGCGGGCCAGCTGCATGTTGGCCAGGTTGAGCGACGCCACCATCAACACCAGGCCGGCCATGGCCACCAGGCTGAACCCGACCAGTGAGACCGCGGTGTCATCCACCGGCTGCGTGCTGACCGAGAATCGCGAGAGGCCTCCGGTCGTCAGCGTGTAGTCCCGGCTGACCTCGGGATACGTCTGCGACATGGCCGCCGCATGCGCGTCGAGCAGCGCCGGCAACCGGTCCACGCTCACATCGTCGCGCAGCCTGCCGAAGAGGATGAGCTGGTGGTTGGTGCGATCGGCCAGGGTGCCCGTGCTGCGGTCATCGGCAAAGTCGTTGGCCACCTCGTGGTACATGCCGAGCGGCACCCACAGTTCGGGCGTTACCATGGCGATGGGACCGGTGAAGCCCTCGGCCGCGACGCCGATGACGGCGTAGTCGCGCTGATTGAGACGCACGGTGCGCGACAACACGTCGTCGGGCGAACCCATCCGCACCCAGGCGCGATGGCTGAGGATGGCGACCGGGATGTCGGCGCGCGGGCGCTCCTCGAGGTCGCTGAACGCGCGGCCCATCGCCAGCGGCACGTTGAAGGTGTCGAACAGGTCGCGCGAGGTGATGTCGATGAAGGTCCGCCGGGTCTGGTCGCCCTCACTGATGCCGGCCATGGCCGGCAGGTGGGCGGTGAGCGACGCGAAGATGTCCTGGCGCGCGCGCAGATCGGCGAAGTCGGGATAGGAGAAGCCGCGGAAGGTGTCGGGTTCGGTACGGTGTTTGCTGTAGACCGAGATGAGCGATTCGCCGGCGCCCAGACGCGGCCGCAACATCAGCCCGTTGACCAGGCTGAACATCGTGGTGGTCGCCGAAATGCCCAGCGCCAGCACCAGCACCGCGACCAGGGTGAAGCCCGGCTGACGTCCGAACAGCCGGAGACCGAAGCGGACATCCTGAAGGAGGCTTCTCATGCCGAGACCTTACGGCCTTCGCCCGGCCGAAGTTCGACCCCTGGGGCTACAATGCGCATGCGCGAGTAGCGGCAAGTGGCGGCAAGTGGCGGCAAGTAGCGGCAAGTAGCGGCAAGTGGCGGCCTGGGACGGAACGTAGGGCGCCCCGTTCTGAGGGGCGCCGAAGGATCAGGAGGACGACGTGAGATCGACGGCAACTCGAATCTGGGCAACAGCGTGTGCGGTGGCGGTGCTGGCGGTGGCGGCGCCGGCGGGGCTGTCTGGGCAGGGGCGCGGCGGCCAGGCGCCTGCGCGGATTCCCGACATCGCTGAGCGAACGGCCTCGATGCAGAAGATCGACGGGTTCTTTCCGTTGTACTTCGATGAGTCGACCGGCAACCTGTACCTCGAGATTCCACGGCTGGGCCAGGAAGTGCTCTACGTCAGCGGCCTGTCGGCCGGCGTCGGGTCCAACGACATCGGCCTGGACCGCGCGCAGCTGGGCGGGACGGCGGTGGTCAGCTTCCAGCGCGTGGGTCCCCGCATCCTGATGGTGCAGCCCAACTATGAGTGGCGCGCCAACAGCCAGAACGCGGCCGAACGCAAGGCCATGGAGGACGCGTTCGCCAAGTCGATTCTGTGGGGCTTCCAGGTCGCCGCCGAAGCGTCTGGCCGCGTGCTCGTCGACTTCACGGACTTCATCATGCGCGATACCCACAACGTGGGACCGCGCATCGGCGGCCACCGGTTCGATCGGACGCGGTCGGCGGTCAACCTCGAGGGCACGAAGGGGTTCCCCAGCAACAGTGAAATCGACGTCATCTCGACGTTTGTGAGTGACGCCGCGGGCGGCGGCGGCCGGGGTGGCGGCGGCGGTGCGGGCCAGATCGGCGGGCGGCTGGGCGACGTGGCGCCGAATGCGTCGGCCGTCACCGTGCGCCAGCATCACTCGATCATCGAGCTGCCCGACAACAACTACACGCCGCGGATGATGGATCCGCGGTCGGGCTACTTCGGTGTCAACTACGCCGACTACGCGCGGCCCCTCGGGGAGGATCTGCAGGTCCGCTACATCAACCGGCATCGGCTGGTGAAAAAGGATCCGAACGCCGCGCGGAGCGAGCCGGTGGAGCCGATCATCTATTACGTCGACCGCGGTGCGCCCGAACCCATTCGCACGGCGCTCATCGAGGGAGGGCGGTGGTGGAATGAAGCCTACGAAGCGGCCGGCTTCATCAACGCATTCCGCGTCGAGGTGATGCCCGAGGGCGCCGATCCGATGGACGTGCGCTACAACACGATCACGTGGGTGCACCGGTCAACACGCGGCTGGAGCTATGGCTCGTCGATCACCGATCCGCGCACCGGCGAGATCCTCAAGGGCCACGTGTCACTCGGCTCGTTGCGCTGGCGCCAGGACTACCTGATCTTCGAAGGTCTGCTGTCGCCGTACGTCAACGGCACCGAGAAGCCGCAGGTGCTCGAAGACACGGCGCTCGCGCGCATCCGTCAGCTGTCCGCCCACGAAATCGGCCACACGATCGGCCTCGGCCACAACTACTACAACAGCAAGCTCGGCCGCATCTCGACGCTCGACTATCCGCATCCGCTCATCACGCTGCGGCCTGACGGGACGATGGACTTCTCGCAGGCGTATGACGAGGGCATCGGCGAGTGGGACAAGGTGGCGATTCAGTACGGCTACACGCAGTTCCCGGCCGGCACCGACGAGGCGGCCGCGCTCAAGAAGATCCTCGATGACGCCTGGGAGCAGGACATCCGCTACATGTCGAACCAGGACCTCGACCTGAATCCCGGTGTCGACCAGTGGAACAACGGAACCGACGAGGCCGCGGAACTGACGCGGATCCTTCAGCTTCGTCGAGCGGCGATGGAAGGCTTCGGCGAGCGCGCGATCAAGGTCGGCCGGCCGATGGCGCTCATCGAGGAAGCGATGGTGCCGGTGTATCTGCACCACCGGTACGCCGTCGACTCGGCGGTCACCGCGCTGGGCGGCCAGGAATACATCTACGCGATGCGCGGCGACGGCCGCACGCCGGTGCGCTGGGCGCCCGCCGCGCGGCAGAACCGCGCGCTCGACGCGCTCATGAGCGCGCTGCGATTGAGCGATCTGGTGCTGCCCTCGGCCGTCGTGCAGAACATCCCGCCGCGGCCGCCCGGGTTCGGCGCCAACCGCGAGATGTTCCCGCGCATGACCGGCGGCGCGTTCGACCCCGTCGCGCCCGCGGTCTCGGCCACCGAGATCGTGCTTGGCGGCATCTTCTCCAACACCCGCGCGGCGCGGCTCGTGGCGCAGAAGGCCGTCGACGCCACGCTGCCCGGCTTGGACGATGTGTTGAACCGGCTCAACGTGACGGTCTTCGACGCGCGGCCGGCGAACGCCTACGAGGCCGAGATCAATCGCGCGATGGAACGGGCCCTGGTCTCGCGCCTGATGGCGATGGCCGAATCCGCGCCGATGACCCAGGTGCGCGCCATCGCCACCGCCACCCTCAAGGCGCTGCCCTCACGCGCGACGCTGTTGCCGGCCAATGCCGGCAATGCGGCCGAACGCGCGCATCGCCAACTCCTGGCCGACGACATCAAGCGCTTCCTCGACCGGCCCTACGCCGAGCTGCGCCCGGCCGCCACCCCCGCGCCGCCGCCCGGCGCGCCGATCGGCGACTTCGGCCTGGACTATCTGCTGGGGCTGGATTACTGCCGGATTCGATAGACAGCAGTGCGGAGTGCCGAGTGCGGGGTGCGTACCCCGCACTTCGCACTCCGCACTTCGCACTCCGCACTTCGCACCCCGCACTCCGCACTTCGCACCCCGCACTCCGCACCCCGCACTTCGCACTCCGCACCCCGCACTTCGCACTCCGCACTCCGCACTTCGCACTCCGCACTTCGCACTTCGCACTCCGCACTTCGCACTGATCCGAACTTTTCTCCACACATAGACGTCCTACCTATCCACAGGTAGGATGTCTAGGCATGAAACCGAAGTCCACAGGCAGTGACCTGCTGCAGGGCACGCTCGATCTGCTGATCCTCCGGACGCTGTCCGGCGGCGCCATGCATGGTTACGCCATTGCCCAGCGCATCAATCTGGTCTCCCGGGCGCTCCTGCAGGTGCCCCAGGGCTCGCTGTACCCGGCGCTGCACCGGCTGGAGAACCGCAAGTGGGTGAAGGCCGCCTGGGACCGCACCGACACCGGCCGTGAGGCCAAGTTCTACACGCTCACGCGCGAGGGCCGGGCGCAGCTGGCGCGCGAGCAGGATGCGTGGCAGCGCCTCTCCGAGGCCATGGCCCTGGTCCTGGCCGCCGCTCCGGAAGGGGAGGCCGCGTCATGATCGGTTGGCTCCGGCGCGTGTTCGTCTCCCGCCGGCTCGACGAGGACCTCGACCGGGAACTCCAGTTTCACGTGGATGCCCACACCGATGCGCTGATGAGCGAAGGTCACAGCCGCGCCGAGGCGCGACGATTGGCCCTGGCCGAGTTCGGCGGCATGTCGCCGATGCGTGAATCGACGCGTGATGCGCGCGGCACCCGCTGGCTCGTGGATCTCTGGCAGGACCTTCGGTACGCCCGACGGGTGCTGCTCTCGAGCAAGACGTTCACCGTGGCGGCCGTCGCCTCACTGGCCATTGGCCTTGGCGCCAACGCCGCGGTCTTCCGCGTGATGGACAGCCTGATGTTCAGGCCTCTGCCGGTGACCTCGCCCGAGGACGTGTTCTACCTGGTGAGCACGAACGCGGAGCAGTCCCAGTTCTCGCACCCCGCGTACCTGCAGTTGGCCGAGGCCGCCGAAGGGCAGGCGCAGTTGGCGGCTGCCACCCCCATCGCGACGTTGCAGATCACGGTCAACGGCGTCGCGCAGCTGGCGTCCGCGCAGCTGGTGTCGGGCAACTGGTTCGACACGCTTGGAGTCTCGGCGAGCAGCGGCCGGGTGTTGTCGGAGGCCGACGATCGCGCCGGCGGCAGTGAAGCCGTGGCCGTGATGAGTGATCGCATGTGGACCCGCGTCTTTGCCCGCGACCCGGCCGTCGTCGGCTCGACACTCATGGTCAATGGCGCGGCCCTGACGGTGGTGGGAATTGCCGAGCCCGGCTTCGATGGCGTGATCGTCGCCTCACCCGTGGGGCTCTGGATTCCGGCGGCCGCGCAGCCGCTCGTGCGGTACCGCTCCAACGTGTCGACCGACAACGCCGATGAGTCGGCCCCGTGGGTGCCGCAGGACGGCATCTCGTGGTTGATGGTCTGGGGGCGGCAGCGGCCCGGTGTCGATCCCACGGCCATGATGCGGCCGCTCGAGGCCCGATACGCGCAGATCCTGTCCGCTCGACACGCCGGCATCGAAAATCCTCAGCGCCGCGAACGCGCGATGGCCGACCGGATCACTCGTGAAGACGGCACGCACGGGTTGTCGGGCACGCGCGAGCGGCTCGGGCCGGCGTTGACCATCCTGCTCGGGATGAGCGCGCTCGTGCTGGTGGTCTCCTGCGCCAATCTCGCCAATCTCCTGCTCGTCCGCGGCATGGCGCGGGCTCGTGAGTTCTCGCTCCGGCTGGCGATCGGCGCGAGCCGGAGCCGGCTCATCCGTCAGCTCCTGGCCGAGAGTCTCGCTTTGGCCGCGCTGGGCGGCGTCCTGGGCCTCGTGCTGGCCACCTGGGGCGGACAGCTGCTGCTGCGGATCGTGTCGACCACCTCCACCCCGATCCCGTTGAACCTGCCGATGGACTGGCGCATCCTCGGCTTCGGCCTTGCGGCCACGATGGCCACGGGGCTGTTGTTCGGCCTGATGCCCGCCGTGCGCCTGTCACGGCCTCAGGGCAACGACGCCGCCCACGGTGTCCGCGTCGTCGGCCAGGCACACGGACGATTCCCGGTGGCCAAGGCGCTGGTCGCGGCGCAGGTGGCACTGTCGTTCGTGCTGATCGTGGCGGCCGCGCTGTTCCTGCAGAGCTTCTCGAAACTGGTGGCGCTTGACTCCGGCTACGACCGTGCGGCCGTGGTCACCGCCCGTTTCGACACCCGGCTGGCCAGGTACGAACCGCAGCAGTTGCCGGCGCTCTACCGGCAACTGGTCGAGTCGGTGTCGCAGATTCCGGGGGTGCGGTCGGCGTCGCTGGGCGCGGTGGGGCCGGCCACCGGATCGCGGCGCATGAGCAGCTTCGTGCTCGATGGCGTCGACACCATTGGCGACGAAGGGCTGGTGACCCACGAGGATTACATCAGCGCCGGCTTCGTCGGAACCCTCGGCATCCGGCTGGTTGGCGGACGCAACATCGACGAACGCGATCGCGACGGCGCCCAGCCCGTCATTCTCGTCAACGAGGCGTTCGTTCGTCGTTATTCGGCCGACCGTGACGTCCTCGGCCGGCAGTTCAGCTCCGGCGGTGATGCGCCGCGCTACACGATCGTGGGCGTCATCGCGGACGTCAAGGCCGAGGGCCAGCGCGAAGCGGCGCCGCCGACGGCGTATTACGCGCTCGCGCAGCACCCCCAGGAGTACGTGCGCAACCTCTACGCGAGGGTCGCGCTCAATCCGGCGGCGACCATTGAATCGGTCCGCAAGGCCATCAACGACGTCGCGCCGCAACTGGCCGTGCGCGAGGTCGTGCCGCTTGGCGAGTTGAGCGAGCGAACGGTGGCCACCGAGCGCATGATTGCCCGCCTGGCTGCAGTCTTCGGGTTGCTCGGGATGACCGTGGCGGTGGTGGGCCTCTACGGGGCGATCGCGTATTCGGTGGCGCGCCGCACCAACGAGATCGGTGTCCGCCTGGCCCTGGGCGCCTCGCCGGCCAGTGTGCGGCGGCTCATCATGCGGGAAACGGTCACGGTGGTGCTGGCCGGACTCGTCGTCGGGATCGCGCTCGCGCTGCCCTCCGGCGCTCTGGCGGAGTCGCTGGTGTTCGGCATGTCGCCCAGGGACGCGACCACCTACGTCGTGGCCGCCGCGCTCATCGTCGGCATCGGCCTGCTTGTCGGTGCCATCCCGGCGTGGCGGGCCTCCCGGGTCAATCCCGTGGCGGCGCTCAGGCTGTAGGGCTCATCCCTGCGGCTTGAAGTACAGCACCATCGACGCGCCAATGGCGACGAGCACGAAGCCCAGGTAGAGCAGGGGATTGGGCGCCACCTTCGGCGGATGCAGGTACATCGTGAACAACACGTTCACCACCGGCGCGAAGCCAAAGACCATCGGCATCACGTAGGTCGGCATGCCGCCGGCGCGGAAGGCGTAGATGATGAACACGGCGCCAATCGCGCCGAGCATGCCGGCGGCCGTCGCGCCCATCGCGCCGGGCATCGTCCATCCACGGGTCAGTTCGCCCTGCGCCGCCAGCGCGGCCACCGGCACCAGCACGCCGACGATGAAGTAGGCGATGCCGACGCAGAGCAACGCGCGAAACGGGCTGCCGAGTTTGATCTGTCCCTGATGCAGCGCCGGGCCGTACAGACCCCACGACAGCGCCGCGCCCAACGCGAATCCAATCCAGTGCATGCAGAGATACTACGGGTCCGAGGGTCCAGGGTCCAGGGTCCGAGGTCCGGCGGGTCCGGGGTCCGGCGGGTCCGGGGTTCGGCGGGGCTACTCCAGGCGCGATTTGTTCACGAAGGCGCCGGCGAGGGTGTCTCGATCGAAGCCGGCGGGCACGACGCCCGCCGTGGCGTACCGGTACAGCGACGCAAGGTAGACGCCTTGCGGGCCGACGTGAGCACGATCAGCAGCGCGCCGCCGATGAACAGCGCGGCCAGTGCGAGCCAGCCGGCGCCCACCCAGGCGATGAGGCCCGCGACCGCGATCAACGTGACCCACGCGACCAGGGCGGCGGCGGCGATGCTGATGTTGCCGCCCATCGATTCGCCCCACGTCTGCTTGAACGTGGAGACCGATCGCGTGAATGACTCTCGGATGGAGTGTTGCTCGAGCACCAGCACCGGCACCATGAAGAAGGTGGCGAGCGACCAGGCGACGCCCGCCAGGCCGGCGACGATCTTGCCGAGGAAGCCGGCGCGTTCCTGAATCGCGCGCAGGATCATGCCGACCGTGGCGGCTGGGGCGCGCTGGGCTTGAGCGCGCCATCGACGGCCGCCTCAAGTTCAGGCGGCCCTACGTACAGCACCAGGCATCGGACCCTGGACCCTGGACCCTCGGACCCTCGGACCCCCGGACCTCGGACCAGGCACCGTCAGAACGAGATCCTGACCCCCAGCTGCGCCTGACGCGCCGACGTGATCGTCGTCCGGATCTGCCCGAACGACGACAGCGGCGCCTCGGTGGCGGCCGTGCCGGCGAACGCCACCAGCGACGGCGGGCCGAAGTTCGCGCGATTGAAGACGTTGAAGACTTCGGCGCGCAGTTCGAGCGTGCCGCGCCCCATCGACAACCGGCTGAGCCCGAACATCTTGCTCACCGCCAGATCCATGGTCTTCAGATCCGGTCCGATGAGTTCGTTGCGGCCGACGTTGCCGAACGTGCCGGCGGGCTGCAGCACAAACGCCGCCGGATCGAACCACTGCGCCGGATTGCCGGTGACGGCATTGTCCTTGTTGTAGCCGGGCGCGTAGCTGGGCCGATCCGGACCGGTGCCCGGCCCCAGCGACGGCGACCAGAGCGACCGCGAGCGGTTCGTCTGCACGAAGGGCGTCAGCGGACTGCCGCTGCGCATCCGCAGAATGCCCGACACGCGCCAGCCGGCCAGCGGTTCCCACACGAAGTTGGTTACCCAGTTGTGTTTGGCGTGGAAGTCCGAATACCCCTTGTTGTAGTCCTCGATGAACTCGGGCATCGCCGACGTCGTCGCGGTGGTCGAGTCCGAGAAAAACGTCGAGTTCTGCGTCGTGTCCTCGGACACCGACAGGGTGTACGACGACTGCAGCTGCAGCCCGCTGCTCCACCGCTTCTTCAGTTCGACGATGAGCGCCTTGTACCAGGAGTCGCCGTCACTTGATTTGAGCTCGATGGCGGAATACCGCGTGTTGGGCCGCGCGAGGCCGGCCGGGTAAAACAACGTGCCATCGGCCAGGGTCGTCGGCGCCGGCACGTTCACATCGGAGTTGCGCCACAGGTGTTTGCCGCGCGACCCGGCGTACCCGACCATCACGACCCAGTCGGCGAACAACTCCTGCTGCACGTTGATGTTCCACATGTGGACGCGCGGCAGCTCGACGTCGTACTGAATCGGCCGGATGGAGATGCCCGAGAGACGTTCGAACTGGGGGACCGGGAACGACGGCGCGCCAATTACCACGCGCGGGGTGGCCGGCGGGTTCGTGACGGTCACAATCAGGTTCTGGTGATTGTTGGTGTTGTAGTACAGCCCGTACCCGCCGCGAATCGACGTGCGACCGTCGCCGCGCACGTTCCACGCAAAGCCGACGCGGGGTGACAACGTCGGCGCCGGATTGTCGTAGAGCTCGCCAATCTCAGGCACGCCGAGCAGGTCGCGCATGTTGATGTCGCGATTCCCTTCGTCCACCGGCATCGTGGAGCCTTCCAGCCGCACGCCCAGATTCAGCGTGAGGTCGGGCCGCACCTGCCAGTCGTCCTGCAGGTAGGCGCCAAACACGGTGAACGGCCACTTGCGATTGGTGTCGCCCTGTGGCGTCAGACCGATGAACGTGGCCGGCGTATTCCGCAGGAACGCGCTGATGTTGGCGAAGCGGAACACTCCGAGGCTGAAGGTCGGGTTGAACTCACTCGACACGTAGTGCTCGCCGACCACGCCGGCCTTGAACAGGTGTCGTCCCCGCGTGTACGTCACGTCGTAGTTGAGGCTGAAGACGTCCTGACGCAGCCGGAGCCGGGCGGAGAGCTGGGGACCGAACCGCGGCATGCCGCCGATGTCGATCGCGCCGGTGAACTCGCGTCCCGGCGCGAACACCGGCAACACGTTGGTGGTGTTCGCTTCGATGTCCTGCCCCACGCGCGTGCGGCTGTACCCGGCGCGCAGCGTGTGGAACAGCAATGCCGACAGCGACTGCCGGTATTCGGCCGTCAGATATTGATTGGTCGAAATGAACGACCGCGGAAACTGCGGGAAGTCCGTCGGCAGCCGCTGCTCCGCATCGTCAAACGTGTACCGCGTGAAGAACTGCGAGCCGTTGGCGAAGACGGCATCGATGCGGCCCTGCAGGAAGTGCTGGGTGAGCTTCTGGTCGAAGGGGAACGTGTACCGCGCCAGTCCGCCGCCCAGCGTCTCGCCGTTGGCGCGCGGAAACTCGTTGAGGAACGGCACCACGGCCGGGTTGATGGGAATCGTGACGCCGCCAACGATGCCGAGACGCGCGTTGTCGTCGGGCACGGTGGTGACCACCGTGCGGCCGAGGTTCTCGAGCAGCGCTTCGTAGCCGCCGAAGAAGAACAGGCGGTTGCGGCGAATCGGACCGCCGATCGTGCCGCCGAACTGGTTGCGCACGAAGTCGGGTTTGTCGCCGGTGTCGAAGTAGCCGCGTGAGTCCAGCGCCTCGTTCCGGTGGAATTCAAACGCGCTGCCGGCCAGGCGATTGGATCCCGACTTGGTGATGGCGTTGATCTGGCCGCCGATGTTCCGGCCGAACTCCGCCCGGTAGGTATTGGACTCGAGCCGGAACTCCTGCACCGTGTCCATGCCCAGGGCCGTGCCGGCCGCCGATCCGGCGGGGCTGTTGGTGAAGTCGTTGAGCAACGTGCCGTCGAGCAGATACACGTTCGCGCGCGGGTCCTGCCCGTTCACGCTCATCGCCAGGCCATGCGCGACCACCGAGCCGTTGTCGCGGTGGGGGAACGGCGTGACGGCCGGCAGCAGCGACATCAGGTCGGTGTAGTTGCGGCCGTTGACCGGGATCTGCGCCATCGTGCGCTGATCGACCAGGTAACTGAGCTCCGACGTTCTGGTGTTGACCTGCGAGGCCGCGCCCGTCACGGTGACGACCTCGGCGGTCCCCACGGCCATCGTCAGGGTGAGCGAGGCGTTTTCACCAACGGTCAGATTGATGCCCGAGCGGATGAGCGGCCGGAAGCCGTTCAGCTCCGACCGCACCTCGTAGGCGCCGGCCTGGAGGTTGCCGATGGCGAAACGGCCGTCCGCACCGGACACCGCCTCGCGCGTGGCGCCGCTGGCGACGTGCCGCGCCACGACCGTCGCCCCGGGCAGCACGCCGCCGGTGGGGTCCGAGACGACGCCCGCGAGTGTGGCACCGGTCTGGGCGAAGGCGGCCGAAGTGGCGCAGAGAGGGAGGAGGAAGATGGCCAGAAGACGAAACATTGCCCGCATCCCGTCAGTATAGTGAAGAGACGCAATGCTTCAGACGAAAGCGGATGGAGCGGCTGCCGAAACCGAGGTGGGCAGCTACTTCGTCGCGAACTACCCGCCGTTCTCCGTGTGGACGCCCGAGGCGGTCACGACGGACGCCCTGCCGGCACTGCGTCAGCCGTCCCCGGCTCCAAGCGGTTCGCATCACGTACCGCTCGGTTTGTACCTCCATATCCCGTTCTGCCGGAAGCGCTGCCACTTCTGCTACTTCCGCGTCTACACCAACAAGAACGCGCAGGAAGTCGAGTCGTACCTCGACCTGCTCGCGCGCGAATGGGAGCTGCACGCCTCGTCGGCGGCGCTCGACGGGCGCGCGCTCGACTTCGTCTACTTCGGCGGCGGCACCCCGTCGTTTCTGTCCACGCAGCAGCTGGAACGGCTGGTCACACGGCTGACCGCCCGCACATCCTGGACCGGCGCCGAGGAGATCACGTTCGAGTGTGAACCCGGCACGCTGACTGAAGCCAAGCTGTCGGCCATTCGCGCGTTCGGCGTGACGCGGCTGAGTCTCGGCGTGGAGAACTTCAGCGACGACATTCTCGAGAAGAACGGCCGCGCGCACCGGTCGCCGGAAATCGGCCGCGCGTACGACTTCGCGCGCAAGCTCGACTTTCCGCAGATCAACATCGACCTGATTGCGGGCATGCTCGGCGAGACCGACGACAACTGGCAGGAGTGCATCGCGCGCACGCTGGCGCTCGAACCCGACAGCGTCACCATCTACCAGATGGAACTTCCGTACAACACCACCATCAGCGCCGACAAACTCAAGGGGCTGGGCCAGTTCGACGACACGGTGGCGAGCTGGGCGACGAAACGGCGCTGGGTGGGCGAGGCGTTCGAGGCGCTCGAACGCGCCGGCTACCACATCGGCAGCGCGTACACGGCGGTGAAGAATCCCGCGCGCACGAAGTTCGTTTATCGCGACCGGCTCTGGCAGGGCGCCGACCTCGTGGGCCTTGGCGTGGCGTCCTTCGGCCACGTCAACCGCGTCCACATGCAGAACCTCGACACGTGGGAGGCCTACGCCGCGGCCATCGATCGCGGTGACCTGCCGCTGGGCCGCGCGTACCGTCCCAGTGACGATGAACGGCTGATTCGGGAGTTCATCCTCCAGCTCAAGCGCGGATGGATTTCGACGGAGTACTTCAAGGACGCATACGGCGTCGATGTGACGACGCGGTTCCGCGAAGGGATCGACCAACTCGAAGCCGAAGGGTGGCTCCGCCAGCGCACACCCGCGCGCTTCGACCTGACCCGCGACGGTCTGTTGCGGGTCGACACGCTGCTGCCGCGTTTCTTCCTGCCCGCCCACCGCCACGTCAGGTATACATGATCACCCCCGAGTACGACGCCATCGTCATTGGCGGAGGCCCGTCCGGATCGACGGCCGCGGCGCTGCTGGCCGAACACGGCCACAAGGTCGTGTTGCTGGAACGCGAGCCGATGCCGCGGTATCACATCGGCGAATCGCTGATCCCGTACACGTGGTTCACGCTCAACCGGCTGGGGGTCATCGATCAGATGCGCCGGTCGGCGAATCCGAAGAAATACAGCGTGCAGTTCGTGTCAATCACCGGCAAGGTGTCGCAGCCGTTTTATTTCTTCCAGACGATCAAACACGAATGCGCCGTCACCTGGCAGGTGGTGCGCAGCGAGTTCGACAAGATGCTGCTCGACAACGCGCGGGACAAGGGCGCGGAGATCCGGCAGGGCATGCACGTGCGCGACGTCCTCATGGAGGGCACCCGGGTCGTCGGCGTCCGGTACGACGAGGTGGACGGCCGCAAGGGGTTGGAACTGCGCGCCAGGGTCGTGGTGGACGCCTCCGGCCGCGACTCGCTGTTGTCGCGCAAGTTCGCGTGGAAGGACCGGGACGTCGACCTGAACAAGATCGCCGTTTGGAGTTATTTCAAGGGCGCCCGGCGCGATCCCGGCGTGGACGAGGGCGCCACGACGGTGGCGTACGTGCCGCAGAAGGGGTGGTTCTGGTACATCCCCCAGCACTCCGACATCGTCTCGGTTGGCGTCGTCGGCGAGCCGGGGTACCTCTATCGCGACACGCGGGATCCCGACGAGATCTACTGGCGCGAGGTCCGCAACTGCTCGTGGATTCACGATCACGTCAAGGACTCGGAGCAGTGCGAACCGGTGCGCGTGACCGGTGAGTACTCGTATCACTCGAAGCAGATCGGCGGCGACGGCTTCTGCCTGGTTGGCGATGCGTTTGCCTTCCTCGATCCGCTGTTTTCGACGGGCGTGTTCCTGGCGCTCAAGAGCGGCGAGATGGCGGCCGACACGATTCACGAGGGCCTGGTGGCCGGCGACCTGTCCGCCGCGCGCTTCGATAGTTACCTGCAGCGCCAGCGCCACGCCGTGAAGAGCTTCCGGTCACTCGTCACGTCGTTCTACGACCTGACGTTCAGCTTCCGCGAGTTCCTCAACGAGTACCCGCACCTGCACAGTTCGATCGTCGACACGCTGGTGGGCAACGTGTTCACTGATCTCGATCCGCTGTACAAGGCGCTGGCCGAGTTCGCACAGCGGGACGCGAAGCACGAGATCGCCGCTACAACCGCGTAGAACGGCAGATCCTCACAGTAGGCATGTAGGCATGTAGAAAGAAGATATTTCTTTCTTCTACATGTCTACATGTCTACTGTAAGGACACGCCCTGGCGGAGTTGTTCTACATGTCTACATGCCTACTGTGATGACCAGCGCATTTGTCTATCGCCGCCGCGTGCAGTTTGCCGAGACCGACATGGCCGGTATCGTGCACTTCAGTTGGTACCTCCGGTACATGGAAGAGGCCGAACACGCGTTGTGGCGGTCGCTTGGTCTGCGGATCGCGCCTGAGAGCGGGGACATCGGCTGGCCGCGCGTCTCCGTGTCGTGTGATTTCAAGGCGCCCCTGCACTTCGAGGACGAGTTCGAGGTGCGCGTCCGTGTCGAGACCGTTGGCCGACGGTCCATCCGGTACGGGTTCACGCTGGCCCGGGGCCACGAAATCCTGGCCACCGGCACCATGACCTCCGTGTGCGTCACCAAGGTGCCCGGGCAGCCGGCGAAGTCCAGGGAACTGCCCGACGACGTCGCGACGCGGCTACGATAGGCGCCATGGCCCATCTGGTTCGCGCGCTGGTGGTCGCCCTGGCGGCGACCATCGGCGACTTCATCTGGTTCGAGTACGGCGTGCGCCACACGGCGATGGCCGGCGTGGTGCATGGCGCCGTGCTGTTGCTGGCCGTCGGCCTGGTGCTGGGACATGCCGCGGGACGGGTGGCGGCCGGATCGCTCGGCGGCATCGTCGCCGGCGTGGCCGGGGCCGGCGCGTTCTACGCGGTGGCCGGGTCGCTCGGCTACCTTGGCGGCCTGATCGCTGCCTGGGCCTTCATGTGGATTGTGCTGGCGCTGATCAACGCGTGGCTGTACGGGGAGTCCGCGCGCGTACCCGCCTGGCTCATGCGCGGCGTGGCCGCGGCGGTGGGCAGCGGTCTGACGTTTTATCTCGTGTCGGGTATCTGGACCGACCATACGCCCGACGGCGGGCGCAACTATCTCTGGCACCTCATCGCCTGGACCATTGCGTGGGCGCCCGGATTGGTGGCGCTGACAGTGGGGAAGTGGGGAAGTGGGGAAATGGGGAAATGACGAGGCGTGCCGTAGCGCGGCCGGGTCTGGCGGCCGCGGTCGTTCTCTGTGCGCTGTGGGTCGGGGTGCTGCTTGCGCAGACGCCGGCGCCGGTGCAGTCGCCGGCGGTCGCCCCGCAGCAGCGCCTCCAGTCGCTTGTTGACCAGTGGCACGCGGCGTCGGGTGTGCCCGGCGTGTCGGTCGCCGTGGCGACCGGTGACGGGACGGTCCTGACAGCCACGGCCGGTTTGGCGAATCGCGCCGCGGTCGCACCGATGACGCCCGCGCATCTGATGCCGGCCGGCAGCACGGGCAAGACCTTCTTCGCCGCGCTGGCCCTGCAGCTGGTTGCCGAGGGACGACTGGATCTCGACGCGCGTGTGTCGCGTTATCTCGGCAATCACGCCTGGTTCGGCAGGCTGCCGAACGCCGCCGACATCACCGTGCGGCAGATCATGACGCACTCGAGCGGCCTGGTCCGCTACGAGCTGCACCCGAAGTTTCTGGCCGATCTGAAGGCCACGCCGTTCCGCGTGTGGACGCCGGAAGAGCAGCTGGCCTACCTGTTCGACGCGACGCCGCCGTTTGCCGCCGGGCAGGGCTGGGAATACTCCGACACCAACTACATCGTGCTCGCCATGATTCTCGAACAGGTGACCGGCACCCCGGCGTACGACGAAATTCGCCGGCGATTCCTCGCGCCCCTGAAGCTGGACCTGATCGCGCCGCAGCTGGGGCCTGAAATCGCCGGCCTCGCGCCTGGTTATGCCGGCGTCGCGAATCCGTTCGGCGTGGGCGACGAGATGGTGCGCGACGGCCGGATGACGCTCAATCCCCGGTTCGAGTGGGGCGGCGGCGGGTTCGCCACCGCACCCCGGGACCTGGCGCGCTGGGGCCAGGCGTTGTACGCGGGCTCGGTGCTGCCCGCGCCAATGCGTCAACTGATGCGTGACGCGGCGGTGCCGGCCGCACTGGGTCCGGGTGTCCGCTACGGATTGGGCGCCATCATCCGGCCGTCAACCCCGGTGGGACCGACCATCGGGCACAGCGGCTTCTTCCCCGGCTACATGAGTGAACTGGTGCATGCCGAGCAGTCGGGCGTGACCGTGGCCGTGCAGGTCAACAGCTCCGCCGGCGTCCGCGGCCTGCTGCGCCTGGCCTATGACACGATCACGGCCAGTCAATCGCGGCCGTAAAACCCGGCCGCGCTACATTTCCTCATTTCCCCATTTTCCCACTTCCCCATTTCCTCATTCACTCCTGAGTCCCTCAACGGGGTCGACGCGCATTGCGCGCCAGGCCGGGGGAGCGCTGGCGACAAGTGCGGCCACCAGCAGCAGGGCCGCCGCGCTGACCGTTGATGTGAAATCGCCGGCCTCCACGCCGAAGAGTACGGACGCCAGCAGATGCTGTACGGCGCGGATGGCGACGATACCCGCCGTGAGACCGATGGCCACCAACACCAGACTCTGACGCACCAGGGCCGCACCGACGCGGGCAGGCCGTTCGCCCAGCGTGAGCCGAATCGCGAGTTCACGCCGGCGCAGCGCCACCGACCACGAGAACAATCCGTAGACACCCAGTGCCGCGAGCAGCGCCGCCAGGCCGCCGAACACACTGAGGACCGTCATCAACATGCGTGGCTCCGCGGTGCGCGCGGCGAATCGATCCGCCCAGGTGTCGACGACGCCGATGGGCGTGTTGGGTGACACCTGCCGCAACGCCTGCTTGAGTCCGCTCACCGCCGTCGCCGTATCCCGCGCATTGATGGTCAGCGTCACCGCGCTGAAGGGAAATTGCCGGGTGGGAAAGTACGCGGCCGGTTCAGGGCTCAGCCCGAGCGCCACGTTCTGAATGTCGGCAATGACGCCGACGACGCGCACGGCCGGCTGAACGCGATGGCCGTCCGGGGTGACCGCCCAGGTCAGGTTCCGGCCGAGTGGTCCCACCTGTGACGCGTACGAACGCAGCTGGCGGCCCACGGCGGACTCGTTGCCGAAGTACCTGCGGGCCGCCGTGTCATTCAGGATGACGACGGGCTCGGCGTCGGCCGTATCGCGATCGGTGAAGAAACGCCCGGCGGTGAGTGTCGCGCCCATCGTTTCAAAATGCCCCTCGCTGACCGAGATGTGCTGCGCCTGCGGCGCGTCGGCCTCTGAGGGCGTCGGCTGGTCGGCGCGGTACAACGGTCCACGCCAGCCATGGTCAAGCGGCAGACGATTGGAGCTGCCGGCCGAGATGATGCCGGGCTGCTCGCGCAGGCGGTCGAGAATCTGGGCGTGCTGGGTGCCGACCATCTGCCAGGCGGCCAGGCTCGAATCCGGCGCGCCAATCTGCACGTTGGTCACCACGGTCGACCCCGCGGAGACCCCAAGCGGCACGGCCACCATGCGATTGACCGTGCGCACGAGCAACGCGGAACTGACCAGCAGGGCGCAGGCCAGCGCCACCTCCGCCACGACCAGCCCCTGATAGATCCGGCGCGCGCCCTGTGAGCTGCCGCGTTCGCCCGACCGCAGGTCGCTGGCGATCTGTTTCTTGAGCAGGACCAGCGCAGGGACCAGGCCAAACGTCAGCGTCATGGCCACGACGAGGCCGAGCGACAGCAGCAGCACGCGCACATTGACGGAGGCCTCGGCCAGCCGCGGCACTTCGACGGGGGTGAGCGCCACGATGAGCGGCAGCGTCACGAACGCAATGACCAGGCCGACAAGGGCGCCGGCGACCGAGAGGACCAGGCTCTCGGCGGCCAGTTGCGTGACGATTTGACGTGGCGCCGCGCCCAGGGCCGTGCGCACGGCCATCTCGCGTTCACGCGAGAGCGCGCGTGTGAGCAGCAGCGAGGCCACGTTGAGGCAGCCGATGAGCAGCAACAGACCGACCGCGCCGAACAACACGTACAGCGCCGGCTGGTAATACCCGAGCTGGTCGTCGAGCAGCGGCACCACCGAAAACGCCCAGCCCTTGTTGCTCGCGGCGAACTCCTCCCCCAGCCGCACCGCCAGGGCCCGCGCGTCCGACTGCGCGCGCTCCAGCGTGACCCCGTCCGCCAGCCGGGCCACACCCTCCATGAAGTGCGCCTGGCGGGAGTGTTGCCGGAGGTCCCACGTCAGCCGCTGCCAGATGTCGACGTCGTCAGGGAAGCGGAAGCCGGCCGGCATGACGCCCACGACCGTGTGGGGTTCACCGTTGAGCGACAGCTGCCGGCCGACGATCGCGGGGTCGGCGTTGTACCGCGTGCGCCAGAGGCGATCGCTGATGGTGATTTGCAGATCCCCGCGATGGAAGAGCTCTTCCTCCTGGACGAAGCCCGGGCCCAGTTGCGGCGTCACCCCGAGGACGTGGAACAGATTGCTGCTGGTCTCGATGGTCGGCACCCGCAGCGGGTCGAGCCCCGGGTCGACCAGGTTGATGTCGGGCCGCCACCAGGCCGCGGCACCGGCAAACGCGGGCAGCGCCCGGTAGTCCATGAACGTGACGGGCGAGATCGGGTCGCGGTCGAGGCCGCGCTCGAGGTTGGTGTCCCAGAATTTCACCAGGCGGTCGGGCTGGGCGTACGGCAGCGGCCGCAACACCACCGCATCCACCATGGTGTAGACCACCGCCGCCGCGCCCGTGCCCAGGCCCAGGACGAGGACCGTGAGGAGCGCGAACGCGGGGTGCAGGCGGAACTGTCGAACGGCCATTCGAAGCGCAAACCACATGGCGAAACTCCTTCGGCGTGACGCCGTGGCCACATCGTTGGCCAGCGCGTGATGGGTGTGTCGGGGATCGGGTCGCGGCTCGAGGCGGAGCGGGAGCAGGCCCGAGGTGTCGAGGGCATGGCGGGCCGCGCGTCGCGCGTCGCTGTCGGTCGCGCCATCGGCGAGCGCGGTCAGGTAGAGGTCTTCCAGGTGCGCGGCCAGTTCGTCGATCGTCTGCGGAGCCAGATCCACCCGTGACGCGCGTGCCTCACGGGCGACCAGGGCGCGCCACTCCCGCAGAGTCATGCGAACCGGACCCCCGCCACCGTGCGCAGGGCCTCGACGAACCTGCCCCAATCCTCCCGTTGCGCGGTCAGCACCCGGCGGCCCTCCGTGGTCAGGCGGTAATGCCGGCGCCGGCGCTGCCCGGCCTTTTCCACCCAGCGCCCGGTGATCCACCGCCGGGCTTCCAGACGGTAGAGGGTGGCGTAGAGGCCCGCCAGGGTGAAGGTGATGGTGCCCCCGGATCGCAGTTCAATCTGGCGCGCGATCTCGTAGCCGTGCAGGTCGTCATGTTCGACCAGGGCCAGAATCAGGAGTTCCGCGCTGCCGCGTTTGGCTTCGTCAATCGCCGACCGTTCCGCCACTTCCGCCCTCCACCGGCGCCTGCCGGCCGATACTCAAGAACGTGACATATCACGTCGTAGGGGCTTGGACGAAAAACGGACGTGGTGGGTTGGTGGGCGGGTGGGCTAGTGGGCTAGTGGGCTAGTGGGCTAGTGGGTTGGTGGGCTGGTGGGCTGGTGGGCTAGTGGGCGTGCCCCGCCGGAGCCGCGCGCGTAGCGCGCGTTCGGCGAAGGCGGGTGGGCCTGTTTGCTCGCTACTGGCCGAAGGCGTAGAGGCGGCCGTCGCCGTCGCCGATGACCAGGCGGCCGGAGGCGATGGCGGGGGAGGCTGTGATGGGGGCGCCGGCCTCGAACTCCCACAGCCGCTTGCCGGAGGTCAGGTCCAGTTCGTACAACCGGCCGTCGCTCGAGCCCACGAACACGCGGGTGCCGACCACCGCCGGCGACGACTCCACCCGCGCGCGGGTGGGGAACACCCAGCGCTGTTTGCCCGTGGCCATCTCGATGGCGCGGACGTTCTTGTCACGGCCGCCCAGAATCATCGCGCCGCCGGCCAGCGCCGCCGACGAATAAAACGGGAACTGCCGGTCGGGGTCCATGAACCGCCACCGCACCTTCTTCGCGGCAATGTCAACGGCCACCACTTCATTGGCGAACGTGCCGTAGTACGCCACGCCGTTGGCGATCGCGGGCGAGGCGGCCGTGTAGGCCTCGGTCTGCATGGACACCACGTGCGCGCCGTCGCTGATGCGCACGCCGTGGAAGATTTCGTCGCAGCCGCCGAAGTACGCCACGCCGTTCCAGATGGCGGGCGTGGCATGCACGTAGTTGTCGGTCTGGACCTTCCACGCCTGCTTGCCCGTGGCGGCGTCGAGGCCATACAGGTGGCCGTCGTACGACCCGATCAGCACCTTGCCGGCGGACACGACCGGTGACGACTTGATCTCGGCGCCGGTCTTGAACGTCCATCGCGGCTTGCCGGTGGCCGCGTCCACCGCATGGAACACGCCCGACAGGTCGCCGATGTACACGACGCCGTTGGCGACGGCCGGTGACGACTCCCCGATGCCGTAGTCGTCGGACACGGCCTGGTAGGCCCACTTCAGCTTGCCGGTACCGAGGTCGATCGCCAGCAGCCGCCCATCGCCGGCGCCGACGTAGACGACGCCGTCGACAATCGCGGCGGACGAATCGATCGCGGCCCCCGCGTCAAACGTCCACAGCAGCTTCAGACTGGCCGGCAACGTCCCCGGCGCCACACCCGTCAGCGCCGTGGTGTTGCGGAACTGGGGCCAGGATGGGGACTGCGCGTGCGCTGACGAGGTGACGAGGTGGCGAACTGGCGAGATGGCGAGAAGCGTCACCAGCAGCACGGCAAATGTCCACCGGCGCTGTTCCCGCGTCGTCATCTCATCAGCCTTCCATCTCGTCATCCTGTCACCTCGCCATCTCGTCATCTCGTCATCTTCGCCCCCTGCGCCACGGCGTAGAGGTTGTTGCGCGTCATGATGTACATCACGCCGTTGGCCGTGATGGGCGTCGAATAGACCGAGCTGCCCATGTTGACCTCGTTGATCACCTTCTTGTCGCGCCCGTGCTGGAAGACGGTGACGTCGCCGTCCTCGTCACCCAGGTAGACCTTGCCGTCGACGACCATCGTGGAGCTCCACATCGCCGCGAACATGTCGTGCACCCAGAGCACCTCGCCGGTCTTCGCGTCGAGCGCGTGCAGGAAGCCCGAGAAGTCCGGGTAGTAGACGATGCCGTCCTTGACCGACGCCGTGGAGATGCTGCGGCGAATCTTGTTGTAATGCCACAGCCGGCCGCTCTCGGTGATGTCGCCGCGTTTGGTGGCGTCAATCGCATACAGGTGACCGACGCCTTCGCCGTGTTCGGGGTCCTGGCCGTTGGCGATGTAGACGACGTCGCCCACCGCGACCGGCGTCGCGATGATTTCGTTGCGGGTCTTCGGCCACACCGCGTCCTTCGGGTTGGTGTCGAACTCCCACAGCTTCTTGCCGCTTTTCGCCTCGTACGCGCGCACCCAGCCGTCGCCCTGCCCGTGAATCACCTGCGTGACGCCGCCGATGGTCGCCACGGTCGGCGTGGACCACTGGCCGTGCAGGATGCGGTCTTCCGGCGACGCGTCTTCCCAGACGAGCTCACCGGTCACGCGATCGAGCGCGATGATGGCCGGCGCCTTGGGCGAGGGCACGTTCACGTGGCTTTCGTCCTGGCCGTTGCCGGTCGAGACGTAGATCAGGTTCTCGAACATGACCGGCGAGGAATTCGCCAGGTTGTGCGGGAACGCGCCCACCTCTTCCATCATGTCGAACTGCCAGATCACGTCCGGGTCGTTGCGGCCCGTGAGCGTCTCCGTCTTGAACGGACCGTCGTTTTCGCCGTCGTGGAAGCCATGGATGTCCACCGCGAGCACCACGCCGCGGTTCGACACGAAGTAGGCGACCTCACCCAGCACGAGCGGCGACGATGCGATGCCCTGGAACGGCCAGTCATTGGCGCGGCCCGACGACAGTTTTTCGTACGTGGCCTGCCACAGGAATTCGCCGTTCGACTCGCGGAACGCCATCAACACACCGCGATCGCCCGCCTGCTTCGGGTCGCGCATCGCTTCGTTGTTGGTGCCCACGAGCACGACGCCGCCGGCGATGACCGGGTTGCCGTAACTCTGCGACCCGAGCGCCGCCACCCACTTGATGTTCTCGCCCGTTTTCACGTCCCACGTCGTGGGCATGCCCGTGGCGTCCGACACCATGTTGCGATCGGGCGATCCGCCCCACATCGGCCAGTCGGTCACGCCCTTGCCGGCGCCCGTCGAGCTGGCGACGGCCGCCAGTGCACATCCCACTACCGCGATGATCTTTTTCATGTCCAACTGGTCCTGCTGCTGAATTACTGGTTGCGATACACCTTGAAATTATCGAACATCACGTCCGAGATGCCGTCGCCGTACAGCCCCGGCGATCCGTGCCGGTGGCCGATGCGGTCGACCTTCTCGATGAGCCACGCGGCCGGCTCGGGCTGGCCCACCGGCCAGATCTTCCCCTGCGCCAGCGTCGTCCCATCCGGGCGATTCTGCACGCGCAGTTTCATGCGAAACCACGTGTTGACCGGCCAGTCGAAGTCGTTGACGCTCACCGTCATCTCGTTGGCCGCCTGCCAGGGCTGCAGTTCCACCCGCCGGTTGTTGCCGAAGAGCATCAGCACGTAGCGCTGGTTGATGAGGCCCACGTCGCCGCGCTGCCGGCGCATTTCCACGCCGCGCACGTCCACCTCGACGGTGTAGTCCGACCATTCGGGTTTGCCCATCAGGAACTTGGTGCGGCGTCCCACGGTGTCGTCGCGCGGCCGCACCAGCGCCGTCGTACCGTCGATCTCGCGCGGCGCGGCCTTCATGTTCGAGATCCACCAGGCGGGTGTCGCCTTCAGTCCCTCGAAGTCCATCGACCACGGCAGCGCCGGAATCACGCGCACGCGCGCCTGGCCGCTCAGGCCGCCCACGGTGGCCTTCACGTACCCGGCCGTGCCCTCGGCGGGCGCCGTGTAGCGGCCGTTGGCGTCGACCGTGCCGGCCAGCTGGTCCACCGTCCACTGCACGTCGGCGCCCGACGCGGTGCGGATGAAGTTGCCGCGCGCGTCGTAGAGCTTCACGACGAAGTCCCGCGTCTGGCCCGGATCGAGCAGCGATTCGTGCGGGTAGACCTGCACCTGGGCCGGGGCTTCCGTTGAGGGCGCCTGCGCGGCCGCGGGCCGCGGAGCGGCCGCCGCGACCGGCGCCTTGGGACCAATGGCGTACAGCCGTTCCATCGACGTCACGTAGACGCGGCCGCCGGCCACCACCGGAGACGCGAGAATCGGCTCGGGTTCCGCCGCCGCGCCCAGCGCGTCTTCGTCGAGCACCTCGACGCCGGTGGCCGACGGACGCAGGATGTAGAACTTGCCGTTCTCCGTGCCGACATAAAGCTTGCCGTCGGCCAGCGTGGCCGATCCCTTCTGCAGGGTGCCGAGCGTGCGCGTCCACAGTTCCTTGCCGGTCGCCGTATCGAAGGCGCCGAGAATGGCGCCGTTGTCGACCACGTAGAGGCGGTTGCCGTCGAGCACCGGCGACGAGAACGTGGGCATGAAGCCGTGGGTGTTGTACTGGAGCGCCGACAGCGGAATCTCGCCCGTCTTGCCCGACAGGTCCACGGCCGCCACCATGCCCATCATGGTGGTGTCCATGTTTTCCTCGCCATGGGTCAGATACAGCGTGGTGCCGCGCAGCACCGGGCTGCCGAGAATCGCGCGCTTGCTGACCTCGAGCCGCCACACCGGTTTGCCCGTGTGCAGCTGCAGGCCGTGGAACGCGCCGTCGGTGCCGCCGACGATCAACTGCCGCACGCCGTCAATCGTGGCGACGATCGGCGCGGAGTAGTTCGTGTCGTAGTGCCGCGGCTGCGGCCCGGTCACCCAGATCGTCTGCCCGGTGGTCTTGTCGAACGCAAAGTAGCGGTTGCCCGGCCGGCCCAGGTCGCCCCAGCCCTGCAACAGGGTGTTCAGAATGACCTTGTCGCCCTCGACGATCGGCGAGGTGGTGCGGCCGCCGTGTGTCGTGATGGCGCCGTACTCCTCGGGCAGCGACCGGGACCACAACACCTTGCCGTCGGGCGACAACGCGAAGAGTTCGGCCGAAATGGTGAACATGTAGACGACGCCGGTCTGCGGATCCACGGCCGGCGAGGCCCAGCCGGCGCGATGCTGGGGCACGTCCGACAGGTACTGGCTGGCCTTGTGCTCCCACACGACCCGCCCTGTCGTCACGTCCACGGCGACCAGGCGTTCCTGGGTCACCGACACGTCGCCGTCCGTGATGGTCTGCAGATACAGCCGGTTGCCGTGCACCACAGGGGTGGACCGGCCGCCAATGGGCAACGTCCACGCCAGATTGTCCCCGGCCGGTGACCAGCGCTCGGGCAGGTTCCGCTCCGCCGCACTGCCGTCGCGGTTGGGTCCGCGGGATTCAGGCCACTGCGTGGCGCCGACCACCTGGGCTGCCAGCACCACCGCCATACCGATGAGAAGTCTGATACGCATGAGGGATACTCGCGACGTTACCCCGCCGGGCGCCGGGGGTCAATTCCCCGGGGACGAGTGGCGTCCCGGCGATAAAATGCCCGCAGATGCCGCCCGCCAGGGTCCACCCGTCTTACGACTTCGGCCGCGGGGGTGTTGCCCTGTTGCTCGCGGCAGCCCTGACGGCCGCCGCCTGCGGCTCCGGTGACGAACAGCGGCGGCTGCGTGAGACCTCGCGCGGCGAATACGACCCGGCCACCGGCCAACTCACCGCCATCACCTACGACCGCAACAAGAACGGCCGCATCGACACCTGGACCCGCATGGAGGGCGCGCGCCCCCTGTCGTCGGAAATCGACACCGATGAGGACGGCCGGATCGACCGGTGGGAGGAATACGGGCCGTCCGGCACGCTGGTCCGCGCCGGCTGGATGCGGGTCGCGACGACGGAGCCGCCCTCCCCGGACGCCTGGCTCTACCCCGGGGCGGACGGCACCAGCCACCGCATCGAGTTCCTCGACCTCAACAACGCCGGCGCCCTGACGGTCGCCCGCCGCCAGTTCTACGAGCGCGAGCAGTTGGTGCGCGTTGAAGAAGACAAGGACGGCGACGATGTCATGGATCAGTGGGAGACCTGGCAGGGCGGCGTGCTGCGCACGGCCGAGTTCGATGACGGCCGGGACGGCCGGCCGGACCGGCGTTTTACGTACGACAAGGGCGCGCTGGTGTTGATCGAGAGTGAGCCTGATGGCACCGGCGCCTACACGCGCCGGGTCGTGCCGGGGGGGCGGTAGACCATGTTGCGTATCGGCTGCGATTTGGACGGGACACTGGCGGACCTGTCGAGCGCCTACCGGCGCGTGGAGGCACGCGTCCAGGGCGACTCCGACGGCCTGGTCTGGGACGCCATCCGGGAGATCGACAACTTCTGGACGATGCTCGATCCGCTCGAACCGGGCGTGGTCCGGCGCCTGTTCGAGGTGTCGCGTGACGCGCGCTGGGAGATCTTCTTCGTCACGCAGCGCCCGGTCACGCGCGGCGACACCGTGCAGCGCCAGACGCAGGCGTGGCTGGTCGAACACGGCTTCGAGACGCCGTCCGTGCTGACCGTGCCCGGATCCCGCGGCCGGGCGGCGCACGCGCTGGATCTGGATTTCCTGATCGACGACCTGCCGCGCAACTGCGTGGACGTGGTTTCCGAGTCTCGCTGCCGGCCCCTGCTCGTCTGCCGGGCGGCCGACGCGGACGCCGAAGAGACCGCGGGCCGGTTCAAGATCCCGGTGCTGCGATCCGTGGCCGCCGCCATCGATCTGATCGAGGGCCACCAGCGCGAACCCCGCGACGTGCCCGCCACGACGCGATGGCTCAAGCGTTTCGGTCTGGCGTGACGACGGCGCTCAGCCGCGCCATCGTGACTTCGTCCAGCGACTCGATGACGTGGTGGGCATCGGTCAGCGCCGACGCCGGGTAGCTGGTGGTGATGCCGATGGTGCGCAGGCCCGCGCCGCGCGCCGACTGCAGCCCCCACGGGGAATCCTCGATGGCCACCGCGGCGCTGCCCGGCACCCCCAGCGCCTCCACGGCCCGCGCGTACGACTCCGGTGCCGGTTTCCCCTCCACCACATCGTCGGCGCCGACGATGATCCGGAAGTGGTGCCGCAGGCCGTTGGCGTCAAGGATGCGTTCGATTTCGCCGCGGAGCGACCCTGACGCAATGGCCAGCGGCAGGTGCGCGGCGAGCCGCTCGATGCAGGGGCGCGCGGTGGGGAAGAGTACGTCCCCGCGGTCGAACAGGTCGGCGTAGCGGCGCTCCTTCTCCCGGATCAAGGCGAGCGCGTCGCCGGGTGCCAGCGTGACGCCGAGACGGCGCGTGAACTCCGCCACGCACCCCCGGTCGTCGTACCCGAGGTAGAACGCGAAGTAGTCCGCGTCGGTCAGCGTCCAGCCGCGCGTCGCCAGCGTGTCCTGCAACGCGCGCAGGTGCAGGCGCTCGGTGTCGGCCAGCACGCCGTCGAAATCAAAGACCAGCGCCGCGATCATGGCTGCGTCTTGGGCGCGGCGTACTTCTCGCCCGCGCGCACCGCAATCTCCAGACGGTTTTCGCGCGGCGGCACCGGGCAGACGTAGTCGATGTTGTAGACGCAGTACGGGTGGTACGCGCGATTGAAGTCGAGGTCGTACAGCCCGGTCGGCGTGCGATCGAGGTCGAGATACCGCCCGCCCTGGTACGTCTCGGTTCCGCTGGTCAGATCGCCGAACGGGACGAACAGACGCGTGATCTCCTGGACGCCTTCGTCGGCAAACGCGGTCAGGCCGAGCGGTTGCCCGGCAAACGTGAAGCGCAGCGTGCCGACCCGCTGCATCCGGCGCAGCTCGGTCGACGAGGTGGCCAGCTCGATGACGAGGGTCTTCGAGCGGTCGACCTCGAGGCGTGCGGGCATCCGGTACAACCCGTTGACGGGCCAGTAGGACAACCCGGTGAACGTGGCCCGGTCAGCCGGCAACAGGGGCGACTCCGCCGACGACCTGAACATGACGTCCTTCGCCGCCCGCCACGCCAGGATCTCCCGGTCGTGCGACGTGTCATCAATCGGCTGCGGTCCCGACGTGCAGGCCGTCAGCGTGGTCAGGATGGCTGCCGCGCACAGGGCGACTTTCAGGCGCATGCAGCCATTGTAATCACGCAAACAGGTACCGCTTCTTGTCGACCAGGGCGTCGGCCAGCCGGCGCCGCGCGGCGACGGTGTCGTACGGCGTCACTTTCACCAGGCGCCTGAGCGCGGCCAGCATCGTCCGCTGCGTGTCCCCGGCCGTCATGGCCTGGATGGCCGTGCGCGCGGCCGCGTCGGCCCGCAGGCCGCCGTCGTGCAGCAGCACGGCCGCCGCGTCGGCCTGCAGCGCGGCCGTGGCATGGCCCTCGGCGGCCGCCTGCGCGGCCCGCAGCAGCGCGCTTTCGATGATGAAGGCCTCGATCAGGATGTCAGCCGCGGCCATCAGGACTTCCTGCTGCTCCTCCACCTTCGCGCCGTACGTCTGCATCGCCAGCCCCAGCACGGCAATCGCGGCCTTCTTCACGGGGTCCACCGGGCCGCCCGAACCGGCGGATGCCCCCGGGGCGGCGAGCAGTTCGTCCTGCAGCGTTTTTGCCGCCGCGATGAGCGGCAGGCCGCTCTTGAGCGCGCGCTTGATCAACATGCCGGGCACCAGCAGGCGGTTGATCTCGTTGGTGCCTTCGAAGATCCGGTTGACGCGCGCGTCGCGGTAGTGCCGTTCGGCCGGGTAGTCCTTCACGAAGCCGTTGCCGCCATGAATCTGGACGTTTTCATCGAGCACGAAGTCGATCATCTCGCTGCTGGCGACCTTGAGGATGGACGCCTCGATTGCGAACTCCTCGAGCGCCGCCAGCGCCGCGGCCGACGTGTGGCCGCCGCGCGTGATACCGGCGTCGATCAGGCCGGTCGTGCGATACAGCGCGCTCTCCACGCCGTAGACCCGCGCCAGCATCTCGCCCAGCTTCGCGCGGATCGCGCCAAACGACGCGATCGGTTGCCCGAACTGCCGTCGTGTCGCGGCATACCGCGCCGCCTCGCCCACCACCATCTTGGCGCCGCCGCTGCACATGCCGGCCAGCTTGAAGCGGCCGTAGTTGAGCACGTTGAACGCGATCTTGTGGCCCTTGCCAATTTCGCCCAGCAGGTTCTCCGCCGGCACGCGGGCGTCCTGCAGAATCACGGGCGTGGTCGACGACCCGTGCAGCCCCATCTTGTGTTCTTCCTTGCCGTGCGACACGCCGGGGAAGCCCTTTTCGACGATGAAGGCGGAGAAGTGCTCGCCATCGACCTTGGCGAACACGATGTAGACGTCGGCGAAACCGCCGTTGGTGATCCACATCTTTTCGCCGTTCAGCACCCACGAGCCGTCAGCCTGTTTCGTCGCGCGGGTGCGCGCGCTCAGCGCGTCCGAGCCCGACCCCGATTCGCTGAGACAGTACGCGCCGATCAGTTCGCCGGAGACGATGCGGGGCAGGTACTTCTGCTGCTGGGCCTCGGTGCCGAAGCAGAGGATCGGAATGATCGCCAGGCCGGTCTGCGCGCCGAACGTCGTGGCAAACGACGCGCTGCCGCTGATGCCCTCACACACGACGATCGCCGCGGCCTTGTCGCCCCCGATGCCGCCGAAGGCTTCGGGGACGTCGGTGCCCAGCAGGCCCAGTTCGCCGCAGCGGCGCACCAACGCGCGCGCCAGGGCCCAGTCCTTGGCTTCGAGTTTGTCGAGCGCGGGCAGGACTTCCTGTTCGAGGAACTCCTGCGCCGTCTGCGCCATCAGCCGGTGGTCATCGTCCAGCCGCTCGGGTGTGAAGAGCGGCTCGGTGGGCGCGCCGAAGAGCCAGTCGGCGCCGCGGGTCGGGGTGGGGGCAGCAGTGGTCGTCATGGGGAACTCCAGTCAGAGACGTTCAAACAGGGCGGCCGCGCCCATGCCGCCGCCCACACACATCGTGACGATGCCGTACCGCGCCTGCCGGCGGCGCAGTTCGTACAGCAGGGACGTGGTGAGCCGGGCGCCGGTACAGCCGAGCGGATGGCCGAGGGCGATGGCGCCGCCATTCACGTTCAGGCGCGCCGGGTCGATCGGCAGTTCCTTCGTGCAGGCCAGGACCTGCGCGGCGAAGGCTTCGTTGAGTTCGACCAGGTCCACCGCATCAAGCGCCACACCCGTGCGTTCCAGGAGCTTGCGCACCGCGGGGACCGGCCCGATGCCAAACAGTTCGGGTTTGACGCCTGCCGTGGCATATCCGACGAGCCGCGCGAGCGGTGTCAGGCCCAGGGCCGACGCCCTGGCCGCGGACATCACGAGCACCGCCGCCGCCGCGTCGGACATCTGCGACGAGTTGCCCGCGGTCACGGTGCCCGACACGTGGAAGGCCGGCTTGAGCGCCGCCAGCGCTTCGGCCGACGTCTGCCGGCGCGGGCCTTCATCAGTGGTGATCTGACGGATCCCGTCCATCGTGTCGACATCCACCGGCACGATCTCGTCGGCGAGCCGGCCGGTGTCGAGGGCCGCGATCGCGCGGCGATGGCTTTCCAGGGCGAACGCGTCCTGCGCCTCACGCGAGATCCCGCTCTCGCGCGCGTGGTTCTCGGCGACCAGGCCGGTCGACAGATACACGTCCGGGTAGTCGCGCACCAGCGCGGGGTTGGGCGCCGTCGTGTGGCCACCCATCGGAATCAGGCTCATCGATTCGGTGCCGCCCGCGATGATGATGTCGGCCGAGCCCGTCGCGATGCGGCCCGCGGCCTGCGCGATGGCTTCCAGGCCCGAGGCGCAGAACCGGTTGACCGTCACGGCGGAGGCCGTCACAGGAATGCCCGCGCGCAGACTGGCGATGCGCGCGACGTTGAGGCCCTGTTCCGCCTCAGGCATCGCGCATCCCAGAATCACGTCGTCAATCAACGCCGGATCGAGGGCAGGGACCCGGGTGAGCAGGCCCCGCAACGCGACGGCGGCCAGTTCGTCCGGGCGGGTGTGGCGGAAGACGCCGTTGGGGGCCTTGCCGATGGGCGTCCGCACCGCGGCGGCAATCACGATGTCGGTCATACGAAATCTCCCAGCAGGTCCTCGATGGCTTCGCCCAGCTCGAGCGTGCGGCCTTCAAACAGGTGGTCGGCGCCGTCGATGACCACCAGGTCCTTCGGTTCGGCCAGACGCGCGTAAAACGACCGCAGATCCTTCAGCAGGCACAACTCATCCAGGTCGCCCTGGATCAGGAACTTCGGCTTGGTGCACTCGAGTGTGTGCGTGAACGCCAGTCCGTGGCCGTGCACGGGCGGCGCGATCCCGATGAGCGCCGTCACACGCGGATCGGTGGCGCCGGTTTCCATCGCGACCCACGCGCCGAACGAGAAGCCGGCGGCCCACAGGGGCAGTCCCGGATACCGGTCATGCATCTCGTTGAGCGCGGCGCGGAAGTCATCGATTTCCCCCACGCCCTGGTCAAACGCGCCTTCGCTGCTGCCCACACCACGGAAGTTGAACCGCAGGACCGCGCAGCCGATGCGCGCCAGCGACTTGGCGGCCTGAAACACCCCACGCGTGTGCATCGTGCCGCCCATCGTCGGCAGGGGATGGCCGAAGACCACGGCGGCGCGAGGCGCGCTGCCGGGCAGATCGAGACGGGCTTCAAGCCGTCCGGCGGGACCGGGAATCACCAAGGTCATCGAGAAACTCATCAACAAGCTGTGCAAACAGGCGGGGACGTGTCACCAGGCCGATGTGCCCGCTGCGCGGAAGCACGACGGCCCTGGCGCCGGGAATCAACGCGAGGTAGTCCCGGGTGCTGGAGACGGGCACCACGCGATCCAGCGCCTCGTCACCAGTCATCACGAGCGTGGGCGCCGTGATCGTGGTGGCCGCGCTGGTGAGATCGCGTGACAGCCACGCGCGGATCCACGTGGCCGAGCGCTGCGGGTTCATCGGCTGTGTGAGGACGCGCAGGCCGTAGCGGACCAGAAACGACAGGCGCTGCGGCCAGGTGTCGTGCGCGGCAATCACCTCGGGCAGCAGACGGCGAAAGCCCCGGGCCGCGAAGACCGGCATCAGCAGCAGCGGGCGCTTGAGCAGCGCCTGTTCGGCCCGGCCCAGCTTCATGCGCGGCGAGGGCGACGACACCAGGATGATCGCGGCCACCTTTTCAGGATGGGCGGCGGCGTAATGCACGGCCACCAGGCCGCCGAACGACACCCCCACCAGCACGGTGCGCGCGGCGCCGGTCGCGGCCATCGCCGTATCAATCCGCGCGGACCACTGCACGAACGGATCGCCGTTGCCGTCTTCTTCGTTCAGCGAAAACGTCTCGACGACGTGCCGCTGCCGCAGGGCGTCAACCGCCGGCTGCTGCCACTCGGCATGGCCCTGCATGCCGGGGATGACGATCAATGGCAGGGATAAGGGATCAGGGATCAGGGATGAGGGATCAGGGACCAGGGATGATGGATGAGGGCGCAGGGCGACCTCTCCGGGGTTCAAGCCCCGCGGCTCCACGAACGCATTTCCCTGTTCCATGATCCCTTATCCCTTATCCCTTATCCCCTATCCCTGTTGCCCTTATCCCTGTTGCCCTTCGTCAATTCCGCAACGTCTTGCCCGTCTTGAGCGTGTAGGCGATACGCGCCTGCGTCTTCGCTTCACCGCAGAGGCTGAGGAACGCCTCACGTTCCAGATCGAGGATCTGATCTTCCGTGCGCGTGCCGGCGTGGGGGAGGGCGCCGCCCGAGAGGATATGCGCAAGCTTGCGGCCGATCAGCTCATCGTGGTCGCTGATGCGTCCCGCGCGGTGCGCCAGGTGGATGCCCAGCGCGAGCATGGCGTACGTCGTGGGGCCGCCCACCGGAATGTCGGTGCGCCGCACGGGCGGCTGATACCCCGCGCGCGCCAGTGTCAGCGCCGCCGCCTTGGCGTCGGCGATCAGCCGTTCGCGATTCATCGTGATGCCGTCCGCGTCGCGCAGGTAACCCAGTTGCCGCGCGTGTGGTCCGCTGGTGGACACCTTGCCGAATCCAATCGTCTCGAATGCCGTCCGCGCGTCGGGCGCGCGCAGCAGCATCTCCTTCGTACCCCCGCCGGCGGGGATCAACCCGACGCCCACTTCGACCAGGCCCATGTACGTCTCGGCCGCGGCCTGCACGCGATCGCCGTGCAGGCTCACCTCGCAGCCGCCGCCAAGCGTGAGGCCCGCCGGCGCGACGACCACGGGCACGCCGGCGCACTTGAGGGCCATCGTGGCGCCCTGAAACGCGCGAATCATCGCGTCCACGGCGTCCCAGTTTTCCTCCTGGGATTCCAGGAGCAGCAGCATCAGGTTCGCGCCGGCCGAGAAATGCAGCGCGTCGTTGCCGACGACCAGCGCCTGGAAGTTCGTCTCCGCTTCCCGCACTCCGGCGTGCAGCATCTCGATCGTGTCGCCGCCGATGGCGTTCATCTTCGAGTGGAACTCGACGCACAACACGCCGTCGCCCAGATCGACGAGGCTTGCGCCCGCGTTGCTGCGCACCATCCGGGCCTGCTCGCGCGCCGTCTGCAGGATCAGCAGGCCGGGCCCCGACGGCGGCAGCGCGCCGTCGCGGAACCGGGTCTTTCCCCCCAGCAACGACCGTACCTCGTCGGGCACGGCGCTGCCTGCGGCAGCGACGACCGCGTCCACGCCGATGGCATCCCAGAGTTCAAACGGACCCAGCTCCCAGCCGAAGCCCCAGCGCATGGCCCGATCGATGTCGTCGATCGAGTGCGCCACATCCCGCGCGATGTGCGCGGCGTACAGCAGCGTCGGCGTCAGGGTCTCCCGCAGCAGCGCGCCCGCCTTGTGATCGCCGGTGAACAGCGCGCGGATGCGTTCGGTATCACTCGTGATCGTCCTGGCCGCGTCCAGTTCGGGCAGTGTGACCTTCGCCGGTTCGCGATGGGTCAGCGTCTCGATATCCAGCGTGAGGATCTTCGTGCCGTCCGGTCCTTTGACCTTCTTGTAGAACCCCTGGCCGGTCTTGTCGCCCAGCAGGCCCGCGTCAAGCATGCGCCGCACGAAGGCGGGCATCTCGAAGGCGCGGCGGTCGTCCTCGCGCGGCAACCGTACCGTCAGGTCCCCGGCGACCCTGGCCGCGATGTCCAGGCCGGCCAGATCGATCGTGCGAAACGTGGCGCTCTTGGGCCGGCCGATGGCCGGGCCGGTCACCGCGTCGATTTCTTCGATCGTGTACCGGCCGGACGCCAGCGCATGCAGCGTGCGCACGAGGCCGAACATGCCCAGATGGTTGGCGATGAACGCCGGCGCGTCCTTCGCCGGGACGACGCCCTTGCCCAGGTGCACGTCGATCCAGGACGCCAGCGCCGACGTCACGCCCGGGTCGGTGTCCGCCGTGGGGATGAGTTCGACCAGCCGCAGGTATCGCGGCGGATTGAAGAAGTGTGTGCCCAGCCAGTGCCGCCGGAACGATTCGGACCGGCCCTCGGCAATCGCCGCCAGCGGAATGCCCGAGGTGTTCGACGTCACGACGGCGTGCGGCGCGCGGACCTGGTCGATGCGCTCGACCAGCGCCCGCTTGATCGACAGATCTTCGACGATCGCTTCGAGAATCCAGTCACAGTCGCGCAGCGGCTCCAGCGACTCGAGCGAGCCCGTGCGGATCAGCCCGCGCGCATCCTTCGTGAAGAACGGGTCGGGCGACAGTGTCGTCGCGCGCTTGAGTCCCGCGGCCGCGGCGTCGGCCGTGACGTCGAGCAGCAGGACGGGCACGCCCGCGTTGGCCAGATGCGCCGCCAGCTGGGCGCCCATGACGCCCGCGCCCAGCACGGCGGCCTGCCGGATGTGCATGCTCATGAAATCCTCCGCGCCGCGACGCCGTGCAGGAACACATCGACAATCGTGTCCGCATCGTCGGCCAGCGTGTACCGGCGGTCGCTCAAGATCCAGTTGGTGGCCATTTCATCCAGCGCGCCGAAGAACATCTTGGCGGCCAGCGTGGGCGGGACGCCCTGACGGAACAGCCCGGCGGCCTGCCCCTCGGCGATCGCATCGCGAATCAGCCCCAGGTAACTGCGCAGACGCGTGGCGGACAGGCGCGCCATGAACTTCGTCGACTGCCGCAGTTCCACCTGGAAGACGATGGCGAGCGCGCGGTCGCGGCCGAGGCGTTCCAGGTGCAGGCGCGCGATGCGGCGCAGGCGGTCGGCGGCGTCGGGGCTGCCGGCCAGCGCGTCCTTGCCTTCGCGGATGGCGTCCTGCATCGTGCGATCGAAGAGGGAGATGAGGATGTCGTCCTTGCTCTTGAAGTAGAGGTAGACGGTGCCGGCGGCGATCCCCGCGCGACGCGCGATGTCGGCGACCTGGGCGGCGAAGAAGCCGCGTTCGGCGAAGACGTGGGTGGCGGCGTCGAGGATGAGCTGGCGCTTGTCAGTGTCCGGAGCCGGACGGGCGAGTCTGAGCGCGCGGGGCATGGATGAATGAATGTTCATTCATTTGCGGGACCGGGGTCAAGGCCTGAAACGGCGCGGCAGTCAGGTCGTAGTTGAAATTCATGATCGACGCCGCGCAGCAGCAGCTCCTCGTCACCCGTCTCAACCGCATCGAAGGACAGGTGCGAGGCATCCGTCGCATGGTGCAGGAGCCGCGCCTCTGCGTCGACATCCTCCAGCAGCTGGCCGCCGCCGAAGCCGCCCTCAATCGTGTCTCGCTGGCCATCCTCAAGTACCACGTCGAGCACTGCGTCCCGGAGGGCGTCAACCTCAGCCCGGAAGAAGGCAGCCAGCGCCTCAAGGAACTCGTCGACATTTTCGACAGATTTTCGTCCTAGCGCGCCTGTGCCAAATTCAACACTTTGGACCGCCTGATCCGGCGATCCGTCCCGCCAGGGCTGCATTTCGTCCAAAACACTCAGATTTCCTAAGGTTTCTGCAATGTCCCTTGTGTCCGTAGGTGGACGCAGAATTGCAATTTCCACAGCCTATCGGACCCGGAGCCGGGCATTGTGCCTGTGCCGAGGGGATGGAGGACACATGAAACGAAAGATGATGCAGGTAGCCGTGATGGCTCTCTGCTCGGCGCTCGTGGCGGTTACCGCCGCGGCCCAGGTCTTCACGGGACGTATTGAAGTCACCGTGGTGGACAGCACCGGCGCGGTGCTGCCTGGTGCAACCGTCGAGCTCGGGGGCGCGCAGACGGCCAATACCGTGACGGATGCCCGGGGCGAGGCGCGATTCCTCAACCTGGCGCCCGGCAAGTACACGGTGACGGCCAAACTCTCCGGTTTCGGCGACTGGAACAACGCCAATGTGATGGTCAGTGCCGGCCAGATCGTGGCGCTCCGCGCGTCACTGGCGGTCGGCGGTGTGGCGACGACGGTGGATGTCACCGCGTCGACGCCGACCATCGATCCCAAGCGGACGGCGCAGTCCACGAACGTCACGTACGAGGAACTGCAGTCGGTGCCGTCCTCGCGTGACCCGTGGGTCGTGCTGCAGACCGTGCCGGGTGTCATCGTCGACCGCGTGAACGTCGGCGGCGCCGAGTCGGGCCAGCAGTCGAACTTCATCGGCAAGGGCGCGGCGGCCGGCGAGAACACGTGGAACATCGACGGCATCGCCATCACCGACATGTCGGCGCTGGGTTCGTCGCCCACGTACTACGACTTCGACATGTTCCAGGAAATGCAGGCGACCACGGGCGGCGCTGACGTGAAGAATGCGACGCCGGGCGTGTCGCTGAACTTCGTGCTCAAGAGCGGCACGAACACGTGGCGCGGGTCGGGCCGCTGGTACTTCGAGAACGAAGACATGCAGGCCAACAACCTGCCGGCCGACCTCAAGGCGCTGCTGGGCGGCACCACGGGCAAGGGCAACCGCATGAAGGAATACATGGACTACGGCGGCGAAGCCGGCGGTCCGATCGTGCGCGATCGCCTCTGGGCGTGGGGCGCCTACGGCAAGACCGACGTGACGGTGCTGACGCTGTCGAACACGCCGGACCAGACGATCCTGGACAACTACTCGTTCAAGGCCACGGGCCAGGTGTCGAACGACCTGCGCGCCAACTTCACCTACTACCGCGGTGAGAAGCTGAAGTACGGCCGCAGCGCCGGCCCCAGCCGTCCGCCCGAGACCACCTGGAACCAGGGCGGCCCCACCGAGATGTACAAGGGTGAAGCCAACCTGACGGTCGGCAACGACATGTTCGTGACGGGCCGCTACGCCTACGTCAAGGGCGGCTTCTTCCTGACGCCGCAGGGCGGCCTGGACAAGGACATGATCTTCGCCGACGACGCCGGCATCGGCCGCAACAGCTGGTACGAGTACCGCACCGACCGTCCGCAGCAGACGGCGAGCCTGGAAGCGAACCTCTTCCGTGGCCGTCACGAACTGAAGGCCGGCTTCAGCTACCGCATTGCGGACGTCGACTCGGCGTACACGGTGCCGGGCAGCGGCATCATGACGTATCACTCGGGTTACCCGAACATGATTGCCGAAGTGACCGCGTGGAACGACTTCAACAGCACCCGCGGCAAGTACCTGAGCGGCTACGTGTCCGACACGATTTCGCTCGACCGCATGACGATCAATCTCGGCCTGCGCTGGGATCGGCAGTCGTCCTCGGTGAACGCGTACTCGCAGAAGGGCAACTCGATCCTGCCGACGCTGCTGCCCGACCTGACCGGTCAGGCGGCCGATGACGTGATCGTGTGGAATTCGCTCACGCCGCGCATCGGCATGAGCTACGCGGTCGACAACGAGCGCAAGACGATCGCGCGCGCGAGCTACGCGGCGTTTGCCTCGCAGATGAACGCGGGCCAGGGCGGCTTCTTCTCGACGGTCGGCGCGTTCCGCGGCGTCTACATCTACGACGTCGTCGACACCAACGGCAACCGCGTGGTGGATGCCAGCGAAATCGCGGGCCGGACCGCCGACAACTGGTACGGGTTCAACATCAACAACCCGGCCAACGTGTCGACGCCGAACCACGTGATCGGCGACTACAAGACGCCGATGACGCATGAAGTGATTCTGGGCGTGGATCGCGAGCTGGCGCCGAACTTCGGCGTGAGCGCGAGCTACACGTTCCGCTACTTCAACCGCTTCAACTGGCGCCCGGTCGAGGGCCTGCGGTCCGACGACTACGTGCAGCGCGGCACCTACACCGGGTCGCTGCAGCCGGTCGGTTCGTTCTCGGTGCCGTTCTACGGTGTGGCCACGCTGCCGGCGGACCGGTCGCGCACGGAGTACGTCAACCGTGAGGGCTACACGCAGAAGTACAACGGCCTCGAACTGTCGGCCACCAAGCGCATGTCCAATCGCTGGATGGCGCGGTTCGGCTTCTCGTGGAACCAGCACAAGGAGTACTTCGACGGCGCGGCCTCGATGGGTGATCCCACCTCGACGCTGGCCAACCCGAACATCGACGGCGGCGACGTGATGCGGTCGACGGCCGGCTCGGGCAAGAGCCAGATCTACCTGGTCCTGCCGAAGTACCAGTTCATCCTGAACGGCGTGTATCAGGCGCCGTACGGGATCAACCTGGGCGTCAACATGGTGAACCGCCAGGGCTACGCGATGCCGTACAACCGCTCGCTCGTGGCCACGGGCGACCCGCTCGGCAGCAACAAGACCCTGCTGCTCGTGGGCAACGTGACGGACTTCCGTCTGCCGTCGGTCACCTCGCTCGACGTGCGCGTCGGCAAGGAGTTCACCTACCGCCAGACGCGGCTCAACCTCGACCTCGACGTGTTCAACGTGACGAACGCGGCGACGGTGCTCGGCCGTCAGTACGACCTCCGTGTCACCACGGCGGACACGGTGCGCGAAATCATGAACCCGCGCATCCTCCGTCTCGGCGTCCGGTTCTCGTTCTAACCGGCGGAAGACCATGGAGCCCGGCGCCTCCTTTCGGGGGGGCGCCGGGTTTTTTTATTGAGGATTGAGGATTTGGGATTTGGGATTGAGGATAGTGGGATGACCTCGACGATGACGAAGACGATGGTGGCGGTGGTGGTGGCGATCGCCGTGGCGGTGCCGGCGGCGGCGCAGGAATGGCGGGGGCAGGGCCGTGTGGCGGGCAAGGTCACCGACCCGGCGGGCAAACCCGTTGAAGGCGTGACCGTGACGGCCACGATGCCCTCGTCTGGCAATCGCGGACCAAAGCCGGTCACGACGAACAACCGCGGCGACTGGTCCATCGGCGGCATCGCCGGCGGCCAGTGGGCGCTTGATTTCAGCAAGGACGGGTTCAAGACCCGCAGCATCACCGTGCCCGTCAGCGAAGCCTCGCGCATTCCGCCCATGACCGTGGTCATCGACCCGGCGCCGGTGGTCGTGGATCCCAATGAGGTGATTCGCGAGAAGCTGACGGAAGCCGCCGGCCTGATGACGACCAAGCAGTTTGCCGAGGCGCGGAAGATCTACGAGGCGCTGGCGGCCGAATACCCGACCGTCAAGCAGTTCAAGCCGCTGATCGCCCGGGCGTACCACGGCGAGGGCAACACGGCGAAGGCAATCGAGACCTTGCAGGAAGCCGTGGCGGCCGACCCGTCGGCGATTGAAGTGCAGGTGCTGCTGGGCACGCTGCTCATCGAAGCCGGCCGGCTCGACGAGGGCCAGAAGGTGCTGAGCGCGATTGACGCCGGCAAGGTGACCGATCCGTCCGTACTGGTGAACATCGCCATCGGCCTGATCAACGACAAGAAGCCGGCCGAGGCGATCACCTGGCTCGACAAGTGCATCGCCGCGTTCCCCGCCGACCACAACGCGTACTACTACCGCGGCATCTCACACCTGTCGCTCGACAACCGCGCGGCGGCGAAGGCCGATCTCGAGAAGTTCGTCGCCATCGCGCCCGCCGACGCGCCCGAGCTGCCGACGGCGAAGAAGATCCTGGAGACGATCAAGACCTAGCACTCACAACGAGCACTGGAGAGCTGGGAGGAACGCCTCCCAGCCCTTCAGTCCTCGCTGTGAATCCCAAATCCCAAATCCTCAATCCCCAATCCTCAATCCTCAATCCTCAATCTCTCGATGGCTCCTTCGGCCATCCGCAGCCCCGGCTCGATGCGGAGCGCTTCGCGGTAGTGCCGCAGCGCTTCGTCGCGCCGGCCCTGCATCTCCGCCAGCTGGCCGAGCGCGAAGTGGACGCGTGAGGGCTGGTGGCCCATGCGCAGCAGCGCCTCGAACTGCGCGGTGGCCGTGGCGTAGTCGCGCAGCTGTGACGCCACGGTGGCCAGATTGAGGCGCGCGCGCGGGTTGGCCGGGTTGAGGTCGACTGCGCGCCGGTAGGCGGCGGCCGCGTCCTGCGGGCGCCGTTCGGCTTCGAGAATGAGGCCGTCCACCAGCGCCACGTCGAACGACGCCGGCGCCAGCGCCCGGGCGGCGGTCCATCGCGTGCGTGCGTCGGCCACGCGGTTCATCGACAACAACACCTCCGCGGCCGACAGCTGTGGCGCCGGCGCCGACGGGTTGAGCAACGCCGCCATCTCGAACTCGCCCAGCGCGTCCGGCAGCCGGCCCTGCCGGCTGTACGCCTCGCCCAGCATCTGGTGCAGGTCGAACGCGCGCTCGTTGATTCGGATCAATTCGCGCAGCCCACGCACCGCGTCGTCCAGGCGACCGTCGGCAAGATCGTCAATGGCCGTCGTCATCAGCCGCTTGAAGGTGCGTCGTTCCTCGATGCGGTCCTTGGGATCCGGCCCGCGTTCGCCAGTGGCCGCCGCCGGCGACGACGTGCCGACGTAGCCAAGGCTGCGGAGCCGTTCGAGCGTTTCCCGGCTGGGTGCGGCGACTGAGACCTCTTTCCCTCCGGTCAGCGACCGTTCAAAGGCCGCGGCTTCAGCCACCATGCGATCACCAAGCGACCGCTGGGTGTCGAACAGATTGTCCGCCTCCTTCGGGTCCTTCGCGATCGCATACAGCTCGGGCCGCGGCGCGTCGATCACCTTCCAGCCGTCGGCGCGCAGCGCGCGCAGTTCACTCCAGCCGTAATGCAGCTTCGGGTAGTACGACTCCGCGTACGCCGGGGGCACGGTCGAGCGGCGGCCGCCGGTGACCAGCTCCCGCAGAGACTCACCATCGTCATCGGTCTGCGGCGGCAGACCGGCCAGGTCGGCCAGCGTGGGCGCCAGATCGATGGCGCGCACCTGCTCGTCCACGACGAGTCCCGGCCTCACCGCGGGGCCGGCCATGATGAACGGCACGCGAATCACGGGCTCGTAGAGGAACACTCCGTGTTCGTCCTCGCCGTGTTCCCCGAGTGATTCGCCGTGATCGGCGATGGCTGCCACCAGCGTCTCGTCCAGGATGCCCCGCGCGCGAAGCGCGTCGACGATGCGGCCGATCTGGTGATCCATGTAGGCCACTTCACCCGCGTAGTCCCGGCCGGCGAACGATGGCCCGAACGGCGCGGGCGCGGCATACGGCGCGTGGGGGTCGTAGAGGTGCACCCAGAGGAACAGCCGCTGATCCAGCGGGGTGGCCGAGAGCCAGCGCAAGGCCTCGTCCACGACCTCGGCGCCCACGCGTTCGGCGTTGGCTTCCTGCCCGGACGCCACGCGATCGAAGCCGCCGAACGTCGAGAATCCCTGCGCGAAGCCGTACGCGCGATCGAGCACGAAGGCGCCGATGAAGCCGGCGGTGGCAAAACCCGCGTCGCGGAAGCGCTCGGCCAGCGTCACCGCCTCGTCGGGCAGGGGCGTGGTGGCGTTGTCGCGCACGCCGAAGCGGGCGGGGTAGCGGCCGGTGAACAGCGCCGCGTGCGCCGGGCCGGTGATGGGTGAGGGCGTCACCGCGTCGGCAAACCGCACACCACGCGCGGCCAATGCGTCCAGGGTGGCGGTCTGGGCCAGCGGCGCGCCATACGCGCCGATGGCGTCCGCGCGGGTCGTGTCGAGCGTGAACAGGACGACGTGACGCGGCTTCGAGCGCGATGCCTCCCACTGCGAGGTGATCGCCCACGTCGCGACCGCGATCGCGACCATGGCGCTCCAGAAGATCAGGCCGCGGACGACCGGTGACATCAGGGCGTCTTCCGGATGGGCTGCGGCACCAGCAGCTGCGACGACGGCAGCGCCAGGTAGCCTCGACGCGCGCGCACGGTCAACCCGGGGCGCTTCACCCGGACGTCGATCGGGTGATACTGCCCGTCGAGCTTCAGCCCCTGCGGCTCGTAGACCAGCACGTAGTACCGATTGGCGTCCTCGGCAATTCGGGTCAGCGCGCGGCCGATGTTGTTTTCGTTGCGAATCATCAGGCCCCCGGTGTCCACCGCGAGGCTGTTGACGCCGTCGGCCGCCGCGTCGAACCGCGCCGGGGCGCCCACGCCATCCTCGGCGGCCGCGCGGTCGCCGATGTCGGCCGAGGCGCCGCGGTTGAGCCCGCGCACGTCAATCGCATACACGCGCGCGGCGGCCCGGCTGGTCTGTCCGACCGTCGACCGCAGCGCGCCTTCCATCTCCTGCAGCACGAACCCGTCGCTGAGGAACACGATCGTCTTGGGGCCGGGGATCTTCGCCAGGCCGTTGGCCAGCGCCGTCATGGCGTTCAGGGTGTCGAGTGAGGCGCGCATCATGTCCGTGCGGAGGCGCTGCGCCTTTTCGCGCACCATGACGTCGGCGTTGCTGCACAGGGCCTGGTCTTCGGCGCAGACGCGGACCACGGCGCGCTGGATGGTGTCGCGATCGCCGGCCGCGATGGCGAACGCTTCAGCTTCATCGCGCAGGCGTGGGGATTCACGCGTCAGTTCGAGCAGCCGTGTGCGGGCGTCGGGCGTGGGGCGGACCCCGGCGGCGGCCGCTTCAAGCTCCGCGCGCACGCTGGTCAGGCGGTTGTTGACCATGCGCGACCCGGCGACGATGCCGCCGAGGTCGCCGTCGCGAAAGCGTTCGCGGATGAAGGTCTGCACGGCCTGCTGCGCGCGCTCGAAGCCGCCACCCGGCGTCAGGTGATTGAGGTCGAAGACGAAGATCCAGGTCTGCCGCGCGACGGTGGGCGGCACGGCCGAGGGCCGCAGCGCGGTGTCTCCACGCCACGTGACCAGGGGCGGGGCCGTCGGGCCGTCGGCCGCGCCCGCCGCGACGAAATACAGTCCGCGGATGGGCTGCGGTGCTCCACGTTCCACGATCTCGAAGTCGTCGATGGCGAGGTCGTCGACGAGGCGGCCGTCGCGGTCCGTGACGCGCACGTCCACTTCCACCAGCTGGGTGGACGCCTGGAAGACCGGCGGCTGCTGCTGTGCGGCCGTGACGACGGTGAACGCGGTCAGGGCCACCGCGACGCGGCCCCAGGCCAGGGCCGCGCTACTCACGTCCGCCTTCGATGTCGCGCAGCCGCGCGAGCAGTTCGGGCGAGCCGGGCAACGCGTCCAGGCCCGCGCGCAGGGCCTGGCGCGCCAGCGCGGGTTGTTCGAGCTTCAGGTACCCCTCGGCCAGGGCGAGGTGCGCCGAGACCATCAGCGGGTCCACGTGGGCCGCGCCCCGCCACGACGTCAGGGCCGCGCGCGTGTCGCCGGCGCGTTCGTGCGCCCAGCCCAGGAAAAACAACGTCAACGCGTGGTCCGGTTGCTGATCCCGCGCCGTGGTCCAGGCCGTCACCGCGCCGGCGAAATCCTCGCGGATGAATCGCGCGAGTCCCCGCAGCGCCCACGTCGCAAACGCCTCGGTCGGCACCGGTGTGCCGGTGCCGGCTCCCGCTTCCGCGCGTTCCCACTGTCCGCGCGCGGCCTCCTCGGCCGCGGCAGCCAGTGCCGTGCCGCGTGACTGCTGGAGCAGTTCGGCTACGAACGCCTGGCCCAGCTGTCCCTCGACGATGGCCCGGGGCGCGACTGGGGGAGCCGGTCGCGGCACGGTCGCAGGCCGCGTGACCCCCGAGGTCCCCGGGGCCACGTCAAGGAACCGGGTGCGCTCCGTCAGGACGCCCGCCGGAGACGCAAATGCCGCGTGCACGACATAGGCGCCGGGAGTGACGCCGGTCAACGGCACCTGGAAGGGCGCGCGAATGATGTACCCGCGATTGTCGGAGACCGGCGCGGGCAGTGGCGACGTGTAACTGGCGACCGCCTGCGTGCCATCCGTCGTCCGGACCGTCACGGTGAGGCTGAGGCCCTCGAGCTGATCGGCGACCCGCGCGTACGCCTCAATCAGGCCGCTCAGGCCATCGTCGACATGCGCGACCGCGCGCACGGGCAGTGCCGTGGCGCTCGATCCCAGGATCAGATCGCTGACCGCAAGATTGGGTGTATCAAGCGGTCTGACCTCGATGCGCCGGTCGGCGCTGCCGGTGAGGCCCCCGGGTTCGCGGACGACCGTCCGCATGAGATACGTGCCCGCGGGAACCGAGAACTGCACGCGCCACCGGCCGGGGCTCGTGGACGCACCCGCCTGCGGTGGCTCGGGCAGGGCGATGGCATCAGTGCCGCTGGCCACCACGCGCCCATCGCGCACGTCGCGTGCGACAAAGACCAGATCCGCCTGTTCGCCGGGGCGGCTGCGCACCGGCAGCTGCGCCGACAGGCTCACGACCACGCGCTGGTGCCCCGGCGCGTCGGACTTGAGCAGGTATGTCGTGTAGTCGAGCTTCAGTCCCTGCTGCACGAATGGCGCGCCCAGCGCGGCGGCCATGGCCCGCTGGCGGTCGGCCGGCGTAGCGTCGGCGCGGAGCGCGTAGCCCGTGCGTGTGCTGACTCTGGCTCCCGGCCGGCTCACGCGGACGGTGACGCGACGATACTCTCCGCGGCGCGCGCGGGCCTGCTCGGACGGTTCGAAGCCGATCAGGTAATAGTCCTGCGCCTGCGCCGCAATCTGTGCCAGCGCCTCTTCACTGCGGGCCGCGGCGTCGATCACCAGTTCGCCGTCAGTCTCCGCCGCCAGCGTCCCGAGCGGCGCGATGCGCGCCTGAATCTCGGACCCCTGCGGGGTATCGGACGGAGCCGCATCGATCACCGACGGCCCTCGCCGGTTGAGATCAAACGCGTAGAAGACGGAGTAGGTCTGCGCGGCCGCCGCGGCGACGGCTTCAAGCTCGCGCGCGAGATTGTCCTGAAAGAACCCTTCTGAAAACAGGATGACGGACTTGCGGCCCTCGATGTCGCCCAGGCCGCGAATGACGTCGGCCAGCCGCTGCAGCAGCTGACGGGACTCGGCATCGGTCTGGTTGACGATCGTCCGCGCGTTTTCCACGAGCAGGCGGCGCACCGTCCCGAAGTCTTCAGCGCTGCCGGCGCGGCCCCCGGTCGCGGCGTTGCTGGCCACCCCGAGGAGGTCGCCGCTGCCTTCCGCGGTCAGCCGCGTGATGGTGTCCAGGATCAGCCGGTCGTCGCCCTGGGCGATGCGGTGCGCGTCGTAGATGGGGATGTTGCCGAACGGCGTCGACGCCGCGCGCTGATAGGTGCCACGAATGCGCGAGAGCTCGTCGAGCACCCGCGTGCGATCCGCCGTGAAGCCCACCTGCGGTCCCGGTCCGGGAATCGCGAACACGGCGACGCGATCGGACGGCCGGACGCGCCGGCGGATGAACTGCTCCGCCGCCAGCCGGACCCGTTGTTCGTTGCCGGCCGTGATGTGCGCCTGGTCGAACACCAGCAGGTAGAGATGCCCGCGCGGGAAGCCGTCGTTGGACGAGACCTCCGCCGTCATCGCGCGCGCGGCGGCGTCGACGAACGTCTCGCTCGGCTCGGTCATCCGCTGGAAGTAGAGCGTGGGCCGCGTGGCGCCGTCTTCGATGACTTCGACTTCGTCCTGGCGCAGATCCGTGATGGGCCGGCCGGCGGCGTCCACCACGCGAATGTCGAGGCGGACCAGGTCGGTGCCGGACCGGAACGTGGGTTGCGCCTGCGGGTGCACGAGCGCCGTCGCGGCGACGGTCATCAGCGCCGCCGTCAGGGCGGCCGTACGGATTGCCTGCGGGATCACCCTTCGATCTTACCGCTCAGCGCGCGCCTGCGGCGCGCGCTCGCGCGGCCGCCGCGCGCCCGGGCTCGCCGAACAGCGCCCACAACTGCGCCGCCGCCGCATCGGCCTCCGGGTTCCCGAACCCTGGACCCTGGACCCTCGGACCCTGGACCCCGACGTCAGTCTCCAGCGCCTCGACCGTCGCGATCGCCTCGGCCCGCCGGCCCAGCGTCCAGCGCACCATCGCCAACCCGGCGCGGGCCCGGACGTGGCCGGGGAAGTCGCGCACCTCCGCCAGGAACCAGCGCTCGGCTTCGGCCAACCGGTTCTCGCGCGCCAGCGCATCGCCGAGCAGGTAGCGGACATCGGGCAGCTGTTCGGTGCGCCGTGAGAGGGCCTCGGCGGCCTGCGAGAGCGGCGCGATCGATGCGGCGTAGGCGCCCTGGTTGTAGAGGATCAGGCCGTCGATGAACGCGGGCAGGGGCAACGTGGCGTCGGCGGCCGCGCCGGCGACAGCGTGCTGGCGCGCGGCCTCGGCGTCGCCGCGCTGCACGGCCAGCCGCGCCAGCAGCTCGTGCGCCGTGGCGGGCGCGACGTCGACCGCCAGCTCGGCATGCGCGCGCGCGTCGTCGAACCGGCCCAGCGAGACCAGCAGCGTGGCCGCGCCGGTCAGCGCCGCGGCGTTCTTGCCCTCGCGCGTGAGGACCCCGCGGTACGCCTCGAGCGCGTCGCCGCGCCGGCCGCTGCGTTCGAGCGCCTGCGCCAGTTGCAGCCAGGCGTCGATCATGTCGGGTTCATCGCGCACCAGCGCCTGATAGGCCGCAGCCGCGTCGGTCCACCGGCCCGCGGCGCCAAGGGCGGAGGCCCGCTGATACTGGCGCAACACCTCGATCTTGTCCTTGGGATCCGCGAGTGTCCCGCCGGCGGTGGCCGCACCCGTCCGGCCGCCGATGTAGCCGAGGGCCGCCAAACGCTGACGGTCCGCCGCCGAGACCGCCGACGGGGCCGTCACGTCGACACCGGCGATCAGTTGATCGAGCGCCGCGCGCATGGCCGCATGCACTGCGGGCCGATCGGTCACCTGTGAGGTCTGTTCCCCCGGGTCGGTCTCCAGGTCGAACAACTCGTCGCGGGGCGCCCGGATGAGCCGGTACCGTTCGTCGGTCAGCGCATACAGTTCGCTCCACCCGAAGTGGTAGCGGGGCGACATGGCCTCGGCGTAGATCGGCGCTGACGGGATCGAGCCCTCACCCGTGAGCAGCGGCCGCAACACGCGGCCCCGAGCGCCCTCGAGCGCGGGCAGCCGGGCCGCCTCGGCCAGCGTCGGCAGCAGATCGATGTGCTGGACCGGCGTGTCGACGCGCCGGCCGCGCGACTGCTGCCCGGGCAGCTTGACGATCAGCGGGGTCTGAATCGTCGTGCGATAGAGGAACAACCCGTGTTCGTCCTCGCCGTGATCGCCCAGGCCCTCCCCATGGTCCGACAGCAGGATGATGGTGGCCGCGTCGTAGTCCCCGCGCGCGCGCAGGGCGTCGAGCACCGATCCGACGATGGCGTCCGCGTGGGTGACTTCACCGTCGTAGCGATCGCCGGACGCCGGCACGACCGGCGGGTCGTACGGCGTGTGCGGCTCGTAGATGTGAAAGAAGAGGAAGTACGTCGAGTGGGGCTGCGCCTGCAGCCACCGCATCGCCGACGCGGCGGTGTCGGTGCCGGGCCGTTGCCCCATGCCGAGCGGGCGATCCGGTCCCGCCGCCGGCATCATGTCGTCGTAGGTGTCGAACCCCTGGGCCAGGCCCACCTGACGTCGCAGCACGAACGACGACACGAATGCGCCCGTCGCGTACCCCGCATCGCGGAACATCGTGGCCAGGGTCGGCGTGGGTGAGGCGAGTGTGAAGCCGACGTTGTCGCGGACGCCGTGTTCAAACGGCCAGCGCCCGGTGAAGATCGACGTGTGTGACGGCAGCGTCTGAGGTGAGTGCGCCCAGGCGCGTGTGAAGACGACCGCGTCTGCCGCCAGCCGGTCGATGTGCGGCGTGACGCCGCGGGCGTAGCCGTACACCGGCAGCCGATCGGCGCGGAGGGTATCGATCGAAATCAAAATGACCGGTCCGCGACGATTGGACGAAAACGGCCACAGTGTGACGAACGCCAGTGCGATCGCGAACAGCCCCACGCCGAGCGCGTAACGCCGCCAGGGTGCGGCGGAGCGGGAAGCCGTCGAAACACGCGCCACGATGTCATCAAGTATAGCGACGGGCACTCGCACAAACGGTTGGAGGCCCGGTCCAATCCGTTGGTTCGTCCATTCCTGAACGTGTTGGCCGGCGCCATGGGCTCAACGAGTTGCGCCGGCCGGTGTGCTGTCCCGCACAGTGGGGCGCCGGCACCTCCGCTTGCACTACCGACGGCATCGGGTCCGGCGCCAGGCGATGTCCGTCTGCCGTCCGGACGTGGAGGAACACATGACACAACGCATGGTGAGAGTGCTTCTGCTGGCGCTCTGCCTCGTCGTTTCAGCGGTGCCCGCATTCGCGCAAGTGTTTACGGGACGCATTGATTTGACGGTGGCAGACGGCACGGGAGCGGTATTACCCGGGGTGACGGTGGAACTGACGGGGCCGCAGGCGGCCACGGCGGTGACCAACGAGCGGGGGGAGGCCCGGTTCCTGAACCTGGCGCCCGGCCGCTACACGGTGACCGCGAAGCTGTCGGGCTTCAGCGATTACAGGAACGACAACGTGCCCGTGGGCGCGGGGTCGATCGTGGCGCTGAAGGCTTCGATGGCGGTGGCCGGCATGGCGACCTCGGTGGACGTGCGGGCGGCGACGCCCGTCATCGAGACGAAGAAACAGACCATCTCGACCAACGTGACGCTCGACGAACTGCAGAACATTCCCACGGCGCGTGATCCGTGGGTCGTGCTGCAGACGGTGCCCAGCATCATCGTCGACCGCGTGAACGTGGGCGGGGCGGAATCGGGCCAGCAGTCGAACTACGTGGCGAAGGGCGCGTCGGGCACCGACAACACGTGGAACATCGACGGCATCGCCATCACGGACATGGGGTCGGTGGGTTCGTCGCCCACCTACTACGACTTCGACATGTTCCAGGAGATGCAGGTGACCACCGGCGGCGCCGATCCGCAGACGCCGACACCCGGCGTGCAGCTCAACTTCGTGCTGCGCGGCGGCACGAACACCTGGCGCGGGTCGGCCCGGTACTACTTCGAGAACAACGACCTGCAGTCCGACAACGTGCCCTCCGACCTGCGCGGCACGCTGGGCAGCTACAACCGGGTGAACAAGTACCAGGACTACGGGTTCGAACTCGGCGGTCCGCTGCTGCGCAACCGGCTGTTCGTCTGGGGCGCGATCGGCAAGACCGTGCCTGAGATGGACATCTACACCTACGGCGCCGGCGCGCGGTCGCTCGTCGTGCCGACCAAGGGTTGCGGTCCGACCGAGACGCGGGCGGCGGCGGCCGGCACGTACGCGATCAGCGCGCGTGACTGCACCACGCTCGAGAACTACTCGGCGAAGGCGACCTGGGAGATCGACGGCAACACGCGCGGCAGCTTCACGTACTTCTACGGCGACAAGATCAAGCAGGGACGCGGCGCGTCCGCGACGCGTCCGGCCGAGACGACGTGGAACCAGACGGGCCCGACCTCGCTCTACAAGGCCGAGCTGAGCCGCACGATCAACAACGCGCTGTTCCTCACGGCCCGCTTCGCCCACATCGGCGGCGGCTTCAGCCTGACGCCGCAGGGCGGCAACGACGCGCAGCACTACCGCGACGACGCCCGGGTGCACCACGGCAGCTACGTGCGGTACAGCACGGATCGTCCGCAGGACAACGCGACGATTGACGGCAACTGGTTCAAGGGCAACCACGAGCTGAAGTTCGGCTTCGGCTGGCGCCGCGCCGCGGTCACCTCGGAGAGCGGCTGGCCCGGCACGGGCGTGCAGACGCGTCACGCGACCTACCCGCGCATGACGGCCGTCGTCGTCCGCGACTTCGCCTCGGCGTCCGAAGGCACCTACTGGAACGCCTACGTCGGCGACACCATCAGCCTCGACCGGCTGACGGTCAACGTCGGCCTGCGCTGGGATCGGTCGATCAGCAGCATCACCGCCGCGTCGGTGCCCGCCAGCCCCGTGCTGCCGGACCTGCTGCCGGCGCTCGACGCGCCCGCGGTCGACAACGCCATCGTGTGGAACTCGGTCTCGCCGCGCGTGGGTCTGACCTACGCCCTCGACGCCGATCGCAAGACGATTGCGCGCGCCAGCTACTCGATGTTCGCGTCGCAGCTGAGCGCCAACTCGTCGGCGACCATCGCATCGGCGATTCCCTACTACTCCTACGTCTACTACCGGGTGACCGACACGAACGGCAACAACGTGGCGGACGCGGCGGAGATCGCGGCCGGCACGTTCCTCGGCACGGCCGGGTTCGACCCCGGCAATCCGCTGGGGGGCAACCCCGATCGCATCGGCAAGTACGGCGTGCCGCGGACCCACGAAGTGGTGCTCGGCCTCGAGCGTGACCTGGGCCACAACATCGGCCTGTCCGGCACGTTCACGTACCGCCATTACAACCGCTTCAACTGGTTGCACGATCGCGGTGTAACGGGCGCGAACTTCGTCCGCGCCGGCAACGTCACGGGCACCCACCCGACGGTGGGCAGCTACTCGGTGCCGCTCTACAACGTGGACGAGTCGGCGTTGCCCGACGACAACGGCCGGATCTACGAGAAGCGCCCCGGCTACACGCAGCGGTTCTGGGGGTTCGAAGTGTCGGCCACCAAGCGCCTGTCGAACAACTGGATGGCGCGCGCCGGGTTCTCGACCGGTGAACACACCGAACACTTCGCCAACGACGAGGCGCGGTTCGATCCCACGGCCAATCTGCCGCTGGCCGCGGCGCCGCTGGCGTCGCCCAACGTGAGCGGGGGCCTCGTGCTGACCCAGACGTCGGGCAGCGGCAAGAGCAACGTGTTCCTGGTGGCGCCGAAATACCAGTTCATCCTGACGTCGGCCTACCAGGCCCGCTACGGGATCAACCTGGGCATGAACTACGTGGCGCGTCAGGGCTACTCGACGCCGTACTACCTCGGCGAACACGAGGGCACCGACGATGCGTTGAACCCGAGCGGGCGGAACATCCTGGTGACGACCGACATCGGCGACGCGCGTCTGCCGATGGTGCACTCACTGGATGCGCGCATCAGCAAGTCGCTGCGCGTCAATCGCCTGACGGCGGATCTGGATCTGGACTTCTTCAACCTGCTCAACGCGTCCACGATCCTGGGCCGTCAGTTCGACCTCAACGCGACCAACGCCGATCAGGCGCTGGAAATCATGAACCCGCGCGTCGTCCGCCTGGGCGTCCGCGTCCGGTTCTAACCGACCGACACATCGCCGGGGCGAAGGGGGCAGCGTGCCGCACCCTTCGGCCCGGCGGCACTTCGCACCTCAGCACCCCGCACTCCGCACCGGGCACTCCGCACTATTTCTGTTTCACCGCCGCAATGACCAGCGCGTAGCTGCTGCGGCCGGTCTTCTGCAGGAACGCAATCCGCTGGCCGTCGTGGGTGAACGCCGGCAACGTGACGTCCTTCGTGCCGTCCACCGTCAGCGCCTTGCCCTCGCGATCCATGACCGTCAGCTTGCCGCCTGACGGATCGGCGAAGGCGATCAGCGGCGTGCCCGTCGGGCCCCACCCGAAAGTAAGGCCCGGCACGATGGGATGGTTGATCCATTCGCCCACCACGCGGCCGCTGAGCCGCATCGTGTAGACGTTGACATTCGACGACTGGGCCGCCGCGGAGGCCGCGGCCTCAATGCCGAGCCCCGATGTGGGATCCACCGTGCCGCCGCGCGCGAGATCGCCGCCCATGGGAATCGACGTCGCCGACTGGATCTTCTTTTCGGTGGTGACGTCAATCTTCCACGTGGCGTCGGCGGGTGACGCCTGGCCGGATTTCCACGCCTGATACGCCACCGCCCAGCCGGGCGGAGTGTCCACCTGCCGGGGCGCCCCGCCGGTGGCCGGGATCAGATAGTGAAAGGTCTGCTTGACGCTGGCGTCACGATTCGCCTCGTACGTCTGCAGGTAGATCTCGGTGTGGTCGGGCGACCACGCGAGTTGTCGGACGAGCGGCCCCTTCAGGCGCCGCAGATCGAACTCCACGACCGGTGGCGCGGGGGTCACGGTGAGCGTGGCCGTTGACGATTGCGGCGCAGAGGCCTGTGCCGCGGCGATCACGAGCGTGAACGGAAGCAGCGCAGTGAACATGGCTGCGAATCTACCACCAACCGCCGGAATTCACAGCGAGAACTGGAGGACTGGGAGGGAAGGTCTCGTGTGATTGACTGCGCTCTATTGCCGTTGCAGCAACGCTCTGATTCTCGTGATGTCGGGCCCGAACAAGGCCGGCGGAGCGGTCGCGACAAATCGTTCGCCGAATCGGCGCGCTTCGGCCGTCTGTCCGGCTTCGAACAACTGCACCGTCAGGTTGTAGAGTGCGTTGAATTCGTTGGGGTCGAGTGACACGGCCCGGCGCCACGCGTCGAGCGCCTCGGCGCGGCGGCCACGTTCGGACAGCACCACACCAAGGCCGGTCCATGCACCGGCGAGTGTTGGATCGGCATCCAGGGCGCGCCGCAACGCCGCCTCGGCCTCGCCAAAACGACGCGCGCGCAGATGCAGCGTGGCGATGTTCTGGTGCGCGAGCGCGTTGGAGGGGTCCAGCGTTAACGCGCGTTCAAACGTCCGTAGCGCGTCGGCCTGCCGCCCGCGCTGGCCGTACGCGATGCCCAGCGCGTTGAGCACCTCGAGGTCGTCGGCTGACATGCCCTCGAGCAGCGGAATCGCGCGCTCCGCCTCGCCCGCCTCGGCAAGATAGAGGCCGAGTTTCACCCGGATGTCGCGCTGTGTGAGGCCGCGCGCCAGAGCCGTCTCGAGCGTGGTGATGGCCTCGCGCGCGCGCCCGTTCTGCCAATGCACGAACGCCAGGTACCGGTACGCATCCGCCGTGTCGGGCCTGCGCGCGATCACCGCCTCGAAGCCGCGGACGGCATCGGCGCTGCGGCCCAGCGAATAGGCCTCGCCGGCATCATGCAGCATCCGATCGAGATCGATCAGCCGCTTCGGGTCGTCGTCTTCCGTATACCGATCGCGCCGGGGCGCCGGACTGCCGCCAACGTAGCCCAGGGCACGCAGCCGCTCGAGCACCGCGCCGGACTCTTCACCCGGTTGGCCGGGGGGATCGACGTTGAACGTGCGCAGCGTATTGAGCAACACACGGGACCGCTCGTCGGCGGCCGACGCCAGGTTGCGCGTCTCCCGCGGATCGGCCGATAGGTCGTACCGCTCCGGAATCGGCAGGTCGATGTACTTGTCGCGATCGACCAGCACCCCGCGCAGCGGCGCCCATCCGCGCGACAGGTAGGGCGTCATCGCCTCGAAGTACGAGGGCCGCGGCGAGGCGCCGGCGCCGTTGACCAGCGCAACCAGCGAGGCGCCGGGCAGCGCGGCGTCCGCCCCCGCGCCGGTCAGTTCGACGATCGTGGGAACGAGATCGATGTGCCGCGCTGGCGAATCGACCACGCGTCCGCGCGGCGCGGCGGCCTGTCCGGGACGCACCTCGGCCACGATCAACGGGACCCGCAGCGTGGCGTCGTAGGCGAAGATGCCGTGCGTCAGTTCACCGTGTTCCCCCAGACTCTCGCCATGGTCGGAGGTGACGATGACCAGCGTCGGACGCGGCTCAGCGGCGAGCCGGTCGAGGAGCGGCGCGAGGGCGGCGTCGACCCAGGCCACCTCGCCCGCGTACGGATCGCCGGCGTATTGCGACAGGTACGGCTCGGGCGCGCGATACGGCGCGTGTGGGTCGAACAGATGCACCCACCCGAACCAACGCGCCGACTGGCTCCCAATCCACGTCGTGGCGGCCGCCACCACTTCGTCACCGCGCCGCTCGGGCAGCGCAAAGTCCACGGTTGGTCCGGCTTCCGGAATGCGGTCGTCGTAGGTGTCGAAGCCCTGATTCAGTCCGAAGCGCTGGTCGAGCGGAAAGGCGCCGACGAATGCGCCCGTCGCAAACCCGGCGGCCTTCAGCCGCGTGGCCAGCGTCGGTTCGCCGGCGCGCACGCGATAGCCGTTGTTGTCGCGGACGCCGTGTTCGTAGGGGTAGCGGCCGGTCATCAGGCTGGTGTGTGACGGCAGCGTGACCACGGCGTGAGCGTGGGCAAAGCTGAAGCGCGCGCCCGATGCCGCCAGCGCGTCCAGCCGCGGCGTGGCGGCGCGGCCGCCGTACGCGCCAAGCGCATCGGCACGCAGGGTGTCGATGGTGATCAGCAGGACATTGCGGTCGGTCTCCGGAGCCAGCGTGAACGCCGCCGGCCTCGCCATCCACCACGCCGCGGCGGCGCCCACTCCCACCGCCAGCACCGCCCCGATCAGTCGACTCGCGCGCACCACACTATTCTTTCATCTCGCCATCTCGCCATCTCGCCATCTCGCCATCTCGCCATCTCGCCACCGAACCGCGGCCGGAAGATCCGGCCGCGCTACGGGCGTCGTGAAAGGCCGAACATGCGCCGCAGGTCCGCGGCCATCTGCGCTGTGGCCGGGGAGGGTGACGTGCGTGTCATCGCCTCAATCGTGCGCTGGGCGTCGGGCAGGCGGCCCGTGGCGGCCTGCAGCATGGCGAGGCCGGCGTACGCGCGGACGTTCTGCGGGTAGAGCCGGATCTCCTCGCGCAGCATCGGCTCCGCCTCGTGGTACCGCTCGAGACGCGCGAGGGCGTCGCCGAGGAAGTAGTGCAGGTCCGCGGCCTGGATGGGCCGCTGCGCAAAGCGCAGACGCGCCTGCTCGAGGTGGGGCACGGCCCCGGCGTAGTCACCCGCGTGATACCGCAGCAGGCCCTCGATCATCGACCGCATCGGCAGGCTGGCATCGGCCTGTTCGGCGAGGTCGGCGTGGCGACGCGCGTCGTCCGCGCGGCCTTGTGACACGGCCAGCGAGGCCAGCGCCTGGTGCGCGGCCGCCGGCGCGCGCGTGATGGCCAGTTCCGCATACGTCCGCGCTTCGTCATGGCGCTCGAGCGCGGCGAGCACGGAGGCGGCGCCCAGCAGGCCGGAGGGTTCATCCGGTTTGCGCGACACCACCTCGCGCCAGGCCGTGTACGCCCCGCGCAGATCACCCAAGCGCACCAGCGTCGTCGCGTACTGCGACCACACGTCGGTCATGCCCGGGTCCTCCTTGAGGATGGCCGCCAGCCGCTGCGCGCCGTCGTCCCAGCGTTGCGCGCTCAGCGCGTCCACCGCCTCGCGGTACATCGCCAGAATGTGCGCCTTGTCCTTCGGGTCGGGCAACGTGGCGCCCGCGGCGGTCGGGGAGGCCGTTGCCGCGCCGACGTACCCGAGCGCCGCCAGCCGCTGACGGTCGGCGTCACTGACGGCCGACGGGGCGTCGATGGGCCGGTCTGCCGTCAGCGCCGCCAGCGCCGTCCTCAGCGCCGCGGCCGCCGGCGCGCGTTCGTCCACGATGTTGGCGCGTTCATCCGGGTCGCGTTCGAGGTCGTACAACTCCTCGCGGGGCGCCTTGATGAACCGGTAGCGCTCGTCCGTGAGCGACGTCAGTTCGCTCCAGCCGAAGTGGTACCGCGCGTACAACGCTTCGGCGTAGATGCCCTGCGGCTCGATGGCGCCCGTGCCGGTGAGCAGCGGCGTCAGGTCACGGCCGCGCAGGCCCGCCGGCGCGACGACACCGGCGCGGGCCAGCACCGTGGGCAGCAGGTCGATGTGCTGCACGGGCGCGCTGACACGCGTGCCTCCCCGCGCGCCGCCCGGCGCCTTCACGAGCAGCGGCACGCGCACCACTTCGTCGTAGATGAACAGCCCGTGTTCCTCTTCGCCGTGATCGCCCAGTCCCTCGCCGTGGTCGGCCGTGACGATGATCGTCGCGTCGTCGTACCAGTCGCGCGCCTTGAGGCGATCGAACAGGCGGCCGACGATGGCGTCCGACAGGGCCACCTCGCCGTCGTAGGCGTCGGCGCCCGTCTGGAATTCCGCGGGTGGCGCGTACGGCTTGTGTGGTTCGTAGATGTGGAAGAAGACCAGCGACCGGCGGTTGGTGGCCGTGTTCAGCCAGCGGTCGAACGCCTCGAGTGTCTGCAGGCCCGGCCGCTGCACCTGGCCGGGCGAGCGGTCCGACGCCGCCGCGGGAAACTGCGCGTCCCAGACGGCGAACCCCTGTCCGATGCCCGTCTCGGCGCGCAGTACGAACGACGACACGAAGCCCGCGGTCGTGTAGCCGATCCCGGCCAGCAGTTCCGGCATCGTCTGCGCGTCGCCGGCGAGTGTGAAGCCGAGGTTGTCGCGGACGGCGTGTTCAAACGGCAGGCGGCCGGTGAACATCGACGCGTGGGAGGGCAGGGTCTGCGGGGCGTGTGCGTACGCGCGATCGAAGATGACGGCCTCACGCGCGAACTGATCGAGCGCGGGGGTGCGGCCGGCCGTGTAGCCGTAGATCGGCAGGCGGTCGGCGCGCAGGGTGTCGATGGAGATCAGGATGATGGGGCCGTCGGCCGCGGCGGATGGCCTGGGCCACCAACTGACGGCCGCGACACCCAGCGCCAGGACGGCCGCTCCGGCCAGCACCTTCTTCAGCATCAGGTCCGAGTATCCCCCGCCACCCCTGCCCCGGTGCGGACAGGTCGCGGGGCCTCGCCACCTCGCCACCTATCTCGCCACCTCCCCACCTCGCCATCTCGCCACCAACTGGTCTCCCCTAAACACCTGAGACGATTGACTTATTGACTTGTTACAGAAGTGGGGGGTAGTATCCGGCACCCCTGCTGCTGATCCGTAACGCGCGAATCTGGCCCGGCCAGACCGCGTGTGGACGATGGGCGTTTTGTTACGGGCGGTTACGGGGAATGGAGGAGGACCACCAGATGAGGAAGGCCCTATATACGGTCGCGCTGGCAGCGGTGATGCTGGCAGTCGCGGCGAGCACGGCCCAGGCGCAGGCCATCGGCCAGATCTTCGGCAAGGCGACAGACTCGTCCGGCGGCGTGCTGCCGGGCGTGACGGTGACGGTCACCGGCCCGACCCTGCAGCAGCCGCTGACGCAGGTCACGACGACGACCGGCGCCTATCAGTTCCCGGTCGTGCCGATTGGCGCGTACACGGTGACGTTCGAGCTGAGCGGCTTCAAGCGCGTCGCGCGGCAGAACGTGCGCGTGACCGACGGCTTCAACGCCGAAATCAATGCCACGCTGGAAGTCGGCCAGATGACGGAAGAAGTGACCGTCTCGGCGGCGGCGCCCGTGGTCGACACCCGGAAAACGACGACCGGGGCGACGTTCACGGCGGACATCCTCGAGAAGATCCCGTCGGCGCGCGACCCGTGGCAGATCATCAACATGACGCCGGGCGTGCAGGCCGGCCTCAACGTCGGTGGGTCCTCGTCGGGTCAGCAGGTCGGTCTGCAGTCGCGCGGCACGGGCGCGTCGGTGCAGTGGAACCTGGAAGGCGGGTCGATGACGGACCTGTCGTCGAACTCGTCGGCGATGTACTACAACTTCGACTCGTTCGAGCAGATCTCGGTGACCAACGGCGGCGGCGACGTCTCGGTGCAGTCGTCGGGCCTGTCGATCAACCTGGTGACCAAGTCGGGCAGCAACGTGTTCAAGGGCTCGGTGGTGGGCACGTTCCAGAACGACGACATGCAGGCCAACAACGTGTCGGAGGACTACTTCAACCGCGGCACGTCGGGCTTCCTGTCGGGCGCCCCGGTGTTCAAGATTTACAACATCTCGGGTGAATACGGCGGACCGGTCGTGCGCAACCGCCTGTGGTGGTGGGTGGCGCTCGACAAGCAGGACATCAACGCGGGCGTCGTCAACTTCTACGATCGCGCCAAGAGCGCGGAGTGCAACGCCTACGCGGACAGCCAGCGCGCCGGCTCCCTGCTGAGTTCGATCAGCTACGGCGACCTGGCCGCGATCAAGGGCTGTCTGAAGAACGACCAGACCATCATCAAGAACAAGCAGGGCAAGCTGAACTTCCAGCTCAACGCGAGCAACAAGTTCCAGTACCTGTTCATTTCGGACAACAAGTACCGCAACGCGCGCGGCGCGTCGGACACGACGGAACTGGAAGCGGTGACCAAACAGACGTCGGACACCTGGCTGAAGTACTTCCCGCTGCCGACGCACCAGCTGACGCACACGTGGATCGCCAACGATCGTCTCGTGTTCAACAGCATGTTGACGCACGTGGCCGGCGGCTTCTACCTGGACTACCAGGACTCCATTCAGCCCGAGATCTGCGGTCTGACCAAGTACATCGACGGGGCGCGCAGCCTGTCGGACTACCCGCAGTCGGCCAACCCGGACTGCATGTTCAACATCCAGCCGCAGACGATTCGTCTGACGGGCAACCAGAGTCGCTCGCTGGGCAACTCGTACCAGACGGTGCGCCCGTCGCTCGAGATCAAGACGGACGGCACGTATTTCCTGTCGAACGTGCTGGGTGGCGATCACTCCTTCAAGTTCGGCGCGGGGTACCGGAACAACCCCATCACGACGTACCAGCACATCAGCGGCGGCGGCCGGGCGAACGTGCAGTGCCGCGGCAATCTGCTGGCCAACTGCGGCGACGGCCGGACCTATGTGCCCGTGGAAGGATCGACGGCGCCTGGCCTGGTGCCCTGGGCCGCGCAGATCACGCGCAACCAGCTGATCAACAACGACTGGTGGATGTGGAGCGCCTACGTCCAGGACTCGTTCTCGCGGGGCCGTCTGCGCGTGAACGCGGGTCTGCGCTACGACTGGCAGCAGAGCAAGTGGCTGGGCGGCTGTGTGCCCGCCAATCCCATCGTGCCGGATCTGCTGCCCGCGCAGTGTGAAGAGGAAGCCACCGGCGGCATCAGCCCGATCACCGGCCAGCGCGAAGAGCTGCAGCCGTTCGGCAACTGGTCGCCGCGTGTGTCGCTGACGTACGACCTGACGGGCAACGGCAAGACCGTGCTCAAGGCGTCTGGCTCCTACTACTACGCGACGAAAATCACGCTGGCCAACGCGCTGAGTTCGCTGGGCGCCGTCACGCTGACGTGGGGGGCCAACCTGACGAGCGGCCGCTGCAGCAGCTCGGCCGGCGCCTCGTGCTGGACCGACGCCAACATGGACGGCTTCATCCAGCGCAACGAACTGATCGGCACGCCGGCGGTCAGCACGTCGCTCTACGACCTGGAAACCGGCATCCGCACCGCCGTCGGCAGCAACGTCGACAAGAGCGCGAAAATCGGTCGCACGCGTGAAGTGACGCTCGGCATCCAGCGCGAGCTCGTCGGCAACCTGGCCGTCGGCGCGGACTTCATCTACCGGCGCTACGATCATGGCACCGCCAACTTCGTGATTGGCTACCAGCCGGGCGCATCCGGGTTCCCGCTGTCGTCGATCTATGAGGCGGCGACGCCGCACGTGGACCCCGTCACGGGCAACAGCGCGACCTACTACGTGGTCAAGCAGGGCCTGAGCCGTCCCCAGGGCATCGGCAACATCGTGATGACCCGCACCAACCACGAGTCGTACAAGGGCGTGGACCTGACGCTCAACAAGCGCTACAGCGACAAGTGGCAGGCCAACCTCGCCGTGACCATTCAGACGCGTAATGACTACGAGGCGCCTGGCAGCTTCACGAATCCGACCGCCGTCGACCTGGCGGACGGGACCAACGGCATCGCGCGGTACCTGATCAAGTTCAACGGCAGTTACGACCTGCCGTGGGGCATCATGGCGTCCACCAACCTGAACATCAACGACGGCGGCATTCGCACGCTGACCATCGATGGTCCGGGCCAGGTGTACGGCGGCGTGAATCCCAACAATGGGAACCCGACGACGATCACCTACAACACGCTGCAGTTCCAGAAGCGCGGCACCACGCGGTTCGAGCGTCAGGCGATCTGGGACATCGGCGTCCACAAGACGTTCACGTTCCGGGGCGGCCAGAACCGCCTGAAGATCATGCTGGACGGGTTCAACATCCTGAACAACGACCTGATCCTCGGCTACGGCAGCAACAACATCAGCGCGTTGGGCACGACGGCCAACCCGATCAAGCCGTCTGACCGGATCAGCTCGATTCTGCCGCCGCGGATCTTCCGCATCGGCGGGTCGTTCACGTTCTAGAGCCAGGGTCCACAGGGTCCACAAGGTCCACAGGGACGACACACACCGCGGCCCGGAGGGGATTCCCCTCCGGGCCGTTTTCTATTTGATCGCGGCCAGCACCGACACGGCGATCGGGTGCGCCGGCTCGAGCGCCAACGCGGCCTCGGCATGCCGTCGACCGGTCTCCACGTTCCCCAGCGCGACTTCGCAATACGCAAGATACGCGAGTGCGTCGGCCAGGCGCGGGTTGGCGGCCACGGCCGCAGCCAGCTCAGTACGTGCGGCCTCGAGTTTCTGCTGTACGACCAGGGCCACGCCAAACTGCAGCCGTGCGTCGGCATTCGACGGATCAAGCGCCACGGCGCGCGCGAAGAACCGGACCGCTTCATCCGGGGCCTGAAGGCGTCCGGCCAGGCGCCCCAGACGCAGCGTCAGCTCCGCATCCGCCATCGCCGCAGCGTCCAGCCGCCCCAGTGCGGCCAACGCCTCACCGCGCGCGCCAGAGTCGCCGGCGGCAACGGCCAGATCTCCGATGACGGCCGGGGTGGTCAGTCCGGCGCTGACCGCATCGCGCAGGTAGGGCAGGGCCTGCGCGGGCTTGTTGCCGGCCAGGTACTGACGGCCCACGAGATGAAACGCCGTGCCGCGCGGGTTGGCCGTGGCCTCGAGGCGCTCGGTCCAGGTCCGCGCCTCCGCGTCGCGGCCGATGATCGTCAGCCGTTGCGCCAGCTTGAGTCCCTCGCTCCAGCGGCCGTCGTTGAGTCCGGCCGGCGCGTTCACCAGGAGCATCAGCACCAGCCACGCGGCGGCGGGTGCCACGAGGACGCGCCACCGCCGCTCGCGCACCGCTGACGCCAGCGCGTCGAGCGCGATGCCGGCGCCCACACACATCGGGACCAGCAACGGCAGCCGATAGCGATCGGCGACGAAGAACACCGCCACCGCTGCCGCATACAACGGCACGAACAGCACCCACACCCGGAACGCCGGATCCGCGGCCGCGCGCCTGAACGCCACCGCGATCCCCACCAGTCCCAGCGGCATGAGCAGCCACGGGCCCACAGGCAACCAGCGCAGCCAGCTGTCCGTGTCGTGCACGTAGAACACAAACGAGTACGGCAACGGCACGTGGCTCGCGTGGAACGTGAACGCCAGCTTCTTCGCGAAGAGCCGCGCGGCGTCAACCGGGTGTGCGCGCATCCAGTCGAGCGCCAGTCCCGTGAAGTAATCCGACGCCTCGGCGTCGGTGACGTCGCGCCCCAGCGCCCGGCCGGCCACCGCGCGTGTGTCCTCCGCCTGACCCGCGATGGTGGGCGAGATGCCGGGCACCGGCTGATAAAACCCGGTCGCCCCTGGGGAGTTGCCGATGTAGAGGTTCAATCCGCCATGGGAGGACACGGTGAGCCATTCGCCGGCGACCACGCCGTTGCGCACGGCCACCGGCGCCAGCGCCAGGACCGCACCCGCGGCCAGCAGCAGCGCCGCGCGCCATCGGCGGGCCATCGCCATCACCGCGGCCAGCCCCACGATGACCAGCAGGACGTTCGGGCGATTGAGCGCAGCCAGACCAAACGCCGCGCCGGCCAGCGTCATCGTCCATGGCCGCTCCGACCGCAGCGCGTACGCCAGCGCCAGCAGCGCGGCCGCCGTCAACGCCGTGTCGAGCGAGGCCTGCAGGATCAGCACTTCATGGAAGGTGACCACGCCCGTCAGGACCGCAAGGCCCGCCGCCCACCAGGCCGCGCGCGGGTTGGCCCACCATGCGGTCATGCGCCAGATGGCCGGCACGGCTGCCGCGCCGGCCAGCACCTGGACGATGCGCGCGCCTGTGAACGAATCGGTCGCCGCCAGCGCCGCCGCCAGCGTGTAGATGTACAGCGGCGAGAGGTAGTAGAGCCCGGGGCCCAGCCACAGGTCGCCCGCGACCACGCGACGCGCGAGGTCGGCGTACGCCGACGTGTCCAGGCCGCTGTCGGGGTGCAGCATCGGGTGGTCGGCCAGCTGGAACAGGATGACCAGTTTGACCAGGGCCGCCACGGCGAACAGGCCCAGCAGCGGGACCGCGATTGATCCCTCCGGCCTGGCGTCTGTCACGGCCTCGCGGGAGGGCTGGTTCGTCTTCGGGCGGGGCACGTTCCGGGATCGTTCACGCGATTGCACGGTTCGTCAATCATACAGATACCCCCTAGGGGGTATTGATCCCTCGGGCGCTTGACGTGGTCCCTCGGGTAAACATAGGATTCGTCACCCTCGTGTGGTGTTACGAATCTGTTCGGCGGTGGGCTACCGCTGCGCGGATTCGCGTATTTCCACGCGGGATCGGTTCGAGTGAGCCAGGAGGAGAAGGAATGACGCGAGTAATGCGAGGAGTGCTGCTCGTCGCTGCCATCCTTGGGATGACGGCTGGATCGGCCAACGCGCAGGCGATTGGATCGATCTTCGGCAAGGCCACAGACTCGTCCGGCGGCGTGCTGCCGGGCGTGACAGTAACGGTGACGGGACCCACCCTGCAGCAGCCGTTGTCGCAGGTGACGACGGAGACGGGTGCCTATCAGTTCCCCGTCGTGCCGATCGGCACCTATACGGTGACGTTTGAATTGAGCGGCTTCAAGCGCGTCGCGCGGCAGAACGTGCGCGTGACCGACGGCTTCAACGCCGGGATCGACGCGGTCATGGAAGTCGGCCAGATGACGGAAGAGGTGACGGTCTCGGCGGCGGCGCCGGTCGTCGACACGAAGAAGACCACGGTGGGCGCGACGTTCACGGCGGACATCCTCGAGAAGATTCCGACGGCGCGTGACCCCTGGCAGATCATCAACATGACGCCGGGCGTGCAGGCCGGTCTCAACGTCGGCGGCTCGTCCTCCGGTCAGCAGGTCGGCCTGAGCTCGCGCGGCACGGGCGCGTCGGTGCAGTGGAACCTGGAAGGCGGGTCGATGACGGACCTGTCGTCGAACTCGTCGGCGATGTACTACAACTTCGACTCGTTCGAGCAGATCTCGGTGACCAACGGCGGCGGCGACGTCTCGGTGCAGTCGTCGGGCCTGTCGATCAACCTGGTGACCAAGTCGGGCAGCAACGTGTTCAAGGGCTCGGTGGTGGGCACGTTCCAGAACGACGACATGCAGGCCAACAACGTGTCGGAGGACTACTTCAACCGCGGCACGTCGGGCTTCCTGTCGGGCGCCCCGGTGTTCAAGATTTACAACATCTCGGGTGAATACGGCGGACCGGTCGTGCGCAACCGCCTGTGGTGGTGGGTGGCGCTCGACAAGCAGGACATCAACGCGGGCGTCGTCAACTTCTTCGACCGCGCGGCCAGCGCGCAGTGCAACGAGTACGCGGACTTCCAGCGCGCCGGCCAGCTGCTCGGCAACATCACCTACGCCGACCTCGCGTCGGTCAAGGGCTGTCTGAAGAACGACAAGACGGTCATCAAGAACAAGCAGGGCAAGATCAACTTCCAGCTCAACGCGAGCAACAAGTTCCAGTACCTGTTCATCTCGGACAACAAGTACCGCAACGCGCGCGGCGCGTCGGACTCGACGGAACTGGAAGCGGTGACCAAGCAGACGTCGGACATCTGGCTGAAGTACTTCCCGCTGCCGACGCACCAGCTGACGCACACGTGGATTGCCAACGACCGCCTGGTGTTCAACAGCATGCTGACCAACGTGGCCGGCGGCTTCTACCTGGACTACCAGGACTCGATCTCGCCGGAGATCTGCGGCCTGACCAAGTACGTGCCCGGCGCGCGCAGCCTGGCGGACTATCCGCAGTCGGCCAACCCGGAGTGCCTCTTCAACATCCAGCCGCAGACCATTGCGACGACCGGCAACCTGAGCCGGTCGCTCGGCAGCAGCTACCAGACAAAGCGCCCGTCGCTCGAAATCAAGACGGATGCGACGTACTTCGTGTCGAACGTGCTGGGTGGTGATCACTCCTTCAAGTTCGGCGCGGGCTACCGCAACAACCCGATCCTGACCTACTCGCACATCAGCGGCGGCGGTCGCGCCACGGTGCAGTGCCGCGGCAACGCCCTGGCCAACTGCGGCGACGGCAAGACCTACGTGCCCGTGACGGGGTCGACGGCGCCCGGCCTGGTGCCGCGCGCGGCCGTGCTGCAGCGCGCCCAGCTGGTCAACAACGACTGGTGGATGTGGAGCGGCTACATTCAGGACTCGTACTCGCGCGGCCGTCTGCGCGTGAACGCCGGCCTGCGGTACGACTGGCAGCAGTCGAAGTGGCTGGGCGGCTGCGTGCCGGCCAACCCGATCCGCCCCGACCTGCTCCCCGCGCAGTGCGAAGAGGAGACCTCGTCCGGCGTGAATCCGATCACCGGCGTGGTGGAGGAGATCCAGCCGTTCGGCAACCTGTCGCCGCGCGTGTCGGTGACCTACGACCTGACGGGCAACGGCAAGACCGTGCTCAAGGCGTCGGGCTCCTACTACTACGCGACGAAGATCACGCTGGCCAACTCGCTGAGCGGCCTGGGCGCGGTCACGCTGACCTGGGGCACCAACCAGAACAGCGGCGCGTGCAGCACCACCGCGGGCGCGTCGTGCTGGACGGACGCCAACATGAACGGCTTCATCGAAGCCAACGAGCTGGTGGGCACGCCGAGCTTCGCGCCGGCGGGCCGGTTCGACCTGACCACCGGTCAGCTGCTGCCCACGGGCAACAACGTCGACAAGAGCGCCAAGATCGGCCGCACGCGTGAAGCCACGCTCGGCATCCAGCGCGAACTCATCGGCAACCTCGCGGTCGGCGCGGACTTCATCTACCGCCGCTACGACAACGGCACGGCCACCTACACGGTCGGCACCGAGCCGGGCGGCCCGTTGCACCCGATCTCGAACATCTACACGCCGATGACGCACACCGACGCGGCCACCGGCCAGACGGCCACCTACTACGTCGTCAAGCAGGGCATGATGCGGCCGACCGGCAGCACCATCACGGTGACGCGCCTGAGCTACGAAGACTACAAGGGCGTCGACCTGACCCTGAACAAGCGGTACAGCGACAAGTGGCAGGCCAACCTCGCCGTGACGATTCAGACGCGCAACGACTACAGCCCGATCGGCAGCTTCAGCAACCCGACCGGCGTCGACCTGTTCGACGGCTACAACTCGATTGCGCGGTACCTGATCAAGTTCAACGGCAGCTATGACCTGCCGTGGGGCATCATGGCGTCGACGAACCTGAACATCAACGACGGCGGCATCCGCGATCTGACGATCAACGGCCCCGGCCAGGTGTACGGCGGCGTCAACGCCAACGGCGCGGCGACGACGATCACCTACAACACCCTGAACTTCGAGAAGACGGGCACCACCCGCTTCGAGCGTCAGGCGATCTGGGACATGGGCATCCACAAGACGTTCTCGTTCCGTGGCGGCCAGAACCGGTTGAAGGTGATGCTGGATGGCTTCAACATCCTCAACAACGACCTGATCCTCGGCTACAACAGCAACAACATCAGCACGGCGGGCACGACGGCCAACCCGATCAAGCCCTCCGAGCGGATCAGCTCGATTCTGCCGCCGCGCATCTTCCGCGTCGGCGCGTCCTTCACGTTCTAAGAACCAGGGTCCACAAGGTCCACAGGGTCCACAAGGTTCAAGGACAGACACACTGCGGCCCGGAGGGGATTCCCCTCCGGGCCGTTTTCTTTTTGTGCGGCTTCTCCCATACTGAACGCGCATGGCGCGTCGGACGTCCTGGACTCCCTGGCTCGGGCTCGTGGCCGTCGCGTTCGTCGCGTATGTCCCGGCGTGGCACGGCGGCCTGCTGTGGGACGATGACGCGCACCTGACGCGCACCGCGTTGCGGTCGTGGGAAGGCCTGTGGCGCATCTGGACCGAGCCGGGCGCCACGCAGCAGTACTATCCCGTCCTCCACTCGGTCTTCTGGGTGCTGCATCGGCTGTGGGGTGACGCCACCACGGGGTATCACCTGGTCAACATCGCGCTGCACGCCGCCGCTTCCGGCGTGTTCGTGCTCCTGCTGCGATCGTGGCGCGTGCCCGGCGCCATGCTGGCGGGGTACCTCTTCGCGCTCCACCCCGTGCAGGCCGAGTCGGTGGCGTGGATCTCCGAGTTGAAGAACACGCTGTCGACGGTGGCTTACCTGGGCGCGGCGTTGCTGTACACACGATTTGATGCAGACCGGCGCTCGGCGTCCTACCTGGCCGCGTCGTCCCTGTTCGTGCTGGCGTTGTTGACCAAGTCGGTCACCGCGTCGCTGCCGGCCGCGCTGCTCGTGGTCGCCTGGTGGCAGCGAGGGTCGCTCAACTGGCGTCGTGACGTGGCGCCGTTGCTGCCGTGGTTCGCCGCGGCCGTGGCCGCCGGGCTGATGACCATCTGGATGGAGCGCACGCACGTGGGCGCGGTGGGTGCGCCGTTCGATCTCTCGCTGGTTGAACGCGGCCTGGTGGCGGGCCGGGCCCTGTGGTTCTACCTGCTCACGTGGGTGTGGCCGTATCCGCTGTCGTTCGTCTACCCGCGATGGATCATCGATCAGGCCGTCTGGTGGCAATGGACGTTCCCCGTCGCCGCACTGGTCACGCTGGCCGTGTCATGGCGGCTCTGGCGCGCGGGACGAACAGGCCGCGGGCCGCTGACGGTGGCGCTGCTGTTTGCCGGCGCGTTGTTCCCGGCGCTCGGGTTCTTCGACGTGTATCCGTTCATGTTTTCGTGGGTCGCCGACCATTTCATGTACCTGGCGACGCTGCCGCTGGCCGCGGCGACGGCCGTCCTGCTGACCACCCGACTGCGGGACGCCCGGACCCGTCAGGTGGCAGCCGTCGCGTTATGCCTCGTCCTGGGCGTTCTCACCTGGCGGCAGGCGGCGACCTACCGCGATGCCGAGACGCTGTATCTGGCCACCCTCGAGCGGAATCCGGACGCGTGGCTGGCGCACCTGAACCTGGGATGGCTGCGGTTGCAACGCGGGCAGTTGGACGCGGCGGTCAGGCACTCGGAGGAAGCCCTGCGCCTGCAGCCCGAGCTGCCCGAAGCCTGGCACAACCTCGGCGTCGCCAAGCGGCTGCTTGGAGACCTGCCGGCGGCGGAAACGGCGCTGCGCCGGTCGCTGACCCTGCAGCCGGAGACGGTCGAGACGCGGTACAACCTCTCGCTCGTGTTGATCGATCAGGGCCGGCCCACCGAGGCGCTGCCGCACCTCGACGCCTGGCTGGCTGAGTCTCCGAATGACGCCGGGGCCCACGCGCAGCGGGGGGATGCCCTGCAGTCGCTGTCGCGTTTTGATGAAGCCGTCATGGCGTACCGCGCGTCCCTGCGGCTGGACGCGTCCAACGTGAAGACCCGCACCAACCTGGGCAGCGCGCTCGGGCGCAGCGGGCGCCACGGCGAAGCGCTCGAGGCGCTGCGTGAGGCGCTGCGAATCGATCCGGGCTACACGCCGGCAGCGCGCAACCTGGGCTTCGCGCTGCTCAACCTCGGCCGGGTCGATGAGGCGATTGCCGTCTTCGAAGACGTCGTCCGCCGCGCGCCGTCAGACGACAGCCGCGCGGACCTGGAGTACGCGCGGTCGATTCGCTGAAGAGCGAATTCACAACGAGGCATGGAGGACTGGGAGGCGTGCGTGCGGGTGAACGCCGCCCTTGGCGGCGTTCACCCGCACACACGTCCGTCAGGCAATCCTCCCAGCGCTCCAGTTCTCGCTGTGAAAACTCAGTACTGGAAGCCGCCGCGGATGGGCTCCAGCGGCGGCAGCGCGACGGCGCGGTAGCCCTGGCGTGAGCGCACGCGCAGGCCGGACGCCGCCGGCTTGACTTCGATCTTGCGGTACGTGCCGTCCATCTTCGGATTGTCCGGCGCGTAGCCAATCACGTAGTACGTGCTGGTGTCGCGCACGACCATGTTGAACGCGCGCCCGATGTCGTCGATGTTGCGCAGGCGCAGTCCGCCGGTGGCCGAGGCCAGAATCGACGGCGCGTCCTCGCCGGTATCCCATGACGTGGCCCGCCCGGCCGCGGCAGACAACACGTCCGGTGTCGCGCTGGGCGAACCGATCAGGCCGCGTGAATCGATGTTGTAGATCACCGTTCCGGCACGAGCGGCTTCCGCGGCGATGTTGACCAAATCGACACGCGACTCTTCGACGAAGAACCCTTCCGACAGAAACACCACGGTCTTGCGGCCGGGAATGCGCGCCAGCCGGTTCACCACGTACCGCAGGTTCTGCATGGTGTTGAACGTCAGGATCCGCGCCTGCCGCACATAGAGACGCGCCTTCTGCTGGATGAGATTCTCGACCTGATTGGCGCCGCCGTTGAGCGCGCAATTGAACGGGTCGTCCTTGCACACCTGTTCGGTGAGCCGGCGAACCACTTCGATCGACCCGTCCGCGATCCGGACCGCATCGATCTCCCCGGGAATGCGCGGGAACTCGCGGAACGTCGACAGCAACGCCTGCCGGTTCTCGAAACCGGGTTCCACCGCGTTGATCGCCGTCTGCAGCTCGGCCTGGCTCGTCGTGAGCCGGCTGTTGTGCATCTGGCCGTCGAAGAAGATGCCGCCGAAGTCGCCGGGGCCGAGGTTGTCCTTGATGAACCGCGACGCGCCATCCTTGGCGCGCATCAGGCCCTCGTGATCCATGTGCGCTTCATCGAACATGACGATGAAGATGCGACGGGCGCGGTCTTCGGGCGCAACCACCTGGTCGCCGGTCTGCGGAAAGATCTGGCCGCCGCGTTCGTGGGTGACCATGTAGAACTGCTCGATCTTCTGGGGACGGCCGTCTTCGAAGAGCTGCAGGTCCTGGGAGGTGAGGCCGGGCACGAACTCGCCGCGCCGGTCCTGAACGATGACATCCACCTCGACGAGCGCGGTGGACGCCTTGAAGGTGAGGGTCTGCGGCGCCTGCTGCTGGGTCGCGACACCCGACGGCAGGCACACCAGCGCGAGGCCGATGCCAAGCCCAAGTCGTGGAAGGCGCATAGAGGGAAGCTCATTCTAGGTCCACAGGGTCCACAGGGTCCACAGGGTCCCCAGGGGGGGTAGGATCGGGGGCATGCAACCAAGGTGGCGGCGCGTGGGAGTGGCGCTGGTGTTTCTCGCCCTGGGCGTTTCCGGACGGGCGCAGCAGCAGACGCCGACGTTTCGAACGGGTGTGGCGCTGGTGACGGTGGATGTGGCCGTGTTCGACGGCGACGGCCGCCCGGTGCCGGGACTGGGTGCGGACGCCTTCGAGGTGACGCTCAACGGCCGTCCGCAGCCCATCAAGGTCGTCAGTTACCTGCAGGCCAGGGGCGAGCTCGCGGCGCCTGAGGCGCCTGCCGCGCCGGCCAGGCCGGCGTGGGATGGCCGCCGGGGCCGGCAGGTCGTGACCAACGAGGGTGTAATAGCCCCCAAGGGGCCGGCCGGCGAAGACCGCGTGTTCGTGATTCTGGTGGACGACCTGTCGATTCCGCCGACACGCGGCCAGCGGCTGCTGAATGCCGCGCAGAACTTTGTCGCGAAGCTGCCGACGACCGATCCCGTGGGGCTCGTGCGGACCAGCAACGCGATGGATGCGCTTAATCCGACGCTGGATCGCGCCGCGATCGCAGCGGCGCTCAAGAAGACGCAGGGCTCACTTGGCGAAATGGTTGCGCTGAAACCGCAGGGGTCCGCGGAAGAGACTAATCCGGGTCCAGACGGATTCGTCGGAATGGCGCAAGCACTTGACATCGATGAAGGTCTCGTGGAACCGCTGAAGGTCGCCATCTCGATCTCCTGTTTCAACGGCGACCGAACCGAGGTGGACTCGCAGGTGCTCGACGTGCTGATCGCCAACAACCACTGTGCAGGTCAAGTGCGCCTCCAGGCACGCCAGACAGCGGCGATGGTCAAACGACAGGCACGACTGCAGATTGACGCCATGACGGCGGCGCTCAAGGCGATGGGTACGGCGGAGGGCATCAGGCATCTGGTGTTCGTCTCCGACGGCCTGCCGATCGGTCGCGCCGGGTATCTGCTTGAGCCGCTGTCGACCGCTGCGGCCGCAGCCGGTGTGCAGGTGAGTGTGCTCATGGAAGAACACGACATGAGCCTGGCCGATGAAGGCCGTCGTGCTGTTGCAGGTTCTCAGGTTGACGTTGGCGCCGCGCAGCGCCGCATTGAAGACCAGCGCATGTTGATGAACGGTCTGCAGACGGCGGCCTCTGCGGTCGGCGGCCAGTTCTATCGCATCGTCGGCGATCCGCTGCCGTTCTTTGAACGCGTGCGCACGGCCAGCGCGGCCATCTACCGCCTGGGCATCGAACCGCCGGCCAACCTCAAAGTGGGGCAGGCCCTGCGCGTCGAGGCCAAGGTGAAGCGGCCGGGCGTGTCCGTGTTCGTCAATCGCCACGCCCTGGTGCCGGAGCCGGCGCCGCCGGCGGCAGAGCAACCCTGGACCGTGGACGAGCGCCTGAAGGAAGTGCTGGCCAGCGGCCAGCAACACGGCGCCGTGCCGCTCGAAATCGCTACGTTGCTGCGCCGTGCGCCTGGCGGGTCCGGTCAGGTCGAGGTGACGCTGAATCTCGAGATTCCCTCGGCACCCGAACCAGTGCGGGGGCCCATCACCGCGACGTTTGGCGTCGTGCCCTCTGGACAACAGGCACAGGCCGGCGCCGCCATGACCAGCGGCCGACGCGTGATCGAAACGCCGGCTCAGGGCGGCGCGTTTCAGTCGACGTTTGCCGTGCCGCTGGCCCCGGGCGCCTATCACCTGCGCGTGGCCGTCGCCGACGCGGCTGGCGCGCTTGGCGCGGTGACGACGGACCTCGATGCCACGTTGCCCACGTTGGGTCCCTTCACCGCCAGCGACCTGCTGGTGGCATGGGTCGACACCCAGGGCCAACCGCGCTTGATGGCGCTTGATGAACTGCCGGCCGGCGCCACCGGCGTGCGCGCCGACCTCGAACTGTACCCGCCCGCGTCGGGCGTCTCACTCGACAACGTGCAGGTCGAGTTGAGCATCACGCGCGCTGGTGACTCCGATCCCCTCGACGACCGCATCGTCACGCCCCGCGACGACAAGGGCACATGGCGCGTGGCGGCAGAGTTTCCCGCCGACGGGCTCACGCCCGGCCGCTACACGCTGCGCGCGCGTGTGATGGTGGGCGACAACGTGGTGGGGTCGGCGATTGCGACGTTCAGCGCAGTAGCGCGCTGAGTTGTTCGACCTCGCGCGCGAACGCCGGCCGCGGCGCCGTGTCCACGAACTGGCGCGCATACGCTCGAGCCTCGCCGATGAGGCCGGAGTCGGCCAGCAGCACCACGAGGTTGTAGAGGGCGTCGAACTCCGTCGCGTCGAGCGAGACGGCGCGTTTCCAGGCGTCGATGGCGGACTCACGGCGATTGGAGCGCGCGAACACCACGCCGAGGGTCGTGTGCGCCTTGGCCAGCTGCGGGTCGCGGTCGATGGCCTGCCGCGCGAACCGTTCAGCGGCGGGCAGGTCGTTGCGGCTCAGGTGCATGGCCGCGATGTTCTGCAGCGCCAGCGCGTTGCCCGGTTCAAGGGCGAGGATGCGCTCGAATGCGGCGATCGCGTCGGCCCACCGACTGTCGGCCCCGTAGGCGACGCCCAACGCGTTCAGCCCCTCGATGTCATCGTCAGGCAGCGTGCGCAGGACAGCCACCGCGCGGGACACGTCGAGGCGGCTTTCGGCGAGATACAGGCCGAGTCTCAACCGGATTTCGTCGTGTTGCAGGCCCGCCGCCAGCGCCCGGTCGAGTGTGTCGACGGCGGCCTTCGGGTCACCAGCCGACCAGTAGGCGCGTGCGAGTGACGTGACCGCGTCGGCCGTGTCCGGCCGTTGCGACACGACGCCGGTGAGCAGGCCGATGGCCTTGTCGAAGTCACCCGCGGCCATGGCCTCGTCCGCCAGGTGCATGTCGCGATTGAGGCCGGCCAGATTCTTGAGGTCGTCAGCCTCGGTATAGACGGCCTTCGGCGCGGCCGTGCCGCCGACGTACCCCAGCGATCGCAGTGCTTCGGAGACCTGCCGCGATTCCCTCCCTGGTCGATTGGGCGGCGACATGTCGAAGGTCCTCAGCACCCCCAGCAGCACCTGCAGACGCTCGGCACGCGGTTGCGCAAGGTTTCTCAGTTCCCCCGGATCGGCCGCCAGGTCGTACAGCTCCGGCACGGGCTGGTCGATGTACTTGTCGCGCTCGACGATCACTCCGCGCAGCGGCGCCCAGCCGCGCACCAGGTTGTACGTCATGGACTCGAAATAGGTCGGCCGGTCGTTGGTGTCGCCCGTGATGACCGGCGCGAGCGAGGCGCCGGTGATGCCGGCGGGCTGTGCAACGCCGACGGCGTCCAGAATCGTTGGCGCCAGGTCGACCAGGCGCACGGGGCTTTCGATCACGCGCCCGCGGCCCGCCTCCTGGCCCGGCGTAACGGTGGCGACGATGAGCGGCACGCGGAGGGTGGCCTCGTACGCGAACATGCCGTGCGTGAGTTCGTTGTGTTCACCCAGGCTCTCGCCGTGATCCGAGGTGACGATGACGAGCGTGGGGCGGGGCAGTGCGCGCAGGCGCTCGAAGAGCGGGCCCAGCGCGGCGTCGACGAACGCGACTTCGCCGTGATACGGCGAGTCGGTGTACCCCTCACGATGGGGCGGCGGCGGCGCGTAGGGCGAGTGTGGATCGAACAGGTGGACCCAGCCGAAGAACTTGCCGGGCGTCTGGTCGATCCAGCCCATGGCGCGCGACACGACCGCGTCGGCGGGCCGTTCGGGCACGGCCATCGCGCGGTCGCCCTGCAGTTCGGAGATCTGGTCGTCGTACACGTCGAACCCCGGCGCGAGCCCGAAGCGGCGCGTCAGCGGGAAGCCGCCGATGAACGCCCCGGTGGCGAAACCGGCGTCCTTGAGCCAGGTGGCCAGTGTGGCGGTGCCGTCCGGCACGCGGAATCCGCTGTTGTCGCGGATGCCGTGTTCGTACGGCAGCCGGCCCGTGAGGATGGACGTGTGTGAGGGGAGTGTGACGACCGCGTGGGCGTGGGCGAAGGTGAACCGCGCGCCGCCGGTCGCCAGTCGATCGAGATTCGGTGTCGCCGCGCGCCCGCCGTACGCGCTCAGCGCGTCCGCCCGCAGTGTATCCACGGTCACGAGCAGGACGTTCTGGTCGCTCGTGACCGTGATTTCGTATCCGCCGCGCAGCCACCACCATCCGGCGATGGCCGCGACGGCCAGCCCTGCGAGCAGGGCGCCTGTCAGGCGCGACATGCCTCCAGCTTACCGCCTACTTCGGCGGGTAGATGCTCGCGTGCAAGCTCAGGCCCTGGCGCGTGACGCCGACCTGGATGATCTTCGGCGTGGCGCCGCCGCCCTGGCGCGTGAACGAGACCTCGTACTGGTTCGCCAGCGCGTTGGCGATGTTCGTCATGTACATCTCCAGGGCGCTCTGGCTGGCGATGACTTCGCGCCGGCCGCCGGTGTTCTTGGCCAGCGGCTCCAGGAGTACGCCGCGCGGGTCCTGCGTGACCGTGCCGGAGTTATAGGAGACCGCCCAGAACGAGGCATTGGATGCGACGACGGTATCCAGCATCTGCTGCGGCCTGATGCGGCCCTGCTCATCGGTGGGGAGCACATTCATCGCGACAATGGCACGCCGCGGCGACTTCGCCTTGGCCAGGATCTTGCCGGCCTCGGAGATGGCTTCCATCAGGACCGCCGGCATGTTGTTCTTCGGGAAGAGCGTCGCAATGCCCTTTTCGAGCCTGGTCACGTCGGACGTCATCGGCACGACCGTCACTGCCGCCTGCCCGAACTCCATCAGCTCCATTTCGGTCTCAGGATTGGACGCCGCCATGGTCTTGACGAACGCGGTGAATCCCATCCGCACGTCGCGGACCAGCTCGGACCCGGAGACCTTGCCGCGCTGGGCCATGCCGGCGCCGCCGGTGGCCTTGGACGTATCAGCCAGCAGCATGATGTTGGCCGGCTGCGGCGCCTTGCGCACGTTGACCACCTGACGGCCCATCGGCTCGGCGCCGTCGGCCAGTTCGCGCACCATGACTTCCTCGGTGCGCAGGTCGGTGACCGGCTGGCCCTTGGCGTCGAGCACGGTCAGGAAAAAGGACTTCGTCTCCTGCGTTCCTGCCACCAGGCGCGGCGCGGCGAGCAGAACCACCGCCGACAGCGCGGCGAACACAGGAACCAGACGGCTGGTGCGGAACAGGGACATCGGAAACCTCCGGGGGAAGAGTAACCGGAATCTATAATCGGCGCCATGAGGATTGCACTGACGAGCACCGTGGCCTTCGTCCTTGTCGTGGGCAGCACGGCCCTGCCCGCGGCCCAGGCCCCGGCCGGCGTGGACCCCGCGCGGTTTGCGCGCCTGGACGAAGTCATCGAGACCGACATCGCGGCCAGGAAGCTGCCCGGCGCCGTGGTCGTCGTGGGCCAGGGCGACACGGTGGTGTATCAGAAGACGTACGGCCACCGCGCCCTCCAGCCTTCACAGGAGGTGATGACCGCGGACACGATCTTCGACATGGCGTCGCTCACCAAGGTGGTCGCGACGACGACGGCCGTGATGATGCTGGTGGAAGACGGCCGGATTCGGCTGACCGATCCCGTGGCGCAGTTCATTCCCGAGTTCGCGAAGTACGGCAAGGCGCGCGTGACGGTGCGTCATCTCCTGACGCACATGTCGGGCCTGCGGCCCGACGTGGATCTGGTTGATCCCTGGGTCGGTCACGACGAGGCGATTCGCCTGGCGACCGAAGAGGTGCTGATGGCGCCGCCCGGCCAGCGGTTCGTGTACTCGGACATCGGTTTCTTCCTGCTGGCCGAGATCGTGGCGCGCGTCAGCGGCATGAAGTTCGAGGAGTTCGTGACGGCTCGTCTGCTGGTGCCGCTCGGCATGAAGGACTCCGGCTTCAACCCGGCGGCATCTCTCGTGCCACGCATTGCGCCGACGGAAGTGTGCACGCGTTACGGCTGGCCCTGCGCCGGTCCGGACGCCCGGATGCTGCGCGGCACGGTGCACGATCCCACCGCGCGCCGCATGGGCGGCGTGGCCGGTCACGCCGGGCTGTTCAGCACGGCGGCGGACCTCACGCGGTTCGCGCGCATGTTGCTGCGCGGCGGGGAGCTCGACGGCGTGCGCATCCTGTCGCCGCTGACCGTGGCGCGCATGATCAGCCCCTCGACGCCCGAGACCGAGGCGAACGTGCGGGGGCTGGGCTGGGACATGGACTCGTCGTATTCGGTCAACCGCGGCGAGCTCCTGCCCCTGGGGTCGTTCGGCCACACGGGTTTCACCGGCACGTCGCTGTGGATCGATCCGGCCACCAAGGCGTACGTCATCTTCCTGTCGAACCGGCTGCATCCCGACGGCCGGGGCGACGTCACGCCGCTTCGCGCGCGTGTGGCAACGATCGCGGCCTCGGCGTTCACCGCCATCGACCCGGCCGGACTCCTGGCTTCCCGGCGCACGTTCGACAGCCAGACGCCGGCTGTGGCGCCTCCACCCGTGACGCCGGTGCTCAACGGCATCGACGTGCTGCGCGCCGACGGTTTTGCCCCGCTCAAAGGCCTGCGCGTGGGCTTGCTCACCAATCACACCGGCCGCGCGCGCGATCGCGCCGCCACGATTGACGTGCTCGCCGACGCGCCGGGGGTGACGCTGGCCGCGCTCTTCAGCCCCGAACACGGCATTCGCGGCCTGCTCGACGCCAGCGTGCCTTCGTCGAAGGACGACCGCACCGGACTGCCGATTCATTCCCTCTACGGCGACACCCGCCGGCCGACCGAGGCCATGCTCGCCGGCCTGGACGCCATCGTCATCGACCTGCAGGATGTCGGCGCGCGCTTCTACACGTACATGACGACCATCGCGTATGTGCTGGAAGAGGCGGCTCCGCGCAAGATCAAGGTGTTCGTGCTCGACCGGCCCAACCCGATTGGCGGTGTGGCGATTGAAGGGCCGACACTTGATGAGGCGCTGGCCAGCTTCATCGGCTACTTCCCGGCGATGCCCACGCGGCACGGCATGACCCTGGGAGAAATCGCGCGTCTCTTTAATGCCGAGCGGAAGATCGGCGCCGACCTCACGGTCATCGCGATGCGCGGGTGGCGCCGTGACGCGTGGTTCGATGAGACGGGCCAGATGTGGATCGGCCCGTCGCCCAACATGCGCAACCTCTACGCGGCGACGTTGTACACGGGCCTCGCGTCATTCGAGGGGTCGAACATCTCGGTCGGCCGCGGCACGGACACGCCCTTTGAGCACATCGGCGCGCCGTGGATCGACGGCACGCGTCTGGCAGAAGCCCTCAACGCGCGCGGCCTGCCGGGTGTGCGGTTTTATCCAGTCGAATTCACGCCCACGTCCTCGAAGTTCGCCAACGAACGCTGCCAGGGTGTCTTCATCGTCGTCACCGACCGCAATGCCGTGCGGCCGGTGCGGGTCGGGATCGAGATCGCCTCTGCGTTGCTGCGGCTGTTCCCGGGGCAGTTCGATGTGGATGCGTCCGCGCGCCTCTTCGGCGCCACCGCCGGCCTCGCGCGCCTCAAGGCGGGTGACGATCCGGCCGCCATCGCCGCGTCCTGGGGCGGCGGCGAAGCCCGCTGGCGTCTGCTGCGCGCGAAATACTTGCTCTACTTCTGATTCACAGCGAGCACTGGAGGGCTGGTAGGTTCCCGGAAGACACCCGGCTGGGAGCCCGACGAAGTCGGGCTGTCCGGGTGAAGATCCTCACCAGACATACAACCTGACTCGGATTGTGGGTTGGTTGTATGCCTGGTGAGGATCTTCACCCGGACCACGCCGCCTCCGGCGGCGCCCAGCCGGGTGCCTCCCAGTCCTCCAATCCTCGTTGTGAATCCGAGACGGCCTACCAGTACAACATCACGTAGACCAGCACCCCGGTGATCGACACGAAGAGCCAGATCGGGAACGTGATCTTTGCGATGGCCCGGTGTTTCGCGTCGTTGCGCGCCAGGCCGCGTGTCAGCGTGACGATGGCCATCGGGACGACCGCGGCGGCCAGGATGATGTGCGGGATGAGGATGGTGTAGTAGACCGTCCGCATGACGCCGGTGCCCGTGTACGGGCGCGATCCGACTTGCGCGTGGTAAATCACGTACGAGATCAGGAACAACACGGACGTGCCGAACGCCGCCAGCATCGTGCGCCGGTGTTGTTCGATGCGGCGCGCGCGGATGTGCCGGTAGCCGACCACGAGCAGGATCGTGCAGAGGGCGTTGAGCGACGCGTTCAGGGTGGGCAGCTGTTCGACTGGAATCATCGGGTCACCGTCATTACGATCCAGAGCAGCGGCAGGTAGATGATCGACGCGTAGAACACCAGCCGCGCGTTGGCCGCCGTGCGGGCGAACGCGAACCGCGCGGTGATCGCCAGCTGGGCCAGGCCCAGCACGAGGGCGCCGATGCTGTAGACGGGGCTGGCGACGTCGGCAATGGACGGCAGCACCGACAGCGGCACCAGCGTGGCGGACCAGAGCAGCGCCTGGCGGCCGGTCATCGCGCCGCCGGTGTCGACCACCGGCAGCACCGGCAGCCCCGCGCGCGCGTATTCCTCGCGGTACAGCCACGAGATCGCCAGCACATGCGGCAATTGCCACACGAACATGATCAGGAACAGCGACCAGCCGCCCAGCTCGGCCATCGACGCGCCGCTGGCGGCCCAGCCGATCATTGGCGGCAGGGCGCCGGGGACGGCGCCGACCACCGCCGCGAAGGACGTGTGGCGCTTGAGCGGCGTGTAACACGCCACGTACGTCACGAAGGTCGCGGCCGCGACCAGCACGGCAGCGAGGTTGGTGGTCGCCCAGAGCAACGCCGCGCCGCCAACCGCCAGGAGGGTGCCGACCGCGTACGCCTCGGCCGGGGACATCCGCTTGGCCGCCACCGGGCGCCCTTTCGTTCGCTCCATCAGGGCGTCGGTGTCGCGTTCGCCGACCTGGTTGAACGCCGCGGCGCCGCCGGCCACCAGGCCCGTGCCGGCACAGGCCAGGGCCAGGCTGATCCAGTCCAGCGGATCGCGGAGGCCCATGTAATAGCCTCCGGCGGTCGTGGCGACGACCAGGGTGTTGACGCGAATCTTGGCGAGGGCGATCCAGTCGGCGAGCCTCGACGGTGCTGCGGTGCTCGTCGGCATGGGCCCTGTGATTATCCCCGACTTGACCGATCCCGAGCCCCGGTGCTACTTTCAAAGTTCGCTTTCCCCCGAGCCGGTATCGTCTAGGGGTTAGGACACAAGGTTCTCAACCTTGGAACCGGGGTTCGAATCCCCGTACCGGTACCATCCTTCGCTCGCCAGACTGACGCTCAGCGAGCTGCGGATGGCGAGCCATCCTTCGCCGAAGATCCACCGAAGGCGGCCGACGGAATCTGGCGAGCCCCCGCCAACGACATGCGAAGGATGTCCACCGAAGCCGCGAACGCAGTGAGCGTTCGGCGCAGGTGGACCGACCCGCGGCTCATCGCTCGCTACGCTCGCAGCTCCGGATGGCTGCGTTCGGCGCAGGGGACCCCCACAAATCAGGCACTCGTAGCCGGAAGATCGGACAAGTGCCGTATGGCACCGGTGGTCGCCGAGTCGCACGATGGACTCAGATTCGGAGGCGACCATGACGACCTACACCGGCACCCAAAACGTTGAACCGGGCCTCTACTGGGCCCTCAAACCCTTCCGCTTTACCAGCGTCGACACGCGTGGTCCGCTGCCGGGCACCGAGGCCCGCACGTGGTACCGCGTGCCCATGCTGCTGATGCTGGCGCTTGCGCCCCTGCTGGGCCTGGCGTTTGTCGTGTTCCTGCCCTTCATCGCGTTCGTCATCGTGTTCCGCGTGGTTGGTGAAGCCGCGGCCGATCGGGCGAAGGCGCTGGCGGCGCGCGGAGCGCGCGCCGTGCGTCCGGCGTGGGCACCGGCGCGGGCGTTTCTCACTCGCGCGCGCACGGCGAAACCGGACGAGGCTCCAGCCGAACCTGACGCCTGGGCCGAAGAAACAGAGCGCCGGATTTCCGGCACTGACGACGACCGCCGCTGATCGGCGAACGCGGTAATATCGACTCAGGTGGCTTCGGCCACCCCCCTTCAGCCGCCCGGTCAAGGGGTTGTGTGATGACGCGGTTCTCCACCGCTCTGCTGGTTCTCGTCGGGGTGTTTGCCGGCACCGTGTTGGCCCGACAGACACCCGCTCCGCCACCACCATCCGCTGCGCACCAGCCGGCGCCCGCACCCGCGGCGCCGGCCGAGCCCCCCGAGGCGGTGGCCGCGTGTCTGGCGTGTCACTCCGATCCCGAGATGACGCTGACGTTTGCCGACGGCACGACGATGAGTCTGTTCGTGGACTACGCGCATCTCGCGGGATCGGTCCATGCGTCACAACTCACGTGCACCGACTGTCACGCCAAGTACGACGAGGACCACCCGATGGGGCAGACGTTCGAGTCGCGGCGCGCGTACACGGTGAACTCGTACGACACCTGCAAGAAATGTCACTTCGACACCTACACCCGCACGCTTGAAAGCGTGCACTACGAGTACCTCAAGGCGGGCATCGATGCGGCGCCGATCTGCACGGACTGTCATGGCGCTCACCAAATCGTCAATCCCCATGAGAAGCGGGCGATGATTTCGCGCAGCTGCGCGACGTGTCACGACGCGGTGTACGACACGTATGCCAAGAGCGTCCACGGCCGTGCGCTGGTGGAAGACGGCATCGAGGACGTGCCGGCCTGCGCCGATTGCCACACCGCCCACCAGGTCCAGCACTCCGGCACCACGCGGTTCCGTCTGGGCGCGCCCGCCACGTGCATCACCTGCCACGGCGACGAGCCGCTGATGGCGAAGTACGGCATTCCCACCAGCGTGGCCCAGACCTACCTGGCCGACTTCCATGGCGTGACGGCGTCACTGTCGCGCCATCTGGCCGAGGACGAGCAGCGGATCGTCGTCACCTGCAATGACTGCCACGGGGTGCACGACATCGCGTCGCCGAAGCTGGTGGGCGCGGAGGTGATGAAGGCGACGGTGCGTGAGACCTGCGCGCGCTGCCACGCGGACGCGTCGCCGACGTTCCCGGCGGCGTGGCTGTCGCACTATCCGCCGTCACCGCGGCACGCGCCGCTGGTCTGGGCGGTGGAATCGTTCTACCGGTTCTTCATTCCGTTTGCCGTGATCGGGCTCGTGCTCAATCTGGGGTTGCACGTGTTCCGGATGTCGTCGGGGCGATGAGGGCACTGCCATGACCACCGAATACGTCGTCCGCTTTTCGCCGTGGGCCCGCGTCCAGCACGCCGCCATCATCGTCCTGTTCGGCCTGCTGCTCCTGACAGGCATGCCGCAGAAGTGGCCGACAGCCGGGCTGAGTGTGTGGCTGGTCGACGCGATGGGCGGCATCTTCGCGGCGCGATGGCTGCACCGCGCCGTGGGCGTCGTGTTCTCCGGGCTGGTCGTCGCGCACCTGGTGGTGGTCATCGGGGGGCTGCTGTCGAGGCGGATGAAGCCCACGATGTTCCTGGGAAGGAAGGACTTCAGCGACGCGATTCGCAATCTGAAGTACTACGCCGGCTACGTCGAGACCCCGCCGCAGTTCGGCCGTTTCGACTACCGGCAGAAGTTCGAGTACTGGGGCCTGATCTTCGGCAGCATCGTGATGGTTGCCACCGGCTTCATCCTCATCTATCCCATCCAGACCGCGAATCTCCTGCCGGCAGAGCTCATTCCCGCCGCCAAGGTGATGCACAGCTACGAAGCGCTGTTTGCGTTTCTGATCGTGCTGGTCTGGCACATCGTGGGCGCGCACCTGGCGCCCGAGTCGTTCCCGATGGATACCAGCATCTTCACGGGCAGGATTCGCAAGGAGAAGCTCCGCCACGAGCACCCGCTCGAGTACGAGGAGCTGTTTGGCCCGGAGGAGCGGCGGGAGACGTGATCGACTACGGCTGGCAGGTCACCCTGCATTCGGCCACGATGGGACTCATTCTCTACCTGTGGGTCCGCCGCGCCGGCGTGCGGTCTGGCCGGTTGCGCCGGCAGTTGCTCGCGTTGCTGATCGCGCTGCCGCTGGTCACCGCGGCCGTGCCCGGCCGCGGGTCACTCGCCTTCGCCGAAGGCCGGGCCTGGTTCAACAGCGCCCGCCTGCTGGCGATTCCGTTGCCGCTGGGACTCCGGGTGTGGCATGTGCTGGCGGCCGGTGCCGTGCTGACACTGGCCATCACCGTGTGGCAGGAACTGCTGTCGTCGCTGCGCGCGCGCGGAGCACCTTCCTCGTCACCACCGCCCGAACGGCTGGTGGCGGCCGTGCGATCGCTGCCCGGGTGGGACACCTGTGACGTCCGCGTCACGGCCAGCGACGGCCTCGAGGTGTTGACCACCGGCCGGCCCGGCCGCCCCCGCCTGTTCGTGTCCGAAGCGGCGCTGCGCGCGCTGAGCGACGAAGAACTGGATGCCGTGATCGCGCATGAACACGCGCACTGGCGCGACGGCCGTTGGTGGCGTGTGCACGCCCTGTTCGTGCTGCGGCTGCTGCAGAGCTTCAACCCGGTCGCGTTGTGGGCGTTCCGCGAGTACTGCGGGGAGGTCGAGCTCGACTGTGACGCCGCCGCCGTGGTGAACCGGGATCCTCGCGTGCTCGCGCGTGTGCAACTGCGCGTGTATCACGCGACGTTCAGCCGCGACGTGGCCGCCCGCAGCACCCTTCGCAAACGGGTGGACGTCCTGCTGTCGGGCGGTCCGGACAACTCGCGGCCGCCCGTGTGGCTGCTGCCGTCGGTGGCCGGCCTCATGCTGGGAGTGCTGCCATGGCTCGTGTGAGCAGCCTCGGGCGTCTCGTCTACCTCACCGGGATGGTCTTCATCCTGCTGCGGGGCCTGCACCTGGCCACCCCCGTGATGTTTCCGCAAACCCGTCAGGGACCGATCATCGTCGCGCGCCTCGAGGACGTCCGCGCGCAGGTGGGGTTTGCGCCCGTGCTGCCGGCGTATCGTCCCGATACCCTGGGCGACCAGCCGGGGCGCATCACGATCTGGCTCAGCCCGGTCCCCACGATCCAGACGACGTGGACGGGGCCTGAGCATGACCTGACGGTCGTGCACCGGCGAGGCGGTGCCGCGCCGCCGGCGCCGCCGCTGGCGCGGCCCCTCGATGGACTGCCGGACACCGCCTGGTGGACCGCCGATGGCCGCACGCATCTGCGAATCCGGCGCGGCGACGAGTGGCTGGAACTCGACACCAGCCTGCCCGTGCGTGAACTGCGGCGTTTCGTCGATACGTTGACGACGTATTAGCCACCACGAATCACAGCGAGGATTGGAGCGCTCCTCGCCTAATCCACCGACAACACACCCTTGCGCACGGCGTAGCGGATCAGCTCGGAGCGTGTGTGCAGGTGCAGTTTCTCCATCAGATTCGTGCGATGGGTCATCGCCGTCTTCAGGCTGATGGACAGGTACTTCGCGATGTCGCGGCTGGTCTTGCCTTCGGCCAGCAGCGTGAAGACCTGCCGCTCGCGCGGCGTGAGCCGGTCGTACTCGTCCTCGACGTCGCTGATGGAGCGGCCGGTGGTGACCAGGTCCACGAGGTCGTCGGCGACCGACGGGTGCAGGTACCGGTGTCCGGCGTGGACCGTGCGAATGGCCTCTTTGAGGTCGGCTGCTGCGCTCCGCTTGAGCAGGTAACCGCGCGCGCCGATGCGCAGGGCCCGCCGGATGTACTCGCGGCCGTCGTACTGGGTGAGGACGATGACCCGCGTTTCCGGCGTGTCACGGGCGATGACCTCGGTCGCGTCCAGGCCGCTCAGGCCGCCCGGCAGGTGCACGTCCATCAACATCACGTCGGGTTTGACGCTCGCGGCCAGGCGCACCGCCTCCTGTCCGTCCCCGGTTTCGGCCACGATCTGGAACCGCGGGTCCTGCTCGAGCATGGCCCTGATGCCTGCGCGCACCAGATCGTGGTCGTCGACAATCGCCACTCGGATCATGGCAGGGGGATCTCCAGTCTGACGTGTGTGCCCTCGCCGGCGGCGCTGTCGAACGTGATGCGGCCGTTGACCATCGCCGCCCGCTCGCGCATGCCGGTGAGGCCGGCGCGCCCGGAGCGCGCCTCTGGATCGAAGCCCACGCCATCGTCTTCGACCACGAGCACCAGGGTGCCGGCCTCGCGGTACAACTCGACCGAGACCTGTTCGGCATCCGCGTGCCGGAGCACGTTCGTCAGCAGTTCCTGGTAGATGCGGAAGACGACGGTCTCGATGTCGCCCATCGCCGGCAGGCCCTCCTCGACCTCGAGACTGACGCGCACGCCGTGACGCCGCAGGTGGTCGTCGGCGTAGGAGGCCATCGCCTCGGCCAAGCCGAGGTCATCGAGCAGCGACGGCCGGAGGTCGTGAATCAGGCGATGAATCTCGGTCTGGGTGCGTTCGAGCAGGGCATTCGCATCGGCCAGCTCGGGATGATCCGCCGTCAGCCGGTGCAGGGACAACTGGACGGCCGTCAGCAGCTGCGCGATCTCGTCGTGCAGTTCCCGCGCGAGCCGGCGCCGTTCATCTTCGGTGGCGTGGAGCATCCGCCGCACCAGTCCGCGGCGCTCCTCGTGTTGCTGTTCGATGACCTTCGTTCGCGCGGCGACCAGCGCTTCCAGCTGCTCGTTGAACGCCCGCAAGTTGTCGAGGCTTTCGGCCAGGCGCGCGCGGGTGCTGTCGAGCGTGCGGCCCAGCATCTCGACCTCGACGTCACCGGCGACCGCAATCGGGGTCGACAGGTCTCCGGCGCGCATCGCCGCGGCCTGGGTGGACAGCTGCCGGATCGGCGTCACGACCGACCGGGCCAGCGCGCGGACCAGGACCACGCCCAGCACGGCCAGGGCCAGTCCCGTGACCAGCAGGGCGCGCCCGACTCCGGTGAGTCCGGCAAACGCGCTGTCCTCGGCCTGCTGCACGATGACGCCCCAGGACGCATACCGCAGCGGCGCCATCACGCTCAGCAGGCCGGCCGACTCGCTCAGCACCAGCGGGCGGCTGGCGCGAATGCGATCGCCGTAGGCCGAACCGTCGGGCAGCACCTGCAACACCTGCGACGCGTCCTGCGCGGCCACCACCACACCCTGCGTGTCGACGAGCAGGACACGCAGGCCCCCGGGCGGCGTGAGGTCCTCGAGGAACGTCGACAGGGCCGACGTGCGGACGTGCATTTCGGCGACCAGGAAGTGGGGGCGGCCCTCTCGTCGAAACGGCTGCACGGCGGCCAGCACCGGCTGGGCCTCGGCGCCGGGTTTCCGGACGAGCGGGGTGATGGACTCGTGAGCGCCGAGCCACTGGCGATCGAGGGGGACAAGGCCGGCCGGGTCGCCGGCGACGAGCCGGCCCTGCGCGTCCAGCAGGTACACGGCATCGCGGAACGGCGACTGGAAGCGGAACTGATGCAGGCGGGCGGAGGCCGCGGCCGGATCGTCGGGCAGGTCGCCGGCCAGCCGGCCCAGCGCCACCATGGTCGACGACAGGCTGGCGTCCAGGCCGTGCGCCACGGCGCGCGCCAGCAACAGGCGATCGTCGAGCAACCGCCGGCGGAGGCCCGGGACCGCCACCAGCCACACCGCCACCATGATCAGAGCGAGGAGCCCAATCCAGAGCAGCAGGACGCTGTTCAGCCGCTGACGCAGCCTCACCCTTCGATTCTACTCGTGGTTCGGCGTACAGTCTTGACGGCATGCGCAAAGGGGCGGTCGGTCTGGCGATTGGTCTGGCGTCGTGGCTGGCCGTCGCCGGGATGTCGGCGCTCGGGCTGCTCGACGAGGTCGAACTGGCGTCGTACGACCGCCGCCTGATCGCCACCCACGATCAGGACGCCGCGCGCGACGACATTGTCATCGTCGAAATCAACGAGTCGACGTTGTCGGCCCTCGAGCCGGTGTATGGGCGCTGGCCCTGGCCGAGGGCCGTGCACGGAGCCGCCATCGACTATCTGGCCCGCGCGGGCGCGCGGGTGATCGCGTACGACATCCTGTTCATCGAACACGACCGCCGCAGCGCGTTTCCGCTGGGTGATCGCCTCCTGAGCGGCGCCGAGTCCGATGAGGCGCTGGTCACCAGCGTCGGGCGTGCCGGCAACGTCATCCTGGCGGCCAGCGCGTTGTTCGAAGGGCTGCTGTCCGAGGCGCTCCCCAGCGCGCCGGCGCCGCCGCCACCGGGACCCGCGTGGGCGCCGGACGGCGCCTGGCCGACGCGCCCGTACCTGACGTTGCCCATCGAGCCGCTGGCCAACGTGTCCGCCGGCGTGGGCCACACGGCGATGACGCCCGACGCGGACGGCACGGCGCGGCGCGTCATGCCGTTCATCGAGGCGCAGGGCCGCGTGGTGCCGTGGCTGGGCACCGGCGCCGCGTTGATGTACGCCGGCCTCGCGCCTGAGGCCGTGCGGCGGCAGGATGATCGCCTCCGCGTCGGTGAGGCGGCGCTGGCGCTCGAGCCCGGCGGGTCGCAGGTGTTGCGGATGCACGGCCCGTGGGTGTCGGCGTCGGGGCGTCACACCTACGACATCGTGTCCTTCTACGATGTGCTGCGCGCGGAAGAGGCGTATCACGCCGGCGAGGCTCCGGCGATTGACCCGTCCATCTTCCGCGACAAACTCGTGTTCGTCGGGCTCTCGGCGCTGTCGGAGAACGACGTGCATACGTCGCCGTTCGGCGGGCCGGTGATGCCGGGCGTGCAGTGGCACGCGGCGGCGGCCGACGACCTGCTGTCGGGGCAATCGATGCGCCGCGCCTCCCCGACCACCGACATGGTGGTGACTGCCGGCGCGTCGGTGGGCGCCGGAGTGCTCGCGACGATGCTGCCGGTGGGCTGGGCCCTGCTCGTGATCGTGCCGCTGGGCGCCGCGATTGCGTGGGTGCTGACTGCGGCGGTCGGGCAGGGTCTTTGGATTGCGGCCGTCGCGCCGATCCTGGCCATGGCCCTGGCTGCGTTCGGCGGCACGGCCTGGCAGTATTTCGTTGAAGGTCGTCAGAAACGCCTGATGAAGAGCCTGTTCGGCCGCTACGTCTCGCCGGACGTGTTCGCCCATCTCATGGCCGCGCCTGACGTGGCCCGCCTGGGTGGCGACCGGCGCATCATGTCGGTGCTGTTCTCGGACATCCGCGGGTTCACCGCGGCCTCCGAACACACGACACCCGAGGGGGTGGTCGCCCAGTTAAACGAATACTTCT
>CAYYFE010000002.1:0-236695 GCA_964471115.1 uncultured Solibacteraceae bacterium
GCCGGAGCCGGCGCGGGCGCTGAACTGGCCGGCGGCGTCGACATGGTCGACGCACAGGCGCCGGCGACAAGCGCGCCGGTAACCAGAGTGACAAGTCGTGAGGTCAGAGTCTTCATTCCTGCAATCCCCCTCCCAGGGCGGCCAGCATCTGCTGCATACGATCGATTTCGGCGGTCTGGTCGGCCTGCACATCCGCCGCGAACTGATAGACGTCATCATCCTGGGCCGCGCCAAACGACGCGAACAGCTTCTCGACCATGTCGATGGCGCCCTGGTGATGTTTGATCATGCCGATGAGGAACAGGCGATCCCAGTCGCGCCCGCGCGCGGCCTTGAGTTCCGCCAGCTCGGCCTCGGTCAGCATGCCCGGCATGAGCATGTCGTGTGTCATGCCGTCGTGTTTCATCGTGTGATGCGTCGCATCGGGACGGGGCACGTGTTGCCCGCGGTCGCGCAGCCACGTGCGCATCATCGCAATCTCATCGCGCTGGCTCACCGTCATGCGTTCGCAGAGCAGCTGCAGCTGCGCGCTGGCGCCGTTCGGCTTGGCCAGCGCGCACATCACCAGCGCCTGCGCGTGGTGCGGAATCATGCCCTGCATGAATTCGATGTCGGCGGTGCTGAACGGTTGCCGCACCAGTTCGGGCCGCGCCGGGGGATCCCCGGGCAGGATGTCTTCAGGGGGTGTGACCGAGGCCGCGGCCTGTGCCGCTGGGGTCATCACATGGCCGGCGTGCGCATCGGCGGCGGGCCTGGCGCCGTACGAGGCGCAGGCGGCCGACAGAGACAACACGAGGCCGCCGGCCAGCAGCGTGGGAAACGGACGAAACATGAGCGTGAGATCCTCCGGAAGCACCCGAAGTGTACGTCATTTCCGACCGGATGCGACCAGACCTGGCGCCGTGGCGCCACCAGTCCACCGCGGCTCGGCGACGCCCTGCGCCATCCGTCGATTCGGGTCGTACCGCGCCGCATGCACTCGTCCAAAAAAACCCGACGGCGATGGGACGAGCTTGAAGCCCCACGACGACAGATGGTCGCGATCGCGGGGTGACCAGGCGCCGACCGGTCCCTCTTCAACCCTGAGCGTCCGCTCCGCATCCGGATGCACCCGCGGGGCCCGCAGCGCATCGGGCAGCGACATCTGGTGGTCCACCAGCCGGCTGACGACCTGGATCACCGCCGAGATGATCCGCGAATCGCCCGCGCCGCCCAGCGCGACGACCCCGAGGTCGCCGCCGGTCACGATCGTCGGCGCAATCGTGGACATCGGTCGTGAACCTGGGACCGTGCCCAGGCGCGTCGCGTAGAGGAAGCCGAGCCCGGGGGCCACCAGCCGTGTGCCCATCGCCGGCCCTAGTGATTGCGTCAGTGCGACCACGCGGCCTTCGTGATCGGCCACAGAGAAGTGCGTGGTCGCTTCGCGGTCCGTGTCGGCAGTCACGAGAGTGCCCGGCGGGTAGAGCAGGCCGCCGGGCTGCCACGGTTCGACGGTCGGCGCCGGCGGGCCGATGGCCGGCGGCATCATGACGCGTTTGGCGCGCTCCGCCGCGTGTTCGCGCGAGGTCAGAAACGCGGCGGTCTCTTCCTCGGTGCCCCGCCGCATCGACCGATCGGTCAGCGCCCAGTGCATCGCCTGGCCCACGACCGACGCCCACCGTGCCCCATCCTCCCGGCCGGGGACTTCGAGTGCTTCCAGCGTGTGCAGCGCCTGCACCACGGCCTGACCGGCCGCCGGGCGGAAGTTGGACGCGATCGTGTGACCGCGGTAGTCGCCGCGGACCGGCACCGCGGGCAGCGCGCGATACCCCGCCAGATCCTCACGCGACACGAAGGCCTTGTGCGCCTGCATGTCCGCGACGATGGCGTCGGCAATCGCGCCGCGATAAAACGCGTCCACGCCCTCAGCCGCGAGGCGGCGCAGGGTATCGGCCAGCAGGGGATTGCGCACGCGTTCGCCGGCCTTCCACACGCTGCCGTCTTCTTTCAGGTACGTGCCCTTGCCCGCCCCAAACTCCGTCAGCTCCTTCTGTGCGGCGGCCCAGCGGTCCGCTTCGCCTTCGCCAAGGATGAACCCGTCGGCCGCGAGGCTGATGGCCGGCTGCAGGACCTCCGTGAGCGTCATCGTCCCATGCGCGTCGAGCAGAGACGCGAGCGTCGCCGGCACCCCGGGAATCGCGACGCGTTCGTACGCCGGCGGCAGGCCCGAGTCCTGACGGTACGACGCTGGGACCTGGTTGAGGCCGTCCACGCCGATGAACGTGCCGTCCGGCTGACGGACGATGGCGCTGGCGCGACCGCCAAGGCCCGACATGCTGGGCTCGGTGACGGCCAACGCAAATCCCGTCGCGACTGCTGCGTCGACGGCATTGCCGCCCAGTGCCAGCATCTGGGCGCCGGCCGCCGCCGCTTCCTTCGTGGCCGCGGAGACGACCCCGTTGGGCGAGCGGTATTCGCCGACAGCCGGCGGGATGACGACGTCCCTCGGTTGTCCCGGCGGCGCCGTATTCGGGCCAGTCGCACAGCCGGCGAGCAGGAGCAGGGTCAGGGCAGCGCTCAGGCGTCGTGTCATGGCGCGTATTCTATCGGGCATGTTCCGCACCGAGCGCCTGTGGGCTGAACCACTGGCGCCTGCGCACTTCGACGACCTGATGCGGTTTCACAGCGACCCGCAGCACCAGGCGTTTCTGGGCGGCGTGCGCGACGAGGCATGGACACGCGCCTACCTCGACCGCAACCTGGCGCACTGGGAGCAACACGGCTTCGGATTATGGATGCTGCGCCTCGATCCGGACGGGCCGGTCATCGGCCGCGGCCTGTTGCGGCACCTGCCGCTCGATGACCGCGACGAGGTCGAGATCGGCTACAGCTTCGTGCCCGAACTCTGGGGCCGGGGCCTGGGCACCGAAATCGCCAGAGCCTGCCTCGACCAGGGCCACCAGCGCGGGCTCACGTCACTGGTGGCGCTGACGCTGCCGCACAACACCGCGTCTCGGCACGTGCTCGAAAAAGCCGGCCTGCGCCTGGACCGTCCGGTCGTCCATGCCGGGATGGAGCATGTGCTGTACCGCGAGGTCGCCAAGACCTTTTCACCATGAAGGGCCATGAAGATCCATGGAGGTGATTGGTGTGGGGTTGGGGGCCCGGCTCCGCCGGGCCCGCGAGACGTGGACAACCTCAGCCACGAGAGCTCCGAAGGACATATGACGCTCTCGTGGCTGAGGTCGTCCGCGTCTCGCTCACGCCGCCTCCGGCGGCACCAACCCCTCGCCTCCATGGCCCCCCATGTGCTCCATGGTGGAAAAATCACTCGCGTCCTGCGCGCATCTTCTCGGTGACGATGCCCACGCGTTCGACGCCGGCCCCGGTGGCGAGATCGATGATGCGGGCGATCTCACCGTAACGGACCGACCCGTCGCCGATCAGGAACAACGTCTTGTCACGCCGGTCGGCGAACAGCGGCGCCAGGTAGGCGCCCACATCCGCGACGGCCACCTCGCGCGCGTTGATACGCAGCCGCCGGTCCGCGCCGTACTCCGCCACGATTTGGCCGGTCGGCCGTGGCGGCGCTTCCACCCGGCTGACCTCCTGCGGAATATCAGCGTCCAGTCCCTGCTGTACCAAGGGCAACCCGGCCAGGAAGATCACCAGCAGCACGAGAAGCACGTCGATGAGCGGCGTGACGTTCAGGTCTGACGACGGTTTCGGTTGGGGCATGGGGCCCTCCTTATGGCAGTGAGACACCGGCCGGAGTAAAGTGGCCCCCCATGAAGCGGAGTCTCTTGTTGGTGGTGGCCGTCGCGTGTGTCTGGTGGTCGGTGGCGCCCGGCGCGGCCCCGGCGCAGACGGAGCTGTGGCGCGAGGTTGAAATCATCCGCACGGCGCATGGCGTGCCGCACATCCGCGCCGGCAATCTGCGCGCGGGAGGATACGCGCTCGGGTGGCTCCAGTGTGAGGACTACGGCATCGTCACGCCAACGCGCCTGTGGGCCGCGCGCGGGCAGACCGGGAGGATCAACGGGCGTGGCGCCCTCGACACCGACTTTGCGACCCTGCGCGAGCGCGATCGCGCGATTGAGACGTACCACCTGCTGGAGCCGGCAACGCGCGACTTCTACGAGGGGTTCGCCGCCGGCGTCAATCGCTACGTGACCCTCCACCGCGACGAGTTCCCGTCGCACATCCCGTCGGACTTCAACGGCTACGATGTCGCCACGCTCCACATCGGCGACGGCCCTCCCGCCGCCCGCATCCGCCGCCTCACCGAGAGACCGACGGACCCGATGGACCCGATGGACCTGATGGACCCGATGGACCCTGAAGCAGGCTCCAACGCCTGGGCCCTGGCGCCGTCGCGAACGACGTCCGGTCGCGCCATCCTGCTGCGCAACCCGCATCTGGCGTGGAACGCGGGGTACTACGAGGCGCATCTGACGATTCCCGGCGTGATGGACTTCTACGGCGATTTCCGGATCGGCGGACCGCTGGGCGTGATTGGCGGCTTCAACCGGAATCTCGGCTGGGCGACCACCAACAGCAACACCGGCGACCGCACCGAGATCTACGCGCTGCAGGTGGACCCGGCCGATCCGACGCGGTACGTGCTGGATGGGGTGTCACTGCCCACGACGTCAGTCACGCGCGAAGTGGTGTACCTCGACAACGGCGCCACGCTGACTGAGCGCCGAACGTTCGTCAGCACGCCGCTTGGACCCGTCGTGCATCGCACGGAGACGACGATGTATGTGGCGCGCACGGCGGGCGACGGCGAATTTCGCGCCGGGGAACAGTTCCTCAAGCTGATGCGCGCGCGGTCGTTGAACGAATGGATGACCGTCATGCGCATGCGCGCGCTCGTGTCGCAGAACTACACGTATGCGGATCGCGCCGGCAACATCCTGACGCTGTGGAACGCGTCGCTGCCGGACCTGCCGCATCCGATGGGCGTCGACACCCCGGTGCCGGCTCGCAGCCTGCGCGACATCTGGACCCAACTGATCCCGTTCGAGGCATTGCCGCTGACGAAGAATCCCGGCGGCGGGTACGTGCACAACGAAAACGACTCGCCGCACTTTGCCAACGCCCGCCCGCCGGTCGCCCTCGAGAACGCGTACGAAAACATCGAGCCGCCGTCATTGCGCCTGCGCAGCCAGCGCGCGATTCAACTGATCGACAACAGCCGCCGGCTGAGTCTCGAAGACGTCGTGCGTCTCAAACACGACTATCGGATGTTGTTGGCCGACCGCGTGAAGCGCGACCTCATCCGCGCCGCCTCCGTCACGCCGCCCTCCGGCATCGTCGCCGACGCGTTGCAGGTGCTGCGCCGGTGGAACAACACGGTGGCGCCCGACAGCCGCGGCGGCGTGTTGTTCGAGGTCTGGTGGTCCCGGTATTCGCAGGGACGGACCGAGGAGCAGCGTTTTGCCGTGCCGTGGCAGGCGACCGACCCGGTGCGCACGCCACGCGGTCTGGCCGATCCCGCCAGGGCCGCCGAGGCCCTCGCGTGGGCGGCGGAGGAAACCGTCCGGCGTCACGGCGCGCTCGATGTGGCGTGGGGCGACGTGTACCGGGTCCGTCGCGGATCGGTCGATGTGCCCGTGGGCGGATGTCCCGGCGCTTTGGGATGTTTCAGGGTGCTCGGGTTTCAGCGACAGCCGGACGGCAAGTACGCTGCATCCACCGGAGATGGCTGGGTGATGGCGGTGGAGTTCACCGACGTGCCTCGGGCCTACTCGGTGCTGGCCTACGGCCAGAGCCCGAAGCCGGACTCGCCGTGGCATGCCGATCAGGCCGCGATGTTCGCGCGCGGGGCGCTCAAGCGCGTGGCGTATACCACGCGCGATGTGGATCGACAGGCCGTGGCGCGGTATCGGCCCGGTGCTACTTCGCCAGACGCAGCGTCGCCACGACAGGACGATGATCGGAGACCAGCGGTTCGTCGATGACCCGCACCTGTTGCGCGACGAACGCGTCCTTTGGCGCGAAGAAGATGAAGTCGATCTCCCGCGCGGGCGCCGTGGAAGAGAACGTGAAGCGGTCGTTCGCCGGTTTGGCCGCCTCGGTGGCGCGCGCCCGGAAGAGACCAAGCGTGCGTGATTCGGGAACGTCGTTGAAGTCGCCCAGCAGGATGTAGGGCGTGCGCAGGGCGTCGAGGTATCGCGTCAGCGCCTCCGCCTGCGCAAACCGGAACCCATCGTCTCTCACCCAGTCGAAGTGGACGTTCACGATGGTCAGCCGTCGCGCGCCGGGTAACTCCACCTCGACCGCCAGTGCCACGCGCGGTTCGTTGCCGTCAGGCAGGCGCACCGAGTGTGTCGACACGATCGGGTAACGCGTGAGAATCGCCATGCCGTACGCGCCGCCCTGAAAGTCCATGAACCGCCCGAACGCGTCGTGCAGGCCCAGCGCGCGGCCCAGATGCGCGGCCTGAGGTACGCCACCGCTGCGTGTGGCGAGGTCATCGACCTCCTGCAGCCCCACGATGTCCGGACTCAGGGCTCGCAGGACGCCGGCCGTCCGCTCCAGATTCACCACATCGTCATTCCCGCGGCCGTGTTTGATGTTGTAGGACACCACGCGGACCTCGGTGGACTGGGCCAGCAGGGCCGAAGCGGTCTGGACGGCGAGTCCGGAAAGGAACAACAGGGGAATCCAGCGGCGCATGCGCGGAATGATATGTGACGAATGGCGGCAGGGCGAGGGCGAACACCCTGTGCGGCTGCGTGATCGGTGGCAGAATCCGCCCCCATGTATCGCACCATCGGCGTTGTGTTGATTGTTGCGGTGGGCGCCATGGCCGGCCGGTCGATGGCCGGCGGCGCGGCGCAGGATCCGCTGGCTGCCGAGATCGCCCGCTGGCAGACAGAGGCCGGGCGCGACCGGCCTGGTGTGGCCATCTGGGCGCAGGTGACCCCGTCGGCCCAGGCCGCGCTGGCGCAGGCACGCGCCGCGTTGGATGCGGGCCACCGATGGTTCGCCCTCGAGCGCCTGGCCGCCGCGCGGAACCTGCTGTCGGCGGCGGGATACGTCGGCGCGCAGCCGGCCGAGATGCGCGCGGGTGTGGCGGTGTTCGAAGCCGAGTGGACTCGCGTGGGCGCGGCGCTCGGCGGCGCGTTGACGACGCCCGATTCGGACGCCTTGCGCGCCGTGGGACCGGCCGCCGTGCGCGCGTTGGCCGAGACGGCGGCGCAGCAGACGAAAGTGCTGTACGACGCCAGCCTCGAGTACGGCCGCGCGACCGACGCAGATTCCGGGTTGTTCTACCTGGGCTCGGCGCTCGCGCAGCAGGAGTTCCTGACGTTTGCGCGCACTCTGCCGGCGTCGGGCGCAGGGCGGCTGTCGCCACGGGCGCTTGCGGTCGAGACCGCCGCGCTGGAACGCCGGTTGCTCTCGTTGTACCAGCCGCCGGTGTCGATCGACCGGCATCCCGAATTCATCAGCGCGAGTTCAGCCCTCAAGGAGGCCCGTGAACTGGATGCCGCCGGGCTGCGGTACGGCGCGTTGTTCAAGTATCTCCAGGCGGTGCAGCGCACGGCCATGTTGGAGCGCAGTGCGGCGCGCCCGCGCGCCGATCTCGAACGCGATCGGGCTGGGGTCGATGCGGCCTTCGCGGGCGACCCTCGCGACCACACGATCGTCCGCATCTTCCTTGATCGCGCCGCCGTCGAACTGGCGCGGACCGGCGCGGACGACACCGCACTCAAGGCCGTGACGACGATTCTTGATGATGTGGTGCCGGCGTATCGCGCGGCGCTGGGTCCGGCGCCCGACGCGCCGTCGACGACGACACCCGAAGTCACCGTGCGGTTGATCCGCTGGCCATTCACGTGAAACCTGTCCGATCCAGCAGGTCTGCTGGCACAGAGTGTGGTGGCGCAGTTCGGGGGACGGGCGAGGTTTGTCGCGGAGAACTACGGCGAGTCCGAGTTTGCCGAACGGTTCGGCGTGAAGCGGTATCCGGCGATCTTCGTTAATGACGTGCTGGTGGCGACCCCGAAGGATTTCGGGTTCACCGCGCAGACGGGTGAGGGCGGCGAACCCGGCCGCTACGTGCCGTTGCGCAGCGAGGCCAGTCATACGAAGTTCCGCCGCGACCTGCACAAGGTCATTTCGCTGCTGCTGGCGGGCCACACGGCCGAGGCGGGCGCGATGGCCACGTCGAGTGATGCCGGCGAGGTGGGCGAGCTGCCGTCGTTGTCCATCACAGATCTGGCCGGCCGGCCTCTGCGCACCGGTGACCTGCGCGGCAGGGTGGTGCTGATGGAGTTCTGGGCCACGTGGTGTCCGCCCTGTCGCAGCACGCTGGCGTGGCTCGGGGACCTGCAGAAGAAGTACGGCGATCAGGTCGCGGTCGTCGCGTTGGCGCTTGAATCGGACGAAGCCGACGTCCGCAAGCTCGAGGCCGACCTCAACATCCCGATTCGCTGGGTGATGCGGTCGCCCGAGGTGCTCAAGGCCTTTGGCGACGTCAGCGCCGTGCCGACCCTGCTTATCTATGGGCCCGACGGCCGCCTGGCCGGCGCGCACTACGGCGCCACGCCCACCCTGCACACCGAGGCCGAACGAACCATTACGCGCGCGTTGGGGAAGCGGTAAACAGGGTTTCGGGTAGGGTTTCCGCGGGTGGCGTTCGGAAACCCTACCCGAAACCTTTTCTCAGCCACCTCCGTCTGAGCGGACATGTCCAAAATGGACACGTCGCTCAAACCCGCCGCCTTTCACATCCTGCTCGCGCTGGCCGAGGGGGAGTGTCACGGCTACGCGATCATGCAGGCCGTCCGCGAACAGTCGGGCGGCCGCGTGCCGCTGCAGACCGGGTCGTTTTACCGGCATCTGTCCACGCTCATCACCCAGGGACTCGTGGCGGAAACCGCAGGGCCCAGGCGGCCTGAAGACCCGCGCCGCGGCACCCATTACCGGCTGACCCCGCGCGGGCGGCAGGCGCTTGCGCTGGAGCGCGAGCACCTTGCCGGCGTGCTGGCCGCGCTTGAAGGGTTGAAGTGATGAGCCCGTACCACTTCCGCTGGGCCGACCGTTGTTACGCGTTGCTCCTGCACGCGTACCCGGCCGGATATCGGGCGCAGTTTGCCGGCGACATGCGCGACACGTTCCTGCACGACTTCGCGCGTGTCAGCGCGCGCAGCCGGTTCGCCCTGGTGCCCTTCTGGGTCGTCACCATTGCCCAGGCCCTCTGGTTCGGCGCGGTCGAACGCCGCAGTGCCTCTCCCGCTGGAGTCCCCATGTCCGCGTCCTCGTCCTCTCGCACGCCGTTGTCGCCGATGGGCGACCTCAAGTTCGCGCTGCGGCTGCTCCGCCGCAGCCCCGTCTTTGCGGCCACGTCCGTCCTTTCCCTCGCGCTCGGACTGTCGGCGGCCACCGTCATCTTCAGCCTGGCCGATGCGCTGCTGCTGCAATCGAGTCCCGGCGTCACAGCGCCTGACCGCATTGTCGACATCGGTCGCGCCACTGAGGGGGCGGGCCACGACAACTTCTCGTACCCGCTCTTCAAGTACCTGCGCGATCACACGACGACGCTGTCGCATGTGTCGGCCTCGACGTTTGATCCGACGCCGGTGAGCCTCTCGGAGGGCGACGGATCGGAGCGCGTGTTCGCGCAGCTGGTCTCAAGCGCCTACTTCGACGTGATGGGCGTGTCACTGGTCGCCGGCCGGGCGTTCCTCCCCGGAGAAGATGCCGCCGCGGGCGAGCGGCCCGTGGCCGTGCTTGCGCACCGGTTCTGGCAGGAGCGCTTCGGCGGCGACCCTTCAGTCGTCGGACGCACCGTGCGGCTCAACAACACGCCGTTCACCGTGGTGGGCGTCACCGCGCCGGGGTTCGAGGGGCAGACGTTCCTGGGCACCGACCTCTGGGTGCCGATGTCGATGGTCGGCGCCGTGCGTGCCCAGAGTGCGGAAGCGCTGCTCAACAATGCGCGGTCGGTATGGCACACCGCGGTCGGACGACTCAAGCCCGGTGTGTCGAGAGAGGCGGCGCGCGCGGAGCTGAACGCACTGCTCGCGGCGTTCCGCGAGGCCACGCCGCAGGTCTCTGCGAACTGGAGCATCTCGGTTGAACCGTACGGCCGCGTGCCGCCGATGATTCGTCTGCCCTTCACCGCATTTGTCGGCGTGTTGTTTGCCCTGACGGCCGGACTACTGGCCATCGCCTGTTCCAACGTTGCCGGCATGCTCATGGCACGCGCGACGGCCCGGCGCCGCGAAATCGCCACGCGGCTGGCCATCGGCGCGACCCGGGGACAAATCCTCCGTCAGTTGGTGACGGAATCGATCGTGTTGTTCCTGCTGGCCGTCATCGTCGCGGCGCCGCTCACGGTCTGGCTGCTCGGTCTGTTGCGTGGACTCTTGCCGGCCCTGCCGTTTCCCCTTCAGCTCGATCTGGTGCTGAACCTGCGCGCGCTTGGTTTCGCGGCCGGCGTGGCGCTGCTGACCGGCGCGATCTTCGGCCTGCTGCCGGCGCGGCAGGCGCTGCGCGCCGACCTGGCCGCGGCCCTGTATGGACAGGGGTCCACCGCCGGCCGGGAACGGATGCGCCTGAGACACGCACTGGTCGTGGTGCAGGTGGCGCTCTCGCTGACGATGATCATCACGGCGGCGTTGTTCGTCCGGTCGCTGCTGGCTGCGGCGACGATCGATCCGGGATTCCGCACGCAGGGCATCGACATCGTCTCGATCGACACGACGCTGGCTGGTGCACAGGACGCGGCCGCCGCGGCGCTGGTGGACCGGGTGGTCACGCGTGTGCAGGGCATCGGCGGGGTTGAGGCGGTCGCCCATTCGCGCATGGTGCCGCTGCAGGGAGGAGGGTTCGGTCTCGGCGCCCTCCGTGTGCCCGGCGCGTCCGACGAGCAGAACATGCGCATCAGCGACACGGACTGGGATGTCGTGTCGCCCGGCTACTTCGCGACGATCGGTCTTCCGGTCGTTGAAGGACGCGCGTTCACGGCGGATGACCGGGCCGGGCAGCCGCTCGTGGCCATCATCAACGAGTCGCTGGCCCGCCTGGCGTTTCCAGGGGAGTCCGCGATTGGCAGGCAGATCTTGCAGGTGACGTTCCGTGACCAGCCCGGCACGCCGCTGACCATCGTGGGCGTCGCGCGTGATGCGCACTACCGGTACGTCGGCGAGGCGCAGCGGACGTTCATCTACGTGCCGCTTGCCCAGCAGCCGCAGTCGGTGGTCAACCTCTACGTCAAAGTGGCCGACGGCCGGCCGATTGCCGGGGAGGTGCGCCAGGCGATCCGTGCGGTGGAACCCAGTCTGCCGGTGCTCATGGTCCAGTCGTTTGACGAAGCCGCCGGGCTCGGCCTGGTGCCGCAGCGCGTGGCGGCCTGGGTGGCGGGCGTCGTCGGCGTGTTGGGGCTGTTCCTGGCGGCGCTGGGGTTGTACGGCCTGATGGCGTTCCTGGTGGAGCAGCGCACCCGCGAGCTGGCCATCCGTATGGCGCTGGGCGCGACGATGGCGCAGGTGCGGGGCATGGTGCTGCGTCAGGCCGCCCGGCTCGGCGTGACCGGCGCGGTCATCGGCCTGGCGGCGGCCGCAGGCCTGGGTACGGTCGTGCGAAGCCTCGGCCTGCTGATCGACGTGCAGCCCACCGATCCCGTCAGCTTCATCGGACTCTCAGTGGTCCTGGCGGGTGTGTTGTTCGTCGCCAGCGACCTGCCCGCCCGTCGCGCCGCGCGGACCAACCCCGCCGCGACGCTCAAGGCCGAATAGTCGTCACGTCAGGATCCCGCAATGATCGCAAGGATCTCCTGACCGTACATCGCACGCCGCGTGGGCCCAAGGTCGGCGGTGTCGTCCAGGTCAGCGAGTGTGCGAGGAGGCCGCAGCGCCAGATCCCACAGGGTGGTGCGCGGCACGATGACATCGGATTCGACGCCGCGAGCCTGTGCCCGCTTCTTGCGCCAGGCCTGCAGCCGGTCATACCGGGCCCGCACATCGTCTGGCACCAGCTCCAGGACCGGCGGGGACGGCGGGGGAGCGTTCAGGCCATCGGCCACGGCGCGCAGCAACGCGTGGCCGTGTCGATGAATCTGACCCGGCGTCATGGCGACGATGGCCTTCAGGTCGTCAAGCGTCTGCGGCGCGCGCTGAGCAATGTCGAGCAGGGTGGGTTCACCAATGACCTTGAAGGGCGGCAGGTTGGCTCGCGACGACTGGGCGGCACGGTACGCGAAGACTTCCCGAAGAATCGCCGCTTGTCGTGGCGTCAGATCGCGGGCGCCCTTGACGCGCCAGAACGCCTGCGGGTCGAGCGATTGACTCACCGCGGGCGGCTGGGTTCTGGCCAGCCGCTCGAAGTCCTCGAGGGCCTCGGCCCAGCGGCCACCTTCGGTCAGCGCGATGAACAGCCGGTCGCGCAGCGCCGGCAGGTAGTGGGTATCCAGCCGCGCGTAATCGAGCATGTCGGATCGCAGCGGCCGTCGTCCCCAGTCGGCGCGCTGGTGGGCCTTGCTCAGCGTGACGCCGAACTCGGCCTTGAGGACAGCGGCCAGCCCCACCTGCGGCCAGCCCAGCGTGCGCGCGGCCGACATCGTGTCGAAGATGTTCGCGAAGCGGAACTGGAAATCGCGTCCCAGGCCCAGCAGGTCGCCCTCAGCCGCATGAAAAATCTTCTCGTGGGCGGGGCTCGCGAAAAACGGAGCCAGCGCGCTCAGATCCGGCAGCGCCAGCGGATCGACGATGTAGTCGGCGGTCGGGGTGGAGAACTGGATGAGACACACCCGCTCGCGGTAGGCGTGCAGGCTGTTGGATTCGGTGTCGACGGCGACGGTCGGGCTGGCGGCCAGGTCGGCGGCCAGGTTCGAGAGCGCCGCCGCATCGGCGACAAGCTGGGGCGGAGGGAGCGACACGACGTCAGCGTATCAGTCGCAACCTCCCCCGCGGCGCGAGATCAGGTTCCTCCCAGCGAATCCACGAATGCGGCCATCCGCTTGCGCATGGCGTCGTTCGGCAAGCGGCCGGTGCCGCCGCCGAGGTTGTCGAGCATGTGCGCCGGGTTGGTCGTGCCCGTACGGGCCACGACCACCGCCGGATGGCTGATCACGTACTTGAGGAAGAACTGCGCCCACGTCTTCGCGTCGAACTCGGCGGCCCACGCCGGAAGGGGCGTGTTGGCGACGCGCTGGAAGAGGCGGCCGCGGTCAAAGAGGAAGTACGCCAGCACGCCGATCTTTCGCTGCTGCGCCAGTGGAAGGATTGTGTCCTCGATGCGCCGGTCGCCCAGGTTGTAGTCGGTGCCGATGAAATCGATGTGTTCATTGCGCATGGCCGACTCGAGGGCGCCGAACGGAGGTTCCGGCGCGCGCGCAGGCAATGCGAGGTGATGTACGCCGATGTACCGGATGCGCCCGTCCTTCTTCATTTCGCGCAACACCGGGAGGAAGGTGGGCATGTCCGCGCTGGACGACACCATGACCAGGTCGATCGCGGGCACCTTGAACCTGGCGAACTTGGCCTCCACCGCGGCTCTCACGTCGGCGGGGGTTGGTTTCGGCCGTGGGCCGGTCTGCCCGGGCGGGAGGGTCACCATGACGTTCAGTGGGGTCGTCCAGACGAACCTGTCCTGAATCCTGAGCTCGCTGGCCGCGGCCCGGCCGGCCTGCTCGCCAGCGGGTCCGCCGTGCAGCACGTCAACGACCTTGCCGCCGTTGTCGAGGAACGTCCTGAGGATGGCCTTCATCGCCGCGTTGTCCGCCTCTTCCCTGGGAGAGAAGCTGATGACCGGGAGCATCTCACCGGACGACGGAATCGCCCGCTGAAGAAGCGTTCCGGGCTGCTGCCCGAAGAGCAGTCTCGGGCTGAGCGTCAGCGCCGCTCCGGCGCCGATCGTCAGGCCAACGAACTCGCGACGGTTGATCATGCGGCCCTGCTTCCTACTTGACTCTCGTGAGGAACACCGGAGCTTCCGCTCCCGGTGGCGGCGGCGGAGCCGGTTTGCCCTGCAACATGGTGAGGGTGGTCTGCACCTTCATCCGGCCGTCAGCCTCGAGGGACCGCCGCTCGATGCGCGTCATGGCTGGAGCCGTGATGGTCGTGACGAGGACGTCGCCCTCCCATGCACTGGTGTAGACCATGTCGATGATCCCTTGCGGGCCTTCGATCTTCTTCGTGGACGGGGTGCCGTCGAGCAGGTACACCGTCGGGTCAGAATTGCCCGCCACCGTCATCGTGACCGTCATCTTGTTGCCCTCGACGGCGATCGTCCACGACGTGAAACTGGTGTCGGTCTTCCACGTGCCCGCGAAGTTCGGCTTGGATTGAGCGATGACCCCTGCCGCGCACGTGAAAGCGAGCGACACGGCAAGCAACACGCGCAGCGCCGGCCTCATTTGCCGACCGCCATCAGGTGGAACGGCGTGCGGAAGTACCAGGTGCCGTCGACCATGGCCGGTGACGCCAGCACCGGCTCGTTCACGCTGTTCACGTGCAGCAGCTCGAACGTTCGGCCCGCCTTCACCACGAACGTCTCGCCTCCTTCGTTGGTGAAGAAGAGCTTGCCATCAACGGCGACCGGCGAGGCGGAGAAGCCGCTCTGCACCACCTGCCCCAGGCGTCCCTGCCACAACACGGCGCCCGACCTGGCGTCGTACGCGGTCAGGATGCTGGCCTGGTCGTTGAGCATGTACAGTTCGTCGCCGTAGAGCAGCGGCGACGGCACAAAGGGCGCGCCCTTCGCGGCCTGCCACGCGACGTGGGTGGCGGTCACGTCACCGGTGCCGCCCGGTCGAACGGCGAGAATGGGGCCGGGGCGGCCACCGGACGCCAGAACGAGGCCGTGCCCGACCACCGGCGTCGGAATGACTTCGGGGTTGGGGTGGGTCACCGTCCACAGCACTTCGCCGTTGTCGGGGTTGTATGCGTAGATGGCGCGGAAGCTCGAGACGATGATCTCGTCGCGGTTGCCGGCGCGAATCGCGATCGGCGTACTCCAGCCGGTCGTCTCCTTGCGGTTCGTCCACCACCGGCGCTCGCCGGTCCTGGCGTCGAACGCGGCGATGAAGCCGCCCTTCTGGTGATCCTGAAAGACGATGAGCCGGTCCTTGTAGAGGAGGGGCGATCCGCCCGGGCCGTGAGGCGCCATCATCGGGCCGACCGGCGCGTGCCACACGAGCGCGCCCGCAAAGTCGACGGCGATGACGCCCTTTGGGCCCAGGTACGCATAGACCAGCCGGCCGTCGGTCGTCGGCGTGCTCGATGCGTGCCCGTTCTTCAGATTGACGGGTTGCCGGTTGGTGTCGGGCGCCAGCGTCTCCCAGAGCTTCTTGCCGGTCGCGCGATCGAACGCGGCGATGCCGCGGCGATCGCCGTCGGCCGATCCCGTGGTGATGAAGATGCGGTTCGCCCACACGATCGGCGATCCGTTGCCGGTCGCCTCAAGCTTCGTCTTCCACTTGACGTGCTGGGTGTCCGACCAAGTGTCCACGTATCCCGAACCCGTCGCGAGGCCCTGACCCGACGGACCGCGCCACCGCGGCCAGTACTTCGCGCCCTCGCCTTCGACCGGAATCATCGAGACGTCGTCGCGTTCGAATCCGTGCAGCCACTTCGGCGCAAGTGCCAGCCCCGCGCTGGCCGAGAGGGTGAGTCCGACGAACTGGCGGCGATTGATCATGGGGCCACCGTACCGCCGTGCCTCCACCGCGGCCAACGGGATTGGCCCCAATCACGCGGGACAGCGTACGAACGACGTAATCCCGGTACAAAACCCCGTGGACCCTGTGGACCCTCTATCTTCCCGGCGCCAGCGGATACGTCACGTCAAACGTCGAGATGTGGAGATTCAGGTCGGCGCCCGCGCGCAGGCCGAACGTGCCCTCGGTGACGACCTGCGCCTTCGGCAGCCGCGCCACTTCCTTGTCGTTGACACGGAAGACGACCTCGGTGGCTCCGGCCTCCACGGTGAACACGTTTTTCGCCGTGCCTTCCGTGCCGGATTGCGCCACGGCCGCGTCATTGGCCTTCCAGTCCACCAGCATCGTGCGGGTGGATCCTGCCTGCGTGAAGACCGCGATCCGGCCGTCGCGTCGCGCGACGAATGCCGTGTAACTCGGCGCGGCGGTCGAGTCGATGTTCCGGCCGCCGATGAAGACGCCGTATTCGCTGGCGCTTGTGCCCGGGAAAAGGAACGCCTGCGACTGGACCCGGAACACGCCCTTGCCGGTGTGTCCCGGATGCCACGTCAGGACCCCGGCGCGGGTCGTCATGTGCCAGCCCGGGGGCATCGCCACGTAGAACCAGCGGTCGGCGGGCATGTCCTTGTCGATATTGGTGACGGAAACGGGCCCGTCGGCCCGCCATTTCCAGTCGGTCGGCGTCTGAAGCTGTACGGCCGGAACGCCGGCGGTCAGCGTGGCGGCCAGGGCAACGGCAAGGCACAGGGGGGCGGCAAGTCGGGTCATGTCGGGCGGGCTCCTCTCGGGCTGTACCATTCTGTTACACGAATCGCTGGAATCCTTTCGGGAACCTACATGGATGATCCCATTGATGACCTTGACCGGCTGGCCGATGAACTCGAGCTGCTCGCCCGCGACGCGGCGCGTCCGTCAGGCCCCGGATTGGACGCGCTGCTGCGTCTGATGGCCGAGCGCCACGCCAGCGACCTGCTGCTGCTGGCCGGCGAGCCGCCCGCGTTGCGTGTGCACGGACAGATCGTGCGCGTCGAGTCGGCGCCGCTGGACGGGGACGACATCGAATCGTTGGTGCTGGATCAACTCCCGGCGCATGCGCAGCGGCAGTTCCGTGAGGCGGGCATCGCCGACGCCTCGTTGCGCGTGGGCGGCGTGGGCCGCTTCCGCGTCAACCTTCATCGCGAGCGCTCGCGCGCCGCCGCGGCGATTCGACTGCTCCCGCGGGTCGTTCCGCGGCTGGCGTCTCTGGACCTGCCGCCAGGCGCCGAGGCGCTGACGACGATTCAGCAGGGGTTGGTGCTCATCGGCGGCGCGACCGGATCGGGCAAGACCACGACCATGGCCGCCGTCGTGGAGGAGATCAACCGGCGCGATGCCAAACACATCATCACCATCGAGGATCCGATCGAGTTCGAGCACACGAACCAGCGCAGTGTGATTCAGCAGATCGAGGTCGGGATCGACGCGCCGGATTTCCCCACGGCCCTGCGGGCGGCGCTGCGGCAGGCGCCCGACATCATCGTGGTGGGCGAGATGCGCGACCCGGAAACGATGCGGATTGCGCTGGCGGCGGGAGAAACGGGCCACGTGGTCTATTCCACGCTGCACACCACCGACATGCCGTCGACCATTGCGCGGTTGATCGATTCGTTCCCCGCCGAACGGCAGTCGACGATCCGGCAGGAGATCGCGGCCGCGTTGTCGGCGGTGTACGTGCAGACGCTGGTGCCGCGGGTGGCGGGTGGGCGGGTGCCCGCCGGGCAGCTGTTGATGGTCGGCTACGGCGCCCGGCAGCATATCCGCCGGAACACCCTGCAGCACCTGCATCAGGAGATCACGATCACGCGCAAGGTGGGGTCATTTACGCTCGAGGAGGTCCTGGCGCGGCTGGTGAAAGCCGGCGTGATCGACCGGAGCGACGCGGTGGCCCGGGCCCAACACGTCGACGACTTCGAGCACGCCCTGAGAGCGTAGCTCAGCTACTTGAAGTCGAGCAGCTCGACGTCGAAGACCAGCGTGCCCTGCGGCCGTCCGGGCATGCCGTCGTACGCGAGCTTGCCGGGAATCCAGAATCGGCGTTTCTCGCCCTTGGTCATCAGCTGCAGTCCCTCCGTCCAGCCGGCAATGACCTGTGTGAGGAAGAAGTCGATGGGTTCGCCACGCGCGACCGAACTGTCGAACATCTGGCCGTCGGTCGTCCAGCCGGTGTAATGCACCAGTACCAGCGAGGACGCCGTCGGCTTCGCCGTGCCGCTGCCGGGTGTGAGGACCTTCGAGGCCAGCCCCGACGCGGTGACCTGGGCGTCGGCGGGCGCCGCAGCCACGTCGGGGGGCGCCGGAATCGCGGCGCGCGCGCCGGCGCCGGCATTGGCCGGCGTCTCAGCCTCGTCCGCCGCGCAGGCGACGAGGGTGAGGGCACAACAGAGGGCGACAAGGGCACGACGGAGCATGTATGCGATTATCGCCCATGCTCACCAAGTACGCCCATCTGCTGGACCGGACGGTCCGGTACCACGACAGCGGCGGCGACGGTCGCGTCTGCGTCCTGATGCACGCGTTTCCCCTGTCGGCCGACCAGTGGCTGCCGCAGCTGCACCGGGTGCCGCCGGGCTGGCGGCTGATTGCGCCGGACGTGCGCGGGTTTCGCGGCGTGGGCCAGGCCTACCAGGACGTCGGCCTCGAGAGCGCGACCATGGCCACACACGCGGCCGATGTGCTGCAGCTGCTCAATCACCTGGATGTGGACCGCGCCGTGGTGGGCGGGTTGTCGATGGGCGGGTATGTGGCGCTGGCCGTGGCGCGCGCGGCCGCCGCGCGCCTCGACGGGGTGATCCTGGCCGACACGCGCGCGACGGCCGACACCGAGGAAGGGCGGGCCGGCCGCGACGCGATGATCGCGAAGGTCCGGTCCGAAGGTGTGGCGGCCGTGGCTGATGCGATGTTGCCCAAGCTGCTGGGCGAGACCACCACCCGTGAACAGCCGGACCTGGTGGATGCAGTCCGGACCCTCATCATGCGCAACACCCCGGAGGCTGTCGCCTCAGCCCTGGGCGCCATGAAGACGCGGCCGGACTCGACCCCGTTGCTGCCCTCGATCACCTGTCCGGCGCTGGTCGTGTGTGGCGAGGAAGACGTGATCACACCAATGGCCGATAGTGAGGCGATGACGGCCGCGTTGCCCCTCGCCACGCTGATCCGGATCCCGCGCGCCGGGCATCTGGCGAACCTCGAGGCGCCGCTGGTCTTCAACGACGCGCTGGCCGCGTTCCTCACCAGGTTGTAGGATCGAAGCCTCCATGCGAGCCGTCCGCGCCGCCGTTCCCGTCCTGCTCGTCTGTCTGGCCGTGCCCGTGCTGGCCGGCACCGGTGCCCAGTCCGATCGTGAGGCGGCGTTCGAGCGGTTGCTGGATGTGTACGTGCGGGACGGCCTGGTCTATTACGCCGCGCTGAAGTCCGAGCGCGCCGGGCTCGACCGGTACATCGCGTCGTTTGACACGGCAGAGACGTGGCTGGCCGGTGCGGACGCGAAGGCGCAGCAGGCGTTCTGGGTGAACGCCTACAACGCGCTGGTGTTGCGCACCGTCATCAATGCGTATCCCATTCGCGGCAAGGCGTCCGAGTATCCCCCTGCCAGCATCGCGCAGATTCCTGGCGCGTTCACGGCCGTACGCCACCGGGTGGCCGGCCGCGTGTTGACGCTGGACGAGATCGAGAAGACGGTAATCGCCGGCTTCGGCGACGCGCGCCTGCTGCTGGCGCTGGGCCGGGGCACGCTGGGCAGCCCGCGCCTGCGCAGCGAGGTCTATCGGTCCGAGCGCCTCGACGAACAACTCGATCAGGCCGTCAAGCAGTTCGCGGTGCGCGCCCAGGCCTTCCGCATCGATCGACAGAAGAACGCGGTCGAAGTCACTCCGCTGTTCTCCTGGCGCGAGTCGTCGTTTGTGAGTTCGTTCGGGCAGGGTGCGGCGATGTGGGCGAATCGCTCGCCGCTTGAACGCGCGGTGGTGGCGATGGCCTATCCGCACCTCTTTCCGAGTGAGCGGGAGTTTCTGGCGCTCAATACCTGGCAGATGACGTTCGGCGAGTACGACTGGCGCCTGAACGACCTGACGGGCGGCGCGCGTGTGGGGGATCAATGAATCTGGATCTGACCGGCAAGGTCGCCATCGTCACCGGCGGCAGCAAGGGATTGGGACTGGCGTCGGCGCGCGCCCTGGTCGCCGAAGGCGCCCGGGTCGTGATTTGCGCGCGGGGCGCCGACGCGCTGGCGGCGTCGGCTGAAGCGTTGACCGACCTGGCGGGCGAAGACGGCCGCGTCCTCCCGGTGCAGGCCGACGTGTCGAAGGCCGCCGACGTCGAACGCCTCGTGGCCGAGACGGTCCGCATCTTCGGCCGCATCGACATCGTCGTCAACAACGTCGGCAAGGCGAGCGGGACCGACATCGTGGCGACGTCCGATGACGAGTGGACCAGCGCGCTGGACCAGACGCTGTTTCCCGCCATTCGCCTGTCGCGCCTGGCCGTGCCCGAGATGCGCAAGGTGGGCGGCGGCGTGATTCTGATGATTGCGTCCATCTGGGGGCGCGAGTCGGGCGGCCGCATGACCTACAACGCCGTGAAGGCCGCCGAGATCAGCCTCGCCAAGGCGATGGCGCAGCAGCTGGCGAAGGACAACATCCGCGTGAACAGTGTGGCGCCCGGGTCGATTCTGTTCGAGGGCGGCACCTGGTGGCAGCGCCAGCGGGCTGACCCGGAGGCCATCGCGGAGTTCGTCCGTCGTGACCTGCCGTTCGGCCGTTTTGGTCAGGCTCACGAGGTCGGCGACGTCGTCGCCTTTCTGGCTTCGCCGCGCGCTTCGTGGATTTCCGGGGCGTGCATTACAGTAGACGGCTGTCAATCCCGGTCGAACATCTGACACGAAGAGGGCGCGGGCGTCAGCCCCGCCATGGAGCACAACGTGGCCGACGCCATTCAGTCTCTCGCCGACCTGCTGTTCATGCCGCCCATCGTCACGGTGCTCCTCGGCACGGGGCTGTTCCTGACGTTGCGGTTCCGGTTCATTCAGATCACGCGCATCCGCGAAGCGTTTCGCGCCATGGTCGCGCAGCAGACCGATGGCGCCACCGGCGCGCTCTCGCCGTTTCAGGCGTTCATGACGGCGCTGGCCGCCTCGATTGGCACGGGCAACATCGCCGGCGTGGCCGCGGCCATCATCTCCGGCGGCCCCGGCGCGTTGTTCTGGATCTGGGTGTACGGCTTCTTTGCGACCACGCTGAAGTTCTCCGAAGCCGTGCTGGGCGTGAAGTTCCGCGAGCAGCAGGGCGACCATCTCAAGTCCGGCCCGATGTATTACCTGCGCGACGGCCTCAAGTCGCCGGCGCTGGCCTGGACCTACGCGTGTGTTGCCGGTATCGCGGCGTTGACGACGACGCCGTTTACGCAGCCGAATTCCATTGCGGTGGCGATCAACCACGTGTGGCCGAGTGGCGAGATCACGGTGCCGCTGCTGGGGACGGTGAATCAGACCGCGCTGTTTGCCGGGCTCGTGCTCGCGGTGTTGACGTGGGCGGTCATCATCGGCGGTATCAAGTCCATCGGCCGCGCGGTGGAGAAGCTCTCGCCCCTCAAGGTGGGCCTCTACCTGGTGGGTGGTGCGGTCGTGATCATCACGTTCATCGACCGGTTGCCGTACGTGCTGACGCTCGTCGTGGATGAGGCGTTTGCCTCGCCGGGGCGGTCGGCATTTGGTCTCGGCGTGTTCACGGCGATGCGGTATGGCATCGCGCGCGGCATCTACGCGAACGAGGCCGGATACGGTACTGCGGCGGTGGCGTACGGCACGGCTCGATCGTCGCAGCCGGCCACGCAGGGCCTGCAGGCGGTGATGGAGGTGTTCATCGTGTCGTTTGTCACCGGCACGATCAGCGCGCTGGCCATTCTGCTGAGCGGCGTGGCCGAGACGTCGATTGCGGCGCGCGCGGCCGGCGGCGAGTTCCTGACCAGCACGGCGGCCGTCGCCAGCGCCTTCAACATGGCGGTGCCCACCGTCGGCGGGTGGGTGGTGGCGTTTTGCGCGTTCCTGTTCGGGTACACCACGCTCATCGGCTGGGCGTATTACGGCGAGCAGTTCCTCGAGTACATCCTGGGCCGGTCGGTCACCATGCCGTATCGCTACGTGTATTGCCTGTTGATCCCGTTCGGCGCCGTCATCCGGCCCGAGCTGGTCTGGGCCTGGGGCGACCTGATGAACGGGCTGCAGGTGTTCCCCAACCTCATCGGCCTCATCGGCCTGAGCGGGGTGGTCGCCGCGTACGCGCGGAAGAAATGAGCTCGGAGGTCATTTCCGCTCATTTTCGCCCATTGATCGCCTCCCGGCCCGTTGGTACGATCGCCGGACGTGCTGCCCGAACCCAAGAAACTCCCCATGACCGTCCTGCCGGCGCTGGTGGATGCCCGCAGCAAGGACGAGTCGCTCAGCCTCGCCTTGTCGCGGATGCTGGCCGAGCACGAGACGGCGCTGCAGACGGCCGAGGACGATCCGCATGTCACCGCCGTCCGCAAGCTCGAGGCGGTCGCGGCGAAGTATGCGCCGTTCCCCGGGACGCTGGACCCCCGGCTGGTGGCCGCGCTCCGCAAACGGGGTATCGAGCAGCTCTACTCGCATCAGGCTGAGGCCATCGGGCACGCCGTCGCGGGGCGCCACGTCGTGACCATCACGCCGACCGCGTCCGGCAAGACCCTCTGCTACAACGCGCCGGTGATGAACGCGATCCTGACGGATCCGTCCACGCGCGCGTTGTACCTGTTTCCCACCAAGGCGCTGGCGCAGGACCAGCTGGCGGAACTGCACCAGCTGGCGGAGCTGCTCGGCGTGGAAGGCGGCGGCGACATCGGCGTGTTCACCTACGACGGTGACACCCCGCAGGATGCGCGCCGCGCCATACGCGGGCGCGCGCACGTCGTGCTCAGCAACCCCGACATGGTGCACTCGGGCATCCTGCCGCACCATCCGCGATGGGCGAAGCTGTTCGAGAACCTGCAGTACGTCATCATCGACGAACTGCACGCCTATCGCGGCGTCTTTGGCAGCCACCTGGCCAACATCCTGCGGCGGCTGCATCGGGTGTGCCGGCACTACGGGTCGAATCCGACGTTCATCTGTTCATCGGCCACCATTGCCAATCCGCGTGAGCTGGCCGAGCGGCTCGTCGGCGCGCCGTTTGAACTGGTCAGCGAGAGTGGCGCCCCCCGCGGCGAGAAGTTCTTCATCTTCGTGAATCCGCCGGTCGTGAACGCGCAACTGGGTATTCGCCGGTCGTACCTGGCGGAGACCCGCCGCGTGGCGATCGAGTTCCTCAAGCGCGGCCTGCAGATCATCGTGTTTGCGCAGAGCCGGTTGTCGACCGAGATTCTGACGACCTATCTGAAGGATGCCTTTGCCGGACCGCCCGGTGCGGCCGACGTCGTGCGCGGGTATCGCGGCGGCTATCTGCCGCTGCGGCGTCGCGAAATCGAGCGCGGGCTGCGCGAGGGGCAGGTCCGGTGCGTCGTCTCGACCAACGCGCTCGAGCTGGGCATCGACATCGGTGCGCTCGACGTCACGGTGATGGCGGGCTACCCGGGCACGATTGCCGCCACGTGGCAACGTGCCGGACGGGCGGGCCGGCGGTCGGGACGGTCCGCGGCAGTGCTCGTCGCGTCGAGTGCGCCGATCGATCAGTTCGTGGCCAGAAATCCCGACTACTTCTTTGATGCGTCGCCGGAACACGCGCTGGTCAACCCGGACAACCTGCACATCCTGCTCGCGCACGTGAAGTGCGCGGCGTTTGAACTGCCGTTCACCACCACCGAGACGTTCGGCACGCTCAATGTGCAGGAGATGCTGCAGATCCTCAGCGAGGAACAGTTCGTCCAGCTCGCGGGCGACCAGTGGCAGTGGACGCACGAGTCGTACCCCGCCGATGCCGTCAGCCTGCGCTCGGTCACCTCCGACAACTTCATCGTCATTGACCAGACCAAAGGCGAGCGGGTCATCGGCGAGACCGACTACACCAGCGGACCGTCGGTGCTTCACGAAAAAGCCATCTACATCGTGGAAGGCCAGTTGTTCCAGGTGGAGAAGCTCGACTTCGACAATCGCAAGGCCTACGTGCGCAGCGTCGAGTGCGACTACTACACCGACGCCATTGATTACACGAAGGTGACGATTCTGGACGAAATGAGCTCGGAGGTCATTTCCGAGGCTGGACCCGCGGAAATGACCTCCGAGCTCATTTCGTCCGCTGCCCACCACGGTGAAGTGCACGTGGTCTCGCGCGTGGTCGGGTTCAAGAAGATCAAGTTCTACACGAACGAAAACATCGGCTCGGGTGAGCTCGATCTGCCCGAGCAGCAGATGCACACGTCGTCGTACTGGCTGACGATTCCGGCAGAGACGATGGCGCAGCTGCCGTACGGGGGCGCGGACAAACGCGATGGCGTGATGGGGCTGGCGTTTGCCATGAGGAACGTCGCGCCGCTCCTGCTGATGTGTGATTCCCACGACCTCGGGTTGTCGGTGGACGGCGTCGGCGAGCAGGAAGCCCGCCAGGCGCCGGTGCTGGCCAACGTGGCGCCCACCATCTTCATCTACGACAACTATCCCGGCGGCATCGGCTTCAGCGAGCCGCTGTACTCCATGCATCAGGCGTTGCTGGCGAAAACGCACGAGCTGATTGACGGGTGCCCGTGTCAGTCCGGGTGTCCCTCGTGTGTCGGGCCCGAGGGCGCGACGGGGCCGCTGGCCAAGTCCGTGGCGTCACACCTGTTGTCGCTGCTGCGCGCGCCGGAGGCGCCGGCGGCGTGAGGAATCTCGCCGATCGCCTGCGGGCCATCGTGCGTGAGAACCGGCGCGAGGTGTCGGTGGAGCCCGACCTGCCGGTGAGCGGCGGGTTCGATCCCGCGGCGGTGGCCGAACGGGCCGTGACGGTGTTGCGGGGCTCCGCGCTGGATGGGGCCTCGACGTGTCTCGTCGTCGATCGCGTGTACGAGGGCGATCGGTATCACGGCAAGCGCAAGGTGGGCAGCTATCGCGTCGCGGCGGATGCGCCCCTGGGGTTGTTCGAGCCGGCGCTCGCCGGACACGCGGAGTGGTCGACCGGGCCGGTGTTCTTCGACATCGAGACCACCGGGCTCAGTGGTGGCGCGGGTACCGTGGCGTTTCTGGTCGGCTGCGGCTGGTTCGAGGACGACGCGTTCCGCGTCCGCCAGTGGCTGATGCTCGGGCCGTCTGGCGAGCGTCCGTTGCTCGAGGCGCTGGGGCGGACCATGGATGAGGCGTCGTTGCTCGTGACGTTCAATGGCCGGACGTTTGATGTTCCGTTCATGGAGACGCGCTGGGCGTTCCATCGACAGTCCACGCCGACGGAAGGGTTGCCGCACTTCGACATGTTGCCGCCCGCCCGGCGGCTGTGGCGCCGCCGTGAAGATGACTCGAGCTGCAGCCTGACGGCGCTCGAGCGATCGGTGCTCGGGTTTCATCGCGTCAACGACGTGCCCGGCTTCGAGATTCCGGTGCGGTATTTCCAGTTCCTGCGCACGGGTGATCCCGCGCTCATCGAGGGCGTGCTCGAACACAACCGGCTCGACCTGCTGTCACTGGCGGCCGTGACCGGCCAGGCGCTGCAGTTGGCGGCCGAGGGGCCGCAGTGTTGCAGGGAAGCCTGTGAGCAACTCGGCTTGGGCCAGTTGTACGAACGGCAGGGCAGGGCGGCGGAGGCGGAAGCGGCGTATCAGCTGGCGGCCGATGCCGCCGACGATCGCGACCTGCGCGCGCAGGCGCTGGAGCGGCTGGCGCTGCTTCGCCGGCGTGCGCGCCGGTACGAAGAGGCCGCTGCGGCGTGGCAGGCGATTGCGGAGCGCGCGCGGCGGCCGTACCTGCCGGTCGAGCGGCGCGCGGCGGAAGCGCTGGCGATTCATCACGAACATCGCGCCGGCGATCTCGAGTCGGCGCGCCGGTATGCCGAGGTCGTGCGCACTCAGACGGGCGGGCGGCACGCCGCCGACGTCGACCATCGTCTGGGCCGCCTTGCCCGGAAGATCGAGCAGAAAAAAGAAAAGGGCGACCCTGCGGCCGCCCCTTTACTTGATTGATCCGGCCCTGACTACTTCTTCTTGGTCGCCTTGGCGGCCTTGGTCGCCGCGACGGCCTTCTTGCGGCCCTCGGCGGTCTGCACGCCGAAGCGCTTGGTGAACCGCTCGACGCGGCCCTCCGTGTCGATCAGCTTCTGGCGGCCCGTGTAGTACGGGTGGCAGTTGTTGCAGATGTCCAGGTGCAGGTCCTTCTTCGTGGAGAAGCTCTTCCACGTGGCGCCGCACGCGCATCGCACATCAATCTCTTGGTAGTCGGGATGAATTCCAGCCTTCACGGTCAGCTCCTTGCACCCAGCACGAAACCACAATTATACCCGTACTGCGAACCTTGGACCCAGGCCCCTCCGGACCCTGGACCCTGGACCCTCGGACCCTGGACCCCGCCGGACCTCGGACCCGTCGGACCCCGGACCCAAAGTCCTTATTTTTCAACCACGTAACCCCTGTCCCACCGGAACGGCCTGAGCTGAGCGACCAGGTCGGCCGGCAGGCCCTGACCGTCGCCGCAGGCCATGTTGGCCTCCACGTGCGCGGGCCGGCGCATGCCCGGAATGACCGTGCTGACGGCCGGGTGCGACAGGATGAACCGCAGCGCCATCTGCGGCAGGGTCATGCCGGCGGGCACCAGCGGCCGGAGCCGGTCGACGCGGTCGACCGCTTCGGCGAGCCGGTCCGGCGGAAAGTAGTTGTTGCGGAAGTCGCCGTCAGGCCACCGGGTGTCTTTCGTGAGGGTGCCCGTGAGGCTGCCTTCATCGAGCGGCACCCGCGCGATGACCGCAATCTTCATCTCCTGGCACAGCGGAAACAACGTGTCTTCCGGATGTTGATCGAAGATGTTGTGCACCACCTGCACGCTGTCGACCAGGCCGGTGCGCAGCGCCTCGATCACGTTGGTGGGATCCCAGCGGTTGATCGAAATGCCGAACGCGCGAATCTTGCCCGCGCGCTTGAGCTGTAACGCGCCTTCCATCCAGTCATCGAGTTCCGCCCACTCATCGGTCCACACGTGCAGTTGCTGCACGTCGATCCGATCAACGCCCAGGTTCCTCAGGCTCGTGTCGGTGGCCTCGATCATCCAGTCCACGGGAAAGACATCGCCAAGGGCGTACTCGGGCTTCGCGGGCCACTTGCCGTTCTTCGGCGGAATCTTCGTGGCGACCACCAGCGCGCGGTCGCGATGCGCCGGCAGGACCTGGGCCAGCAGCTGTTCACTCTTGCCGTTGCCGTACGCCAGCGCAGTGTCGAAGAACGTGCACCCCAGTTCGATGCTCCGATGGAGCGCCGCCACCGACTCGGCGTCGTCGGAGCCGGTCCATCCGCCCATTCCCCACAGTCCGTACCCGACTTCCGAGACGGCCATCCCGGTGCTTCCGAACGCGCGCGTGTGCATGCCCACAGCCTATCGCGCTCTGCGCACCCGCCGTCGCCAAGGCTTCGGCGGGCGAGCCCCGCACTCCGCACTGCGCACTCCGCACTTCGCACTGAATACTTCGTCTTGCGTAATACTACGTACTGCGATATAACGGGGTACGTATGGCCCGAAAACCCGATGACTCGCTGGCCGCGCTTGGCCGGTTCTCCGAGCCGGCGTTCAATATCCTCGTGGCGCTGGCCGAAGGTCCGAAACACGGCTACGCGATGACGCTCGACATCGAGGCCATGACCGGCGCCCGTCCGGGCCCCGGCACGCTGTATGGCGCCATCGCGCGGCTCGAACAGCGCAAGTGGATCGAGCCCCTGCCCGCCGACGACCGTCGGCGGCCCTACCGCCTCACACAGGCCGGCCAGAAGGTGCTGCGCGCCCGTCTCGACGCGCTCCGGCAGGTCACGAAGATCGCGCAGGCGCGGCTGGCGGACGCGTAGGGGTTGGTCATGACGACGCGCCAACTGGTGCGACTGTACCCGGCGGCCTGGCGCCAGCGGTACGAAGAGGAATTCCTGGAGCTGACCGGCGACACGCCGCTCACGCTGCAGCAGGCCATCGACATCGTGTCCGGGGCCATTGATGCGCGACTGCGACGAGGTGGCGCCCGCCCGGAGAACTCGGGTGATCAAAATGGAGGCCTTATGTTGAGAGTGCTGAAGTCCGAATGTCGGTCAGGTGGGTTGCGGATGTCTCGCCGGGACGGCCTGATGGGCGCGGCCTTGCTGCTGGCCGTCTCCGTCGTCTTTGCCGTCGCAGGCGCCTGGCTGCGGCGCGCGGGCTACCCGGACGCGGCCGAAGCCGTGCTCGCCATGTCGTTTCCGATGGCGATGACCGCGACGATGCCGTGGACGTTCATGAAGGGACAGCCGTGGCGCGCGCAGCTGGCCGTAGTGGGCGGGACCATGCTCATCCTTGCCGCCCTCGGGGCCGTGACGCTGTTGTTCTAAACGCGTGCTGACTCGACTGTCGCGCGCGATTGTCCGGCGATATCCGCCAGCTTGGCGGCAGCGCTACGAGTCTGAAGTACTTGCGCTGCTTGATGAGTCGCCCGCCCGGTGGCGCGACGTCGTGGAACTCGGGCGCGGTCTGCTGGTCGAACATGCGTACGCGTTGTTCACAGACGAGGGCCGACCCGTGCGAACGCAGTGGGTGCTTCACCTGAGTTGGCCTGCCGTCATCCTGACGCTGCTGGGCGGGGCCTGGTTGATCGGATTCGGACTCCGCGCGGCGGTCGGTGTGCCACCAGGCCTGGGCTCGCAGGCTCGCGCCTTTTTTCTCGCCCTGATGGTGTTCGCCATTGCCTGGGATGGGACGCAGTGGTGGCGGACGCGGCGTTTCCCGCGGCCAAGGCATCCGGTGTGGCTTGCAGTCGTCGCACTGATCGTGTGGTTCGTGTGTGTCATCGGTCTGGCATGGGCCGAGGTGGGGCCCTTACTCAGACAACCCGACTCCCGACTCGTCTCGCTTCACGCGGTGATGAATTTCTACCTCCTCTGGGTCGTTGTGTCCTCCTTCCTGGAAGCCCTGTGGCCCAGCGAGCGGCTGCTTGAGGCCCTTGGTCGCGTCGAGGTCGCCGAAAATGAACTGGCGCTGGCGCGGCAATGGGTGGCGGGGTGCCACGAGATGGCGGCCAAGGGTATCGTCTCGCCCCTCGACGACGCTGAAGCCACGGTGGCGCGATGGACGGCTGAACTGGCTGAGGCACGAAAGGCCGTCGCGGCACTCGGGTATCGGTCGAGGTTCCTGCCGTCCTCGGCGGTGTAACACTCCGTTCGGCGCGATCAGCGGTACACTGCCCGCCGGGCGGACCACTGCCAGGTCCGCCGAAGGGTCACGACTCATGAAACGTCTCCTGTCGCTCCTCCTGCTCTCCGTTGTCACCGCCGGCGTCGCCGCGCAGTCACCCGAGCCCGTCGATCTCGCCGCGATCCAGAAGATCCGCGACGAAGGCATGAACCGCTCGGAAGTGATGAAACACCTCTTCCAGATCACCGATGTCTCGGGGCCGCGCCTGCAGGGGTCGCCAGGAATTGAGGCGGCCGGGGACTGGGTGGTGAAGACGCTGCAGTCGTGGGGGCTGCAGAACGTGCGGAAGGAACGATTCCCCTTCGGCGTGGGCTGGTCGCTCAACAACTTCCACGCGACCATGCTCGGCGCGCAGGCGATGCCGCTGATTGGATACCCGAAGGCGTGGTCGAGTGGGACGACCGGGGTAGTCACCGCCGAGGTCGTCCGGCCGCTGATTGCCAACGCGCAGGACGCGGAGCAGTGGCGCGGGAAACTGCGCGGCAAGATCGTCCTGACGCAGCCGGCGCGGGAAGTCCGCATGCTCGATGGACGCATCGTCCTGCGCATGACCGACAAGGAGATCGAGGAAGCGCTGACGCCGCCGGCCTCTGCGCCGGCTGGGCGGGCCGGTGGGGCAGGCGCTGCTCGCGCGGGTGGCGCCGGCCGTGGCGCGGCAGCCGCTCCGGCGTTCAACGTGACCGAGTTCTACCAGTCGGAAGGCGTCGTGGCGCTCTTCGACCGAGGATCGAACAGCGACATGAGCGCCGGCGGCAGTGATCTCAGCTGGCAGACGCAGCGTGTGGATGGCGGCACCATCTTCCTGGGTGCCGGCGGATCCCGCGTGGCCGATCAGGCGGGCAAGGGACTCCCTCAGGTCACCCTGGCCGTCGAACACTACAACCGCATGGTGCGACTGCTCGACGAGGGACTGCCGGTCCGCGTCGAGCTGAACCTCAACGTGACGTTCCACCCGGAAACGCCCGAGCGGCCGAACGGCTTCAACATCATCGGCGACCTGCCCGGCACCGATCTGGCCGACGAGATTGTGCTGATTGGCGCCCACTTCGATTCGTGGCACGCGGCCACCGGCGCCACCGACAACGCGACCGGCAGCGCGGCGATGATGGAAGTCTTGCGGATCATCAAGGCCGCGGGCCTTCGACCGCGCCGCACGATTCGCATCGCGCTCTGGGGCGCCGAGGAACAAGGGCTGATCGGTTCGCGCACGTACGCCGAGAAGTACCTCGGAACCCCTGACAAGCCAGGGCCCGAGCAGGCGAGGCACACGGCCTACTTCAACATCGACAACGGCACCGGCCGCATCCGCGGCATCTGGATGCAGAGCAATCCGCATGTGGCGCCGATCTTCGGCGCGTGGATTGCGCCGCTGAAAGATCTCGGGGTGGAGATTCTCGGGCCACGGTCGGTCACCAGCACGGACCACACGAGCATCGATCGCGCCGGCGTCCCTGCGTTCCAGTTCGTGCAGGAGCGCCTGGAGTACAACTCGCGGACCCACCACTCGAACATGGATTTTTATGACCGCGTGCAGGTCGAGGACATGAAGCAGATGGCGACGGTGGCCGCGGTCTTCGCGTATCAGGCCGCGATGCGAGACGGGAAGCTGCCGAGAAAATGACGTCGGGTGGCTTTTTCGCCCTAAGCGTCGCCGAAAAAGCCACCCGACGTTTTCTCTCTCGCCAGCGCCCGAAGCGCGCGCAGGTCCGTCTTGCCGGTCCCCAGCGTCGGGATTGCGTCGATCGGAATCAGGTGCTCACGTTTGGGCAGCCACAGCCTGGGTAGGGTGGTGCCGTTCAGGCGACGCCAGAGTTCGTCGGGAGGCACGTCCTGACGCGTGTAGAAGACCACGAGTTTCTCGCCCTTGACGTCACACGGCACTGCCGTGACCGCTGACGCCAGCTCGCCCAGCAGGTCGTTGATCGTGTCCTCCAGCCGGATGTGCGGCACCATCTCGCCGCCGATCTTGCTGAACCGCGCCAGCCGATCCGTGATGAAGATGAAGCCATCGTCATCAATCCGCGCGATGTCGCCGGTGACGTACCAGCCGTCGCGGATGGCCTCCGCGGTGCGTGCGGGGTCGTCGAGGTAGCCCGCCATCATGTTGGGCCCCTTGACCAGCAGCAGTCCGTCTTCGTTGATCAGCGGGCCCTCGCCGGTGTCTGGATGGACGACCTTGGCCACCACGCCAGGGATCGGATGGCCGACCGACCCGGGCTTGGTGCCGACCTGGACTCGGCTGCCGACCGGCTGGTCGGGGATGTTGGCCGCGACGACCGGCGCCATTTCGGTGCAGCCATACCCTTCGAGCAGGCCGATACCAAACGTGTCCTTGAACGCCTTCGCCAGGGGCTCGCGCAGTTTCTCCGCGCCGACAATCGCGTACCGCAGATGCCGGAACTGCTGAGGGGTGCAGCGTCGCAGGTAACTCTGGCAGAACGTCGGCGTGCTGATGAGCATGCTGCCCCGGTATTGCTCGGCCAGCTCGCCGACGGTCTTGGCGTCCATCGGATTCGGGTGGTAGACGACCGAACAACCCGTGAGCAGCGGGAACCACAGTGTGCCGGTGAGGCCGAAGGAGTGGAAGAACGGCAGAACGCCGACGAAACAGTCGTCTTCCCGCATGTGGAAGACCTGCGTGAGCGAGTCCACGTTCGACAGCAGATTGCCGTGTGTCAGGACCACACCTTTCGGAATGCCCGTGCTGCCGCTCGAGAAGATCACGGCGGCCGGGTCGCGTTGTTGCGGCGGCCGGCCCGGGTGGCGAGCCGCCAGCGCCCGGGCCGGCCACAGGCGGGCCATGACGAGGGCGTGCAGGCGCGCGGCCGTGCCGAAGGTGGATCGGAGGTCTTCGAGGAAGACCATGTCGTCGCTGGGCGGCAGGCCCGCCTTGTCGATGAACCGGCGCGAGGTGATGACCGTGCGGATTCCAGCCGCGGTCTTCGCCGCGTCGATGGCCTCGGCCCCGGCGGTGAAGTTGAGGTTCACCGGAATGCGCCCGGCCAGCAGCGTCGCAATGTTCGCGACGGCACCGCCCACCGATGCCGGCAACAGCAGGCCCAGGTGTGTCTGGTCTCGCGAACGCTCCGCGATGGCCCTCGCCAGCAGCAGTGCGCCGGCCAACAGTCGGCCGTAGGTCAATCGCTGCTCGGTGCTGTCGGCGACGGCCAGTCGGCTCCAATGCCGTCGGGCGCTGCGGATGAAGTCGACAGGGAGGCTTGCGCTCGCCGGCCGCCGGCGTCTCACCGCTTCGACGCCCAGTTCAGCGACCGCCATGCGCGCGTCGGGGGCGGTCACACGGGCGGACAGCGGTTCGCCGAACGTGACGGTCACCGGATAGGGCAGGCGTTCAGGCCGTTTCCAGAAGAAGCGTCCGCGCTTGAAACTGAAGACCGAGCCCCACACGCGATCGAGGTAGACCGGAATCACCGGCACATCCAGGCCCTCGAGAATGCGCTCGAAGCCGCGGCGGAACGGCAGCAGATTGCCGGTGCGGGTGACCTGACCCTCGGGGAAGATGCAGACGACGTGGCCGTCGCGCAGTTCCTGCCGCGCGCGTGCGAGGGCGCGGTCGACATCGTCCTTGTCGCCCGCGGTGATCGGGATGCCGTGCAGCCGGCTCATCACCAGATGGACGCCGGGCAGGTGGTAGTACGGCCCATGAATCAGGAATCGGACGAAGCGCTCCACCGAGGCGCCGACCAGCAGTCCATCCACCATCGACACGTGGTTGCACAGCAGCAGGGCGGGCCCGCGTTTCGGGACGTGTTCGCGTCCGACGACCGTGATGCGGTAGATGGTGTGCGTCAGCAGCCAGAGCGTGAAGCGGATGAAGAAGGCCGGCAGGGTCAGCAGGACGTACACACCGGCGATGAGAGTGAAGACGCCGGCGGCGGCGAAGACGGCGGGCATCGACCATCCCAGGCGCGTGCCCAGGGCCCAGAGGACGGCCGAGGCCAGCAGGATGCCGACCGTCTGCATGACGTTGGCGGTGGCCAGGATGCGCCCGCGTTCGTGGGGTTCGGGCCGGTACTGCAGCAGCGCGTTGAGCGGCACGGCGAAGAAGCCGCCGGACAGGCCGAGCAGACCCAGCCACAGCGCCGACCAGCCGTACGAGGCTGATGACGCGCCGAGCGCGAGCGCGAACACCCCCATGCCGAGCGAGCCAATGGGCACGAGCCCGAGTTCGATGTGGCTGCCCGAGAGTCTGCCGGCGAGCAGACTGCCGACGCCGATCCCGATGGCCAGCGCGGTGTAGAGCTGTGTGGCGGCGGCTTCGTTCACGCCGAGGGTGGTGGTGGCGTAGGGCAGCAGGGCCAGTTGCAGCAGTGCGCCGAGGAACCAGAAAAACGACGCGCCGACGGCGGTCATCCACAACGTGTGGTCGTGCCAGAGCCGGCGCAGGCCCGTGACGATCTCTCCCCAGGGCAGGGCCTGGAGGCGCGCGTGGGGCTGCGCCGCGGTGCCACGCGGGATGCGCAGGCTCGCGAGGGTGCCGGCGATGGCGATGGCGACCAGCACCAGGCCGATCACGTGTGGCGTGTCGCGGAACGCGGTGTAGACCAGTCCGCCGATCGACGTGCCGAGCACGATGGCCACGAACGTGCTCATCTCCAGCAGGCCGTTGGCGCGCGACAGTTCTTCGTCGGGCAGCAGTTCGGGCACGATGCCGTACTTGGCCGGACTGAAGAACGTCGACTGCGTGGCCATCAGGAACAGCACGGCCAGGAGCGCCGGTACGTGCCCGGCCATCAGTGCGGGCACGGCGAGGCCCATGGCCACGACCTCGAGCCACTTCATCCAGACCAGGACCTGGCGTTTGCTGTGGCGATCGGCGAGGTGACCCGCGTAGCCGGAGAAGAGCAGGAAGGGCAGGATGAACACGGCGCCGACGAACGCCACGCCGTCGACCTCGCCCATGGTGTCCATGGCGAGAAAGGACACGACGATCTTGAAGACGTTGTCGTTGAAGGCCCCCAGGAACTGCGTCCACAGAAAGGGTGCCAGTCCGGGTCGTTCCAGTGTCCGCGAGTACCCCAAGCGGGTAGGACAATACCCCGAAAATGAGCTCGGAGGTCATTTCCAGGAAATGACCTCCGAGCTCATTTTCGGTCTGTCTTGGCAAGGCTCTTGAATGGTCCCTTGCGTGGCCCACCATCGACAGGCAGCCGGGTCGGCAGGAGTCGTGTTCCACGCGATGAACCGGGGCGTCAGGCGCTGGCGCTTGTTCGAGCAGGATGCTGACTATCAAACATGCCTGCAGGTCCTCGGCGCAGCGGCAAGCAGGTACCCGGTGCGAATCTACTCGTACTGTCTCATGCCCAACCACTTTCACTTGGTGCTGAGCCCTGTCACCGACGGCGCGTTGTCCAGGTTCATGCAATGGTTCACGGCGACGCACAGCCGTCGCTGGCACTGGCAGCGAGGCACCGGCGGCACGGGTGCGGTCTACCAGGGCCGATTCAAGGCATTCCCTGTCCAGACTGACAGTCACTTTCTGACGGTCTGTCGCTACGTCGAGCGCAACCCGGTCCGGGCTGGCCTGGTGCTGCGCGCAGAGGCCTGGCCGTGGTCAAGCTCCAGCCAGCGTCTAGGGGGGCGCCACGCTGTACCACTCTCGGTTTGGCCGGTTTCGCCGGATGTCGACCTCGTTGAATGGGTCAACAGGTCCGATTCCGGGGCAGACGTCGTCAGGGTACGAAGGTCGGTGGCCCAAGCGATCCCATACGGAAGCGAACGATGGGTGGCTTCCGTCGCCGAGTCACTCAAGCTTTGGCCGGCTTGGCGCCCGCTCGGTCGCCCGAGAAAATGAGCTCGGAGGTCATTTTCAGAAAATGACCTCCGAGCTCATTTTCCCATGGACGATAGGAACTCGGCGTTGTCCTTGGTCTTGGACATGCGCGACAGCATCAGTTCCATGGCCTCGGCGGGGGAGAGCGGGGTCAGGACCTTGCGCAGCACCCAGATGCGGCTGAGGTCGTCCTTGGGCAGCAGCAGCTCTTCCTTACGGGTGCCGCTCTTCTGCATGTCGATCGCGGGGAACACGCGCCGGTCGGCGAGCTTCCGGTCGAGATGGATCTCCATGTTGCCGGTGCCCTTGAACTCCTCGAAAATCACATCGTCCATCCGGGAGCCGGTTTCGACCAGGGCCGTGGCCACAATCGTCAGTGACCCGCCGCCTTCGATGTTGCGCGCGGCGCCGAAGAAACGCTTCGGGCGCTGCAGCGCGTTGCTGTCGACGCCGCCCGTCAGCACACGGCCGGACGTGGGCACGATCGTGTTGTAGGCGCGCGCGAGCCGCGTGATCGAGTCGAGCAGGATCACCACGTCCTTGCCGTACTCCACGAGCCGTTTCGACTTCTCGATGACCATCTCGGCCACCTGCACGTGCCGCTGCGCAGCCTCGTCAAACGTCGACGACACCACCTCGCCGCGCACCGACCGCTGCATGTCGGTCACTTCCTCCGGCCGTTCATCAATCAGCAGAACGATGAGGTAGACCTCGGGATGGTTGGCGGTGATGCTGTTTGCGAGGTTCTGCAACAACATGGTCTTGCCCGTCCGCGGCGGCGCGACGATCAAGCCGCGCTGGCCCTTGCCCAGCGGCGTCATCAAATCCATGACACGCGCGGAATAGTTGTCGCCCGCGGTTTCGAGCTTGATCCGCCGGTCGGGATACAGCGGCGTCAGGTTCTCGAAGAACACGCGACGGCGCGTGTGGTCGGGCGGCTCGAAATTGATCGCGTCGACCTTGACCAGCGCGAAGTACCGCTCGCCCTCGCGCGGTGACCGAATCTGGCCCGACACCGTGTCGCCGGTCTGCAGATCGAAACGGCGAATCTGCGACGGCGACACATAGATGTCGTCCGGCCCCGGCAGGTAGTTGTAATCAGGCGCGCGCAGGAACCCGTACCCGTCCGGCAGCATCTCGAGCACACCCTCGGAGAACAGATGGCCGCTCTTCTCGGCGCGCGCGCGCAGGATCTGGAAGATCATGTCCTGCTTGCGCAGGCCCGTGGCATGCACGATCTCGAGGTCCTGAGCCACCTTGGTGAGCTCGGCGATGCTCATCTCCTTGAGCGTGGCCAGATTGAGGTCGGCGCCAGGCGCCGCCGGCTGCGGAGTGGATTGTGGGGATTGTTCAGTCAAGGGCAGTGCGGGGAGAGCGGGAGGGGCCGGGCCCCGGCGTCAGTGCCGGGTGCCCAGTTCCCTTCCCTCGATATCGGAGTCCGCCGAGGGCGGCAGCACCGGCAGCGGACCTTCCAGGGCGATGCGCAGAACCTCGTCCATGGCCTCGACCAGATGGACGTTCATCGTGTCGAGCACGTTCTTCGGGATGTCCGACAGGTCCTTCTCGTTGTCCTTCGGCAGCAGGATGGTGGTGACGCCGGCGCGATGCGCCGCGAGCAGCTTCTCCATGACGCCGCCGATAGGCAGCACCTTGCCGCGCAGCGTGATTTCACCCGTCATCGCCACGTCGCGGCGCACCGGCACGCGCGCCAGCGCCGAGACCAGCGCGGTGGCCAGCGTGATGCCCGCAGACGGCCCGTCCTTGGGGATGGCGCCCTCGGGAATGTGCACGTGGACGTCCGACCGCCGGTTGAAGTCGCGCGGAATGCCCAGGTCTTCGGCCTTCGACCGCACCCAGCTCATGGCGGCCTGCGCCGATTCCTGCATCACGTCGCCCAGCTTGCCGGTGAGCGTCAGGCGGCCCCGGCCCGGCATCAGCGTCGCCTCGGTCACCAGGATTTCTCCGCCGACCTCGGTCCACGCCAGCCCGGTGGCAATGCCGATCTCGTTCTTCTCTTCGGCCACCGACGGCCGGAACCGCGGCACGCCGAGGTACTCGGTGACCCGGGCGCTGTCGATCTCCTGCGAGAACTCCGGTCCTTCCACCACGACCTTGCGGGCCACCTTCCGGCAGATGGACGCGATCTCACGCTCGAGATTGCGCACGCCGGCTTCGCGGGTGTACCGCTGGATGATCGTCTGGAACGCCTCGTCCTTGAACGTGATGTTCTTGTCGGTCAGGCCCGCGCCCTCGATAGCCTTGGGTCCGAGGAACCGCTTGCCGATCTGGACCTTCTCCTGCTCGGTGTACCCGGCCAGCTGCAGCACTTCCATGCGGTCGCGCAGCGCCTGCGGGATGGTGTGCAGCACGTTGGCCGTGCAGATGAACATGACGTTCGACAGGTCGTACTCGACGTCCAGGTAGTGGTCGAGGAAGGTGTTGTTCTGCTCGGGGTCGAGCACCTCGAGCAACGCGGCCGACGGGTCGCCGCGGAAATCCATCGACATCTTGTCGACTTCATCCAGCAGGAATACCGGGTTCATCGTGCCGGCCTTTTTCATCATCTGGATGATCTGGCCGGGGAACGCGCCGATGTAGGTGCGGCGATGACCCCGAATCTCGGCTTCGTCGCGCACGCCGCCCAGCGACAGGCGCACGAACTTGCGGTTCATCGCGCGCGCAATCGACCGGGCCAGCGACGTCTTGCCGACGCCCGGAGGGCCCGCCAGCGTCAGAATCGTGGCCTTCGGCTTCTTGACCAGCACACGCACGGCCAGGAACTCGATGATGCGTTCCTTGATCTTCTCGAGGCCGAAGTGATCCTCGTTGAGGATCGACTCCGCGCTGCGCAGGTCCTTGCTGTCCTTGGTCTTCTTGTGCCAGGGCACCGCGATCAGCCAGTCGAGGTAGTTGCGCGAGACGGTGGCCTCGGCCGACATCGGCGGCATGGCCTCCAGCCGCTTCAACTCGTCGATCGCCTTCTTCTCGACCTCCTTCGGCATCTTCGCCTGGGTGATCTTCTTCTTGAGGTCGTCGCTTTCGTTGCCCTTGTCGTCCTTGCGGCCCAGCTCGCGCTGGATCGCCTTCATCTTCTCGTTGAGGTAGTACTCCTTCTGCGCCTTCTCCATCTGCTTCTTCACGCGAGACTGGATGCGGCGGTCGACCTGGAGTTTGTCCACCTCGGCTTCGAGCACGGCCACGATGCGGCCCAGGCGCTCGAGCGGCGCGACGATTTCGAGCAGGTTCTGCTTTTCTTCCACGCCCACCTGCAGATGGGCGGCAATCGTGTCGGCCAGGCGCGACGGGTCATCCACCCGCACGGCCGCGATCATGGCGTCGTACTGCAGCGTGTTCGACAGCTTGACGTACTGCTCGAACAACGTGACCACGCGGCTCATCACGCCTTCGACGTCGGACGCCGCTTCGGCCTTGCGCGGAATGACCTTGATGGTGACCCGGTAAAACCCCTTGTCTTCCTTCCACTCGACGGCGCGCGCGCGCTCCACGCCCTCGACCAGCACCTTGATGTTGCCGTCGGGCAGCTTCAGCGACTGGACGATGTTGGCCACGCAGCCCATCGTGTAGATGTCGGCCGGCTGCGGGTCGTCGATGGCCGCGTCATGCTGCGCGGCCAGGAAGATCTTCTTGTCGGTCGCCAGGGCGTGTTCCAGCGCGCGCGTCGACGACGGCCGTCCAATGACGAACGGCATCATCATGTGCGGGAACACGACGACGTCCCGGAGCGGGACGATGGGCAGGGTCTCGTACTGGTCCATGTGCGTCAGCCAGCCTTCTCCATGACCGTAATGGGCTTCTCCTTGGACTCTACCACCTCACGCGTGATCACGCATTCGCGGATCTTCTTCTGTCCGGGCAGCGTGTACATGAGGTCGAGCATCATGTCCTCGATGATCATGCGCAGGCCGCGCGCGCCGATCTTGCGCTGCAGCGCCGCCTCCGCAATCGCCTCGAGGGCATCGTCCGTAAAGCGCAGCTTGACGTTTTCGTAGTCGAACAGGCGCTGGTACTGCTTGGTGATCGCGTTGCGCGGCTCGGTCAGGATCTGGACCAGCGCCGGCTTGTCGAGTTCGTGCAGCGTGCCCACGACGGGCAGGCGGCCGACGAACTCGGGGATCAGGCCGTACTTGATGAGGTCCTGCGGCTCGACCTGCTCGAGCAGCAGCGACGACTCCTTCACGGTGGTCTTCACGTCGGCCTTGAAGCCCAGCGTCTTGCGGCCCAGCCGGCGGGCAATCTGCTTCTCGAGGCCGACAAACGCGCCGCCCACGATGAACAGGATGTTGCTGGTGTCGATCTGGAAGAACTCCTGGTGCGGGTGTTTGCGGCCGCCCTGCGGCGGCACGTTGGCCACGGTGCCTTCGAGGATCTTGAGCAGCGCCTGCTGCACGCCCTCGCCCGACACGTCCCGCGTGATCGACGGATTTTCGTCCTTGCGGCAGATCTTGTCGACTTCGTCGACGTAGATGATGCCCTGCTGCGCCTTCTCGATGTCGCCCCCGGCGGCCTGCAGCAGCTTGAGGATGATGTTCTCGACGTCCTCGCCGACGTAACCGGCCTCGGTGAGCGTGGTGGCGTCGACAATCGTGAAGGGCACCGAGAGCAGGCGCGCCAGCGTCTGCGCCAGCAGCGTCTTGCCCGTGCCGGTGGGGCCGATCAGCAGGATGTTCGACTTGGTCAGCTCGACATCGTGCCGGCCCTTCGACTGCTTGGCGATCTCGAGCCGCTTGTAATGGTTGTAGACCGCCACGGCCAGCTTCTTCTTGGTCTGGTCCTGGCCGATGACGTATTCGTCGAGGAACTTCTTGATCTCGACGGGCGTCGGCAGCGTGCTGCGCACGCCGGCCTTGTCGAAGCGGTTGTCGTCCGCGATGATGTCGTTGCAGACCTCGACACACTCGTCGCAGATGAAGACGGTGGGGCCCGCAATCAGCTTGCGGACGTCGTTCTGGTCCTTGTTGCAGAACGAGCAGCGGAGCACGTCGGTCTCGCCGGTCTTTTTGGTCATGAAAGCCTTCCGCGCGCTGTTATCGGCGAGCGCGGGGCGCCGCGATAGCCGCGGCCGTTACACCCTGCGGTCGAGGACATCATCGATAATACCGTAGTCCTTCGCCTGGGTCGCTCCAAGGATGTAATCCCGGTCGGTGTCCTCCTGGATCTTCTCCAGCGGCTGTCCCGTGTGTTTGGCGAGGATTTCGTTGAGCCGTTCACGCATGCGCAGGATTTCCTTCGCATGGATGTCGATGTCGCTGGCCTGCCCGGCCAGACCCGACAGCCACGGCTGGTGGATGAGAATGCGCGAGTTGGGCAGCGAAAAGCGCTTGCCCGCCGCGCCGGCCGCCAGCAGCACCGCCGCCATCGACGCCGCCTGCCCGATGCAGTAGGTCTGCACGTTCGGCTTGATGAACTGCATCGTGTCGTAGATGGCCAGGCCCGCCGTGATCGACCCGCCGGGGCTGTTCACATACAGCAGGATGTCGCGCTCGGGGTCCTCGGCCTCGAGGAACAACATCTGCGCGATCACCAGGTTGGCAATCGTGTCGTCGATCGCCGTGCCGATGAAGATGATGTTGTCCTTCAGCAGGCGCGAAAAGATGTCGTAGGCGCGCTCGCCGCGGTTGGTCTGTTCGACCACCATGGGAATCAGCTGGGAGTGGGGCATGGGGAGGGATCAGGGAAAATGGATCAGGGACAATTTAATAGGTAATAGGTAATAGGTAATACGTCAGGCGACGGTGATCTGTGCCTTCTCCAGGAGCCACGCCATGGTTTTTTCGCGGCGGATGCCCTGTTTGATACGGCTCAGGCCACCCTCCTTGTCGAGCCGGGCGCGGACGGCGGCCGGCGTGCGGCCCGAGCGCTCGGCAAACTGCGTGATCTCGCGCTCCACGTCATCGTCATCGGCGTCCAACTGCTCGCGGCGCGCGATTTCGTCCAGCACCAGCGTGCTCTTGACCGTTTCGGCCGACGGCTCCTGCTGACCCTGACGGAACTCCTCCCAGTTGATGCCGGCCTTCATCGGGTCGACGCCCTGGTCCATCAGCCGGCGCACGAACTCCTCGAGCCGGCGGTCGATTTCACGGTCCACCAGCACCTGCGGCACCGGCGCCTTCATGCGGGCGGCGAGGTTCTGCAGCAGATCGTGGCGCACCTTGTGATCCGCCTCGTGTTCGGCCTCGTGCTGCAGGTCGTGCCGCACGCGTTCACGCAGCGCCTCCAGCGACTCCAGGTCGCTCACCGCCTTGGCGAACTCGTCGTTCAGATCCGGCAGCTGCTTGCGCCGCACACCCTTGATCTCGGCGTGATACCCGATGGTCTTGCCGGCCAGCTCGGCCGGCTCGTAGTCGGCCGGGTAGCTCACCTCGAAATCACGCACGTCGCCAGGCCGCACACCCGTCAGATGCTCGTCAAAGCCCGGAGGATTCGCGGGGTTGCCCAGCTCGATGGACACGTTCTGCATCGGCTGCCCCTGGTCGGTGGCCGCGGGCGCATCCGTGAGGACGATGCCGGCCTTGCGCGTCAGGTCCATCAGCAAGGCGTCGCCCGGCTCGGCCGCGCGGTCTTCCACCGGATGCCACTGCGCGGCGCGCTCGCGCAGCCGCTCGAGCAGGGCATCCACGGCCCCCACTTCCAGCACCGCCGCGGGCTTGCTCAGCGCGATGCCGGTGTAGTCGCCCGGATCGATGGGCGGCAACGTCTCGAACTGCGCCAGGAACGTGAGGGGCTTGCCTTCCTCGAGCACGACGTCGCGGATGTCGGGCGTGGCCACCGGCTCGAGCCCGCGCTCGCGCAACGCCTCGTCCACCAGTCTGGGGATCAGGTCGTTGGCCACGTCGTACAGAATCTGGTCCTTGTACCGCTGCTTGATGACGGTCGTGGGCACCTTGCCCTGGCGGAACCCGGGCACCCGGGCCTTGCGCCCGTAATCGGCCGCCACCCGCTGGATTTCACCGGCGACGGTGTCGGTCGGCACCTCAAAGCTCAGGTGTTTCTGTGTTTCGGAAATCTCGGTCAGTTCAGTCTTCATTCAGATCGATTCTATCGGCTTTCACTGGTGGGAGCGGAGGGACTCGAACCCACACGGATTGCTCCACAGGCTTCTAAGACCTGCGCGTCTGCCAGTTTCGCCACACTCCCCTCCCACACGTTACCAGATGGCGAGGTGCCGAGATGGCGAGGTGGCGAGATGGCGAGATGGCGAGGTGGCGCCGCGGGAACTTGTGGACGTAATGAGCCGTAATGTAATGTCACATTATGTCCAACAAGGCCCTGCCGCCGATCACGCACCTGCAATTCCTCGTGCTGGACGCCCTCGTCGAGGCCGAACAGGCCGGCCGCGATCTGCGCGCGTTGTTGGCAGGTTTCGGGGTCAAGAACTCCGCGCCGGCCTTTTATCAAATGATGGCCAGGCTCGAGGCGTCCGGCCTGGTCGAGGGGTGGTACGACCAGAAGCTGGTCGACGGCCAGAACGTGAAGGAACGCCGGTACCGGCTGACGCGCACGGGTGAACGCGCGATCGACGCCACGCGCGCCTTCTACGTGGCGCGTGCCAACGGGCTCAAGCCGGCGCGCCGGGGTTCCCATGGCTGAGCGCTGGCTCGACCGCGCCCGCCGCGCGGTGCCTCCGGCCGTTCGGGAGTCGTGCCTCGAGCCGGTGCTGGCCGATCTGCACGCCGACTGGATCCATCGTCGTGCCTCCGCGCCGGCATGGCGCCGCCCGCTGCTGCGCGGACGCTTCCTTCTTCATCTGGGTCATGCGGTGCTGCAGTGCCGCCGCCTGGCCCGCGCCGAGACCGTTGCCGCCACCCGAGGTGCCATGTCGACATCGTTGTTCCGCGCGCTCTTCCACGCCGGCCGCCGGCTCCGCCGCGAACCGCGCTTCACGGCCGCGGTCGTCCTCACGCTTGCACTGGGCCTGGGCGCCAACGTCACGGTGTTCACCTTCATCGACGCGTTCCTCATCGCGCCGCTGCCGGTGCCCGACCCGCAGCGGCTGGTGCGCGTCGGCGAAGTGCGTGACGGCAGGCTGGACATCACCTCGTTTCCCAACTATCGCGATGTGCGCGACACGCTGGCGCCTGTGGTCGACCTGGCCGCCCACGTGCAGACCGATGCGCAACTGGGCGAAGGGGAGGGCGCGCAGCTGGGCACGGCCGAACTGGTCTCAGGCAACTACTTTCAGGTGATGCGGCTGACGCCGCAGCTCGGCCGCCTGCTGGGCGATCACGACAATCAAGCGGAACTCGCGCATCCGGTGGCCGTCATCAGCGATCGCTACTGGCGGCGCTTTCGCGCCGCGGACCCCGCCATCGTCGGCCAGACGCTGCAGATCAACGGCGCGACGTTCGAGATCGTCGGCGTGGCGCCGCCGGGATTCGGCGGCACGTTCGCCGCGCATCAGGTGGACGCGTGGGTGCCGTTGATGATGCAGGGCTGGGTGCGGCCGCGGGGCCTGTCGGTGGAGCGGCGGACGTGGGGCTGGCTGCGCATGATCGGCCGGATGCGTGAGGGGGTGACGTTCGACCGCGTCAGGGTGGAGACGACGCGCGCGTCGGACGTCATCAATCAACAGTTCCCACCCGCGCGGGCGTCCGACGCCGTGGCGTTCACCGCCGTGCCGGCCGCGGCCTTGTCTGAGTCCGATGCCGAAGGCCTGCGGCCCTTGCTGCAGGCCGTGTTCGCCTTCACGCTGCTGCTCTTTCTGGCGACGTGCGCGAACCTGACCGGCATCTTTCAATCGCGTCTGGCCTCACGGACGCGCGAGCTGGCCATCCGGCAGTCGCTCGGCGCCGGGCGCTGGCGGCTGGCGTTCGAATGGATGATCGAGTGCACCCTCGTCGCGCTGCTGGGAGGACTGGCCGCGCTGGGCATCGGCGTGATCGGCGCCCGCGTGCTGATGGGAATGGACGTGCCGGCGGAGCTGGTTGGCACACTGAGGTTCGACGCCGCCATCGGTTGGCGCGTCGTGGCCTTTACGGTGGGTCTGTCGCTGGTGGGTGCAGTGCTGTTCGGCGCGGGCACCGCGTGGAGAGCCGGACGCCGGGCGCCGGTGTCGGCGCTCAAGGACGAAGGCGGCGCGCAGGCCGGCGGCGCCCGCCGATCGCGCGCGCGGCGCATGACGGTGGCGCTGCAGGTGGCCGCCTCGGTCGTGTTGCTGGTGGTGGGCAGTCTGCTGGCGACCAGCCTCTCGCGGCAGTTTGGCGCCGACCCGGGCTTCGACGCCGAGCGTCTGGGCGTGATGTCGCTCAGTCTGCAACGCCAGCGTGTGCCGCAGGCCGACTGGCCGGCGCTCATCGATCGCGCGCTGGCTGTCGCGCGCACGACTCCGGGCGTCACTGCCGCGGCCACCGCGATGCGTCCGCCGCTGGGACTCGGCAAAGACGTGCAGACGGTCCGGATTCCCGGGTACACGCCGCCCGACGATCGGCCGACCGTTTCGGTGGACTTCAACTCGGTGACCGCTGACTACTTCGCCACACTGGGTCTGCGGTTCCTCGCGGGTGGCCCCTGGAACGCGTCAGTCAGCGCGACGCCATCCGTCGTGATCAACGAGACGATGGCGCGACGGTTCTGGAAGGATGGCGATGCGCTGGGCCGGGCGATCACCGTGGGCCGTACCGCCGGCATCGTCTCGGGCATCGTCGCCGACTCGGCCTATTACGAAATCGGAGAAGCTCCGCGTCCGATGTTGTACGTGCCGTCCGAGGTCGGACCGGCGGGCAATTTCGGCCTGTTCTTCCGCACCGACGGCGACCCGGCCGCCGTGGCCGCCGCCGTGGCGCGCGCGCTGTCGGCCGCCGACGCGCGGCTCGCGCCCGCCAACGTCATGTCGTTCGGCGACCTGCGCCGCGTCGTGTTGTTCCCGGCGCGGCTGCTGGCCATCGCAGCGCTGGTGTTCAGCGCGATCTCGCTGCTGTTGACGCTGGTGGGCCTCTACGGCGTGATTGCCGCGTCGGTGGCCGATCGCACGCGTGAAATCGGCGTGCGCCTGGCGCTCGGCGCCGCGCCGTCCACGGTGCAGGTGTCGGTGGTCCGTGAGGCGCTGGTCTTGTGCGGCATCGGCGCGGTGTTGGGCGGCCTGGCCGGTTACGGCGCGGCCGTGGCGCTGCGAGGTTGGCTCTTCGCCGTGTCACCGTTCGATCCGCTCGTGTACGCCGGTGTGCTCGCCCTGGTGACGATGGTGGCGGTGGCATCGGCGTGGCTGCCTGCGCGTCACGCGGCGCGGATTGATCCGGTGACGGCGCTGCGGTAGGGCGGCGCCTCCGAGTCGGCTCCGCTGCCTCCGTTCACCCGTCAACCCGTAGCGCCACCGCCGGACTGACCGTGGCGGCCCGGCGTGCGGGCGACCACATCGCCACGCCCGCCGCGGCGGCGAGGCTGATGAGCCCCACGACGTACACCCGGCCGTCAAACGGCGACACGTCGAACAGCAACGATCCCAGATACCGAGCCGACAAGGCGGCCAGCGCAAGGCCCGCGACGCTGCCCCACGCCACCAGTCGCGCGCCATCACGCAGGACGAGTCGCGCCACGTCGGCATGCGTCGCGCCCAGCACCATCCGCAACCCGAACTCCGGTGTGCGCTCCGACGCCAGGTAGCTGACCACCGAATACAGCCCGACGCTGGCCAGCGTCAGCCCGACCGCACCCAACACCAGAAACAGCACCATCGCCGTCGTCCAGGGACGCACGGCCCGCGTCACCTCATCGGCGGCGATGGTGAACAGGAGTCGCTCGCCGGGCGGGACGGCCTTCCGGACGTGCGCGGTCACGGCCGGCACGGCCGCCGGCTCCGTGCGCACCACGAGCACCGACGCCGGCGTGCCGGCCTGCGCCAGCGGCAGGTAGTACCGCATCGGCGCCGACGCACCCGGGGTGTCGCGGATGTCCTCGACCACGCCGATGACACGCGCGCAGCCTTCGATGACGATGCAGGCGCCGGGCGGCAAGGACGCCCCCCAGTAGTTGCGCTTCATCGTCTCGTTGATGACCACGACCGGGTCGCTGCCGGCGGTATCCGCGGTCGAGAGGCTCCGCCCTTCGAGCAGCCGCGTGCCCATCACGGTGAAGAAGTTCGGCGAGACGTAGCTGTAGCGCGCGCCCTCGAACGGTTCTGGCTCGAACGTCGACCCGGGTACGAAGATGCTGCGGATGGCCGTGGCGCCGAACGGCGCGACGGTGGCCAGCGCCACCTGATCGGCGGGCAGACCGGAGGCCACTGCCACCATGTCGATCTTCGGCGCGGTGCCGGCCGGCGTCGATACCGATGCCGTCACCAACCCCCGTGGATCAAACCCAAGGCGGATATCTCCGAGCCTCAAGAGACTCAGCACGAGCAGGCCGGCCATGACGATCAAGGTGAGTGACAGCGCCGTCTGGCCGATGACGAGCGCAGCGCGGGTCACGCGCGTCTGCCGATGCCCAAGGCTGCGACTGGCGCGCAGCGCTCCTGTGAGATCCGGTCGGGTGGTCTGCCACGCCGCCGGCAGGCCCGCGGCCAGTCCGACGAGGACGGCCAGCAGCGCCGTGACGCCGAGGGTGAGCGGGTCGATCGATGCGGGCACACTGCGACCGTCGGGGAACATCGCGCGCCAGAGCCCCTGCGCGGTCCAGTGCCCGACAACCATCGCGATGGCGCCGCCTGCGCCGGCCAACAACAGGCTTTGTGTCACGAGCAGCCGAATCACCCGGCGCCGGCCCGCGCCCAGCGCCAGCCGGACGACGACCTCCTGCTGGCGGTGCAGGCTGTGCGCGAGGATGAGATTCATCGCGTTCGCTCCGGCAATCACCAGCACGAGCAACGCCACCAGCGACAGGCGCTGCACGAGTTGCCGCGACGCTCCGGCCTGGGTGGCGTCTCCAACCGGCACGATCGGACGCGGATCAGCCGTGCGCGGAAACTGCATCATCGTGGACCTGGCGCCCGCGAGAATCGTGGTGAGGCCTTCGGCCAATGCGGCGTCGTGCATGCGCGCGGGACGCCGGCCAATCACGCGCAGCACCCGCAGCATCTCGGTCTGGTACCAGGCGAAGGGCACGCCGTTCTGCTCGCCGCGGCCCCGCACGGCGGCGCCCAGCGGCAGCCAGACGTCCACCGGATCGATGTCAATGCCCGCAAAACCGCGCGGCAGGATGCCGACGATGTCGTACTGATGGGCGCCGATGCTGAGCGTGGTGCCCGGGGTGAGGGCGCTGTTGCCCGAGAGCTGTCGCCAGAGGTGGTGCGACAGAACGGCGACGGGAATCTCCGCGCCTGGCCGCACTTCTTCGTTGGTGAACGAGCGTCCCTCAGCCACCTGCACACCGAGCAGCGGAAAAAGGCCGCCGTCCACCTCGGCGATCGAGACGTCACGCCCCGTTGAGGTCGTGCCGGTGCGCGGGTTCGTGTACATCGCCGCGTGTTCGAACACGCCGCTGGTGACCAGCGCGTGGGCGTCCGGATAGGAGAACAGCGTGGCGCGGGTCGGGGCCCCGGAGCCGATCTCCACGAGGGCCTCGACGCGCCGCAGGTCGGCGGCGTTCGAGACTCCTGACGGCGGCCGCAGCAGCAGGTCGTACGCGACCCGGAAGACGGCCGCGTTGATGCCGAGGCCCAGCGCAAAGATGGCGATGACCCCGAGACTGAACGCCGGCTTGCGCGTCAGTCCGCGCGTGACGTAGCGGATGTCATCGCGCCATTGCCGGAGGTGCTCACTCAGCGCCTGGCGCCGGCGCGTGGTGACGGCCTGCGCGTAGAGCGCACGCCGTGCCCGGGCGAGGTCCCCGAATCGGCGTTCGGCCTCCGCGCGCGCCGCGTCCGGCGGCGCACCGCGCGCGATCAGGTACTCGGTGCGCGCCCGCAGGTGGGCGTCCACCTCCTCGTCAATCTCCCGCCGGCGCCGGTCGTCGTCGAAGGTCATCGCGACAGCAGCGAGGTGATCGTCGCGGCGTACGACATCAGCCGCCGGCGTTCTTCGGCGAGATGGGTGCGGCCGGTTGCCGTGAGTCCGTAGTACTTCGCGCGCCGGTTGTTGTCGGAGACGCCCCATTCTCCGCGCAGAAACCCTCGCGCTTCCAGCCGGTGCAGCGCCTGGTACAACGCGCTGTCATCGATGTTCAGCGGCTGGTCCGCGTGTTCATCGAGCCAGAGGCTGATCTCGAACCCGTGCAGCGGCCGCTCGGACACGGCCTGCAGCACGAGCACGTCAAGGGTGCCGCGCAGTACGGTCAGTCGATCGGGTTGTCTCGCCACGTCATTTCACCTCGTACCGCTTGAGGACCACCACATCGTCGCCCGCATCCTCGCGCACGTAGATGGAGGCCGGCCCGAATCCGACCACGCGCGCGGTGGGTGGCAGTTGGATCCGATCGACGCGCCGGCCGCGCCCATCGAACACGTCGAAGACGGCGAATGCTGAGCCATGCGGCGTCGAGCGCGGCACGACCACTCGTCCCGATGCCGACACCATGATGCGCTCGGGATCAAACGGCGCCTTCGTGTCCGCAAAGAGCATCGGCGGCCGTGACGGCGCACCGGACCCGCGCGCCGTGGACATGCCCACGCTCGCGCCTGTCCCGGCCCGCTCGGCCGCGGCCTGTTTGTCGGCCTCGGTCATGGGGAGCACGTCCACCGGGTACTCCGCTCCGCGCGTTTCCGTACCCGCGGCGGAATACCAGTCGACCCGATACGGCGCGGCCCTGACCACCGCCACCCGGCCATCGGCCGCCACACCCCACCCGTCCGCCGACGAGCCATGCACCGCGCGGGAGTACGTCATGCCGTCGCCACCCGGACTGGTCCGCGTGATGCGCTGCCGCAGCCTCGTGATGGTCGTCATCTGCTGCGTGGCGGGATCGAGCCGTACAAGGTCGATCAGCGGCGCGGCCGTATCACCCTGCAGCTGAGCCCGCATGTCGCGGTGCAGGGAATACACCAGTCCCTGTTGATCGACCTGCTCGGTGTCGTAGTCGGCGCTCGACGATCCGGTCGTGCCGCGGGGCAGGACCGAGTGTGATGGTCCCAGGGCGCCGTCGGCCGACACCGCGACCGCGCGTTTGACGCCGCGGTCGATCATCCACAACGCCTTGCCGGCGATGCCGTAGAAGCCACCCGGCCGGACGAACTGTCCCGCGTTGGCGCCTGCCGATCCGACCGGCGCAAGCGCGCCCGTCGAGGGCGTGAGCAGCACGAGCCGGGGCGTCTGATGGTCGGAGATGAGCAGTCTCCCACCCGGAAGTTCGACGACGCCGCTGATGTACGTGAGAGGCGCGGCCGTCTTGATCGTGGTGCCCGCGGGTGACCGCGGGGCCGGTTCAGTGGCCTGGAGGGTGAGGGCGATCGCGAGCACGACCGAGGCGATTGTCTTCATCTGGACACTCCACTGAGATTCTTAGGGAAGAGACGTAGGCGGCCCCGTTTTGGTTCGGACGCACGCCACTAGCCGCCGATCCGGAGGTCCTGACGAACCGTGGCGCCTCGTGCCACGGCGATGCGGACGGCCTGTGGCACCAGCGTGTCGAGGAAGCGCGGGTCTGCGGCCTCCTCTGAGTCCACCTCGGTGACGACGGCCAGGTAGTAGTCGCCGGGTGGCAGGCCGCCAATGCTGAACCGGCCGTCGGTGGCGGATCGCACGGCCGGCCGCATTCGTCGCGACGTCATCGTCCACGACTCGCGCTCCGCCGGGAACGCCAGGACGAAGTATCCCGGTCCGGGGCGGCCGCTGGCATCGAGCAGCACGCCTTCGATGGTGCCCATCCGATCGCTGAACTCGATGGTGACGTTGTCGACCACGGTGTTCGCCGCCACGTCGATCGGCTGATCACCCAGGTCCCGATCGCCCACGCGAACCGATGCGATCCACCAGCTGCCCTTGTCCGTCTGGATGCCCGGCCACGTGGCGGACACCAGATATCGATCGGGCGGCAGACCGACGACCGTGAAGGCGCCGTCGTTGTTCACGGCCGCGGTGTGTTGCGCGGTGAACGACCCGCCGCCGGCCAGCGTCTGCGCCATCACCCGTGCACCCATCACCGTCAGTCTGATCGCGGACAGGTCTGGCGGTGGTGTCAGGCTGCCCGGCGCAAACACGAGCCGGCCCCGCAACTGCGCCGCCGTCGCCAGCGACATCGTCAGCCCGGAGACGTCGACGCCCGCGACCACCACATCGGTCTGCGCCCAGAGGTCGCGTGGCGCCTGTGCGCCGGCCGCGCTCGCGGCGCTTGCGGCGAGCCGGTACTCGTCGGGTGGGACGTTCTGGAACACGAAGCGTCCGGCCGGGTCGGCCGTGGCCGTGCGCACACCGCCCTCGAGATTCACGCGCGGCTCACGAGGTTCCAGTATCACGCGCGCCCCGCCCGCCGGGGCGCCATCGGGCCGCAGTACCGCGCCCTCGATCCGGCTCACCGTCGCATGGCTGACGCGAAACTCCAGACCATCGAGCACCTGGCCTGCGGAGACCACGAGCGGTTGGGCCGCGTCCGGGTCCGTCGTGCCTGGGTAATACAGGCGCGCGTAGCCGGCGATGGGGCCCAGAGCCGGCGCCTCACCGCCTGCGGCCGGCGGCTGAAACGCCCAGCGCACCTCCGCTTCGCTGGTGAGCCGGGTGCTGGCCGGTACGGTGGGACTGAGCGCGAGGTAATACGTGCCGGGCGGAAGGCCAAACAGCCGGAACTCGCCGAGGTCGTTCGTTGCGCGTTCGAATGACCCGACGGAGATCGGAAACCGGGTGCGCGAGAGCAGCAGTTGGTCGCCGACCAGCCTTCGCTCGAGCAGCCATGGAAACTGCCGGGCCATGGGGCGGCCGTCGGCGTCGAGGATCCGGCCGGCCAATACGGCGCCACGCGCCATCGGGATCTCGATGTTCGCGGGCGTCCGCGCGTCCACGGCGACGCGCACACCAGGCGGCCGGCCTGCACGTGATGACCCGTAGTACGTCGGGACCCATCCGGCTTTGGTCGCGCGGACGAGATACCGGCCGGCCGGCAGTCCGTCGAAGCGGAAACGGCCCTCAGTGTCGGTCGTGGTCAGCACCTCGCGGCCGTTGTCGGCGTCAAGAATGACGCTGGCGCGCGCCACGGCGCGAACACTCGTCGTGTTTGCTTCTACCACGCGGCCGGCCAACGTGCCGGTGCCGCCGCCCGACTGCGCCGCCAGCGTGGCGGCCGTCATCATCGCGATGAAGACAAGGAGCGCGCGCGTCATCGAACGCTCCTCAAGGTGAGCGTCACCGACCGGGTGTCGCCAAGTGCCACCGCCACCTTCGTCGCCAGCGGCACAAGCCGCCGCGCGATGTCGGGATCCACGTTCACGGTCCAGAGCATGTTGCGCGGCTCGATCTCAGGGGGCACCGCCACCACGAGGTAGTCTCCGGGCACGGCAAGCGTCAGCGTGAACGCGCCGGCGGCATCCACACTGACGATGCGCACCAGGCTGGGCGCCATGCCTCCCGAGATCCAGGCATCGAGATCGGCCGGCATGGCCACGACGGACGCGCCCGTGGTGCCCGTCGCTGCGTCCGCGCGGACCGATCCCGAGACGGTCATGGCCCGGTCGGTGAACGTCAGCACTGCATCAGAGAGGTCTTCACGCGCGATGGTGATCGCCCGCCCAACCAATTCGACGCCGCCGACCCGTGCGGAGGTCAGTGACCATCCCGGCGGCGCCGTGGCCGAGAGAAGATACCGGCCCGGCGCCACCCCGCTGAACGCGAACGTGCCTGTCTCGGTGACGCGCGTCTGCGCGGCCGTGGTGTCGCCGGCGAGTGCAGAAAGGGTGAGGGCGGTGCGGGCCATCTCAGCCGCCGCGGGGGATGGACCGTTGCCCGAGAACTCCACTCGACCTGCGACGATGGCGCTGGGCGCAAGCGTGAGTGCGATCCCGTCCATCGGCGCGTCACCCACCGAAAGCGGCATCTCGGCGGACAGCGACGGAGGTGCGGGGCCGGTGGGCGGCGGCACCCGCTCACCCGACATGCGTTCGAACATCTCGGCCGTCGCGCCGGTGAGTGGCGTGCGGTACGCCATGAGCCGATACGCGCCTGGCGCCACACCCAGCAGAACGAAGCGCCCGGAGGCATCAGTCGTGGCGTACGCGACCGGCGTGGAGATCATCGGCGCCTTGGCATCGACGGTTTCCGGGACGAGCCTGAGGCCGTGATGCGCGGCTGGACCCTCCGGGCCGTGCAGCGTCCCCGACACCCGCGTGCCCCGCACGAGCGGGACGATGAAGTCGAGTGCGCCGCGATCGTCACCGGTGGACAACGTCACCAGCGTCGCAGCTCCCGCATCGGTCACGCCCGGATAAAACGTCGTGGGATGCAGCAGCACGGTGTCGTCCGGTCCTGCGAGCGGCTGTGGTGATCCAATCGACACGGAGGCCTGCCAGCCGTCCACCTCGAGGCCGGCCCGCTCAATGTTGATGGCGCCTGACTCGCGGCTTTCGCGCCGGATGCCGGCCATCGGCGGTCCTCCCGGCGCCGCCTGCGCCCGGGCCTGCAGGACCGACGTGACGGTGCTGGCGGGGTTGCTCTGAATCGACGATCGCACGGCGATGGCGTACGTGCCGGGCGCCAGAAAGCTCAGGCGGTAGTAGCCGCGTTCGTCCGTCGCCTCGACCGTGCCGCCGGTGAACGTCAGGCCCGTGCGATCGCCCACGGCCGTGCGACGCAACGCCCACACCGACACGCCGACGAGCGGCTCGCCCAGGTCGTCGCGGACGATGCCCGACACCGAGGCCAACCGCCACATCCGAATCTGGTGGTCCGTTCGGCGTTCGCCGTCCGCGACATCAAACGGCATGACCGGCGCCGCGATGCGTGGCTGACCGCTGCCTCCAGCCGCGTAGCCGTTCAACTGCGTGGCCAACGTGAAGCGGCCGGCCGGGACCATCCGGAACACGAAGCGGCCGTCCGCATTGGTGATGGCGCCGGCCTGCCGCGTGACGGGTGCCGCTGCGCCTGCGCGTGGCGGCGCGGAGCCCACCCTCGACAGCGTCACCGTGACGCCGCCGATCGGTCGCCCCGTCCCATCGTCGATCACCTGGCCCGCGACGACGGCCGAGCCGGAGGAGGGCGGCGCCTGCTGCGCCGACCCCGCCACGCCGGCCAGCAGGACCACGGCGGCCGCCGCGCCGAGCACCCGCATTGTCATGATGCGGCTGATTGTGCCACGGCTTGCTCGCGGCCCAACGGCAGGGCCGCGCGACGGGACGATTCGTAGCGCGCGCCGTTCTCCGGCGCGCGACCCCGTCAGAAATTCAGCCAGCGGCTGACTTTGATCAGGAACGTGTTGGTGGACGGCGCGTCGAACAGGTCCGTGAAGCCCTGGCCGAAGTTGAAGTCGCCGTTGGGCACGAAGTGGTCGCGGCCCTGTTGCCAGACGACGAAGATGGCCGAGCCGGGGCGATATTCCCAGCGCAGGACGTTGGTCGTGCGGAAGGAGCGGATATTGAAGTCCGGATTGGCCTGGTAGGCAAACGGCCGGTAGCGGCCCTCGTACTGCTTCGACCGGCCGTTGGCCAGTTCCTTGAAGTTCGAGTAATCGCCGGCGGACTGGAACGGCTGCGCGTACACCTGCAGCGAGAGCGTGGGCGTGATGGTGTAGTTGACGCGCGCCGTGATTCCGACGGTCGTCTGGTTCAGCCTCCCGAAGACGTACTTCGGGCCGTCGGCGGTGGTGATGTTCGCAATCCACTGCGACTGTGCGAGGTTGCGATTCCAGTTGAGGCCCAGACTGGCCGACACGTTGGCCGACGGGCGGAACGAGAGCGACGGCGAGAGGCCGCGTTGCCACGATCCGTGACCGTCCTTGAGCCAGTTGAAGTTGAGGTTGCCGGACAGCCGCTTCCGGTCGTCCGAGCCGATGTTGCCCCACTGGTTGACGCTGGCGTTCGTGTATCCCGCCGGCCCGCCGCGCGTGAGCCGGTCCGCCAGCCCCTGGCCGTTGTAGTTGAGGCCCGTGCTGAAGCGCCAGTTGTTGGTGAACGTCCAGTGGACGTTGACGTTGCTGCCCCAGTAGCGGCGCTCACCGGCCATGTTCCAGCCCTGCCACTGATTGAAGTTGATGACGAACTCCCGCACGAAGCGGCCGGGCACGTTGTCGCGGACCTGGAACCAGGTGCCCTGGCCGATTTCATCGGCGCGCTGGTGGAAACCCAGGTCGTTGAGATCAAAGCCGGTCGACTTGTACGAGACGTAGGTGTTCAGGCGCGTCCGGGCGCCGGCAATCTTGTTCAGCGCAATCTGCCCCGCATGCCCGTTCAGGGTCGTCCGCGTGGGATCAAATTCGACGTGATCCGCGTCCGGCCGCTGGAAGCTGTGCACCGTGCTGCGCTGGATGCGCGCGATCGCATCCTCGGTGCCGCGGACGTGGCTGCCGGCGAAGAAGCCGCTGAGGCTGTAGCTCTGGCCCAGCCGGATGTCGGCATCCACGCCGCCAGTGACGGCCGTGTCTGGGAGGAACCGCAGTTCGTCGCTCAGTTGACGCCGCGTCGCCGTGGCCATGACGCCCACCCGCGAGCGATTGTCGAATTCGCGGTTCACGCGTACAACGGAGTAGTTCGAGAGCGGCTCGACGGGCGTTTCCGTGATGCCGAAGCCGGGAGACTCGGCCACGCGCGCGTACTCGCGGCCCGTGACGGCGTTGAGGATGCCGATTGAGTACTTGCCGACACGGCCGGTGAGTTTGCCGGCGCCGAGAATCGTCGTGTTGGTCGGCTGATCCGCGTAGCCGTCCTGCGGCGCGCCGACGAATCGCTGCGGCGACCGGCCGACCCGGCGCGAGTAGAACAGGCCGGTGCACTGTCCGTCGTTGCAGTCGACATCGAATCTGAACGTGCCGGAGCCCTCCACGAAAAACGGCCGTCGCTCGGCGAAGAACGTCTCGAACCCGCTGAGGTTCACGACGGCCGGGTCGGCTTCGACCTGGCCGAAGTCCGGATTCACCGTGCCGGTGAACGTGAGACCTGGCGCCAACGCGTACTTCAGGTCGAGCCCGACCGTGCCGCTGGGATCGGGCGACTGGCGCAGCGGATCGCCGTCGCGCACCGGCGCGGTGAGCATCTGCGTGAGCGCGTACGGCATCACTTCGAGCTTCTTCGGGCGGCCCGTGACCTGCAGGCCCGTGAGATCGCCAAATGACGACACATAGCCGCTGGCGCTGCGCGGCAGCAGGGGCCAGGTCGACGTCTCGTTGAGCCGGGCGATCGTGCGGGCCGCGGCGAAGCCGAACGTCATGTCGGCGGTCGGCGTGAACCGCAACTGCGAGAACGGGATCCTGAACTCCGCGCGCCAGCCGCCGGCATGGCGCGTGACCGCGACGTCCCACACCGCGTCCCACCCGCGGTCGTTGTTGTTGTCGTTGAACCAGTAGCGGTCGTACTTCACGCCCACCGCGTTGACGCCGAACTCAAACGCCGATCGGCGGTCGAAGAACGAGTCGAGGTGAATCGAGACCCAGTCGGACGGCGACTGATCGTCGCGCCGCGTGAGGATGCCCACGATCCGATCCGGCTCCGGATCGAGCGCGTTGACGGCGACATACAGCGACGTGGCGTCAAACGCGATGCGCACTTCCGTCTGGTGTGTGGCCGGCGCGCCCTCCGTCGGGGTGCGCTGCACGAACCCGGTGACCAGCGGCGCCTTCGACCACGCTTCCTCCGACAGATGCCCGTCCACGAGGATGGCCCGCGCCTCGGGCCCCAGCGGGCCCAGATCCAGCGCCGCCACACTCGCGATCTTGGGGGCGGATGTCGGCCGGGCCTTGGGATCGTCGCCGGCAAACGCCGGCGGCGCCGCGATGGCGCAGGTCAGGAGCGTGGTGAGGGCAACAGTGGAGGCGTGCATGTCGGACGGGTTAGACGGAACTGGTCCCGTTCGTGTTTGCGTCGGACCGGATAAACTCCGCACCATGCGACGTCTTCTGCAGCGCACGTTTCTGATACTGCTGACGGCAACCTTTGGTTGGTCCCTCTCGTCGGGCCTCCTGGCCCGGCAGGGTGCCGGCTCACCACCGCCTGCCGCCGAGCCGGGCATTTCTCCCGACGGCCGCGAGATTGCATTCGTGAGCGGCGGCGACATCTGGACGGTGCCGGCCGCCGGCGGCGAGGCCCGGTTGCTGGTGTCACACGAAGCGACCGAACGCCGGCCGCTGTATGCGCCCGACGGCCGCACGCTCGCGTTCGTGTCGACCCGCACGGGCGGCGGCGACATCTACCTGCTGGCGCTCGACAGCGGCGCCGTGCGGCGGCTCACGTTTGACGATGGGGCGGAGTCGCTGGAGGGGTGGTCGCCCGACAGCCGGTGGATCTACTTCGCGTCGACGTCGCGCGACATCGCCGGCATGAACGACGTGTACCGCGTACCGGCCGCCGGCGGTACGCCGATGCTGGTGAGCGACGACCGGTACGTCAGTGAGTTCGGCGCGGCGGCCGCGCCCGATGGCCGCAGCGTCGTGCTGGCCGCGCGCGGCATTGCGGCGGGGCAGTGGTGGCGCAAAGGGAGCAGCCACATCGATCAGTCCGAGCTCTGGCTGCTGTCCGGGCTCGACGCGACGCCGTCGTACCGGCTGCTGTCGGATCGCGATTCGCGGCAGGTGTGGCCGATGGTGGCGCCCGACGGCCGGTCGGTCGTGTACGTGTCGGATCGACAGGGGGCCGAGAACCTGTGGCGGCGCGAGCTGCCCGGGGCGGCCGAGGCGGATGCCGCGGCCGCGCGCGGGCGGCGGCTGACGTCGTTCACCAACGGGCGCGTGTTGTTTCCCACGCTTTCGGCCGATGGCCGGATGGTGGCGTTCGAGCGCGACTTCGGCATCTGGACGGTCGAAGCCAACGGCGGCACGCCGCGACGGGTGTCGATCACCTTCCGCGGCGCGTCGGCGCAGCCCGTGCCGCAGCGTCAGCGGCAGACCAACGGCTTCTCGCAACTGGCCCTCTCGCCGGATGGACGGAAGGTGGCGTTTGTCACACGCGGCATGCTGTTCGCCGCCGCCGCGCGTGAGGCCGGCGACGCGACGCGTGTGGTGATGACACCCGGCATGATCACGCAGCCGGTGTGGGCGCCCGACAGCCGGCGGCTGGTGTACGCCGCGATGCGCGACGGCGCGCAGCGGCTGTATCTCTACGATTTCACGACGAACACCGAAACGCGCCTGACGGACACCACCGGCGTCGACCTCTCGCCGGCGTTTTCACCCGACGGCACACAGATCGCGTTTCTGCGCGACCGGCGCGAGCTGCGTCTGCTGACGATCGAGTCGAAGCAGGAGCGTGTGCTGGCGACCGGGATGTTCGCCGACGCCATTGATGCGCCCGAGCCGGTGTGGGGCCCGGGCGGCAAGTGGATCGCCGCGTTCATGATCGGCGCCAAGTCGTTCACCAACGTGCACCTGATTCCCGTGGCGGAAGGCGGCGGACCGCCGCGACCCATCAGCGGCCTGGCCAACGTGTACGCGAACTCGATCGCCTGGACACCCGACGGCACGACGGTGTTCTTCGACACACGTCAGCGCACCGAGCAGGGCCAGCTGGCGCGCGTGGACCTCACGCTGCGCACGCCGAAGTTCCGCGAGGACCTTTTCCGCGATCTGTTCACCCAGAACCCGCAGACCCCACGGACACCAAACTCGCCGCCACCCGCAAACTCGCCGCCACCTGCCGCCACTGCGCCGCCACCTGCGAACTTGCCGCCACTTGCCGCCACTGTGCCGCGACTTGCCGCCACTAGCGATCCCGTTTTCGACGAGATCCGCAGACGGTTGTCGTTCCTGCCGCTGGGCCTGGATGTGCAGCGGGTCGCCGTGAGTCCGGACGGCAAGGTGGCGCTCATCACGGCGACGTCGGCCGGGCAGACCAACCTCTACACGTATTCGCTCGATGAACTGGCGGCCGAGCGGCCGGTGCCGCGCCAGCTGACCAGCACGGCCGGAGGCAAGAGTGACGCGCAGTTCAGCCCGGACGGACGCGAGGTGTTTTTCCTGGAGGGCGGGCGCATCCAGATCGCCACCGTGGAGAGTCGCGCGGTGCGTCCGGTCAACGTCACGGCCGAGTTCACCACGGACTTCGCCGTCGAGAAGATGGACGTCTTCCGCCAGGCATGGACGCTGATGCGCGACAACTTCTACGACCCGAAGTTCCATGGCGTCGACTGGGAGGCCTCGCGAGAGACGTACGGACCATGGGTGGAGCGTGCGCAGTCGCCCGACGAGATGCGCCGCGTCATCAGCCTGATGATTGGCGACCTCAACGCGTCGCACCTCGGCATCACGGGCGGCGGGGGCGGCGGGCCGGTGGTCGGGCGGCTCGGGCTCCGGTTCGATCGTCGCGAGTGGGAGGCGCAGGGCCGTCTGCGCATCACCGAAGTCGTGTCACTGGGTCCCGCGGCCATCACCCGCGACATCGCGGTGGGTGAGTACCTGCGCCGGGTCAACGGGGTGGAAGTCGCCGCAGGATTCAACCTCGATGAAGCGCTGTCGCACACGATCGACAGGCGGGTGACGCTGGCGGTCTCGGCCACGGCAGACGGCGCCACGCGTGAGGTGGCCGTGCGGCCGATCAACCAGGGCGACGAAAAAGGCCTGCTGTATCGCCAGTGGGTGGAGCGCAACCGCGAATACGTGATGAAGGTCAGCGGCGGCCGGCTGGGCTACGTGCACATGGCCAGCATGGCGGCCGGCGCGCTCGACCAGCTGTACCTCGACCTTGACGCCGAAAATCACGATCGCGACGGCGTCGTGATCGATCTGCGCAACAACAACGGCGGGTTCGTCAACGCGTACGCACTCGACGTCTTCGCGCGCCAGCCCTACCTCCGCATGTCGCTGCGCGGCCTCCCCGAATCCCCCGCGCGCATCGTCCTGGGCCAGCGCGCGCTCGAGTCGCCCACGGTGCTGGTGATCAACCAGCATTCGCTGTCGGATGCCGAGGATTTCACGGAAGGGTACCGCACGCTCAAGCTCGGCCCTGTGGTGGGCGAGCCCACGGCCGGCTGGATCATCTACACGTGGAACACGTCGCTCGTGGACGGATCGACGTTCCGCCTGCCGCGCATGCGCGTGCGGGCGGCCGACGGGTCCGACATGGAACTGCGTCCCCGGCCTGTCGACGAGGACGTGCGGAATCCGCTGGGCGAGTGGCAGGCGTCGCAATCCGACACGCAGCTCTATCGCGCCGTGCGCGCGCTGCTGCGCCGGATGGGGATCGTGGAGTAGCCCTCGGGTTGACAGGTCGGCCGGTAGTGTGGTCAGGTAAAGGGCATAGACAGTCTAGGCCCTAGATAACCTTGGTCCATTACCCATGACGCCCACCCGCTCGTCCCTGTTGCCGGGCATGCTCGAGATGCTCATTCTCAAGACGCTCAGTGTCGACGCCCAACACGGCTACGGCATTGCGCAGCACCTTCACCAGCTCTCGCGTGACGTCATCCGAGTGGAGGAGGGCTCGCTGTATCCCGCTCTGCAGCGTATGCGGCAGAAAGGCTGGATCAAGGCCGAGTGGCGGCAGACGGCCAACAACCAGCGCGCGCGGTACTACACGCTGACGCCGCTCGGACGGACGCAACTGGGCGAGCAGGAAGCCGGCTTCGCTGAATTGATGGCCGCCGTCCGGCGTGTCATGCGGCAGGCGTGAGATGACGATCCGCGAGTGGCTGACACGATGCGGCGACCTGTTCCGCAGGAACAGGCTCGATCGGGAACTGTCGGAGGAGCTGGAATTCCACGCGCGCCAGCTCGAGCGCAGGGCGGAGGACGAGGGGCGGACCGTCGACGAGGCGAAGGCCGTCGCGCGCCGGCGGCTTGGTCACTCGCATCGCATCATGGAAGAAACCAGGGACCTGTGGTCATTCGCCTGGCTTGATCATCTGCGCCAGGACCTCCGGTTCGCGTGGCGCGGCCTGCGCCGCTCGCCGGCCTTCACAGGCACCGTCGTCCTCATGCTCTCGCTGGGCATCGGCGCCAATGTGGTGATGTTTGGGGTCGTCGATCGGCTGATGTTCAAGCCCCTCGACCACCTTCGTGATCCGTCCACCGTGCATCGCCTGTATCTGCAGACCGTCGATCGGGGCGCCGTGAACACCAGCATCTGGGTGCAGGCCGATCGGTATCGCGCGTTCCTGGAAGGCACGTCGTCGTTCGCGCAGATGGCGTGCATCAACGAACGGCTGATGGCGATCGGCACGGGGGAGGCCACCCGGGAGGTGCGGGTCGCCGGCGTGACGGCGTCGTACTTCGACTTCTTCGAGATGACGCCTGCCGCCGGCCGCTTCTTCCGCGCTGATGAGGATGTGGCACCGGCCGGTGCACCGGTGGCGGTTCTCGCACACGGGTTCTGGCAGCGCGAGTTCGGCGGCCGACCGGTGATCGGGGAGCGGCTCCCGGTTGGCAGCATCGTGGTCACTGTCATCGGCGTGGCGCCGCCGGGGTTCACCGGGCTTGATGATGCGCAAGTCGCGCAGATCTTCCTGCCGTTGACCACGCTGGGACCGGCCATGGGCGGCCAGGCCGCGACGCGATTCTCGCAGGGGTACAACTTCCTGTGGGGCACCATGGTCGTGCGCCGGAAACCCGGCGTGTCGGTGGAGCAGGCTTCGGCAGACGCCACTGCCGCCTATCGTGCGAGCTGGGAGCGTCAACGGGCCGAACAGCCACCCGGTCCCGCCGCGCTAAGGAGCGCTGACGAAGCGCAACCGCGGGTGGTGGTATCGGCGCTGCGCACAGGCCGCGGTCCCAACCCATCACTCGACGCGCGCACCTCGGTCTGGGTCAGCGGCGTTGCGGCGCTGTTGCTCGTCATCGCGATCGCCAATGTGGCCAGCCTCCTGCTGGGCCGCACGCTTGAGCGTCGGCAGGAGACGGCCGTGCGACTCGCGCTCGGCGTCAGCCGTCGTCGCCTGTTCGCGCATCTGTTGACCGAAAGTGTTGTACTCGCGGCGCTCGGGGCCCTTGGCGCGGTACTGGTGACGTACTGGGCCGGGGCTGCGGTCCACGGCCTGCTGACTGCGGCGACCGGACCGGTACCGGGGCTGATCGATACACGCACGTTGTTGGCCACAGCACTGCTGGCCGCGCTGGTGGCCCTGACCACCGGCCTGCTGCCGGCATGGATGGCGTCGCGAGCCTCAACCGCTCCCTCGATCCGGTCCGGGACCCGCGATGTGGCTCGTGGCACGCGCGTACGCTCCACGCTCGTCGTGGTGCAGGGGGCGTTGTCGTTTGCGTTGATTGTCGGCGCACTGTTGTTTGTGCGGAGTCTCGCCGCCGTACGCGCGACGGACCTCGGGTATGACGCGGACCGAATCCTGATGGTGGATCAGGTGCTGCGCGGGACGCCGCTCGATCCGGCCGCTCGCGTGGCGCTGCGCGGCGTCTTGCTCGACGCGGCGCGCGCGCTGCCCGTTGTGGAGGCCGCCGCGTGGCGCTCGAGTACGCCGATGGGGACGACGATGCGGATCGGGTTCGGGACCGACAGCCGGCCGTCGGTGGCCGATCTGGGTCTGTTCTCCGCTCAGGAGGCCACGGCCGATTACTTCCAGGTCATGGGCACTCAGATCGTCAATGGCCGTGGGTTCTCCGAGGAGGATCGCGCTGGCGCGCCGCCCGTGGCGGTCGTGAGCGAGAGTGCCGCGCGGGCGTTGTGGCCCGGGCAAGATCCGTTGGGGCAGTGTCTGCGCGTCGGGCGTCCGCCGGCGCCGTGCACGGCGATCATTGGCGTTGCGCAGGACATTCGGGCCAACAGCTTTACGGAGACGGATCTGTACCAGGTCTATTTCCCGATCGAGCAGACGTCGCCCGCCGGCGGATCGGGTCTGGTGCTTCGCGTGCACGGGGACAGCGCCGCGGCTGCTGAGTCGGTGCGCCGGGCGCTGCAGCCACTGATGCCGGGGATCTCGTACTTGAACGTTCGCCCCATGGAGGGCCTGTTGGAGCGTCCGCAGCGGTCGTGGCATCTCGGGGCCACGATGTTCGGCGTCTTCGGTGCGCTGGCCCTCGTGGTGGCCGCCATCGGGCTGTACGGCGTCATCAGCTACAGCGTCGCGCAGCGGCGCCGCGAGGTCGGTGTTCGTCTGGCTCTTGGGGCCGGCCGCAGTCAGATCCTCTGGTTGGTGACACGCCAAGGGCTGGCCGTTGCTGCTGCCGGCGTCGGCGTGGGGATGGCCCTGGCGTTGCTGTTCAGCGGACGAGTGCAGCCATTGCTGTTCTCGCAGTCGGCCCGCGATCCGCGCGTGTTCGTGCTGGCCGTTGTCGTGTTGCTGGTCGTGGCGGCCGCCGCGACACTGGTTCCGGCGGTCCGGGCGTCCCGGACGAACCCGACCGACGTGCTGCGCGGCGAGTGAACGCCGGAGCCGCGGCTGGCCGTCGGGCGATCGGCGATGAGGGAACGGACACCGTCTACGCCCGTAACACTACCGCCGGGTCGACGCGTGACGCCCGGAGCGCAGGCACCAGACAGGCGCACACGACCATCGCGCCGAGCAGTACCGGCACGGCGACGAAGCTGACGATGTCGGTCGTCGGCAGTTCCGGCAGCAGGCCGGCGGTGAGCCGCAGGGTGAGCAACGCGGCTATGAAGCCGATCGCCGTGCCGATGCCGGCCACCCGCGCAGCCTCTTTCAGCACGAGGGCGACGATATCGCCGCGCGCCGCGCCCAGCGTCGTCCGGATCCCGATTTCGCGAAGCCGTTGAGCGACGGAGTAGGACACCACGCCATAGAGGCCGATACATGACAGCAGCAGGCCGATGACCCCGCCGGCCACCAGCATGGCCGCGGCCAGCCGGCGCGGGTAGAGAATCTCCGCGGCCACTTGCTCGAGCGTCCGAACCTGTGAGACTTCGGCGAACGTCTCGGTGGAAAGCACGGCCGCCTTGACCTCGCGAATCAGCGCGTCGCGATCGCCGGCGCCACGCACGAGAAGATGCGAGGCCGCACCGCGCCACTGCTGCTTCAGGGGCACGTACACCTGCGGCTGATGCGCGCGGTCGCTCAGCACCGGTTCCACATCGGCCACGACGCCGACGACCTCCAGCCACTCGATCTTCTGCCCGGGGGTGTCAGCCAACATCGTGAAGATGCCGCCCACGGCGTTCCGCCCTGGCCAGATCGCCCGCGCGAGAGATTCGCTGATGATGGCGACGCGTGGACCGAAGCGCTCGTACGGGCCGTCCCGATCGTCGAACAGGCGGCCGGCCCGCAGACGGATGCCCAAGGCGTCGAAGTAGCCATCCGACACTTGCAGACGTTCAGCGGACCCGCGCGACGGGGCGTTGACGACGTAGTCGTCATACGTGACCACCGACTCGAGCCCCATCGTCCGCTGCGAGACCGGCAGCCATTCGGCCAGCGCGACCGAGGTGACCTGGGGCAGTTGGCCGACGTTTGTCAGGACGTCGCGAGTGAACTGCCGGACTTTCGCGGCTTCGGCCTCCTGTTCCTCAGGCGTGTTGCGCCCATACACCGGACGGGGCTCCCATCGCCCCACCGTGAACACCACCACATCGTCCACGCGGTAGCCCGGGTCTTCGCGTTCGATCGCCAGCAGCGTGCGCGCATGCACAGCGGCGACCAGCAGGAGCACCATGGCAAGAGCCACCTGAGGGATCACCACCCAGTGCCGCATGCGGGCGCGTGCCCGTTTCGCACCGGCCACGCCCTGGCCCAGCGCTTCGAGCACGTTCACTTTCGCCGCCTGTATCGCGGGCGCGAGACCCACCAGCAGGCCCGCACCGAGGCAGACCAGCAGCGCGAAGCTCAGCACGCGCCAGTCGACGCCCACGTCCACGGCGAAGCGGGATGGCGTGTACGCGCGGAACAGCCCGACGAGTGTGTACGCCACCACCGAGCCAAGGACGCCCCCGGCCAGGGCCAGGACCACGCTTTCGGTGAGCAACTGCCGCGACAGTCGCGTGACGCCGGCGCCAAGGGCCCGACGCACGGCCACTTCGCCCGTTCTGGCCACACCTCGCGCCATGAGCAGGCCGGCGATGTTGGCTGCGGCAATCAGCAGCACCAGCGCCACGACGGCCACCATGCCGACCAGTAGAGCGGTGGGAATCAGCCGGCCCTCAGGACTGAAGGGCATGCGCACGTCCGCCGCGTGGTAGGTCGGATACGACGTGGCTTCGACCATCCGCCGGAAGCGCTCGAAGTCCTGTGGCGTTCTGGTGGATGTCCGCAGACGCTCGATGCGCTGCGCCTTCCACTCGGAGACCACGGTCGACAGGAACGCCTCGAACTGGTCCAACGTCACACCCGGCTTCAGGCGCCCAATCGGCCCGCCGACATAGCGGGCAACGGCCGGTGGTCGCCCCATCGACTCGGCCTGCATCTTCAGCCCCGCCACCCAGAAACTGATGGGGGCCCACGGGTCACTCAGCCCCTCGAATCCCGGCTCAGCCACGCCCACCACCGTGCCGTGGGTGGCGTTGATGCGCAGCGGGGCACCGATCACGTCAGTGCGACCGCCAAGCCGGCGTTGCCAGAAGTCATGGCTGATGACGACGGCCAGTCCGGGCGTCGTCAGGTCGCCGTCGGCCGGTTCGAGCGGCCGGCCGGCCGCAGTGCCGACACCCAGCAGTGCGAAGTAGTTCGTGTCAACCCACTCACCGTACGCCGTCTCGGTCAGGTCCCCTGCGGTGACGCGAGACGGGACCCGCCAATGTCCGGTGAACTCCGCGAGGGCTTCGCCGCGCGTGCTGAACACCTCGAAAAACTGCGGATCGATTGTGGCCATGACCTGCCCGGCTTCGTTCTTCGTGTAGAGGTAGAAGAGTTCGTCCGGCGCGTCGACGGGCAACGTTCGAAAGAAGAGCGCGTTGATCACGCTGAAGAGCGCCGTGTTGACGCCGATCCCCAGTGAGAGCACCAGCGCGGCCGCGACCGTGAATGCCGGCCCTCGCCGCATGAGACGCAGTCCATACCGCAGGTCTGTCGCCAGGTCCCTGAACCAACGGCCCAACGACCAGCGCCAGACACTGACGAGGTCGAGCAGCCACCAGAGGCTGGCCCGCACCCGTCCGATCGTCGCGACTCGCAGGTCGAACAGCTCCTTGACGTCCGCCTCTTCGTCGTCTTTCACGACTGCTCCTCGATCGTCCGCCAGATCTGCTCGCGCACCCGCCGCAGTTCGGTCGCGGCCTTGAGGCCGGCGGCTGTCACCGTGAACAGCCGCTTGCGTTTGCCGCCTCTGGTGGCGGTCGGTTCGCCCAGCGTGGAGCGGACGAATCCTTTGGCTTCGAGGCGATCAAGCGCGGCATACACGGCGCCGATCGTGGCCCGGCGTCCCGTCGCCTGTTCCACGAACTGCTGGACCGGCACGCCGTACGTCGGTTCTCCCAGGGCGCGCACCGCGAGCAACGTGAATTCTTCGAATTCGCCGAGCCGTTCCTGTGGCATGCCGGGGAGCCTACCACATTACTTCGTGTTTGCAGAAATAATCGACGGTCGCTTCCCTCCCAGCCCTCCAGTGCTCCATGTGAATAATCCGGACCGCCTCAGCGTCCGTATTGCCGCGCGGCGCCGGTCAGTTCGTCGCGCAGGGCCGTGACCAGCGAGGCCGGCGACAGCGCCTTCGCATCGGCGCCGAAGCCGAGGATCCAGCTGCGCAGCGCCCAGTCGTTCGAGACGCGCAGGGTCATCCGCAAGCGGCCGTCGGGTAGTTCCGTGACCTGCTGCGAGTCGTGCCAGACGCGGCCGCGGACGTACGGCACCACGCGCGCGGCGAACTCGATCTCGACATGTTCGGGCTCGGCGGAGAAGACCCCCAGGGACGCGCCGAAGACGTCGGCCGGCAACTGGCGCGTGGCGCGGAACGTGTCCTCGCGCACCGACAGTTTCTCAATGCGTTCAACGGCAAACGTGCGGAACTCGTCGTACTGCGGCACCCACGCGATCAGATACACGCCGCCCTGCGCCAGCGTGAGGCGGTAGGGCTGCAGTTCGTAGGACTTCGCCTTCCGGCTGGCCGCCGAGTAGTACTTCATCTCGCAGACCCGGCGGCCGCGCACGGCTTCGAACAGCCGGCGTGTGACATCCACCAGGTCGCGGCCGCGGCCGGCCGTGGGCGCAGCCTTCGTGGAAATGACCTCGGGCAGCGCCGACAGGAACTCGCGTATCCGCGGGTTGAGCGCGCCTTCGATCTTGCCCAGCGCGGCGCGCAGCTCGTCGGCCAGCGGCCAGCCCGAGAGCGCTTCGACGATCGACCGGCTCAGATACAGCGCGGCGACGTCCTGCACCGCGAGCCCTTCCTGCACGAGCTTGAATGGCTGCGCCTCGAGCTTCCAGCGTTTCGTTTCGTTCTCTTCGCCCTCGTCAAACAGCGCAAACCCGGCCTCCTGCAGCGCCTGCAGGTCGCGCCGGATCGTGCGCGTCGAGACACGCACCTGATCGGCGAGTTCGTGAATCGTCACGCCGCCGCGCGAGGCTTCCACCGACTTGAGGATCTGCCACTGCCGGATGACTTCGGCGTTACGCATCAAACGCCGCCTTGGCCTTGCCCGCCTGATAGCCGTTCCACCCGTGCAGTGGACCCATGAGTCCGTAGATAATTCCCGCCCAGCCGGCAAACTGCGGCGTCACCCAGACGACGAGCAGCGAGACGACGCCGAGGCCCATGCTGATGAGGTGGCTGCGCAGACTGAAGCGCAGGACGGTCAGGTCGTTGGGCCCGAGGCCGAGTTCGGTCGCCCGTGCGCGCGCGTGCAGGTGGAGGAGCACGAAACAGAGAAACACCACCACCACACCGGTGCTGTAGACGGTCATGACAAACGGACCTTCAATCTCCGTCGTGGGCGGATAGCCGCTGGTCATCAGCAGCGGCCCCACGAGCGCCAGCGTCAGAAACTTCAGCGGATGGACATAAAAGAGCACGACGAAGAGCAGGGCGGAGTTGATGAACACCGTCCAGGCATCCTGCAGGTCGTAGCGCCGGAAGAACTGGTTGTGCTGGTACCAGATCCACACCACCATCGCGAACATCAGGACAAACGGCAGGAAGCTGCCCATGAGGTTCCGCAGGCCGGCCGCGGTCTCGGGCGCGTCGAGGTTGACGACCAGCAGCGTCAGGGCGAAGCCGAACACGGCGTCGCTGAAGCCCTCGAGGCGCGAGACGTCACGGTGGCGGATCACGGGGACATTATGTCCGAGGTCCGACGGGGTCCGAGGTCCGACGGGGTCCAGGGTCCAGGGGCCGACGGGGTCCGGAGGCAGGCCTCGTCACGGCGTGAGGCCAGGTGGTCACATTTCCCGCAGCGCGAGGACAGGTGCCGGTATGGTCATGCCATGAAGGCAGTGGCAGTCACGGCGCTGGTCACGGCGGTTCTGTCGGCATTGCCGGGCGGGCAGACGGCGCCGGCCTGGCCCGCGCCGCGCGGCGCGCACGGCATGGCGTTTGACGCGCAGGCGGGGTTGACGCTCGTGTACGGCGATCGCGGACCTGAGGCGGGTGTCCTCTGGGGATGGGATGGCCGCACCTGGCAGCGCTTCGAGGGTGAGGGCCCGGGCCTGCGCCGGCACATCAAACTGGCGTACGACACCGCGCGCCGGCGGACGGTGTTGTTCGGCGGACTCGACGACTCGGGCAACCGCAACTATGGCGATACCTGGGAGTGGGATGGCGCCCGCTGGCATCGTGTCGCCACCGAGGGGCCCGAGCCGCGAGGGTCTTACGCCCTCGTCTACGACTCCGCCCGCGCGCGCACGGTCCTGTTTGGCGGTCTCTCCGGCACCAACGGTCCCCTGGGCGACACCTGGGAATGGGATGGTGCGACCTGGCGGCAGGTCTCCACCACAGGGCCATCACCACGCGGGGAAAGCGGCGCCGTGTTCGACGCCTCCAGCGGGCGCATCGTCATTGCCGGCGGCACGACCTGGCAGGGTCGCGACGTGAATGGCCGGCGCGCATGGAGTGCGCGCCCGCGCGCGGAGTGGCCCCGCGATACCTGGGCGTGGGATGGACGCAGTTGGCAGCGACTGGCCGAACAGGGGCCCATTCGTTTCGGTCCGCTCGTGGCCGATCCGGTGACCGGCGCATGGCTGCGGGTCGCCGGTGATTCAGACAACGGCCTTCAGGGCAACATGCTGCGATGGACCGGTACCCTGTGGGAGCCGCTGCCGTTCTCCGAAATTCCCAGCCGGTTCTTCCATGACGCCGCGCTCGATACCCGCCGGCAGCGTGTCGTGGTGTTCGGCGGATCCCGCGGCCGCGCGGCCGTGGCGGATGTGTGGGAGTGGGACGGCAAGACCTGGCATCTTCACCAGGGCCAGGTGAACACGGTGGCGGGCAACGCGGCGAGTCCCCACACCCGCACCGGCAGCAGCGCCGCGGCAATCGTACGCTGACGCCACAACGCGACCATGGTCCACGGCGCCGCGCCAGCCAGCACGACGATCGCCGGGGGAAGCCAGGGCGGCGCGACGAGGGCCAGCGCGCCCACGGTGATTCCGAGTGACAAAGCCATGGCGATCGCGCCTGCGGTCCACCATCGACGCGCGCCCGCGCGCTTCGCCGCCCACGTCGCCAGCGCCGCGGCCACACCGATGAGCAGCGCGAGGCGCCAGAGGTAGCCGCTCAGCAGCACCGGCAGCGACAGCGACTCGGCCCCGTCCGGCGGCGCGGCGCGCAGACGGTCCATCGCCGCGCGCATGTCTCTGACACGCGCCGCCAGCCCTTCATCAACTGCCGGGTGCGCGAGCAGGGCATCCCAGCTGCCAAACGGCGCGGCTGCGACAAGCGCTCGGGCGGTCGATGTCGAGACGGACGGCACGGTCAACCAGTCAAAGATCTCAGCGGCGTTGACATCAAACGTGTGCACTCGTGGCAATCGGCGGTACTGGTCGAAGAGGGTGGTGCCCGTCAGGAAGTGCTCGTTGGCCAGCCACAACGGCGGCGCCTCGGGCAGCGCCGCGCCCAGCGCATCGCCGGCGATCCGTTCGAGGTCCGCGGCATCCTCCGGCCACCGCGCCGCCCAGGCTCGCAGCAGACCGGCCGCGGTTGACGGCCTGCCGGTCTCCAACGCGGCGAACAGTTTCAGATACACGTTGTCGAATGGCGAGACCGCTTCGCGCGTCACGCCGAACATCTCGTAGAACGCGTCCGGCCGTTTACGCTCCCGCAGGGCAGCGTCGGTGACCAGGCGCCAGAAGAGATGGGCCACCGGTCCGTCGATCGACAGTTGCACCGCGGCCGCGCGCCGTGGCGCGTCCGCAGACGGCGGCACGATGGCGCGCCAGAGGTAGGCGTCAAGAGCTGACAGGTGTGATGGCGGATCCGGTTCGCGACCGAAGTCGTTCGCCTTCACGCCGTGGTAACGGAACACCTGCTCAGCGGCGTTGTACCAGAGCGGGAATCGCAGGCGCTGGCGCTCGATTGGCATCCACCGGCGGCGCAGGTCGGCCGCGTACCGATCGATGTCCCTGCGCGCCCTGTCGAGCGACGGCTGATCAACCCGCAGCGCCGCCGTGTCGGCGGCGGCGTCGGGATCGTCGATGGCCATCACCTGCGCGTGTTCCGCCAGGCCTTCGTGAAACGCCATGACCGGGTCGGTGCGTACGCCCAACGCGTGAATCTGGTTGCCGCCATCCCGCTGCGGCGGTCCGGCCAGCTGGAACGCCAGCACGTGGAACAACTCGTGCGGGAAGATCTGGTCCGTCGCGCCATGGCGGCCCGTGAGCCGCGAGGTGCGCCGCAGGTCCACCCAGCCGGCGTCCGGATGACGCACGCCGTCGAGGACGAACCCCGTCCGGGGAAATCCGCCCGGAGTGTCGGTGAAGGCCAGGTAGGCCGGCTGCGGCGCGCGCCCGCGCGTGCGCCGCAGGTATTCCTGGCTGAGCGCAAACAGTCTGAGCAGACGGCCGGAGTAACCACGCGTCAGGACATCGAGCGTCGCCTGCGGGTCGGGATGGCGCTCGAGCACCGGCAACCCACCTTCGACCCGGCCCGTGGGCACGAGGATGACCAGGGGAGGCGACGACTGCGTCGGACCGGCAAGCACCGTCGTCAAGGCGAGCGCCACCAGCATGCTCTCCTAATACGTGGACCACGGCTTTCCGGTGCCGTCTTTACGTGATTCGAAACGCGAGAAAGGTCGTGGTCCCGTCCGGCAGGACCGCTTCAACGATGTAGATGCCCCCGGCCAGCGGCGCCAGCGCCAGGGACGCCGACAGTGAGGGCGCGGTGGTGTCTCGTGTGATCGTGAACTGCACTGCGAGTGGCTGACCGTCGCGGTTGAGCAGGCGAACGCCGGTCGGCAGCTCGGTGCCCGACCACTCGAGCTTCAGGCGTTCCGTGCGGGCAAATCGCGGCGGGCCGGCCGGTTGCCAGGGCGCGGCCGGGGGACTCGCGGCGCGGAACGTTCGCGGACCGCCGGCGGGGCGTCGCTCGTCGGGATCGCGGCGGTCGGCCGCGTCCAGTTCCGCCAGCGCGCGCAGGAGGCCGTCGGGCACCGCGGGCTTGGCCGGCGGCGCCGGTGTGTCAGGCGCGGCGGGTCCGGACGCGGCGGCCATTTCCGCGCTGCTTGGCGCGCGATATTCGCGGCGCGCGCGAATCTGCTCGCGGGTGGCCTTGAGCCGCACGGTCAGGCGCCGCACCTTGCGGTCGTGCGCGCGATTGGACGAGTAGTACCCCAGCACGTAGTGCGCGGTGATCGAACTGGCCACGCGCCGGAAGCCCTCGCGCATGTCATTGTGATTGACGATGGCGACGCCACCGGTCTCCGATGCCATCGTCCGCATCAGGTCGTTGGTTGATTCAGCCGCCCGGACGACCTGGAGGTTGGCATCGGCGACGAGACCTCGCGGATTGATCGGGCTGAACGCCACGTTGGCCACGCGCGCCCGCGCCAGCAACTCCTTGAAGCGATCCGCCGACCAGGTCTCGAGCGTCGCGCGCTTCAGATCTTCGCAGCGCGTGTAGAGAATCTCCCGGCCGGGAATCTCGAAGCTGCCGCGTCCACGCGCCGGCGGCATCTGCGCCACCGGCGGCAGGATGACCGGCTTCTGGATCGACTGCCGGGTCAAGGCCGTGTTGCGGGACGGGTCCAGCATCGAGGGGCTGACGTAGATGATCGTCGAGCGTGTCTCGCGCACCGAGCCGAGCAGCGTCACCAGACCCTCGAGGTCGCGATACACATCGTCGGCGCGCCGGCGCGCGATCAGCCCCTCACCCTCACCGCCGGGAAAGCAGGTGAACAGCTCCAGCTCCTCCGGCGACATCACGTCAGGGTCCATCCAGTCGATGACGTTGAGGAACCGGCGCGCTTCATTCTTGAACGCGGTGGTCACCTGGCCGAAGACCAGATCGCCCGGCGACTGCATGGCGGTCATCACGGCGACGTAATCGCGCGGGCCGATGGTGCGGTCGAGAAATTCGAGAAGGCCGGGTTCGACGTAGTTGCCCAGCTGCCAGCTCATGCGGTTGAGGTACACGACAAACAACCGGTTGGCCGGGTCGGCGGCCAGCTCGAACGACTCGCGCTGCGAGCGCGGGTCGCGCCGCTGCTGGTCCGGCGTCCAGACGGGGAACTCGAGGAAGCGGACTGAATCGATGGTCTGGGGTGTGCCGTCCTCGAGCAACTCGAAGTCGCCGGCGGTCAGGTTGCGGATGGGTTCGCCGTCGCGTTCCGGGTAGGCGTCCACCTGGACGAGATACGCGCCCGCGCGCAGCACCTGAGGGTTTTGCGGCGACGCCGCCGCCAGCACCGCGGCCCCGGATACGGCTGCCACACACGCAGCCACGAGCTGATGGCGACCCATCGCGAACACTCCGTCTGACAGTGCTGGCGGCCCATTATCCCGCCATTTCGCCACCTCGCCACCTCGCCACCTCGCCACCTTGCCACCCGAGCGCCTCGCCACCCAGGCGCCTCGCCATCTCGCCACCTCGCCATCTCGCCACCCGAGCGCCTCGCGGCCGCCAAATCCGGCCGCGCGACGTGGGGCGATGGCCCTGTCCTGTCCTGTCACAGCCCCCTTCTACCGTAGGCGTGGGAGGCAGAGATGCAGCGTTTTCATGGCACGTCGCCGCAGCAGTTGGTGTTGGTGGGGGATCGGCCCGAGACGGCGTTCATGTTCGCGCCCATGCGGCGCCCGGCGGCGCGGCTACGGCTGGCCGAGAAGGACAAGTACGTGGAGCTGACGCTTCGCCGTCGGCGAGCCCAGATCGCCGCCCGCCGGCTGCTGCGGCAGGCCTAAAACCTCAGCACGACCCCGAAGTTGGCCGGCATGAAGAGCCGGGAGCCCGCGTCGTTGAGCGCGCCCAAGCCCAGCGGGCCCAGGTCGGTATCGTTGCGGGGGAGCTTGTCGGTCCAGCGGAAGCCGGCCTCCAGAAACAGGCCAAGCGGTCCGCGTGGCTCGTACGTGATGCCGAAGACGATGGCTGCGGTCTTGCGCGTGGCCTTGTCGTAGAAGCGGACCGTGCCCAGATTGGCGTCGGTACCGGTAGCGACCAGTTCGGCCGTGATGGCCTCGGTCGTACGGCGCCCGAAGGTGAGGTTCACGTATTTCTTCGACTTGCCGGCCGCCCGGAAGTAGTGCCGCAGTCCACCTTCGATCGAGAAGTCTTCGTAGGTGCTGAATGTGGCGCGCATGTCGCGGTCGCCCTGGCCCGACAACACACGGCCGATCCGGATATTGGGTTCGGCCGTGCTGCGGTTGCGGCTGACCTGCACGATCAGCTCCTGCCGCTGGAAGATGCCGAATCCCGCGCTGGCGTGAAACCGTCTGGGCACCGCGGCGTACACGTTGGGATAACGCTGGGTGCCCGTCACCTCATAGATGATCGACTGTTGCCGGCAGGCGTCCGGCCCCTCGTGGCCTTCGGTGGCGTTGCAGGACAGCCCAGGCGTGACGACTTCGCCGAGCACGTCAAGGTCAAGTCCGGCCGACACCATCAGGGAGAGCTGGTACTTGATGCCAAGTTCCGCCGGCGGCAGCGCCGCTTCCGTGTTCGACACCGGCTGAGCGGCGGCGGGGGCTGCCGCGATGGCCACCCCCGCCAGCACCAGCGCGGCAAGACGTCCCACGCGCATTACGGGAACACTCCCAGTTCGCGGTAGGACACGGCCACCTTGTCGATGGCGGTCAGGAACGCCGCCGCGCGCAAGTCGCCCAGCTTCGGGTTGCGCTTCAGCGTGTCGCGAATCGCGTGATACGCCCCGATCATCGTGTCTTCGAGCCCCGAGTTGACGATGTCCTGTTCTTCGGCGCCGTGCACGAGGGTCTTCTTCTCTTCATCGGACAACGTCTTGCCGGTCAGCTGTTCGAGCGCGCGCACGAAGCCCGCCTCGTCGCGTTCCTCCAGGCGCCGTTCCATCCGGCCGAAGCGCACATGCGACAGGTTCTTCAGCCACTCGAAGTACGACACCGTCACGCCGCCTGCATTGGCGTAGAGATCGGGAATCACCATGATGCCGCGGTTGCGGAAGATGGCCTCCGCCTCCGGCGTGGTCGGGCCGTTGGCGCCTTCGGCGATGATCTTCGCCTTCACGCGCGGCGCGTTGTCGCCGGTCAGCACGTTTTCGAGCGCCGCCGGAATCAGGATGTCGCACTCGATCTCCAGGGCCTCGGCGCTCTGCTTCAGATCGGTGGCGCCCGGGAATCCCAGGATCGATCCCGTCGCCTTGCGATGCTGGAACACCGCATCCGGGTCGAGCCCCTTGGGGTTGACGATCGCGCCCTCGTACTCCGCGATGGCGATGACCGTGGCGCCGCCCTCGTGACAGAACTTGGCCGCGTGATATCCGACGTTGCCCAGCCCCTGCACGACCACACGTTTGCCGTCGAGGCCCTTGGTCAGCCCCAGCGCCTGCATGTCGTCCTCGAAGCTGCAGGCCTCGCGCACGGCGAAAAACAGGCCGCGGCCCGTCGCTTCGCGCCGGCCGCGCACGCCGCCCTGGGTGACCGGCTTGCCGGTGACGCAGCCCATGCCGTCGAGCGCGCCGGGGTGCAGCGCCATGTACGTGTCGACGATCCAGGCCATCTCACGCTCGCCGGTGCCGTAATCGGGCGCGGGCACGTCGATGCCGGGGCCGATGAAGTTCTTCTTCACCAGCTCATGCGCGTAGCGCCGGGTGATGCGTTCGAGCTGCCCCGTCGTGTACTGCTTCGGGTCGATCTGCACCGCGCCTTTCGCGCCGCCGTACGGCACATCGACGATGGCGCACTTGTAGGTCATGAGCGCGGCCAGCGCCTTCACTTCCTCTTCATCGACGTGGGACGCGTACCGGATGCCGCCCTTGGTGGGCAGTTTGTGGTGGCTGTGTTCGACGCGCCAGGCGTGGATGACTTCGATGGAGCCGTCGTCCTTGCGGAAGGGGAAGTTGAAGCGGTAGATGCTGTTGCAGGCCTTGATCTGGTCGAGCAGACCCTGGGGATGGTCGCTCCAGCGCGCGGCATGATCGAAGTACTGATTCACGAAATCGAACATGCTGCCGCCGGACTGGTGACTGGTCATGGGGACCTCCGACGCAGGCTGGTGAGAAGCGCGTCTACGGCGTCGCGCAACGCCTGCGTGCCTTCAGCATATCGTTCCGGCGTGGTCCGGATCGAGGCGCCGAAGGTCAGGCGCACCGGCGCGGCGCGCCAGGGCAGCAGCCGGCGCCATTGCAGCGTCCGGCTGCGCGGCCACAACTCGAAGAGTCCGTCCATCGCGATCGGCACGATCGGCGCGTCACAGTGCGCCGAGAGGATGGCCGCGCCCTTCTTGAAGATCTTCAGGTCGCCGTCGATGGACCGTTCGCCCTCGGGGAAGATCATCAGGATGCGCCCCTGCCGCAGACCCGCGGCGCCGGCGCGCATGGCCTGCTCCAGATTGGCGTCGGCATCCACCGGAATGACGTTGGTCATCCGCGCGAACCACCGCATGAACGGGGTCTGGTAGTACTCCGCCGCGCCGACCGCGAACATCTGCCGCAACACGCCGAACGGGACACTGCCGGCCAGCAGGAACGCATCGAGGTACGACTGGTGATTGGGGCAGAGCAGCGCCGGGCCCCGGCGCGGCACGTGCTCGCGCCCGCTGACCCGTCCGCGCGTGATCAGCAGCAGGAGGACGGTGAAGGTGCGGACGATGAGGAAGAAGACGGCCGCCCGCAGCCACGGGGTGGGCCGCAGATGCGGTTCCAGCGCGGGGTCGATGGGTTCGCGGAGGGCGGTGTCCCAGGGGGTGGCGGAAATGAGCTCGGAGGTCATTTCCCGGGTGGCCGATCCGGAAATGACCTCCGAGCTCATCACCGCGTCCACCAGCTGCCGCACGGTGAAGATGGTGGCGCGCGTCTCGGGCGTGACGCGGCGGCCGAAGCGGCGCTCCACGGCGGTTAGCAGTTCCACCCGCTCCATGGAGTCGAGCGACAGGTCGAGGTCGAGGTTGGCGTCCGGGCGCAACGTCGCGCGGTTGAGCCGCGCCGCCATCAGCGCCACCGCCTCGGCGTGCGCGGCCGTGGCGAGCCACTGTGTCTCCTCATCCGAGAGCGGTGCGGCGTCGTCGGTGGCCGCCTTGGCCGCGACAGCCTGTTCGCGCAGGCGTTTTTCGATCTGCGGCCGCCGCAGCTTGCCGGTGGTTGTCCGCGGCAGCGGCTCCATCCAGATGTCGTAGGTGAGAATGCGTTTGTGCGGCGGCAGGTGCACCGACCGGCTTTCCACCTCGAACCGGATCAGCTGCTGCACGTTGACCACGCCGCGCGCGCGCAGCGCGTCTTCGTCGGGCACGATCACCGCGTGCAGCCGCTCGCCGACGGGCTCGCCCGGCCGGCTCAGGCCCAGCACACACAGCTCCTTGATGACCGGTGATTCGCGGTAGTGGGCTTCGATTTCCTCCGGGTACAGGTTCTTGCCGGAGGCGAGGACGATCATTTCCTTCTTCCGGCCCGTGATGTAGAGCCGGCCATCCGCATCGAGCCGGCCCAGATCACCGGTGTAGAGCCAGCCGTCCTTGAGCGAGTCGGTTGTCGCGTCGGGGCGACGGTAGTACTCGCGCATGACGATCGGGCCGCGGATGAGCACCTCGCCGTCTTCGTGTTCGCGGTCGCCATCGGCGTCGGCCGGCGCGATGCGAATCTCCACGTTCTTGAGCGGCATGCCCACCGAGGTCGTGTACCGGTCGCCGGGCCGCACGATGGTGGCGCCGCCGGAGGTCTCCGTCAGGCCGTACGCGTTGAGCAACGCGAAGCCCATGTCGTAGAGATCACGCCCAATCGTCGGATCGAACCGCGAGCCGCCCGTGACGAGAAACCGCATGTGCGGCCCCAGCACGTCGTGCACGCGCTTGAACCAGCGGCGTCCCGGATTCCAGCCGAACCGCTCCCGCAGCCAGCCGTTGGTGCGCAGCAACGCCTTGAACACCAGGCGGCGCGGCGCGGCCGACTTGGCCACCTCGCCCATCACGCGCTGGTGGATGAGATAGAAGAACTGGGGGACACACGCAAAGATCGTGATGCCGCGCTGCTGCAGGGCCTCGAGCAGCGTCGTGGAACTGATGTTCTGCAGGAACACCACGCGCCCGCCGACCGCCAGCGGCAGCAGCAGGTTCGCCATCTGGGCCAGCGAGTGGAACAACGGCAGCACCCCGAGGATGGCGTCGCGCTCGGTCACGGTCACCACGGAGAATGCGGCCTGCCGCTCGGCCTCCAGGTTGCCGTGGGTCAACACCACGCCCTTCGGATCCGCCGTCGTGCCCGACGTATACAGGATGACCGCCGCATCGCCATCGCCACGCTCAACCACCGCGGGCGGTGCGGCGTCGAGGACGGGTACCTCCGCCATCAACTGCATCGGCACGGGCGTGGGCAGGCCGTCGCAGGCCGCCTTCACCCCCTCGGCGTACCTCGGCGTGGTGAAAATGAGCCGGGCCCCGGAGTTTTCCAGCACCGTACGGACCTGCGCCGACTTGTAGTTGGTGTCGAGCGGCACGGCGATGGCGCCCAGGCGCAGGATGCCGAAGTAGACCGCAATCCACCGGGCGTCGTTGTCGCCCAGGATCGCGATGCGGTCGTCGGCCGCCACGCCCGTGTGTGTCAGCCAAGTGGCCACCTGGCCGGCCTGGTCGGTGAGTTGCTGGTACGTGGTCGGCAGCAGCGCGTCCGGCGTCTGCAGTTCAACGGCGTGGTGACCCGGAAACCGGCGGGCGGCGTCGGCCACGCGCTCATAGAAGTTCGCCATCGGGTCCCCGGATTATAGAGATAGAATCAGGCCGAAAGGAGTCCGCAGTTTATGAAGACCCTGTCCCTGCTGGGCCTGACCGGTGGAGTGCTGGCGATTGGCATCACCGCAGCAGCACTGTCCCAGGCCCCGGCCGTCGAGTTGAAGGTGGGCGACCCCGCCCCGAACTTCGCGTTGGCCGGCTCTGACGGCAAGACCCACCGGCTTTCGGACTACAAGGGACGCGCGGTCGTCCTGGCCTGGTTCCCGAAGGCGTTCACCGGTGGTTGAACGGCCGAGTGCAAGTCGCTCCGGGCGAGCGGCGAGACGATTCGGCAGTACGACGTCGCCTACTTCATGGTGAGCGTCGACGATGCAGACACCAACACACGGTTTGCCAAGGAACACGAAGCGGACTTCCCAATCCTGGCCAACCCTGAGAAGGACGTGGCGGGCGCCTACGGCGTCCTGTCACCCGCCGGCATGGCGCGGCGCTGGACCTTCTACATCGGCACCGACGGCAAGATCCTGCACATCGACAAGCAGGTGAGCACCGGGACCGCCGGCGAGGATCTGGCGCGCAAGCTCGGAGAGCTGGGTGTCAAGAGACGGTGATACCAGGGATTAAGGATTGAGGATTGGGGATTGAGGATTGAAGAGTGACCCGATTGCCCAATATCGCGTGTGGTTCGACGAGGCGGCCGCTCGGGGAGGATTCGACCCGAAGGCCGCCTGTCTTTCCACGGTCGGCGACGATCGGCGGCCGTCCAGCCGCATGGTGCTCATCCAGTATTTCGATGAGCGCGGCTTTACCTTCTTCACGAATCTGACGTCGCGCAAGGGACGGGAACTGGCCGGCAACCCGCACGTGTCGTTGTGTGTCTACTGGCACGCGCTCGACCGGCAGGTGCGCATCGAAGGCGCGGCGGTGCCGGTGCCCGACGATGAGGCCGACCGGTACTTCGCGAGCCGGCCTCGCGAGAGCCAGATCGGCGCCTGGGCCTCCAAGCAGAGCCAGCCGTTGTCGAGCCGCCCAGCGCTGCTGGCGCGCGCGGCCGCCATCGGCGCCCAGTACGTCGGCCGCGCCGTGCCCCGGCCCGAGTTCTGGTCGGGCTTCCGCGTGGCGCCCGACCGCGTGGAGTTCTGGGAAGCCGGCGTGGGTCGCCTGCACGACCGCCAGGTCTACGAACGCACGGCCGACGGCTGGGCCTTGCAGCGGCTGTATCCATGACGCCGCCACCGGCCAACTCCTCCGACCGCCTGCTGCTCGAGGGCCCGAACTCACGGCTGCGCGAGATTCAGCTGCTCGGCCGCGCGCTGCGCGACTTCATCGTCGGGTTCCGCCATCTGCATTTCGTCGGGCCCTGCATCGCCGTGTTCGGATCGGCGCGGTTCGGCGAGGGCCACGCGTACTACGACGTGGCGCGCGAGGTGGGCCGCCGGGTGAGCGCGATGGGATTCACCGTGATGACCGGCGGCGGGCCCGGCCTGATGGAAGCGGCCAACCGGGGCGCGCACGACCACGGCGGATTGTCGGTGGGCTGCAACATCAAGCTGCCGTTCGAACAGCAGCCGAATCCCTATCTGGATCGCTGGGTCACCTGCCACTACTTCTTCGTGCGCAAGGTGCTGCTGTTCAAGTATTCGTACGGGTTCGTCGTGTTGCCCGGCGGCCTGGGCACACTCGATGAGTTGAACGAAGCGCTCACGCTGATTCAGACGAACAAGATCGCCGACTTCCCGGTCGTGCTGATTGGCACGGACTACTGGGCGCCATTCATGACGCTCCTGCGCGAGATGGTGCAGGCGGGCGCCGTGTCTCCGCGGGATCTTGACCTGCTGAAGGTGACTGACAATCTCGACGAGGCGATGGCGCATCTGGAAGCGCACACCGTCGCGCGATTCGGTCTCAAGCGGGTGCGCCGGCCGGCGTGGTGGCTGGGGGAACGGCGGGCACCGCCAGGACCGGCGCGTCGCTCCCCGAAATGACCCGATAAGCCGTGGTGCCCGGACGCCGGGCCGGTTCATCACTGCCCAATCCCACGACGATCAGGGCGCCCTGCCCGGCGGCCGCCTCGATGAGCACTTCAGCCGCATCGCCGGTGCGCACGTCACAGGCGAACGCCGGATCGGCCGGGGCGCCCGTCGGCGCCACGCCCAGGCGTTGACGCGCGGCCCGGACGGCCGCATCCGTTGCGGCGGCCACCACATCGTTCCAACGCATGTGCGCCGGCGGCGTCGGCACGACGTGCAGACAGGTGATCGGCAGCACGCCATGCGCGACGTCGCGGGCCACCGCCAACGCCGCGTCGGCCGCAGGGGAAAAATCGGTGCCCACGACCAGCCGGGACAACACGGGTGAGTCCGGCGCGCGCGGCGGCACGCCGAGAATGGGAATGGTGGATTCACGCAGCAGTCGCATCGTGGTCGATCCGAACCACATGCGCGAGGCCCGTCCCAGGCCCTGCGTGCCGACGACGATCATCGCCGCGCCCTTGGCCAGCGCGGCGCCGTGCAGCACACGCGCCGGGTCGCCCACGCCGACCTGCAGTTCGGGGCCCTCGCCGACAAACGCCCGCAACTCGGGGGCGATCGCCTCGTCGAGGGCCTCGCGGCCGTACGTGACCCGCGCGGCCTCGGCCAGCAGCGGCTCGACCGCATGCACGACCACCAGCGGCCGGGCGAGCCGGTCGGCCAGCAGCCTCGCCCACGCGAGCGCGCGCGTGGAGTGATCCGAGAAATCGACGCCGCAGACAATGGGGCCGCTCATGCGCCACCCCGATGCGCGGTGTCCATCTTCACCTCCCACCGCACGTCCGTCATGCCCGGTTGGGCGGTGACCCGGCGCGACAGTTTCTCGAACGAGGCGCGCAGTTCGTAGATCCGCGTCACCAGGTGCCGGTCCTGCTCGACCCGCTTGAGGCTCGAGTTGCCATGCCGGCTGATGAACGCCTCCACGTCGTTGACGATGGCGTCGATCTGCTCGCCGATGTCCTGAATGTCGTGGGCCGGCGCGTCCTCGATCTCCTGCTGGGAAAGGCTCCGGAGGCTGGCGCTGAAGTCGTCGATGGCCTCGGCGAACTTGCGCTCGTGCCACCAGCCGAGCAGACTGGAGGGGCGAGACATCCGCGACGCGCGCTGATGGGTCCGAGCAGCTAGCCGAACCACGTCAGCCGCAGTGAGACGTTCGCCCATGGGTATCAGTGTATGACAGCCGACATCGTCCTGCGTGACGGGACCACGCTTCACCTTCGACCGGCCGTGCCGGCCGATGTCTCCGTACTGCCCGACACGTTTTTCGCCCAGGTGGACTCACATGGCCGGTGGCTGCGCGACCTCGGCCTGGACGCGGCGGAGACGGCCCGCGTGGTGGTAGGCGGCGTCGGCGGCCAGATCCACGTTGTCGCCGGGTATCGTCCGTTGCCCGTCGAGGGCCGCGCGGAAGTCGCCATGGCCGTTGCGCCCGGATTCGAAGGACGCGGCATCGGCACCCGGGTGCTCGAGCTGCTCGCCGACGAGGCGCGCGCCGGCGGGGTCCGCGTGTTCGACGCCTGGGTGGCGCGCGACCAGCGCACCGTCGTGGAGTTGTTCGCGTCATCGGGGTTTGCGGTCTCCGAACATGTGGACGGCGGACCGTCGACGTTGCACGTGTCGCTTGATCTGGGCGCGACGCCCGGGTTCCTCGACCGGAGCGCCGCGCGGGCGCGCCAGGCAGCGGCGGCGTCGATGCGCCCGTTTTTCGAGCCGCGCGGCGTCGCCGTCATCGGCGTCAATCGCGAACGCGGCCGGATCGGGAGCGAGATCTTCCACAACCTGCGGTCGGCGGGATGCCGGGTGCCCGTGTATGCCGTGCATCCGTCGGGCGGCGAGTTGTTCGGCGAGCGCGCGTACGCGCGTGTGACCGACATCGAGGGCGTGGTGGACCTGGCCGTGGTGGTGGTGCCGGCCGCGCACGTGCTGGCGGCGGTCGACGACTGCATTGCGAAGGGCGTCAAGGCGCTGGTCGTGATCTCGGCGGGGTTCGGCGAAGTGGGCGCCGAGGGCCGTGCGCTGGAGGCCGCGCTGCTCGACAAGGTCCGCGCGGCGGGTGTGCGCATGGTGGGCCCGAACTGCATGGGGCTGCTCAACACCGATCCCGCGGTGAACCTCAATGCGACGTTTTCACCCGTGTATCCACCGGCCGGCCACGTGGCGATGTCCACGCAGAGCGGCGCGCTGGGTCTGGCGATTCTCGACTACGCCCGGCGGCTGGATCTGGGGATCTCGACCTTCGTTTCGGTCGGCAACAAGGCGGACGTGTCGAGCAACGACCTCATCCAGTACTGGGCCGAGGATCCGCGCACGCAGGTGATCCTGCTGTACCTGGAGAGCTTCGGTAATCCGCGCAAGTTCAGTCAGATTGCCAGGCGTGTCGCCCGGGAGAAGCCCATCGTCGCCGTCAAATCCGGACGGTCGTCGTCGGGCGCGCGCGCGGCGTCGTCGCACACCGGCGCGCTGGCGTCGAGTGACGCCGTGGTGGACGCGTTGTTCGAGCAGGCGGGGGTGATCCGCACCAACACGCTCGAGGAGCTGTTCGATGTGGCCGCCCTGCTGGCGCATCAGCCGGTGCCGAAGGGCCGGCGGGTGGCGATTCTGACCAATGCCGGCGGGCCGGGCATCCTGGCGGCCGATGCGTGTGAGGCGCAGGGGCTGGAACTGCCGCCGCTGTCGGACGACACGATTGCGGAGCTGCGGTCCTTCCTGCCGGCGGCGGCGTCGGTGGGCAATCCCGTCGACATGATTGCGTCGGCGACGGCTGAAAGTTACGGCCGCGCGTTGCGCGCGCTGTTGCGCGACGACCGGGTCGACAGTGTGCTGGTGATCTTCATTCCGCCGCTGGTGACCCACCCCGAGGATGTGGCGCGCGAGGTGCGCCAGGCCGCCGCGGAGCATCCCGGCAAGCCGGTCCTGGGCATCTTCATGTCGGCGCAGGGCGCCGCGTCGTTGCTCTCGCCGATTCCCTGTTTCGAGTTCCCGGAGTCGGCCGCGGTCGCGCTCGCTCGCGCGGCCGGGTATGGCGCGTGGCGCGCGCTGCCGGTGGACCTGCCGCCTGACGTGCCGCTGGATGTCGCCGGGGTGCGGCACGTGGTGACCGGCGCGCTCGCGCGGGGCGGCGGCTGGCTGACGCCGGACGAGGCGCAGACGCTGATTGCCGCGGCCGGCATCACGATCCCTGCCAGCGTTCCCGTCGCCGATGAAGACGCGGCGGTCGCGGCGGCGGCGCGGATCGGCGGCACCGTGGTGCTCAAGGCGGTCGGGCCCACGATCCTGCACAAGACCGAGGTGGGCGGGGTGCGCGTGGGGCTGGTCGGCGAGGCCGCCGTGCGTGACGCCTGGCGCGACATGCGCGGCCGGATCGGCGAGGCCATGACGGGCGGGCTGGTGCAGGCGATGGTGGCCGGCGGGGTGGAGATGCTCGTCGGCGTGACCGATGATCCGATCTTTGGCCCCGTGATCGCGTGTGCCAGCGGCGGCATTCTCGCCGAACTGCTGCATGACGCGGAATTCCGGCTGCACCCGCTGACCGAACGCGACGCCGACGACATGATTGGCGCCCTGCGCGGTGCGGCGCTGCTCAAGGGGCATCGGGGCGCGGCGCCGGCCGACATCGCCGCGTTGCGCGACGTGTTGCTGCGCGTCTCGGCGCTGGTGACGGCCTGTCCGGAGATTCAGGAACTCGACATCAACCCGCTGCGGGTGTTGTCACGCGGCGCGCATGCGCTGGATGTGCGCATCAGGGTGGGCCTGCCCGCCCCGCCGAAACGCTCGCGGCGGATCGCGTATTAGCCGTCAGTGCTTCACCGTCAGCACCGGGGACGGTGAGCGGCGGACGATCCGTTCGGCGACCGAACCGAGCAACAGGTGGCCGACCGCGCCGCGGCCGTGTGTGCCCATCACGACCAGGTCGATGCCTTCATCGGCGATATATTGCAGGATGCGGTCCACCGGCGTGCCGATCGCGGTCGCCGTCTTGATGCGCCCCTTGAGGACGCCGCTGTCGTCGGCCAGTTGCTTGAGGCGTTCGGCGGCCTGCGTCTCCGACTGGGTGAGCAAATCCACCAACGGCATGGTGGAAATCTCCGTACCCCACGGGTAGATGTACGGTTCGGGCACGACGTGCAACACGTGCAACGTGCCGCCGAACTCCTCGGCAAACGCGCGGGCGTACCGCAGCGCGGCGTCGGCCGGTTCACTGAAATCCGTGGGAACAAGAATGCGCCGTATGGCAACCATGGCAGACTCCTGCCCTCCATCCGAGCAAAGTCCGTACCCGCCCCGAAAAATCACGTCGGGTGCCTTTTTCGACGCCGATTGCGCGAAAACAGGCCGAAACGCCCTGATCGAGCGCCGAAAAAGCCACCCGACGTGATTTAACGCGACAGAGGAAGCGTGAGGGTGGCCACGGTGCCCTGGCCTTCGGGCGAGTCCAGCGTCAGCGAGCCGCCGTGGCTTTCCGCGATGCGGCGTGCGGTCGCCAGGCCAAGGCCGGTGCCTCGGTGTTTGGTGGTGAAGAACGGCTCGAAGAGGTGTTCACGCACGGCCAGCGGCAGGCCGGGGCCTTCGTCTTGAATCGTGATGACGCAGACCGCGCCCGCTGCGGCGGCCGTGACCTGAATGTGTCCCTGTCCCTGCATCGCCTGCCCGCCGTTGATCAGGAGGTTCAGCAGCGCCTGCTGCACCTGATCGACATCCACACTGACCACCGCGTCATCACACGCCAACGTGACCGTCACGCCGGCCATTGCCGCATCGCGCGAGACCAGGTCAATCACGCTGGTCAGCAGGTCGCGGACCGGCACCGCCGTCGGCACCGGTTGCCGGGGCCGGGCAAACTGCAGCAGGTCCGACACGATGTCGCTGAGGGCGTCCACCCGGGTGATGACGTCCTGCACCACCATGTGCTCCTGCGACGCCGCATCGAGGCGCCGGCCAATCACCTGGAGCGCGCCGCGGATGGCCGCCAGCGGGTTGCGGACTTCGTGCGCGACCACCGCGGCAAGTTTGCCGAGCTGCGCCAGTGACGCCTGATCGCGCAGCGCGGCCTCGGACCGTTTTCGCTCGGTGATGTCGTACCGGATCGACACGTACTGGTACGGCCGGCCGTCATCCTTGAGGAACGGGACGATGGTGGTGTCGACCCAGTAGAGGCTGCCGTCCTTCGCGCGATTGCGCAGCTCGCCCCGCCACACCTGCCCCTGGCCAATCGTCCGGTACATCTCCTGGAAGAACTCGAGACTGTGCAGGCCGGAGTTGAGGATCCGGTGGTTGCGTCCGATCAGTTCCTCACGCGCGTACTTGGAGATGGCGCAGAACGTGTCGTTCACGAACGTGATGTCGCCACGGACGTTCGTGATGGCCACGATGGCCGACTGGTCGAGCGCGTGCTGGAGGTCTTCCAGGTCCTTGCGGGACTGCTGGAGTTGCGCCGCCAGGTCGGACGGTCGGGTCATGGCGCGATCCTTGAATATGAGCGCAAACGTGATCGTGACGGAATTCGGCAACAGGCCGGAAACGGTCTCGGGGGCCGAGGCGCCTTGGGAAATTCTACCCATGATTGAGGGAAAAGTGCCGCGTCTGGCGCTGGTCGTCGACGATGAGGCATTGATACGGTGGTCGGTGTCTGAGGGACTCGCCGATGCAGGGTGGCTGGTCCGGCAGGCCGCCACCGGCGTCGATGCCCGCGCGGCGTTTTCAGCGCTGGATGGGCAGCCCTGCGTGGTCTTTCTTGACCTGCGATTGCCCGACGTCTCGGACCTGTCACTGGTCACTGAGTTCCGCCTTGCGCGGCCCGAGGTGCCGGTGATTCTCATGACCGCGTACGGCACATCGGATCAGAAGCGCCTCGCGCACACCGCCGGGGTGTATCGAGTGATCGACAAGCCCTTTGACATCGCTCAGGTCGTGTCACTCGCGGATGAAGCATATACTGCTGCCCAATGGCCGGCCGACGAGTCCTGGTCGTAGACGACGAAGCGCTGATCCGATGGTCGCTGGCCGAACGCCTGCGTACGGAAGGCCATGAGGTGATCGAGGCGGCGTCGGTCGCCGAGGCGATCGACGCGGCCGAACACGGCGTCGATCTGGTGCTGCTGGACTACAAGCTGCCCGATGGCGATGGTCTGGAAGTGTTGCGCCGGCTGCGTGACATGGATCCGGACACGCTGGTGATGATGCTGACCGCCCACAAGGGGATCGACACGGTGGTCGAAAGCGTCAAGGCCGGTGCCTTCGATTACGCCACGAAACCCTTCGACCTCGACGATGTGGCCCTGCGAGTCAGCCGCGCGCTGGAAACCACACGCCTGCGTCGTGAACTGCGCACGTTGCGCGCCGGGCTGGCGCGCCCGTTCAGTCCGGAGTCGGTCATCGGCGAATCCCAGCCGATGTTGCGGATCAAGACGCTGGTGCGCAAGGTCGCCACCAGCCCCGGGTCGACGGTGTTGATCACGGGGGAGAGCGGCACCGGCAAGGACCTGATCGCCAAGGTCATCCATTACTCCAGCAACCGCTCGGCGCGTCCCTTCCTGAACATCACCTGCTCGGCGCTGCCGGAAACGCTGCTCGAATCGGAGTTGTTCGGCCACGAACGCGGCGCCTTCACCGACGCCCGGCAGCAGAAACGCGGCCTGCTCGAACAGGCCGATGAGGGCACGGTGTTCCTCGACGAAATCGGCGAGATGACGCCCGCGCTGCAGGCCAAGCTGCTGCGGTTTCTCGAGGAAAAGACGTTCCGGCGCGTCGGTGGCATGTCGGACGTCCACGTGGACGTGCGGGTCGTGGCCGCCACCAATCGCCAGCTCGAGGAGGCCGTGCGCGCCGGGAAGTTCCGCGACGACCTCTACTACCGCCTCAACGTTCTCCGGATCGAGGTGCCGCCGCTGCGTGACCGCGACGGCGACATTGCGCTGCTGGCGCAACACTTCGTGGAGGCCTTTGCGAAGGAATTCAAGCGCAAGGTGCCGGGGCTGTCAGCCGAAGCGGTGCGTCGTCTGGAGGCCTACAGCTGGCCCGGCAACGTGCGCGAACTGCGCAACCTGGTGGAGCGGGCCGTCCTCATGGCCGACGATGGTCCGCTGCAGGCGGACGACTTCGGCACGATCGGCGGTCCGACCGCCACGCCCAGCACCGGCGACGCCCCGCCGTTCACTCTGCCTCACGAGGGCGTGAACCTGGAGGAGGTCGAGCGAAGCCTCGTCGTGCAGGCGCTCACCCGATCCGCCGGAAATCAGACCAAGGCGGCCGCACTTCTCGGCCTGCACCGCGACCAAATCAGATACCGCATCGAGAAATTCGGACTGGGGAAAAAGTAGCGGTACGGCTCTTGCTCCATGAGTGGCCGACCGTTTGGGAAGTTCGGAGGCCGTATGGGTGAACAGATCCGAAGGATGGGGCCGAAACTGTGGGTGGCCGTTGCGTTTCTTGTGTGGATTACTGCGCTCGGGAGCATCCGGGCGAACGCGCCAGAGGTAGCCGGTACTGGGGAGAATTCCGCAGTTCCGCAGAATCCTGCCCAGGCGCAGGCACCGGCCGCGCCGGCTGACGCTGGCTACGTGGGTCAGGACACCTGCCTGGCCTGCCACGCCGACACCATCGGGTCGTATACCGATTCCGCGCACCATCGCGCCGTGGATCCGCGGTCGCCTGCCGCCAAGCAGGGCTGCGAATCCTGCCACGGCCCCGGCAGCAAACACGCCGAGGATCCGACGTCGGTCAAGCCGAAGCGCTTCACCGAGATGACCGCCGACGAAGCCAACGCGACGTGTGCGACCTGCCACAGCCGCGGCCAGCACGCGTTGTGGGAAGGCAGCCAGCACGAGTCGCGCGGCGTGGCCTGCACCACGTGCCACTCGGTGCACAACCCGGTCTCCGAGAAGGGCCAGCTCAAGAAGAAGACGCAGACCGAGGTGTGCGCCTCGTGCCACCGCGACAAGGCGTCGAAGGTCGACCGGTCGGGCCACATGCCGGTGCGCGAAGGCAAGATGCAGTGTTCGACCTGCCACAACGTGCACGGGTCGACCAACGTGAAGCTGCTGGCCAAGGGCGAGTCGAGCGCGGACCTGTGTGTCTCGTGCCACGCGGACAAACGCGGTCCGTTCCTCTGGGAACACGCGCCATCGCGTGACGGCTGCGCCACCTGTCACGACCCGCACGGGTCGGCCAACGATCGCATGCTGGTGTCCAAACCGCCGGCGCTGTGTCAACGGTGTCACGTGGCCACGCGCCACCCCAGCACCATCTATGACGCCGGTCTGGTTGCCACGAGCGTCCGCGTGTTCGCGCGGTCGTGTGTGACCTGTCACTCCACCATCCACGGGTCGAACCACCCCGCGGGCAACATGTTCGTGCGGTGACGGAGGAGGACATCATGCGCAAACTGCTTGTCATCACCATTCTGACGGCCGCGCTGGTCCCGGCCGCCGCCTTCGGGCAGGAAACCACGACGGCCACGCAGTCCGGCACGATCGATCTGGGCGTGCGGGGCTCCAGTCTCACCGGCGACGCCGCGCGTTATGAGCGGTATCGCGATCTGGGCGACGGGTTGTTCCTCGAGAGCTTCCGCTGGAAGGCGCAGAAGAGCGGCTGGTTCCTGGACGCCTGGGCCGATCACGCCGGCCGCCAGGATCAGCGCTACTCGATCTGGGCCGTCAAGCCCGGCCAGTTCAAGGGCTGGGCGCAGTGGGACCAGATCCCGATGTTGCTCTCCCGCACCACGCGGTCGCCGTACACGTCGCCGGTGCCGGGAGAATTCCGGCTCGATGATGCGGTGCAGGCGCAGCTGCAGGCGTTGTCGTCGACCGCGAGGCCGGCGGCGCTGCTCGCGCTGGTCAACGGGTCGCCGACCTTCGAGCTGAAGTCCCGCCGCGACGCGCTGGCCGGCGGCTTCGAGTTCCTGCCGACGATCAACAGCTCGATCAAGGTGCTGGTGCGCCGCACCGACCGCGAGGGCGCGCAACCGTTCGGCGGCGCGTACGGCCACAGCCAGGTCGTGGAGTTTGCGGCGCCGATCGACCATCAGATGACGGACTTCGAGGCGTCGGCGGAGATCGAGAAGGGCAACGCGTTGTTCCGCGCCGGCTACACCGGGTCGTGGTTCACCAACAACGTGACGTCGGCGGTGTTCGACAACCCGCTGCGGGCCACCGACATCGCCGGCACGGCCTCGGCGGGCCGCCTGGGCCTGCCCGTGAGCAGCACCCAGCTGGGCGTCAACGGCATGGTGTCGATCAAGCTGCCGCGCAAGTCGCGTCTGACGGCGTACGCCAGTGTCGGGACGCTCAAGGACGATGACGGCGCGATCCTGCCGATGACGAGCAACACGGCCGTGCTGGCCCTGGCCGGCACGCCGGAGCGCGCCACGCTGGAAGGCGAAGCGCGGATGACCGGCATGAACCTGACGTTCACGTCGCGGCCGAGCAGCGTCATCAGCCTCAACGCGCGGATGCGGTACTACGACTACGACAACCGCATTCCCGAGTTCACCGCGACCAAGAAGGTGGCGTACGACAGTAACGTGTCCACGCTCACCACGCCGCTGCACTCGGAAGGGTTCAGCGTCACGCGCCTGAACTTCGATGCCGACGTGCGGATCTCGCCGAAGGGGCCCGCGGCCCTGACGCTGGGTTACGGACGGTACACGGACGAACGGACGCACCGGATCTTCGAAGAGACGGTCGACAACGTGTTCCGCGCCAAGCTGGATACGCTCAGCACGGGCATCATCTCGGTGCGCGCGATGTACGAACGCGCGCAGCGCCGCGGCGAGGGCTTTGATGTCGACCTGCTGATCCATGCCAACGAACAGCCCGGCATGCGGCACTTCGACCTGGCCAACCGCGACCGCGACCGGTTCACACTGCTCGCCTCGTTCATGCCGGTGACCAACTGGGCGATCAATGTCTCGACCGCCATCGGACGCGACGATTACCTGGCCAGCGAATTCGGTCTGCGCGACAACAACCACGATGTGTTCTCCATCGGGTTCGACGGCACGCCGACCGACAAGGTGACGCTGAGCGCCTCGTACAGCTACGAGGACTACCGCTCGCTGCAGCGGTCGCGCCAGGCCAACCCCGGCGCGCAGCAGCTGGATCCGTCGCGCAACTGGGCCACCGACGCCGACGACACCGTCCACTCGGTGATCGCCTCGCTCGATCTGACGCAACTGGCCGAGAAACTGGACCTGCGCTTCAGCTGGGACTACAACCGCACGCGGGCGACCTACGAGTACATCACCGGCGCCGTGGCGAACCGCACGCTGCCGGAAGAGGCCATCGTCCCGACGACGTTACCCACGCCGCTGGCGCTGCCGCCGGTCAAGAGCGACCTGTGGCGCGGCACGGCCGATGCGATCTTCCACATCAACAACCGCATCGCGCTGGGCGTCACCTACTGGTACGACAAGTACGAGGTGGAAGACTTCACGCTCGACTCCGTCGCGCAGACCACCGCAACCGTCGGCAGCAACATGCTGCTCTACTACACCTACGCCCCCTACACGGCGCACACGACGTGGGGCAGGGTGATTGTGAAGTGGTAAGAGCAGAGACGGCGAAGGGATTAGGTATTAGGGATTAGGTATTAGGGATTAGGTATTAGGGGAGGCTTCCCCTATTACCTATTCCCTATTCCCTATGACCTGTAACTGATTTTCTCCAGAAACAGTCCCGCGGCCGGCGCCGTGAGTTGCGCCGGCAGCGGGGAGTCGTTCGACAGCAGGTCCCCCACCTGCGCAGGCGTCAGGTCGCCCCGGCCGACGCCGACGAGCACGCCGACGATGCGTCGGACCATCTTCCAGAGAAAGTGCGAACCGGAGACGTGCACCAGGATCAACGGATCCGCCTCTTCCAGGTCCAGGCGTGTCAGCAGCACCTGCGTCGACTTCTCCTCCGGGTCATCGTCGGTGAACGCGCGGAAGTCGCCGAAGCCGACCAGGCGGGCGGCGGCTTCGCGCATGCGCGCCAGGTCGAGCGGCTCCTTGACCCACCAGACGTACGGTTTGAGGAACGCCGAGCGGCGGCGGGAGATCTGATAGCAGTAGTGCCGCGCCGTGGCGCTGTGGCGCGCGTGGAAGCGGGGCTCGACCCGTTCCACCGACAACACGTTGATGTCGTGCGGCAGGCCGTCGTTGACGCGGGTCAGCAGGGTGTGCGGCGGCAGGGCCGCCGGCAGGTCGACATGGGCGACCTGGCCGCGCGCATGGACGCCGGCGTCGGTCCGGCCCGCGCCATAGGTCTCGAACCGCTGGCCGCGCACCGCCTCGGCCAGCGCCCGGTGCAGTTCGCCCTGCACGGTCTTCGCGTTCTTCTGGATCTGCCAGCCGGAGTACCGGGTCCCGGCGTATTCGATGACGAACTTATAACGAGGCACGTGGGTACAATACCGCCATGTTCATGAAGCGGTTCTTTGAACCCAAACTGGCGCAGGCCAGTTACGTGATTGGGTGCCCCGGCGCCAAGGCCGCCATCGTCATCGACGCGAACCGCGACGTGGACCAGTACATCCGGGCGGCGGAAGCGGAGGGCGTCTCGATCACCCACGTGACCGAAACCCACATCCATGCCGACTACGTCTCAGGCAGCCGCGAGCTGGCCGCGCGGACCGGCGCGACGCTGCTGCTGTCGGATGAAGGGGACGCGGTGTGGAAGTACGCGTTTGCCGCCGAGGCCGGGGCCAGGCTGATCAAGGACGGCGACCGCATCACCGTGGGGGCGGTGGTGATTGACGTGGTTCACACCCCCGGGCACACCCCCGAGCACCTGTCGTTCCTGATCACGGACTCCGCGGCCGCGAACGAACCGATCGCCGTGGTGTCGGGCGACTTCATCTTTGTCGGCGACGTCGGCCGGCCGGACCTGCTCGAAAAAGCCGCGAACATCAAGGGGACCATGGAGGCCGGAGCGAAGACGCTCTATGCCTCGCTGCGCAAGGCGGACGCGTGGCCGGACTGGCTGCAGGTGTGGCCCGGTCACGGCGCGGGTTCGTCGTGCGGCAAGGGCATCAGCGCGATCCCTCACAGTACGCTCGGATATGAGCGCCGCTTCAACTGGGCGTTCCAGGCGAAGACCGAGGCGGAGTTCGTCCAGGCCGTGTTGTCGGGCCAGCCGGATCCACCGAAGTACTTCGCCGAGATGAAGCGGGTGAACAAGGAGGGGCCGCGGCTGCTGCACGGATTCCGCCGGCCTGATCTCCTGCAGGTGAACGCCCTTGAGGCGGCGCTGGCCGCCGGCGCGCTCGTCGTCGACACCCGGCCCGCCTCGGCGTACGCGCAGGGGCACGTGCCCGGGACGATCAACATTCCGCTCAACGCGAGCTTCACGACGTGGGCCGGATGGATCGTGCCGTACACGACTGACTTCTACTTGATCGTCGATGACACCGCCGGCACGTTGATCGACACCGCCGTGCGTGACCTGGCGATGATTGGACTCGACCGGATTGCCGGCTATTTCGACGCCGCGGTCATCGATGGCTGGGCCGAGGGCGAGCGGCCGCTGGGGACGGTGGCGCAGATCACGGCCCACGACCTGCAGCAGTCGCTGGCGCACGGTGCGGTGACGCTGGTCGACGTGCGCAACGACGGCGAATGGGCGGCCGGCCGCATCGCGGGCGCGCAGCACGTGCCGCTTGGCGTGGTCGGCGATCGGGCCGGAGAGATTCCCACGGGCAAGCCAATCGTCGTCCAGTGCGCGGCCGGTGCGCGGTCGTCGATTGCCGCCAGCCTGCTCAAGGCGCGCGGCATCGACAACGTCATCAACCTTGTTGGCGGCATCGGTGAGTGGCGAAAGGCGGGGTTGCCGGTAGACAGATAGTGCGGAGTGCGGAGTGCGGAGTGCGCAGTGCGGAGTGCGAAGTGCGCGCCGTGGAGTTGCTGAGGTGAGGATCGCGTGAAGGAACGAACCACGGTTGAGGCGGCTGCGGCGGCGTTTGGCGTCGGCAAGCTGACGCGCCATCTGTTCGTGTGTCAGGGCCCCGACTGCGCCTCAGCCGAAGACGCGCAGGCGACCTGGAACCACATCAAGCGGCGGATGAAGGAACTGAACCTGGCCGGCCCGGACGGTCCGGCGTACCGCACGAAATGCGCGTGTCTTCGGATCTGCACGGGCGGTCCGATTGCCGTCGTGTACCCGGAAGGCACGTGGTACCGGAACGTCACCCCGGAGAACGCCGAACGCATCCTGCAGGAGCACCTCATCGGTGGCCGGGTCGTTGACGATCTCTGCTTTGCACGCAACCCGCTGACGTAGGACCCCCACCCGGTTCTCGCATACACTGCGCGCGGGAGATTCGCGTGTATGCGCAGTGACGGCAGTGACCGCATCCTGCTCGGACGACAGATTGGCCACTTCCGCATCGTCGACTTCGTCGCATCCGGCGGCATGGGGTCGGTGTACGTCGGGTTTGATGAGCGTCTGCAGCGCAAAGTCGCGCTGAAGGCGCTGCGAGCCGGCCAACTCGACGCCGAGGCCAAGGCCCGCTTTCTCCGGGAGGCACGGGTCCTGTCGCAGCTGCAGCACCCGCACATCTGCCAGATTCACGACCTGCTGGAGACCCCCGACGGCGACTTCCTCGTCCTCGAACTGGTGGAGGGGAAGAACCTCAGCGCCGCCCTGGCGGGCAGCGATGCGGCGCTGAAGATGCGCATCGCGCGGCAGATTGCCGAAGTGCTGGCGGTGACCCATGCCAAGGGGATCATTCATCGCGACCTCAAGCCGGCCAACGTGATGGTCACACCAGCCGGTGAAGTCAAAGTGCTCGACTTCGGCCTGGCGCGCGGCGCGGCCCTGGCCGCCGAGGACCTGACCGTGGCGCGCATCGACCACGTGCCGCTGGGGCCGGGAGACGATGCGAGTTATTCCGTCACGCGGCTGGGCTCGGTCGTCGGCACCTTGTCGCACATGAGCCCGGAGCAGGCCCGCGGCGAAGCCGTGACCACAGCGACGGACCTGTATTCGTACGGGCTCTTGTTGCAGGAAATCTTCACCGGCCAGCGGGCGCACGTGACGGGAGGCACGGCGGATGAACTGCTCGAGAGGGTCAAGGCGGGCGAGTCCGTGCCTGTATCTGGGCTCGATGCCGATCTGACCACGCTCATTCACCGCCTGAAGTCCCTGGCGCCGTCGGCACGTCCCGCCGCCGTCGACGTCATCGACTGGCTGCGTCGCATCGAGGAGGCGCCGCAGCGCAAGCGCCGCCAACAGCTCAAGTGGGCGGCGGCCGGTGTGCTCGTCGCCGTGGCCATCGGCACCAGCTATCTGAGCTGGCGCATCAACCGGCAGGCCGCGCAGATCGCGGCCGAGGCCGAGCGCGCCAACCGCGAGGCGGCGGCGGCCAATGCCGTCTCCGATTTTCTCGTGGACGTCTTCCAGGTCTCCGATCCCAGCCAGGGGCGGGGGGAAACGGTCACGGCGCGCGAATTGCTCGACAAGGCCGCCGGTGACATTGACGGACGTCTGACCGATCAGCCGATCGTCAAAGCCCGCCTGCTCCGGACGCTCTCGACTGTGTACCGGTCGCTCGGGCTCTACCAGCAGTCCCTGCCACTGGCCGAAAGCGCCCTGAAATTGCGTGAGGCAGCGCTGCCGCCTGGCGATCCCGTCATCGCCCAGAGTCAGCACGATCTGGGCTGGCTGCACTTCCTGCGCGGCGATCTCAAACAGGCCGAGACGTTCCTGTCGCGCTCGGTGGAGGGGCGGCGCCTCGCCTTGGGCCCCGACAGTCTGGAGCTCGCGCAGTCGCTGGTGAACCTTGGTGTCGTGCTTCAGAATCAGGGCCGGATCGCCGAGGCGCGTCCGATCTACGAGGAAGTGCTGGCGATCCATGACCGGGTGACGCCCGATGGCAGCGTCGAGGCCGCCACGGCGTTGTCCGACCTCGCGTTCCTCGAGTACAACCAGGCCAACTACGCCAAGGCTGAAGAGTATTACCGCCGCGTCATTCCAATGGAGGAGCGGTTTGGTGACCCGGCCACCGGAGGCATCGCGATTTCGCTGAGCCAGCTGGCCGGCACTTATCGCGATCAGGGCAAGTCGGCGCTGGCTGAGCCGCTGATGGTGCGCGCGGTAGAGATCCAGGAGCGGGTCCTTGGCCCCGAGCACACATTTCTTGCGTTGCGGCTCGATGGGCTTGCGCGCATCTATTTCGACATGGGACGCCTCGACGACGCCGAGCGGCAGCTGGACCGCGCTGTGGCGATTGAAGAGAAAGCGTTGGGACCCACGCACGCCTGGCTGGCCCAGGGCTTGTACAACCGGGCGTTTGTGTACCGCGATCAGGGCCGGCTCGACCTTGCCGCCCGCGAGGCCGAGCGCGCCACCCAGATGTACGAACGGGTGCGGGGCCCAGAGGCCGTGGACGTGGCCAACGGGCTGGTGCTGCAGGCTGACATCGCGCATCGTCAGCGCCGTCTGGATGCCGCGCGTCCGTGGCTCATGCGGGCCCTGGCCATTTACGCGAAGTCCTCCTCGATGAACGCCATGCCGCGGTCGATGTATGCCAGGGGCCTCTACCTGGCTGGACGCCTCGAGGAAGCCCGGACCGAAGCGCAGGCCCTGCGCACACTGGGTTTCGGCCGTCGCGACTTCGTCGAGTTGTGCCGCGAGCTGGGGATCAACTGAGGGAAATTCCACGGGCCGGCAGTGACTGACGCCGTGAGACCTGCCGGAAACCCGGCATCAGGCACTGCCGGAAATCTGGCACAGGTTGTGCGTTGGTCCGGCGCATGACGCGTCGAGAAGCAGTCGAGTACCTGATCGAGAGAATCCGGCCCGCCTTGCAGGCCGATGGCGGGGATGTGGAACTGGTGGGCCTGGACGGCGACCTGGCCCAGGTGCGCCTGACGGGCGCCTGCGCCACGTGCCCCAGCGCGCAGACCACGATTCAGGTCGGCATCGAAACGGCCCTGCGGCAGGTCGGGCCGCGCCTGCGCGTGGTGGCGGTCCCGTGACGGGCCAGCGACCCTTCACCCTCGATCAGCTCATCGTCGGGCCCAACCCGAGGATGAAGGCGCTGCTCGAATACGTGTCACTGGTGGGACCGGGCCTCGGGTCGGTGCTGATTACCGGCGAGAGCGGCACCGGCAAGGAAGTGATCGCCAACGCCCTTCACCTGCACAGCCCGCGCCGGCACAAACCCTTTGTCGTGGTCAGCTGCGCGTTGTTTGCCGACAGCCTCATCGAGTCCGAGCTGTTCGGGCACGAACGCGGCGCGTTCACCGGGGCCATCGCGGCCCGGCCCGGCCGCTTCGAACGCGCGCAGGGCGGCACGTTGTTCCTGGACGACATCGACGATGTGCCGATGGGGATGCAGGTGAAGCTGCTGCGCGCGCTGCAGAATCGGCAGATCGAACGCCTGGGCGGCTCACAGCCGATCGCGATCGATGTGCGCGTGGTGGCCGGCTCGAAGCGCGACCTGCGGCAGATGGTCAACGAAGGCAAGTTCCGCGAGGACCTGTACTACCGGCTCAACGTCATCTCGCTGACCCTGCCGCGGCTGGCCGACCGGCGGGATGACCTGCCGGTGCTGGCGGAGTTCTTCCTGCGGAAGTTCTTCACGCGGCGCGGCCTGCCGACGCCCGACATCTCGGAAGGCATGATGCTGGCGCTGCAGAGTTACGACTGGCCCGGCAACGTCCGTGAACTCGAAAACACCTGCGAACGCATCGCCGAAAGCTGCTCGTGTGGCCAGCTGCGCGTCGGCTGCCTGGGCGCCAGCGTGTTGTTCCCGACGATCGACCTGCCCGAGCCGATCGATCCCGAGCCGGGAGACGATGCCGTGGGTGCGCCGGTGACACGGACATCAGGGGCGCGCACCGATGACCCGTCGGTGACCGGCACGGCCGGCCACGATGTTCCGGCGCTGCCGGCATGGATTGCCGAAATCGGGCGGCCGGGGTTCAGTCTCGACGACCGACTCCGGCACATCGAGTCGCTGTTCATTCAAGCGGCGCTCGAGCAGGCCGGCGGACGCAAATCACGCGCGGCGCAGTTGCTCGGCGTGAAGCGGTCGACGCTGGGCGACCGGATTCAGCGCTGCGGCGTGGAGTGAACGTGGGCGTGTGAGCCGGTCGCGGCTGTCGTCGTTGTGTGCGGCAGACCACGCAGACCGATCAGGACCGCCAGGATGACGAGCATCGCGGGCGCCAGCCACGGACGCGTGGTGGCGAACGTGCGAAGCAGCTGCGAGGCCGGTCTCGCGGCGAACAACAGCACCGGCACGGTGCCCGCGCCGAATGCCGACATTGCCAGAGCGCCCGTGGCGGGAGATGACAACCCGACCGCCAGCGTTGCCGCGCTGTACACCATGCCGCAGGGCAGCAGGCCGTTGACCAGCCCCCACGTGATCGGCGCCCACGCGGGCCGCGCCTGCAGCCGCGTGCTCAGACTCGAGACCAGTCGCCCGGCCGCCCGGCCCACCAGGCTTCGTCCGGTCGTTCCCCGCAGCGACACGACGGCCTGGGTGAGCAGTGTCGCGGCCACGATCCACGCCAGCCATCGGCCGGCGCCCAGCCCGCTGATGACCGCGCCGGCGGCGCCGGTCATCGCGCCGATGCACGCGTACACCACAAGACGCGTGGCGTGCATCAACACCGCCCGCGGCCAATCGCGCGGCTGCACGGCCGCCACCAACGGTCCACACATCAGCAGACAGTGGCCGCTGGCCGACAGGCCCAGCACGAACGCCGCGCCGAGGACCGGGATCATCGAAGGACCACGTCCTGTTCGGCGTAGTAGGGACGACCCTGCCACGACCACGTGACCTGCACGCGCCAGAGACCACGCGACAGGTCACCCATCCGGATCTCCTGCTCGGCGCCGGTTCCGGTCGCCGTGGCGGCCAGTACGACCGTGCGGTCCGCGTCCGCGTTCGACGGCCGGTACAACACCAGCGATCCGGCGTCCGGCTGGTGCGGCCACCGCACGACGAGCCGGTCGTTGTCACTCGACGCAATCTCGAACGCCCGGCCGAGTGCCGCGGTATTGGCCTGCGCGGCCATGCGTTCGTCCTGCTTCAGCGCGCGCGCGTAGTAGTCGGGCGTGACCAGGTCGGTGCGCTGACTGACGGCAATACCCACCATCGTCAACGTGCCAGTGGCGAAGACGATGTAGGTCAGGGCAATCTTCGTGCCCCAGTGCCAGTGACGGGTCATGGGAGATCTCCTTGCGGCGTTCCTGGTCCGAGAAACGCCGACGTGATGGTCTGCAGCGGCCGGCCATCAGCCAGCACCTCGATGGAGACCGGCGTGGACGGCCCGGTCAGCGCACCGGCGGGGACGGCCATGAGAAATCGCCCGACGACCAGACCATGCGGCGTGGCGACGTCGAGCGATCCCAGCGGCGTCAGGGTGGCGCCCGCCGGCGATACCACCCGGTATTCGAGGGTGTGCGGACGGCCCGTGCGATTGATGATCTGCACGGTGTAGAAGTTGCCGACGTGGTTGTCCGGCAGCGTGGCGAACAGGGTGCCGGCCTGTCGCAGCATCAGGACGTCCACCGGAGGCCGAATCCAGATCAGGGTGGTCAGCGCGGTGAACAGCAGCAGCCAGATCGCCGCGTAGGCCCGCACGCGCGGCGGGAACCGCCGGTGGATGCCGGTCTCAATCGCCTCCACCGACGTCGTTCGAATCAGGCCCACCGGCCGCGACACCTTGCGCATGACGTCATCGCAGGCATCCATGCAGGCGGTGCAGGCCACACATTCCAGCTGGCTGCCGTTGCGGATGTCGATGCCGGTCGGGCAGACCGTCACACACTGCGCGCAGTCGATGCAGTCGCCGTGCGCGGGGGCGCGCTCGTCCTTCGCCAGATGCCCGCGCGGTTCGCCGCGCTTCCAGTCGTAGGTCACCTGCAGGGTATGCCGGTCCGTCAGCGCCGACATCATGCGGCCGTACGGACACGCCAGCGTGCAGGCCTGTTCGCGAAACCGGTAGAACACGCTGAAGAACACCAGACTGAAGATCGAGATGGCGACCAGCCCGCCGACATGGGCGTCGATGGGGTCCGTGACGATGGTGAGCAGTTCGTCCGAGCCGATGATGTATGCCAGGAAGACGTTGGCGATGACGAAGGACAGGCCAAAGAACACCGCAATCTTCAGCGCGCGGCGCCACACCTTGTCGAAGGTCCACGGCGCCTTCGATAGACGGATTTGTTGCGTGGCCGACCCGTCGATGAGGTATTCGATCTTCCGGAAGAGCATTTCCATGAAGATGGTCTGCGGGCACAACCAGCCGCACCACACGCGACCCACCGAGACCGTCACCAGCGCGATGAGGACGAGAATGGTCAGGGCCAGCAGGACGACGAGGTAGAAGTCCTGCGGCCAGAACACCAGGCCGAAGAACACGAACCGGCGTTCGAGGAAGTCCATCAGGATCAACTGATGTCCGTTGGCCCGGATGAACGGCGCCGCGAACAGGAACGCCAGCAGGAACCAGCTCAGGATGGTCCGCGCGCGATACCGCGGCCCTGACGGCCGGCGCGCAAAGATCCATCGGCGCCGCCCGTCACGCTGGATGCTGGCGAGTTCGTTCCTGAACGTCTCGTGGTCTTCGTCGTGCACGACTCAGCGGCACTCCTTCTCCCGCGCTGGATCCACGGCCTTGGGGGCCGCCGGCGTCGATCCCCGTTTCGACAGGACGTAACTGACGACCTGCAGCAGTTCCTCGTCGGTCAGCGGCTGGCCGCTGCCGTACGGCAACATGCCCTTCACCGGGAAGCCGGTCCTGACGTTGAGCGCCATTTCCCGGACCGAGCAGCCGTGCATCCACAGGTCGTCGGTCAGGTTGGGGCCGATGAGGCCGCCCAGGTCCTTGCGGTGACACGTGTGACACAGGTTGCGCATGCCGTTGAAGATGGCTTCGCCCTTGGCCAGGCTCTCCGCATCGGTCAGCGCCGTTGCGGGGAAGGCGCTCATCGACGCCGTCCGCCGGTTCGCCTCGGCGGCGGCCACGTCGGCCTCCCACTGCGCCTTGACCGATGCGTGGCCGAAGAGCGGGGTGGGCAGCACGTGGTAGTTCACCCAGTACACGCCGGCGAACACGATGGTCATGTAGAAGCCATACAGCCACCAGCGCGGCAGCGCGTTGTCGAACTCACGGATGCCGTCGGCTTCGTGGCCGAGCAGCTTGTCCTTGTTGGGATCGCTCACGAGAGATCTCCTGTGGATGAGGAAGAGGGGGTGTCGAGCGGCAGTTTCGAGTACGCGTCGGCCTGCCGTCGATCGAGCCGGACGGCGTACACGACCACCGCCGCAAACGACACGATGAACAGGCCCAGCGAGATGAGCGGGAAGACCTCGATGCCGACGATGGTGCGGAGGATTTCCTTGTACATCACCGGCCTCCCACACCTGGCGCGGTCAGCAGCGCGGTTGACGGCGCCGCCTTGATGTCCGTGCCCAGCCGCTGCAGGTACGCGATGAGCGCCACAATCTCGCGGTCCGGCGCGATCTCCAGGTTCGATGCCTTCAGGCCGTCCGCAATTCGGCGGGCCTGGCCGCGCAGGTCATCGGCGGCGCGGTACTCGTACCCAGCGGGATAGGGAACGCCGAGCCGGCGCAGCGTGATGACCTTGCCTTCGGTGTGCGACACCTCCAGCGCCTGCGTGTACAACCACGGGTAGGCCGGCATGATCGAGCCCGGCGAGGTCGAGTTCGGATCCCGCATGTGCATGAAGTGCCACGAGTCGGGGTACTTGCCGCCGACGCGATGCAGGTCGGGCCCGGTGCGCTTCGAGCCCCACAGGAAGGGGTGGTCGTAGACGAATTCGCCCGGCTTCGAGTATTCGCCGTACCGCTCCGTCTCCGCGCGCAGAGGCCGAATCATCTGCGAGTGACAGGTGTTGCAGCCCTCGCGGATGTACAGGTCGCGGCCCTCGATCTCGAGCGGAGTGTAGGGTCGCACCGTCGCGATGGTCGGGATGTTCGACCGGATGAGCGCTGTGGGCACGTATTCGACCACGCCGCCAATCGCCACGACGATCAGGATCACCGCAGAGAACTGGAAGGGCTTGGCCTCGAACGTCCGGTGCCACGCCGACGGTCCGGGCTCGACGGGCGCAAGCGCCGGCGCCTGCGCGGCTTCATCAGCGACCAGGCGGCCGGATCGGGCCGTGCGGTACAGGTTGTACACCGCCACGCAGCCGCCCAGCAGGAACAACGTGCCGCCGATGGCCCGCAGCGCATACATCGGGATGATGCGCAGCACGGTTTCCAGGAAGTTCGGGTATCGCAGGACGCCCGCTTCGGTGAAGTCGCGCCACATCAGGCTTTGTGTGATGCCGCCGATGTAGAGCGGAACCGCATAAAAGAGGATGCCCGTCGTGGCCAGCCAGAAATGCGTGTTGGCCAGCTTCACCGAATACAGCGTCGTCTGATGGATGCGCGGAACGATGTAGTACAACATCGCGAACGCCAGGCCGCCGTTCCACGCCAGCGCGCCCAGATGGACGTGGCCGATGATGTAGTCGGTGTAGTGCGTCAGCGCGTTGACGCTCTTGAGCGACATCATCGGGCCTTCGAATGTCGACATGCCGTACGCCGTCGTGCCGACCACCAGGAACTTCAGCACCGGATCTTCACGCACGCGATCCCAGGCGCCGCGCAGCGTCAGCAGGCCGTTGACCATGCCGCCCCAGGACGGCGCGATCAGCATGATCGAGAAGACCGTGCCCAGCGACTGCGCCCACTCGGGCAGCGCGGTGTACAGCAGGTGGTGGGGGCCCGCCCAGATGTACAGGAAGATCAGCGACCAGAAGTGGACGATGGACAGCCGGTAGGAGAAGACCGGCCGATTCGCCGCCTTCGGGATGAAGTAGTACATCACGCCGAGGAAGGGGGTGGTCAGGAAGAAGGCCACCGCGTTGTGGCCGTACCACCACTGCACCAGCGCGTCCTGCACACCGGCGTAGAACGAATAACTCTTGAGCAGGCTGACCGGCAGCTCCAGCGAGTTCACCACGTGCAGCAGCGCGACCGTGATGAACGTCGCCAGGTAGAACCAGATCGCCACGTACATGTGGCGCTCGCGGCGCTTCCTGATGGTGCCGATCATGTTGATGCCGAACACCACCCAGACCAGGGTGATCGCGATGTCGATCGGCCATTCAAGTTCGGCGTATTCCTTGCTGGTCGTGAAGCCCAGCGGCAACGTGACCGCGGCCGACACGATGATGAGCTGCCAGCCCCAGAAGTGGACCTTGCTCAGCAGATCGCTGAACATCCGCGCCTTGCACAGCCGCTGCAGCGAGTAGTACACGCCGACGAAGATGGCGTTGCCGGCGAAGGCGAAGATGGCGGCGTTGGTGTGCAGCGGCCGCAGCCGGCCGTAGGACAACTCGGGGATGAACGCGAGGAAGTTCGGGTACACGAGCTTCAGCGCGACGATCAACCCCACCAGGAACGCCACCACTCCCCACACGGCCGTGGCCGTGACGAAGTACTGGACGATGCGGTTGTCGTAGGCGAAGGTGTCGATGACCGGCGTACGGCCGGCCGGGCGATCAGACGTGGACATCGGGGGCATCCTCGGGTCGGGAAAGGGCGGGCGCGTCATCGAGCAGGACGCGGACCGCCGGGGTGGTCGTGTCATCAAACTGGCCGCCGCGCACGGCCCAGACGAACGCAAGTAGGAATCCGCCGGCCACCAGGCCGCCGGCGGCGATGAGCAGGGCGATGACGCTCATCGCGCCACCTCCGGCAGCGGCACGCGCCGCATGAGGCCCACGCTGAGGCCCACGATGGTCAGCGAACTGACCGGCATCAGAATGGCGGTGGCCAGTGGCGTGAGGTGACCGGTCAGCGCCAGGCCCAGCCCCACCGCGTTGTACGCCAGCGACACCACGAAGCAGAGGACGATGACCCGGCGCGCGCGACGGGCGTAGTCGACGATGAGATCCAGGTCGGCGAGACGACGGCCGGCCACCACGGCGTCACACGTCGGAACGAGGCACGCGGTGTCGTCGGAGACGGCGATGCCCACGTCCGCCGCCGCCAGCGCGCCGGCGTCGTTGAGGCCGTCGCCCACCATCAGCACGCGTTCACCCAGGCGCTGCCGTTCCCGCACCGCCGCGAGTTTGTCGAGCGGCGACAGACGGAACCGCATGCGGCTGTCGAACAGTGACGCCCAGCGCCCGGCCTCGCGCGGGAGATCACCTGAGAGGAGCCAGGTGGACATGCGAGGCGCGAGACGCCGGACCGTGGCGGAAACGCCGGGCCGCTCGACCGTTGATAGACGAATCGGCGCGGGCGCGCCGCCTTCGACCCAGGCCCACACCCCCGCGTCGTCCACACCGACCGGCCGGCCCGACAGGCGTGCGATGAACGGCGCCGAACCCAGGGCGACTCTGCGGCCGTCGACGCGTCCCTCCAGGCCTTCGCCGGTCGATTCGCGGACGTCGGTGACACCCGCGCCGTCGCCATCCTCAGCTGCCAGACTCCGGCTGATCGGATGTATCGACTGTGTCGCCAGCCGCTGGACGAGCGCGCGCTGCGCGGGATCCAGCGCGTCCAGATCCTGCGGCAAAACGCGGGCGCCGGTGGTCAGGGTGCCCGTCTTGTCGAACATGGCCGAGGTCACACGGCTCAGATCGAGAATGACGGCCGGATTCCGGACGTACACGCCCGCGCGGCCGAGCGCACCCATCGCGGTGCCCAGCGTCAGCGGCGCCGCCAGGGTGAACGCGCACGGGCACGCGATGATCAGCACCGCCGTGGCCACGGTGACCGACATCGTGGCGTCGGGCCACCAGGCAAACGCGCCGAGGGCGGCCAGCAGCAAGGCGCTGACCGTGAAGGCGCGGCCGAATCGCGCGAGGATGGCGTCGAGCCAGTGCGCCTTCGGCGTACTGAAGACCGGGTCGGTCCACAGCCGCGCCAGATGACTGTGCGCCGTGGCGCGCGCCACCGTCATCGTGAGCGTGCCGCCCACCACACGTCCGCCGGCCTGAATGACCGTGCCCCGGGAGACGGCCACCGGATCCTGTTCGCCGGTGACGAAGGCGTAGTCGATGTGACCGGCGTCGCTGGTGAGGACCGCGTCGGCCGGCACGATTTCGTGCGCACGCAGCAGGATGGCGTCGCCTGGCGCCAGCGTTTCAATCGGCACCAGGCTGGTGCCGGCGTCAGTGCCCCGGCGCACCGACAGCGGCAGGAAGGACCGCGCGGTGCGTTCGAACGAGACGTGATCGAACGCCTTCCGCTGGAAGAGTTTGCCGATCAGCAGGAAAAAAACGAGGCCCGCGAACGAGTCGAGGAACCCTTCACCGGTGCGTGAAAGGATCTCGAACAGGCTGCGGCCGAAGAGCGCCGCCAGGCCAATGGCGATGGGCACGTCGAGGGTGATGGCCCGCGCCCGGATCGAACGCCAGGCCGCGCGGAAGTAGTCCGCGGCCGAGTACAACAACACCGGCAGCGCAAACGCGACGTTGAGCGTGTCGAACAGGCGCTGGAACTCGGGTTCGAGCGGGCCGCCGTTCACGTAGCGCGGGATGCTGAACAACATCATGTTGCCGAACGCAAAGCCGGCCACGCCGAGCTGGAGATACAGGCGACGACGGATGGCCGGGACCCGATCGGTGACAGGTTCGGCGTCGATGACCGGCTCGTACCCGAGCGCCGCCAGCTGTTCCGCGATGCGCCGCAGCGTCGTCTCGGCCGGCAGGAACTCGATCGTCACCGTCCGGTGCAGCAGGCTCGCGTCGACGCGACGCACACCCGCGTCGACCCTCCACAGCCGTTCGAGCAGCCAGAGGCACGACGCGCAATGCAGGGACGGCGTCTGCAGCGTGACTCGCGCGACGTCGCCGGAGATGTGGACGAGGCGGCTGGTGACCAGCGGGTCGTCGAAGGCCGCGAACCGGCCGGGGTCCCGCCGGTCGGCCTCGCGTTGTGAGAGACCGGCGCCGCCGGCGTAGAAGCCCGTCAGTCCGTGGCTGTCGAGCAGGCGGTACACGGACTCGCACCCCGCGCAGCAGAAGACGTGGCCATCGTGCGCACGGACCTGCGCGCCGCACGGGTCGCCGCAGTGGCGGCAGACCGCGGCGGTGGTCTGAGACGGGACGGGCAGGGTGGCGGAGGCAGTCGTCATGCGCGCACGACACGCGTGCGGCCGTGGAGAAGGCAAGAGCCGGGCCAGCCCTTCTGCGAGCGAAACGCCCTTTCTGCCGGAAAGCCGTCAGGTGTGCGCGCCGGATATCCGGCAGGTATCTTCGTCGTGCCGGGAATCCGGCACGGGGGATGCGGGAATGCGCGTTCGCGGCCGCCTCAGCCCGGCACGATCCCTGCACTACCGCGCACCGCCGGCTGTCGGCCGGGTACACGCATGGTTGATCGCGAAAAAGTCGTCTCCGTCCTGCTCAAGCGGTTTCCGCAGGCTCCGCTGTGTGACGTCGCCGCGGCCGCCAACGCCATCGTCGGCTTGCCGCCGGAGTTTGACGCCGTGGATCCGTCAGGCGTCGCCGCCTTCCGCTGCGACACGTCCGACCGGCACTACGACGTGCACCACCTCGAGCGCGGGGATGTCCGCGTGTACTGCCGCCTGTCTCCAAGGCAGACGTAGCGCGGCGGGATCTACCGGCCGCGTTCACGGCGGCCCGCAGAACGGGCCGCCCTACGACTCATTTGAACGTCACGTGCAAGTACACCGAGTGCCGGGTGTACATGTCGTAGAACGGCTTGAATGTTGCGTCGCCGATCGTGAACTGCAGCGTGGACGGGTCGCCCTTGATCGAACGGCTGATGTCGGCGGCGTCGAGCACGACATTGCGCCAGTCGGTGCGCGCCGCCGGCTCCTCGGCCGCCAGCAGCACCGGTCCCCACAGCAGGCTGGCGACGTTGGGCTGATCCATCACGTGGTCGAGGTGGAAGGAGAAGGGCATGCGCAGCTCAATCGTGTCGCCATCACGCCACGTGCGTGAAAGTGTCACGTAGCTGCCTGGCGTGGCCGTCACGGCCTGATTCTGGCCGTTGATCGTCACGAAGAACCCCTTGGTGGCCCAGCCGGGCACCCGCACCTTCACGTCGAAGCGGCCCGAGCCGGTGATGACCAGCTTCGTCGTATCGGCCTTCGGGAAGTTGGTGACCTGCTTGACGGTCACCTTGCGCTCCGTCCACGTCAGCGTGGACGGGATGAACAGGTTCACGTAGAGCGCGGAGTGGTCGGCCGCGTGAAAGTAGATCGTGTCCTGCAGCTTCGTGTGGCTCTCGAGCGCCGTGCCGTTGCAGCAGGTGAAGCCGTTCATGTTGGCGTTGCCGAACCGCTTCTGCGCGCCGGGGTTGAGCGGCACGTGATAGGTGTTGCCCGGATCGTTTTCGGCGACCGACGCCAGGATGTGGTTGTAGATGGCCCGCTCGTAGTGATCCATGTACTTGGCCGTCTGGTCGTACATGAAGAGCTGCCGGTCGAGCTTCAGCAGGTTGTAGGTGGCGCACGTTTCGTTCTGGCCGCCCTGCGCGAAGCCGTTCTCCCAGATTGTGTTCGGCTGGATCGTGAAACACTCGGCGTTGTTCGGATTGCGCGCGCCGGCCACGCCGCCGATGCTGTACGTGTAACCGCTGTTGACGATCTCCCAGAAGTTCGAGGCGATCTGGTAATACGGCAGTTCCTTCGTATTGCGGAACGTCTCGAGCGCGCCGGTGATCTGCGGAATGTGCTGGTTGGCGTGTTTGCCGCGCACGGTATCGACGCCCTTGGCCAGCCCGTGGTCGTGCGCCGCGTTGCCGAAGAAGAAGTTCGTGTTGTCGAAGAGCTTCGCCGTGTCGAGGAACCGGCGCTCGCCGGTCAGGCGGTACAGCCGGGCCATCGCTTCGTTCATGCCGCCGTATTCACCGGCGATGTACCGGTTCCACATGCTGATGCGCGTCTCGGCCGGCAGCGCCGCCAGCCGCGCCTGCACCCAGGCGCCCATCCCGCGCGCAATCTCCAGCGCCTTCTTGTTGCCAGCCACTTCATACGTGTCGAGCAGGCCCGCCAGAATCTTGTGCAGCGTGTAATACGGCGCCCAGATCTGGCTGTCCTGTGTGCCGTACGTCGCGCCGCGCTCCAGCATGATGAACTGGTCGGGCGGATACGCGCTGATGAAGCCTGTGCCCCAGTTCCAGTAGTCGGTGCGAATCGCGCCGGTGCGCAGGTTCGAGTCGTAGCTCTGGCGGCCCGGCCCCACCGGCACCGCGCGCGGATCCGCCACCGACGGACCACCCGGCTGCGCGGGTTTGCCCGACTTCTGCTGCAGGTCGTACAACGTGTCGACCAGGTAGTTCATCCGCTTCAGGAACTCGGCCTGCATCGCCGGGTCGAACCCCGTGCTCGCATACGCCTGCGCGATGGCCGTCAGGTAGTGGCCGCTCGCATGTCCCCGCAGCCTCGTCGTCTGGTTGTCCCACCCCTGAAGCGCCGTGGCGCCGGGCGGCTGCGGCTGGCCGAACGCGTCGCGGAAGTTGTACAGGAAGCTGTCGGGATTGGAGGCCAGCAGGCCGCGCAGGAACTTCGTGCGGTTCCACATGAACGGCGTCGTGCGGCCGTCGGCATCCGGGTCGAGCGTCACGCGGTCGAGGGCAAACGCCTCGACCAGCCGTTCGGGCGGTGTGATGGTGCCGGTCGGCACCTTCACGATCACCGTGGCGGTCGGCGTGAAGCGCGTGCCCGGTACGCGGCCGGTCACCGTGTACGTGCCCGGCTTGATCACGTCACTGTTGTCGGTCGGCGCGGGCCACAACACGCGCACGTCGCCGGCGACGTTCCCCGCGTAGGTCGCCGGGATCGTGTACGGCAGACGCGGCATGTGGCCGACGATGGTCTCGACGGTGACGTTGGAGACGGCCGTCAGCCGCGCCGCGAACGGGGAGGTGGTGGGGATGTTGGCCGTCGAGATCTGCGGCTCCGCGCCGCGTCCGGCTCGACCGGCACGCCCCTGTGCCGTCTGCGTCGCGGCCAACGCGTTGCGGCGAATCGTGGCGATGGGTTCGTCGCCCAGCGCGATGCGGTACAGGCGGATGTCGCGGAAGCGCCCGTGCAACGTCGGCGCCCCATCGTCCTGCGTGCGGCCGAGGAACAGGCGGTTGGTGGAGAGGGAGGGCGGGACGATTTGATCCGGTGTCACCGCCACATCGGTGGCCTGACCCGCGCGTTGCCCGTCGACATATGTGGTGAGCGTCTTCGCCGCCGGGTCCAGGATGACGGCGAAGTGGGTCCACTGGTTTTCGGTCAGCGGCCGCGGCGCGGTCTGGCCCTTGACCTGGCCGTCGACCACGGCGGTCGCGCGGAAGCCCTGGGTGTCCACTGCGCCGTAGAGCCGCGTGCGGCTGTCCTGGCCGAAGTCGAAGATCGGGCCCGTGGCGCGGGTGGGCAGGTACAGCCAGCCGACCAGCGCGATGGCGTCCTCGCCGTCAAACGCTTCGGCGGGCAGCTGCAGGTAGCTGCCGTCTCCCGTGAGCAGCAGCACGCGGCGCTGCGGGCCGTCCTCGACGAACACCGGCCCCGTGCCGCGCAGCGTGGCGTGCAACTGGTTGCGCGACGAGTCCTCGGCGTTGCCGTTCAGGACGTACCGGGCAATCAGCGCGGTTTCGCCGATGCCGTCCAGGAACTGGTCGCCGCCGCTCTGTTGCGACTGGGCGGTGTTCTGGGCGATGACGGCGCCGAGGGTGGAAATCGCGAGGACGACGGCAAGGACAACACGGGTCATGACTTGTAACTCCCCGGGGCAATTATGTGCGACTTCGCGCACCGTTGACAGCCGGCGTCACCTCGCGGGACTGGCAGGCCGGCCGAAGTACAGGATGTAGCCGTTCGGGTCCTGAATCTCGAAGCCGCGCAGACCGTCGGTGTTGTTCTCGATCGGCAGGAAGAACTCGACGTGGCGAGAGGCGAACTCGGCGGCCAGCGCGTCCGGGTCGGGCACGAAGAAGTAGGCGTCCCAGCGTGCGATGCCGTGTCCGATGTCGCGGGTGTGGTTGGGCACCGGCTCCACCTCGATGGCCTTGCCGATCTCTGGGTAGGGCATGGGCCCGCTGTAGGATAGCGGTTACATGGTAAGGAGAACGGGAGCCAAGTCCGTCAGCTAGGCCGCTTCACCTCCAGCGGCTACAATCTTGCGCAGTTCCGCATGACCCCGTCAGGCAGTTCCCAGGCCCCGGAGGCCCTTGCTCGCGAGAAGATCGACGCCCTGCTGGAGCAGTCTGGTTGGGTCGTGCAGAGTCGCGACGAGATGAACGTGACGTTGCCGGCTGTCGCCGTGCGGGAGTTCAGACTCGAACGCGGACACGGGTACGCGGATTACCTGCTCTTTGTCGACGGCAAACCGATCGGCGTCTGCGAGGCCAAGAAGGCGGGCGTTCCGGTCCGCAACGTCGAGGTCCAGACCCGGAAATACGTCGACGGCTTGCCGGCCGCTCTTGACGCGCCGTTCAAGCCACTGCCGTTTGCGTACATCTCGACCGGAGACGAAACCGCGTTCATCAACCACCTCGATCCGCATCCCAGGACTCGGGAGGTCTACAGCTTCCATCGGCCCGAAACCGTACGCGAATGGCTGGCGGACTTCACGCTCGATGAATGGATCAAGCGTTCAGGAGGCTTCTACACCGCCGCGGACGACACGAAGCCATCAACGCTCCGGGCCCGGTTCCGTGCCATGCCTCCCGTGGACCTGCCAGGGCTCTGGCCAAACAAGGTGCAGGCCGTGGCCGGCATCGAAAAGAGCCTGTTCGACGACAAACCCCGCGCCTTGATTCAGATGGCGACCGGCACGGGCAAAACCCTGCTGGCGGTGACCGCCCTGTACCGGCTGATCAAGTTCGGAGGCGCGAGGCGGGTGCTCTTCCTGGTCGACCGCGCCAACCTTGGCGAGCAGGCTGAGAAGGAATTTCAGAGCTACCGAACCCCAGACGATCAGCGGAAGTTCACGGAGCTGTACACCGTCCAGCGGCTGACATCAAACACCATCGGCTCGTCCAGCAAGGTCGTCATTTCCACCATTCAACGCCTGTATTCGATTCTCAAGGGCGAGGCTGAACTCGATCCGGAACAGGAAGAACAGTCGGCCTTCGACAGCGACAGCGTCACGAGGCGGGAGCCGCCGGACGTGGCCTACAACAGAGCCGTGCCGCCCGAGTTCTTCGACGTCATCTTCGTCGACGAATGCCATCGCAGCATCTACACGCTCTGGCGGCAGGTGCTCGAGTACTTCGACGCACACCTCCTGGGACTGACGGCGACACCGGCCAAACACACCTACGGATTCTTCCATCAGAACGTCGTCATGGAATACCCGCACGAGCGAGCGGTGGCCGACGGCGCCAACGTCAACTTCGACGTGTACCGCATCCGGACGACGGTGACGGCGCAGGGGGCGACGGTCGAGGCCGGGCCTGGGGTGATGCTCGGCTACCGCGACCGCCTGACGCGGCGGACGCGCTGGGAGGCGCCCGACGAGGACGTCACCTACGACGCCGGCGACCTGGACCGGAATGTGGTAGTACCGGATCAGATTCGCACCATCGTTCGGACCTTTCGCGACCGCGTACTCAAGGAGGCATTTCCCGATCGCACCGAGGTGCCCAAGACGTTGATCTTCGCCAAGGACGACAGTCACGCCGAAGACATCGTGCGGATCCTGCGCGAAGAGTTCGGGCGCGGCAACGACTTCGCTCAGAAGATCACCTACAAGGTGACCAGTGCGAAGCCGGCCGACCTGATCCAGAGTTTCCGGAACAGCTTCAATCCGCGCGTGGCGGTGACCGTGGACCTCATTGCGACCGGTACGGACATCAAGCCCGTGGAAATCGTGATGTTCATGCGGACGGTGAAGTCCCGGGTGCTCTTTGAGCAGATGAAGGGTCGAGGCGTCCGTGTGATCAATCCGGACGAACTGCGCGCCGTGACGCCGGACGCCAAGGCCAAGACGCACTTCCTCATCGTCGACTGTGTCGGCGTGTGTGAGGCAAGGCTGGCCGACACCAAGCAGCTCGAACGCAACCGTGCGGTGTCCTTGAAGGAACTGCTGGAGCACGTGGCGGCTGGTGGTACCAACGACGACTACATCTCATCGCTGGCCGGCCGCATTGCGCGCATCGACCAGCAGTGCGGCCCAGAGGACAGGCGACAGGTAGCCGAGGTGACAGGGGGCTTCAGCCTCTCGCAGCTCTCCGCCGTCTTGCTGCAATCTGTGGATGACGATCTGCAGGAGAGCGCGGCGCGGCGGATGTTCGCGCTCGGACCGGAGCAGGAGCCGACTGAGGAGCAGCTCAAGGAAGCCTCGAAGCCGATGAAGCTGGAAGCGACGCGGGTGCTGATGGCCACGCCCCGGCTGCGGACGCTGCTGGTTGAGCTCAAGCAGAAGTTCGAGCAGGTATTCGACGAGGTCACGCAGGACCGTCTGATCGAAGACCAGACCGGGTTCGATGCTGCCGCGCGCGACCGGGCGCGGGAGATGGTGCAGTCGTTTGAGCAATTTCTCGCGGAGAACAAGAACGAGATTGACGCGCTGCAGTTCTTCTACGCGGTGCCTCACAAGCGCCGTTTGCGATACGAGGACATCAAGGCGCTGGCGGACGCCGTTTCAGCGCCGCCGCGGTCGTGGACGCCTGACGCGTTGTGGCGGGCCTACGAGATCCTGGAGAAATCGAAGGTGCGGGGCGCGTCGGCGGGCCGGCTCTTGACCGATGTGGTCAGCCTCGTGCGTTATGCGTTGCATCAGGACGCGGAACTGGTGCCGCATGAAGAGCGTGTGCAGGCGCGGTATCAGGCGTGGCTTGCGCAACAGGCCAACACCGGCCGCGCGTTCACCGAGGAGCAGCGACGCTGGCTGGACATGATGAAGGACCACATTGCGACGAGCCTGGAGATCGAAGTCGACGATTTCGATCTGACGCCCTTCGCCGACCAGGGCGGCTTGGCTCGTGCTGCGAGGGTGTTTGGGCCAGAACTAAAGGACGTGGTTCGCGAGCTCAATGAGGTACTGGCCGCATGAGCCTGCCGCGTGGTTGGACGTTGGCGGCGATCGCTGACTTCACGGTTGCCAAAGTTGAGCAAAGGGCGCCTGGTCGCCACGTGCGGTATGTGGACATCAGTGCGATTGATCGCGCTCGCAAGGTCGTCGGTGCAGTAGAGGAGGTAGATGCCAAGACAGCTCCAACACGAGCTAGGCAATGGATCCGCTCGGGCGACGTACTCGTATCGATGACGAGGCCGAATCTGAATGCCGTCGCGATGATTACTGCGGATTTGGAGGGCGCGGTGGCCTCCACTGGGTTCGATGTCCTTCGAGCGCTTGGTGTCCTTCCAGGGTGGTTGTTTGCCCGTGTTAGAAGTCGAGAGTTCGTCAATGACATCTGTGACGACGTGCAGGGTGTCGTGTACCCCGCCGTTCGGCCAGACGACATTCGCGGACACCGAATGCCGATTCCGCCGGGTCGCGAGCAACGTCGTATCGTCGACGCCCTCGACAGCTACATGTCCCGCCTCGACGCCGCCGAAAAGAGTCTGGAGGAGGCGCAGGCGAAGTTGAAGGCGTATCGGGCTTCGGTGCTGAAGGCGGCGGTGGAGGGGCGGCTCGTGCCGACCGAGGCCGAGCTGGCCCGGCGCGAGAAGCGCTCCTACGAACCCGCGCAGGTCCTGCTCGACCGCATCCTCAAGGAGCGCCGCCGCCGCTGGGAGGCAGCCGAACTCGCCCGCCTCAAGAAGGCGGGCAAGGCGCCGAAAGACGACAAGTGGAAGGCGAAGTACAAGGAGCCCGTGGAGCCCAAGACCAGCGGTTTGCCTCCGCTCTCCGACGGCTGGTGTTGGGCGTCGGTTGATCAGTTGCTGACCGAGAGGCTCTCCAACGGCAGGTCTGTGCCGAGCGGCTCCGGACATCCCGTTCTCAGGTTGACCGCCATCCGCGATGGGGGTGTCGAACTCACCGAGCAAAAGCGAGGCTCCTGGGGGAGCATCGATCCGGCGGAATTCGTGGTCGAGCGCGACGACTTCCTCATCGTTCGGGGCAATGGGTCACTACACTTGGTTGGTCGAGGTGGCCGAGTCGGCGAGGTCCGAGACGCCGTCGCTTTTCCCGATACCCTGATTAGAGCCCGAATCGCAGGCGTCACCCCTGACCTGTTCACTTTTCTGTGGGATAGCGAGCCAGTTCGGCGCCACATCGAGAAGAGGGCCAAGTCCACCGCCGGCATCTACAAAGTGAATCAGGCCGATCTCGAGCATACGCCGATAGCAGTCGCACCTGAGCGCGAGCAGGGTCGCTTGATTGACGAAATTGAGAGACTGCTTTCGGTGTCAACGTCAGCCAATGCTTCGGTTGAGCGCGAAGTCGCAAGAATCGGACTGCTTCGCCAAGCGATCCTGAAATGGGCCTTCGAGGGCCGGCTCGTGGACCAGGATCCGAACGACGAGCCAGCCGAAGAACTCCTAGCCCGCGTCCGCGCGGAGCGAGCCACAGCGCCAAAGCCGGGCAGGACCGGGCGCCGCCGGCACCCCAGTCAAGGGGCCGTCGGGTAGCATCTTCAGCGGCCCAATGTGGGGCCCAGATGACGACCGAAGATCTTCAGTAGTCGTTCCTCCCAGCCGCCCTGTTCGTAGTCAAAGGCATGCCGTTGGATGTCAGCGATGTCTTCTTCGCTCAGCCGAATTTCCTGGGTGCCTGGACGATAACAGTCTTGAAGCCTCAGCATCAGATTCTGAAAGCCACCTTGGTTCCGGCTGGCGCGATCCTGCCTGAAGAGTTCAGCCCGTTCAACTTCATCCAGTACGAAGAACTTCGCCATTCGCTTCTCCGGCTATGGTCGGTGTTTCTCTCGCTTAGCCCTTTGCTTTTCTGGCCCTTCGGCAGGTGGCGCCTGGGCCAGCTGCCGCGCAGCCGTTGTCTTACTTGGATCAAAATTCTTCATCAACTCGACCACGTTCACGGTCGGTAGGTGGAAGGCGCCTCTCGGTGCGTTGGTCGTCACTGCGGCAAGATATTGCCGCGCATACGGTAGCAGGATGGCAACCGCCTGAAGCGATGCGAACTCCTGGATTCCAACGGTCGGTGTCCCGGAACGTGCAAATCGACCGACAACGGTCGTATCCGCTGTCAGCTGGTGAATCGGGGCTCCAACAGTGATTGTGATTCTGACCTCAAATTCTGTGTCCGAGATGATCCGCCAGTCCCATCCGAATTCGTCCTTGCCATCACCCTCACTCGTGGTCGAACTCGGCCGCACCGCGTATGAGAGCTTAGTTGCGTACACGTCTAGGATTGAATAACCGCTGAGGGGAATCTCCTGGACCGCACTCATCGCATCGCCTCCATCGGAATAGACGGCAACTCGACCCGGTCGACTGTGCTGTCCACCTTGAAAGCGACGCGTTGCTCACGCCGCCACTGCTCGATGTGAACGATCTTCGACCGGCGACGACGGGGGGCTTCTTGGGTTGGCGGGGCCAGGATCTGGCGTGCCTCCCGAGACGCGTCAAGGACTCGAAGGAGTCGATCGACCGGTGGCGACTGGAAGACGGTGCCGCGCTCCCAGCGCACGACCGTCTTCGGCCCGACGCCGAGGAGTTTCTCCAATTCCACCTGCGTCAGTCCCAGGCGCGCGCGAATGGCCCGCACTTCGTCCGGCGAGAGCAGTCCCTCCTCCTTCCGAAGGACCGCTGCCGCCCGGCGCTGGGCATCATCGGCCTGCTGAGGCGTCAGCAACACCTCGCCACATGACGTGCACCAGTCGCCTTCCACCTCGACCGACGCCTTGCGGCCAGCAATCGACACCTCAGTGACGGCGCGCCGGAATTCCACCGGCCCACCGCAGGCAACGCAATAGTTCTTGGTCTCCATAGCTGTCATCGTTTCTTGAACGAGATCACAACGGCTTGAGTCGGAGGATGAAGCTGGACTTTCACGTAGAGCTCCACTCCGAGATAGGTCGGCCGGTAGACGTCCTGCATGACGCCCTGGATTAGCTCCGCAGCCATCGTCTTGTAGAAATCCGCTGGCCCCATTGCCAGCACACAATTGCGAATATCGGTCTGGTCGAACCCCAACTCACCGGCGCCGTTCAACGCGACCAACGTGACCCGGTACTGCCCACCGCCGACGAGTCGCTGAACCTCCGCGAGATCGAATGAGGGCGTCAGTGCCTGGCGCACCTTCAGATGGTAGCACTATCGCACCTTGGTCGGTCGATTCCTGTGCGGAGTCCCAGATGCTGGCTCCGGATGTTCATGCCGTAAAGTATTGAACAAAAAGGCTTTAATGGCATAATCTAGCCAAACATTCAAGGGATATCTCGACCAGAATGACTGACCAGAGCGAGCGCATCGTCAAGAAGCTGTGGAGCTATTGCCAGGTCCTCCGCGACGACGGCCTGAGCTACCAGGATTACCTGGAGCAGTTGACCTTTCTGCTGTTCCTGAAGATGGCCGACGAACGCGCGCGGTTGACCGGCGAGCCGGAGCCGATTCCAAAGGGGTACCGCTGGTCAAACCTCGCGAACCCGAAGATGGAAGGAGTCCAGCTTGAGGCGCATTACCGCGACACGCTGAAGAAGCTGGGTGAGCAAGGAGGCATGCTCGGGCTGATCTTCCGAAAGGCCCAGAACAAGGTCCAGGACCCGGCGAAGCTGCGGCGGCTGGTGGTGGACCTCATCGGCAACGAGTCGTGGCTCGAGATGGCCGGGGACGTGAAGGGCGATGCGTACGAGGGGCTCCTGGAGCGCAATGCCCAGGACGTGAAGGGCGGTGCAGGCCAGTACTTCACGCCGCGTCCCCTGATCGACGCGATCGTTGAATGTGTGCGGCCCGCGCCGCGTGAGGTGATTGCCGATCCGGCGTGCGGCACTGGCGGGTTTCTGCTCTCGGCCCACAACTACGTGGCGACCCGCTACAAGCTCGACAAGAAGCAGAAGGAACACCTTCGGTACGACGCCTTACGTGGCGCGGAGCTGGTGGACGGCGTCGCGCGCCTCTGTGCGATGAATCTGTTCCTGCATGGCGTCGGCCCCTCGGACGACCTGAGAACGGCGCCGATCAAAGGCGGAGAAGACTCTCTGCGGAACGAGCCATCCACAACGGTCGACGTGGTTCTGACCAACCCGCCCTTCGGGAAGAAGTCGAGCATCACGGTCGTCAACGAGGAAGGTGAGCACGACAGGGAGTCGATCACCTACAACCGGCCGGACTTCTGGACGACGACCAGCAACAAGCAGCTCAACTTCGTTCAGCACATCAAGTCGATGCTGAAGATCCACGGCCGGGCGGCGGTCGTGGTGCCCGACAACGTCCTGTTTGAGGGGGGCGCCGGCGAGAAGATTCGAAGGAAGTTGCTGCAGGAACTGGAGGTCCACACGATCCTGCGCCTGCCGACGGGTATCTTCTACGCCCAGGGCGTGAAGGCGAACGTCATCTTTTTCGATCGCAAGCCAGGCTCGGCCCAGGCGTGGACCAAGCAGGTCTGGTACTACGATCTCCGCACGAACAAGGAGTTCACGCTCAAGACGCGCCGCATGACCCGTGCTGACCTCGACGAGTTCGTGCAGTGCTACAACCCGGAGAACCGACACAAGCGCAAGGCGCTCTGGGACGAGAAGAAGAATCCAGAAGGCCGCTGGCGGATGTTCGCGTACGAAGAACTTGTCGCGCGTGACAAGTGCAGCCTCGACATCTTCTGGTTGAAGGACCGTAGCCTGGAGGATTCAGCCAACCTGCCGGATCCGCACGTCCTGGCCGAGGAGATCGCGGACGACCTGCGGGCCGCGCTGGAACAGATTGAGAGTGTGCTGGGGGACTTGCGACAGCGGGTTCCCGCAAGCGGAGGTGAGGAGTGACCGTTCAGTTTCCCGAGGGTGCCATCGTGAGGCACACCAAGTTCGGACTGGGAAAAGTGTTGCTGACAGACGGGCAGTCCGTGTGGGTCTACTTCAAGGACATCGAGGGGGAGCCGAAGGATGCCGTGAAGCGCCTGTCGTTGAGCGTGGCGGCGCTCGAGATGGCGGACCAACAGGCCGATCCCGTTCTCGACAACCTTCCGCCGATGGTGCATGCCGGGCAGGTTGTGCCGCCCAAGAGGATTCGACTGACGGAGAAGCAGTCCGTTGACCAGTTTGTGGCTGGTTACCGTTCGTTCGAAGACCAGCGCTATCTCTCGAAGGAGCGAAACTACAAGTGGGAAGCGCACATCAGGGTGCGCGATGGACTCCTGAAGGCGCCGGGTCGCAGTCTTGTGACGCGAGACCCCGAGGGCGAACTGCCGAAGCTGATGCGCGGACTGATTTCCTCGACGAACCTGCTCGCGACTCAAGAGGTGATTCGCCTCAACGAGGCATTCAAGATTCCAGGAGCGGCGCGAGCCTACGGCGCAGCCTTGCTCGGTTTCGTGGACGCCCCATCAAGCCGTACGTTTGATGCCTTGGTTGAGGCCATCGACCGCCTGCCAGCCAATCAAGGCCAGCGGATTCTGACCTGGCCCGTGGTGACGCTGCTGCCGTTCCTGGCGGAGCCAACTCGACATATGTTTCTCAAGCCAAAAGTGACCCAGCGTGTGGCTGAGGTGTTCATGTTTGACCTGCTCTACGACTCAACGCCCACTTGGACCACTTACCAGCGGCTCATGACCCTCAGTGAACGCCTGCTGAACCGGCTGAGGCCACTCGGTGCCCGAGACTTCATCGACGTCCAGTCCTTCATGTGGATCGTCGAAGGCATCGCGTACATGAGGAAGTAAGCTACGTTCGGAGCTGTCAATGGACATCACTGCGGCGCTAGTGGAGTCCGCCGCCGGACCATCACCTTGGGATCTTGGCAATGACGTGCTCTACGGCCTCTGTCGAGCGCATCCCGATCACCAGTCGGCTTCCGCGGTGGTCGCCAAGACCTGGTTGATCGGGCGCTCCTATGCGGCTGCAATCGAGCGGAGGCGGAACAAGACTGTTGAGAACGACGACTTCTACATCACAGTGGTCGCACCAGGCATCTCATCCTCCGGAATCGATCAGTGGCTGCACGAAATCAAGTCGATCGCCGAGCCAACTGACGATACTTCTGATCAGATTGTCCGCGTGCACGGTCGTGTGACAGCCTTGTTCGAACAGCTGACGGGGCTTGAAAAGCGCTCGTTGGCGTCGAAGTACCTTCATTTCCACCTACCCCACTTGTTCTTTATCTACGACGCCAGGGCAGTAAAGGGCCTGCAGCGACTACGGACGGTGGCTGGCCGCGCCTCTGCTGTACGGGTGCAGGAAGCGGACGGAGAATATCGGAAGTTCTTCCAGAAGTGCCTTCGGCTGCGCCGGCACGTTGAACGGGAGTTCGGAATCCTCTTGAGCCCTCGCGCGATCGACAATCTGCTTCTGAAGGTGAGTCCGGACTGAGTCAGGATTCAATCGAGGCGCAAGAGGGAAGCCCCTGTTCGTGCTGGCATTCTGGTGCACCCGGGCAGTGCCGGTTGGTGTCCCAGTAGGAACTCGCGAACTAAGGTCTTCCCTTTGGGCTGAGTCCGGTCATTCCTGATATCTTTGCGCCCAAATGACGGCCGACGCGGCAATCGCCTTTCTTCTAAGGATCAGTGGTGGCGAGTGGAGAGTCGTTCCGATTCCGCAGGTCCGCGGCGCAATCCTGTCGTGCGCGGCCGCAATGTTTGCGAACAGACAGCATCAGGATGGTCTCGGGTACGGCTACTTGTTCGCCTGCGGGTCGGAAGATCACCGGCAAATATACGAGTTCCACTGCACCTTCCACCTGACGATGGGTGAACCGAAGACACCGACATGGGATGGCCAGCAGCTTGTGTTCCCGCCAGGTGACTGCCTTATCCTGCGAAGGGTGATCGTTGATCCCATCGTGGATGTGACGCCAATTCTGTTTCGCCAGGCGATTGAGATCGTCGGCTGGCCACTGGATAGGCTCGAAAAGCCTGAGCCGCTATGAACTCGAGACCCAAGCGACCAACGATCGCCGCCATCCGTGCTGCGGTGCGGACCGGTACACTCATTGAACCGTTTCGACGAAGCGATGTCAGCAAGGCTATCGGCCACCCGATCCCGCCTGCATTCCTGCCAAAACACCGTGTCGGAAATCCTGGCGGTGAGACTGAGTTGTTCCGGAAGGTTGACCGTGGCCTGTATCGTCTCGCATGAGAGGAACGGGGACAGCGAGCATCATCGGCGACGGCTCTTGAGGTAACGCTTCGACGGGCCCGCCCTGTGCGACGCGAGCCGTTGGTCGATGTCTGACGTGACGCCAGTGCAGTAGCGCTCGGGACGGCGATCACTCTGCAGGATGTAGACCGTGCGCCTCGCGGAGATGCCAAGGCCGATGCAGGGCCCGTGCCGGTTTAAGGTCGACGACCTGGCGATTGCAGCAATCTTGGACAGGATAGGACTTGGGGGCCGGGCAGGTCCACCTGCGCCAAACGCTCGCTGCGCTCGCGGCTTCGGTGGACATCCTTCGCCATGGCCAGCCATCCGAAGCTCACGCTTCGGTTTCGGCTGGCGTGAGCGAAGGATGGTGAGCCCGGAAGGAATCGAACCTTCAACCAACAGATTAAGAGTCTGCTGCTCTGCCAGTTGAGCTACGGGCCCACGAGACGAACGGGGCTAAATTCTCAATCCTCAATCGCCACTCCGCAATCGAGGACCGCTGGCACAGGTGACCGGCAAATCCATCCGACGCTGCTCGCGAAGCGAGCGCTCAGCGAAGGATGGTGCGCCCGGCAGGATTCGAACCTGCGACCTTTGGCTCCGGAGGCCAACGCTCTATCCAGCTGAGCTACGGGCGCGCGTCGAAATCGGCCGTCTGCCGCTTGCCACCTGTTGGTGCGCCCGGAGGGACTTGAACCCCCAACCTACGGGTTCGAAGCCCGGTGCTCTATCCAATTGAGCTACGGGCGCACAGCCATCAAGCCTATCACAGGGGCCACCAAGTGGATCATCGAACGCCATCCCGGCTGCGACAGTGCGAAGTGCGGGGTGCGGGGTGCGGCGTGCGCTGACGGTACGTAGCGCGGCCGGATCTGCCGGCCGCGGTCACGGCGCGCCTCAGATCGGCGCGCCCTACGGCCCAACGCACCCTGTGGACCCTGTGGACCTTGTGGACCTAGACTCTCCCCGGAGGTTTCCCCATGACCCGCCTCATCGTCGCCCTGGCGTTCGTCGTCTCGTTCGCGTCGCTGCCGTTGGCCCAGGGAGGGCAGGCCCCGCAGGCGCCGCCGAAGAAGTACATGGACAAGTCCACGTTCTTCGACATGGAGTCCGTGTCCAACCCGCAGATCTCGCCCGACGGCACCACCGTGTTGTTCTCGCGCGGATTCGTGGACATCATGCGCGACCAGGGCGCGTCGAACCTGTGGGCGATCGGCGTCGACGGGTCGCGGCTGCGGCAGCTGACCGAAGGCACCTGGAACGATTCGTCACCGGTGTGGTCGCCCGACGGCAAGCGCATCGCGTTTCTGTCGAACCGGTCGGGGTCGACGCAGCTGCACGTGATGTGGGTGGACACGCGCGAGATGCTGCAGCTGACGCGGTTTGACCGCGCGCCCGGCGGCATCCAGTGGTCGCCCGACAGCAGCCAGATCGCCTTCACCGCGTTCCTGCCCGACGAGACGCCGGTGTTGCCGGTACGCCTGCCGCCGGTGCCCCGCGGCGCGCAGCTGGCGCGCGGCGCCACGGTGGTGGATCGGCCGTCGTGGGCGTCAGACGGTTCCGGGCCGACGCAGAAGGGCTATACCCACGTCTTCACGGTCGACGCCACGGTGGGCGGCACACCGCGACAGGTCACGAGCGGCAACTTCAATCACAGCGGCCCCTCGTGGTCGTCCGATGGCCGGACGATGTTCGTGTCCGGCATCCGCAAACCGGACGCCGAGTACCTGCGCGGCGACTCGGAGGTCTACGCCGTCAACCTCGAGACGCTGGCCGTGACGACGCTGACGGACCGGAGGGGGCCTGACAGCGCGCCGCTGGCATCGCCAGATGGCCGCTGGGTGGCCTACACGGGCTTCGACCAGCAGAACTTCACCAGCCATCTGTCGAGCCTCTACATCATGGATCCCGCCGGCGATCGCAAGCGTCTGTGGGCGGGCAGCCTGCCAAGTTCACCGTCCAACGTGGACTGGGCGCACGACGGCTCGGGCGTCTATTACTCGATGCAGGAGCAGGGCGAGGAGAACACGTATTTCGTCGCTGCCGACCTGGGCGTGCCGCCGCGCAAGATCACGAGCGGCGAACACGTGTTGACGTCGGTGTCGATCGCCCGCAACGGCATGGCGGTGGCCGTGCGCGGCAACGTCACGCAGCCCGGCGTCCTCGTGGCGTTTCCGATCGCGCGGCCTGACGAGGCGCGGGTGCTGGTCGACGTCAACAAGGATGTGGTGGGGGACCGCGTCATCGCCCCGGCCGAAGAGATCTGGGCCACCTCGAAGGACGGCCTCAAGGTGCAGGGCTGGCTGATGAAGCCGGCCAACTTCGATCCGTCGAAGAAGTACCCAATGGTCCTGTGGATCCACGGCGGTCCGTGGAGCATGTACTCGGTCAACTGGAACTGGGCGTACCAGAACTTCGCCGCGAACGGCTACGCGGTGTTGTGGACCAACCCGCGCGGCTCCACCGGTTACGGGCAGGACTTCGTCAACGGCATCCAGCACAGTTATCCGGGCAAGGACTACGACGACCTGATGGCCAGCGTCGACGCCGCGCTGGCCAAGGGCTGGATCGACGCGTCGAATCTGTTCGTCTGCGGCGGATCGGGCGGCGGCGTGCTCACCGCCTGGATCGTCGGTCACACGGACCGGTTCCGCGCCGCGGTCTCGATGCGTCCCGTGATCAACTGGCACTCGTTTGTCGGCACCACCGACGGGACCAGTTGGTACAACCAGTTCCAGAAGTATCCCTGGGAGGATCCGATGGAGTACGCCGTGCGTTCGCCGCTGCACTACGTGGCCAACGTCACGACCCCGACCATGGTGATGACGGGAGAGGCGGATCTGCGCACGCCGATGACGCAGAGCGAGGAGTACTACCGCGCGCTCAAGATCCTGCGGAAGACCGACACGTTGCTGGTGCGCATGCCTGACGAATTCCACGGGTGGCGCCGGCCGTCGCACCAGCTGCTGCAGCAGCTCTACCTGATGGCGTGGTTCGAGAAGTACCGGACGCCCGAGAGCAAGGCTGCGGTGCCGTTGGTGGACCGGTAAGAATGAGGCCGGTCATGACATTTCCTGAGAAGTCCTGACCGTCCGGAAACGGGTCACTGGCGCCGCCGGTTCCTATAATCGCGGCATGCCAGTGACCCGTCGCCTTTCCCTCGTCGCGATTGCCATCGTCATCGTTGCGGCTGCCGGGTGCAGCGGGGGCGGCAGCACCCCCACGAGTCCATCGACGTCGCCAGGTCCGCCGACGCCGTCGCCGGGGTCCCCGACGCCGCCCTCGGGCGGCGGCACGACGGCCGTGACGTGGTCGTGGAACGGCTCGACGTGGACGGCCAGCGGCACACCGCCGGCATGTACGACGCCCTTGTCGTTTGCCCTGCCGGTGGACATCACCAAGGTGACCGCCGTGTTGTACCCGGGCCAGATACGCGGCGGCCATTACAAGGCGCATGGCGGCTTCCTGTTTGCGCCAGGCACGAACAGCGCCATTACCGTGACGGCGCCGATGTCCGGCTATCTCTTTCGCGGCGTCCGCTACATCGAGTTTGGCGAGGTGCAGTATCTCTTCGACATCGTGAACAGCTGCGGCGTGATGCACCGGCTGGACCATCTGCTGACCCTGAGCAGCCGCTTCCAGGCGCTGGCCGACACCCTCCCGGCCCCGACCGAGAGTTCGGCCACCACGGTGTTTCCTGCCGGCATCACCGTGACCGAAGGCGAAACGATCGCCACGGCGGTCGGCTTCCGGATGACGGGCAATACGAGTGTGGATTGGGGGGCGTACGATCTTCGGCAGAGAAACGCCGCCAGCAACGACCCGGCGTGGCTGGCCGCGCATCCGGGCGAGCAGGCGCCGTATGCGCTCTGCTGGCTCGACCACGTCGCGCAGTCCGCGCAATTGCGGGCCCTGCCGGGTGGGGACGGCGCCGCGGGGAAGACCAGCGACTACTGCCGGTAGCGGCGACCCTGTGGACGCTACTGCACGGTGAACCGGACCTCACGCGTCGCCGTGTCGCGGCCGTTGGCCGTGGCTGCGAGCGTGAGGGTGAACGGGCCGCGCAGTTTGTCCAGACCGATCAGGGTGTCGAGTGAGGTGACCTGACGGCCGTCAAGGCGGGTGGCCGCCACGCGTTCCTCGCGCCGCAGCGTGACGCCGGTGCCTTCCAGCGTGAGGACCACGCGCGCCTCTGACTCGCGACCCTTCCAGAAGACGGGCGCGAAGACGCGCAGCGTCTGAGCGGGTGAGAAGGTGCGGCGCGTAGTGGGCTGGAATGGCAGCAGCGGCCTCACCCAATCGGCGCCCAGTGTCGGTGGGCTGGGGGAGTTCGGCGTGCCCAGCACCACGGCGCCCATCTGAATCTTCGACTCGGACGGCTTCGGGACGTGGACCGGCACCTGGATCGTGCCCGCGCGGCCCAGCGCCTGACTGGCCACGCCGATGCGCAGCGTGAGCGGTTGCGACGGCAGGTCAATCGCGTCGTTGATCACGACGGCTACCGTGTCGCGCTCCGATCGCGGCGGCCGCACCGTGTACGACCGCTCGACCTCCGCTTTCACCCTGGCGTCGCCGTCAAGCGCCATCAGGTGAATCTGCAGCGTCTCGAACGGCAGGTCGGGCAGCGCCAGCATCGGATACGTCACATGCACGGTCACGGCCGTCCGCATCACCTTGTCGTGCGGCAGCAGCGGCGCCACCGACGCCCGCAACGTAAGGCCGCGTACATCGATGGCTGAACTCATCGACGTCTTGAGGCGGTCGGCCAGCGGTGTGTCCACGTCAAGGGCGCGGCTGTTGGCGTGATACCCGCTGCGCGCGCGCACCTTCAGGCCCGGGCGCTTGACCTTCACGTCGATGTCGTTGAAACGATCGGCCATCGGCGCCGTGTCCGGGTAATACCCCAGCAGGTAGAAGGCGCCGTTCTCCTCCACCAGTGTCTGCATCGCGCCGGTGATGTTCGACCAGTTCACGAAGGCGCGGCCGTTGGTGTTGATCGCCGCCACGTGCAGGTTGTCGAGCTGATACCGCAGGCCGAAGTTTACGGACGCCGCCCCGCTGGCGCCGGCCGCGCTTCTTGCGCCGCCGCCCCGGATGGCGTCGGCGGCCAGGACGATGCCGCGTGGATCGATCGTGTAGATAGGCACGTTCGCTTCGAGCGCGGTCTGATACGCGTCCTTGAATTCATCGAAGACGTCCCACATCGTGCCGGGTTCCCCGCTCATGTTGGCCGGTGAGCCGGCGCCCATCAGGACGATGGCCTTGCGCGGGTGTGAGGCGCCCGCCAACGCCTGCGCCGATTGCTTGAGCGAAAACGCCAGCGCGATGCCGGCGCGTTTGCCCTCCGTCGAGCCGCCGGCGGAGGTGAGGGCCTTGCCCAGCGCGTCGACCGCAAATCCTGACGCAGCACGCAGGTCGTCCACCGCTTTGAGCATGCGCGCACGATCGGACGTGAAGTTCGTGCCCAGATCCGATCGATTGGGATAGATGATGGCCACCTCATCGGCCGGCGCAATCGACTGGATGAAGGTGTGCATCACCTGTTTCATCGGAACGATCTCCGACTCCAGCGTGTGCAGCGTATCGATGATGACGACCCACAGGCGCGAGTCTGGCGCGGGCCTGGCGTTGGTCGAGACGTCGGTCGGCGGCGGCAACGCCCGCAGCTCCGTCAGCGACGCGCCGGCGAGTGGAATGTCCACGAAGCGGAAGTCCTCAATCACCTGCGGCCGGCCACGGTCGATGATCTCGAAGTCGTCGCGCCTCAGATCCCGCACGGGCTTGTCGTCGCCGTCGGTCACCACCACGTCCACCGACACGTACTGAATCCCCGCGCGGAAGACAGGCGCCTGCTGCTGCGCCCACACACCGGCGCCTGCGGCCACCAGCGCCACCCCAAGGAGGGACCGCTTCATGAGAGGCACCCATTCTAGATGGCGAGGTGGCGAGATGGCGAGATGGCGAGGTCTCCGTAGCGCGGCCGGCTCTTGCGGCCGCGATCTCGATGGCGAGATGGCGAGGTCTCCGTAGCGCGGCCGGCTCTTCCGGCCGCGATCTCGGCGCTCCGAACTTCGGAGCGCCCTACGGGTCCCCGGTGGAGACGGGAACCAAGGAGCCGTTCCCGCCGTCTACGTGATCGATGTCTAGAATCTAGACATCGGGAGGGGTGATGGCCGGTCTGGGCGTGCTTGGTGAGTTTGAACATCTGGTGCTGCTGGCCGTGCTTCGTCATCCCGATGGTGCGATGGGGTCGGCGATCGGGCGTGAGCTCGAGGAACGCGCGGGGCGGCGGGTGTCGCGCGGCGCGTTGTACGCGACGCTCGATCGGCTGGAACGCAAGGGGTTCCTGGCCTGGACGCTTGAAGACGGCACCCCCGAACGCGGAGGGCACCCGCGCCGCCGGTTCAGCGTGACGGCGGCCGGCCGCACCGCGGTCGTCGAATATCAACGCGCAGTCGAGCGGCTGCTCGACGGAGTCCGGCTCCATGCCCGGCGGTAATCAGCCTCCACGTGTGCTGGCGCGCCTGCTGGCGCTGCGCCTCTCAGGCACCGAGGTGGGCCGCACGGTGCTGGGCGACTTCCACGAGGAGTTCGCTGAACGCGTCGTCTCGGATCCCCGTGCCGCCCGCCGCTGGTTCCGCCGCGAAGCCCTCAGCGTGCTCTGCCGCCGCTCGGCCGTCGCCGAACGCACCTTTACCCGTCAGCTGCCTCCGCCAGGAGATGCCTTCATGTCCCGTCTGTTCACCGATCTGCGTAACGCCGCGCGCTCACTGGCCCATCAGCCGCGCTTCACCGTCATCGCGTCATTGACACTGGCCCTCGGCATCGGCGGCGCCACGGCCATCTTCAGCGTGGCCAACGGCATCCTGCTGCAGCCGCTGCCGTATCCGGACGGCGATCGCGTGGTGAACGTATGGAGCCACGCGCCGAAGATTGGCTACAACCAGTTTCCGTTGTCGCCCGATCTGTACTTCCTGTACGAACGCGACAATCAGGTCTTCGAGCACATGGCGCTGCTCCAGCGCGGCCGCGCCAATCTCACCGGTTCCGGCTCGCCCGATGTCGTCGACACCATCGAGACGACCCATACCTACTTTTCCACGCTGGGCATCGCGCCCGTTCAAGGGCGCGTGTTCACCGCCGCCGAGGACGCACCGGGCGGACCCAACGTTGTGGTGCTCAGTCACCGCGCGTGGCGCGATCGCTTCGGGGCAGACACAGCCATCGTCGGCCGGACGATTCAGATGGACGGCGCCGCCACTGAAGTCATCGGGGTGCTGCCGGCCGCCATCGACGGCTCGGGCACGCCGGACTTCTTCCTGCCCGCGAGGCACGACCGCGCGGCGCCGATTCAAGGTTCCTTCGGCTGGAACGCCATCGCGCGCCTCAGACCCGGCGTGACTCCAGAGGCGGCGACGACGAATCTGGTGCCGTTGGTGGTGCGACTGACCGAGAGCATCACCGTTCCGCCCTACCGCGCGTTTCTGCTCGACAACGGTTATGCGCCGCTCGTGCATCGCATGAAAGACGATGTGATTGGCGACAGCCGGCAGCCGCTGCTCATCCTGCTGGGGACGGTCGGGATTCTGTTGCTCATCGCGTGCGCCAACGTGGCCAACCTGTTCCTGGTGCGCGCGGAAGGGCGGCAGTTGGAGATCGCGATTCGTGTGGCCATGGGCGCCGCGCGGTGGACGCTCGTACGCTCGATGCTCGCCGAGGCTCTGCTCATCGCGACACTTGGTGCGGTCCTGGGCGTCGCCGCCGTGGCAGCCGGCCTGCCGGCACTGCTGCGCCTGGCGCCGCCCACTGTGCCGCGACTGCATCTGGTCACGGTGGATGTCACGGTGCTGGCGTTTGCGGCCGCACTCGCGGTCGTGTCGGCGTGCCTGTTCGGACTGCTGCCCGCCTTGAAGTACACGCGGCCGCGGTCGCTGGCCGCGCTGCGCCTGGGTGTGCGTGGCGGCGATGATCCCGCGCGCCAACGCGCGCGTCATGGCCTGGTGGTCCTGCAGACGGCGATGGCGCTGGTGCTGCTGGTCGGGTCGGGTCTGCTCGTGCGCAGCTTCAACCGCCTGCTCGCCACCGATCCCGGCATCCAGGCGGATGGTGTGATGACGTTTCGCGTGGCGCTGCCGGCGTCGCAGTATCCCGATGGCGCGCCGGTGCGCGCGTTCAGCGATCGGCTGCTCGCGCGGCTGAATGAAACGGCGGGCGTGGCCTCGGCCGGCGCCGCCACCGTGCTGCCCATCGCGAATGCGGCGCCCGGCACGGCACACGTCTTTGAAGATCGCCAGCTCGACGCTGCCGCGCTGCCGCCCATCGTGCACTACAAGCTGGTGGCCGGCGACTACTTCGGGTCAATGGGCATCCCTCTGCTGCGCGGCCGGTTGTTCCACTCGGGCGACCTCGCGGAGGATGTGTACACCGCGGTCGTCAACCAGGCCATCGTCGACCAGTACTTCCCAGGCGGCGACGGTCTGGGCAAGCGCGTACGGATGGGCGGACAGTCGGGGCCTGACGGGCAGCCGGCGCCCTGGATCACCATCGTGGGCGTCGTCGGCAACGAACGGCAGGACGGACTGCGGCTGCCTATTCGGCCGCTCATCTACTATGCCCGGCCTGGAGTGGCGCCGGTGGGCCTGCGCACGCTCGACTACGTGGTGAAGGGGCGCGCGGGCGAGGTGAGTGCGGACGTCCTGCGCCGCGCCGTGTGGGATGTGGACGCGGGCCTGCCGGTGGCGTCGGTGCGGTCGATGCAGGAGATTCTCGACGCGTCGGTGGTGGAGTTCACGTTCACCATGGCGACCATCGGTATCGCGGCGGCGCTGGCGCTCGTGCTGGGCGCAGTCGGGTTGTATGGCGTCCTGTCGTACGCCGTGCTGATGCGCACGCGCGAGATCGGCGTGCGCATGGCGTTGGGTGCGCAGCCGTCGCTCGTGATGCGGTCAGTGGTGGGCCAGGGCGCGGTGCTGGCGTCGATTGGTCTCGTCATCGGCATCGCCGCCGCGGCGGCCCTGACGCGTGTCATGGACGATCTGCTGTTCGAGACCGCCGCGCTCGATCCGCTGACGTTCATCGCCATGTCCGCGGCCCTGCTGGCCGTGGCGCTCCTGGCGGCGTACCTGCCCGCGCGCCGCGCGGCGCACGTCAGTCCGATGGAGTCGATGCGATCCTAAAATCGCGGGTCCACACAGTAGGCATGTAGGCATGTAGAACTTCAGCGGATCTTCCTACATGTCTACATGTCTACTGTGTTGACGATCGACCCCGGACGAAGTCGCGCGTCTGCCTCACTTCGGCGATCTCGATGTGGTACTCGTCGTACCACGACGCGCGGCCGCGGCGTTTGGCCTCCATGTGGCCCGCGTGTGTGCGCCACGCCTCCATCGACTCGAGGTCGGTCCAGCGGACGACGCTGAGGCGTTCACCGTCTTCAGCCTTGAAACTCTTGAAATCGACGAATCCGGGCATGGTCTTCGCCGCGGCCAGCATGGCAGCCGCCGTATCCGAGTAGTCCTGACCGGCGGCGGGGGAGAGGCGCGAACGGAACAACACGACAATCATGCCCGCGAGGATAACAGCGCCGCGCGGGGCGGCAAGGGACAGTTGAGCCCCGGTGCGGAGCGTGCAGACGTGCGGAGTGCTGGGGCGTGGCACTCCTACATGCCTACATGTCTACTGTGTCGACCGAGCAAGCCAGGCTGTGAGCTTCTTGGTCGTCCACGTATTGATGACGCGGGTCGCCGGGATGCCCGCGAGGCGTGCATGGGCAAGGCCGATCTCGGCGAAACAGAGTTCGTCCGTGTCGTGCGCATCGCTGTCGATGGCGATCAGGCAGCCCGCGTCGAAGGCCTGCCGCGCCAGTGCGTAGGGCAGATCCTGGCGCGACGGATCGCCGTCGATCTCGATCGCAACACCGTGAGCCTTGGCTGCGGCAAAGACAGCGGTCCAGTCGGCGCGAATACCGGGCCGCTTGCCGAACTTGCGGCCGCTGGGGTGCGCCAGGATGTGAACGCCCGGCGTCGACACGGCCTTCACCAACCGCCGGGTCTGATCCTCGTCGGTGTCCAGCTTTGAATGGGGCGCGACGAGCACGACGCTGCAGTGCGGAGTGCGGGGTGCGGAGTGCGGAGTGCGAGGCGCGCGCTGCGGAGTGAAATCAATCGAGCCGTCAGCGAGGATGTTGGCTTCGATGCCCTTGAGCACCGTGAATCGCCCGGCCGTCGTCTCGTTGATTGCGTCGATCTCCAGACCTTGCGCGCGCATGCCGGCGGCGTCGAGGCCCCGGGCGATCGAGAGGCCCGCCGTGTGGTCGGTGATCGCAATGTGGGTGTAGCCGCGTTCGATACACGCAATCGCCAACTCGCCGATCGCCCGTTGCCCGTCGCTCCAGGTGGAGTGGATCTGGAAGTCGCCGCGATAGTCCTTCAGACCAACGGCCTGCTTGTCGACGCCGGCGTCGGCCAGCACCAGGCGCGCGACGGCGCGGCTCATGAAACCAGTGCGGCGCTCACGGCGCAGGTCGACGTCGGCCGCGCGGCCGCTCGCCGCCACGGCGGTGTCGACGAAGGCGGACCGTCCGGTCGCGAGCACTTCCTGGATGACGCGCGTCGCGGTCTTGCCCACGTCGGGCAGGGGCGCCCCGGCGCGCAGCGGCTCGGGCAGCAGCATGACCTGCCGCGCGGCCCGTTCGTAGGCCCGGCGGGGATAGATCGACGTCTGAACGGCCGCCAGGTCGTCGAGCAGCCCGGCCACATGCAGGTTCAGATCGAGCACGAGACATTATCGTGGGCTCGTGGGTTCGTGGGTTCGTGGGTTCGTGGGCTCGTGGGTTCGTGGGCTCGTGGGCTCGTGGGCTCGTGGGCTCGTGGGTTCGTGGGTTCGTGGGTTCGTGGGCTGTCGAGGAAATCGTAGCGCGGCCGGGTCTGGCGGCCGCGGTATCATTTCGCGCATGTCCCGATTCAGATTTGCCGCACTGGTGCTTGTGACCGCGTCGTTGGCCGTGACCGTGCCGCTGGCCCAGGCGCCGCCGGCACCCACCGCCGAGTCGCTGTTTGGTCAGTTGCAGTGGCGCAACATCGGACCGGCGAACATGGCCGGCCGCATTTCCGACATCGAAGCCGTCGAAGCGAATCCGGCCATCGTGTACATCGGCACCGCGTCAGGCGGCGTGTGGAAGTCGGAGAACGCCGGCACGACATGGACGCCCATCTTCGAGCACTACCCGGTGTCGGCCATCGGCGACATCGCCATCTTCCAGCCGAATCCGAACATCATCTGGGTGGGCACCGGCGAAGACTGCGTGCGCAACAGCGTGTCGTGGGGCGACGGCGTCTACAAGTCGACCGACGGCGGCAAGACGTTCGTCAACGTGGGCCTGCCCGAGTCGCACCACATCGGCAAGGTCCTCACGCATCCAACCAATCCCGACATCGCCTACGTCGCCGCGCAAGGTCACCTCTGGGACCACAACCCCGACCGCGGCATCTACCGGACGACCGACGGCGGCAAGACGTGGCGCAAACTCACCAACGGTCTGCCCACCGACGAGCGCACCGGCGCCAGCGACATCCTGATGGATCCGTCCAACCCCAACGTGCTTTATGCCGGATTGTGGGAACGCCTCCGTCGTCCCTACATCTTCGAAAGCGGCGGCCCGAACGGCGGCATCTACAAGTCGACCAACGGCGGCGACTCCTGGACGAAGCTGACGACTGGCTTGCCCGCGGGCAACATCGGCAAGGTCGGTCTGACGATTCATCGCAAGAACCCGCGCATCCTCGCGGCCATCGTCGAGGCCGCGACCACCAACGATCTCAAGGTGCCCGGCTCGGGCATCTATCGCTCGGAAGACGCAGGCGCGACGTGGACGTACGTCAACACCACCAACAGCAGGCCGTTCTACTACTCGCACATTCAGCTCGATCCGAACGAACCGAACCGGCTGTACGTGATGGAAGTGCCCGCGCGGGTGTCCGAGGACGGCGGCCGCACGTTTGCGCGACGCCTTGACGGTATCGAGGGCGACTTCCACGCGATGTGGATCGATCCGGCCAACAGCCGGCGGTTCTACATCGGCAACGACAAAGGCGCGTCGGTCACCTACGACGCGGGCGCTACCTTCCAGATGTTCGACAACATGGACATCGGGCAGTACTACGCCATCACCCTCGACAATCGCGACCCGTACTACATCTACGGCGGCCTGCAGGACAGCGGTAACTGGGGCGGCCCCAGCAACAGCCGCGACTACAACGGCATCCTCAACGATCACTGGTGGAAGTTCCACTCGGGTGACGGCTTCCACACGACGGTCGACCCCGAGGACTGGACGACGGTGTTCACCGAGACGCAGAACGGCAGCGTACGCCGGCTGGACGCCGAGTTCCGGCAGACGGGCACCAGCGTCACGCCCCGCCAGCAGACGATTCTCAATTTCGACGAGGTCACCGCGCGCGAGGGCGCGGCGCCCACCTTCCGCTACAACTGGAGTTCGCCGCTCATCCTCTCACCGCACGACTCGAAGATCGTGTACCTGGGCGCCAACTACCTGTTCCGCAGCACCGACCGTGGCGAAAGCTGGACGATCATCAGTCCCGACCTGTCGACCAAGGACCCGGATTACACGACGCGCGGCACACCCACGGGCTTCCTCGGCGAACGCGGCGGCGCGGAGACACACGCCACACTGATCTCGGTCGTGGAATCAGCCGTGCGCCCGGGCATCATCTGGGCGGGCACTGACGACGGCAACGTGCAGGTGACGCGGGATGGAGGGGCGACGTGGACCAACGTGCGCGAGAACATCCCGGCGTCGATGGTGCCCGTTCGCACGTGGGTCAGCCGCGTCGAGCCGTCCCACTTCGACCCGGCCACCGCGTACGTGAGTTTCGACGGTCACCGCACGGGCAACTTCACGCCGTACGTCCTCAAGACGACGGACTTCGGCCGCACATGGACGAACGTCACCGCCAATCTGCCCGCGCGTGGCCCCGTCTACGTCGTCAAGGAAGATCTGAAGAATCCGCTGCTGCTGTTTGCGGGCACCGAATACGGCGTGTATGCGTCCATCGACGGCGGCGGCGCGTGGCACAAGATGATGACCGGCATGCCGACGGTGCCGGTGCATGACCTGGTGATTCACCCGCGCGACAACGACCTGGTGGCCGGCACCCACGGCCGCAGCCTGTGGATTCTCGACGACATCACGCCGCTGCAGCAGTTGACGCCGGCCGTGCTCGCGTCAAACGCGCACGCCTTCAGCAACCGCGTGGCCACGATCTGGAAGGCCGTCAGCCGCGGCGCCACACGAGGCCACATGTTGTTCCAGGGCCGCAATCCGCTGACGATGTCGCAGAGCGCACCGCTGAATTCACCAACCGAGATCCGCAATTCGGCGACCGTGAACTTCTACGTCGGCCCGGCGTCGGTGACTTCGGCGAAGATCGAGATCAGCGAAAGCGCCGGCACGAGAACCTTCACGGCCGACATCCCCGTCCGCCAGGGCGTCAACCGCTACTTCTGGCCGATGACCTTCGCGGGCGGCGCGGCGCCGGCACCAGGCCGCGGCCGGCAGGGCGGGCGCGGCGGCGACGCTGCAGCGGGTGGAGACGCAGACGCCCCACCGCCGCAACCGGCACGTGGCGGCGGGCGCGGTGGCGGCGCCGCGGCTCAGGCCGGCCCGGGTACCTACCGAGTGAAGTTGACGATTGGCGACCAGACAGTGCACTCGGTCATCGTCGTCCGGCCCGACCCGAACGCCACACGCGTGCGCTAAATCGTTTGTCCGCACAGTAGGCATGTAGGCATGTAGAAAACATTTCGTTTCCTACGTGTCCGCACAGTAGGCATGTAGGCATGTCCACACAGTAGGCATGTAGGCATGTAGCGAATACTTCGTTTCCTACATGTCTACTGTGAGGACAAGCGATTTAGGGTTCCCGGAGAGCCACCGCTGGATCGGTGGCGCCGGCGCGGCGGGCGGGGCCCAGCGACGCGATTAGTGCGCAGAGGCCGAATGCCGCGGCCGTGCCGCCGATGATGACGGGATCGCCGGCGCTCACACCGAAGAGCTGGGAGCCCAGCAGTTGCGCGAGGCCGCGAGCTCCCAGCAGACCTGCAGCCAGTCCGATTGCCACCATCCAGACGCCCTGGCCCAGGAACAGGCGCGTGATGTCCGCGCGTGAGGCGCCGATGGCCAGACGCAGGGCGACCTCGCGCCGGCGCTGCGCCGCGGCGTAGCTGACGACCCCGTGGATGCCGACCAGCGCCAGCAGGGCGGCCGCCGCGGAAAACACCACGAGCAGTTGCGCCAGGAAGCGCGGGCCGGCCCGCTGCTGGTCGAGGATGTCCGCCAGTTGCCGCGGGCTGCCGGCGGACAGGTCGGGATCGATTCGCGCAAGCGACGCTCGGAACTCCTCGAGCGCGTTCGTGGGCCGACTGGACCGCAGGTACACAAACGCCGCGGTGCCGCCCACCTGAGACAATGCGCCGTACATGTCGGCGGCCTCGGTGTCGAGATGGCTGTGGCGTGTGTCGCCGGCGACGCCGATGACCTCGACGGTGGCCGGCGGCGTCCCGGCCGGCGCCTGCGGCGACGGCGCCACCGTGAGCGAGCGGCCCACGGCGCGTTCGCCGGGCCACAACCGCTCGGCCAACGTGCGGCTGACGATGACGCGGAATGGGGCGCCACGATCCTGTGGGCCGAACGCCCGGCCGTCGAGCATGGGAATCCGCAGCACGTCGAAGTACCCATCACTCACGTGCTGAAAGCTCGTGCGCGCCGGCGTGGCGCCGGCACCGGCGGGAGTCACCTCGCGTTCCGGCGCCTGCTGCAGTGGCCACGAGTTGGCGAGCGCCAGACCCGTGACCGAGGGCATCTCGTTCGCCGACTCCGTCACGCGCTGCAACGCCGCGCGCCGGGCCGCCGGCGTCGGATAGGCGGTTTGGTTGAGTTGGAACGACGTCACCGTGACGTCACTGGCATCGATGCCGATGTCGGTGCCGAGCATGCGAAGACCGCTTTGCACCATGAGCGCCGCGCCGACCAGCAGGGACAGGCAGGCCGCGATTTCCGTCACCACAAGCGCCATGCGCGCGCGCTGCTGAGCGCGGCTGCCGAGCGCGCCCTTCTGCGCGGAGTTCACGGGGTCCTGTGCCCTGGCGGCGGCCCAGACCGGCAGCACGGAGCACAGGAGGACGATGAGCGCGGTGGCCGCGAGGGCGCCCAGCCACACCACGCCGTCCACGTCGAGGGCGGACGCACCACCGGGCACGCCGCGGCCCAGGCTTCGTTCGACCAGTGGCGCCAGAACCCTCAGCAGTACCGCGGCCGCGCCCAGACCGAGCCCGCCCGCCAGTCCGCCCAGCACGACCGCCTCGGCGACGATGCCACGCGCCAGGCGCAGGCCCGTGGCGCCCAGCGCCCGGCGCACGGCCATCTCCGGCCGCCGCTCACTGGCGCGCACCAGCAGAAGGACGCCGACATTGGCGGCGGCAATCAGCAGGATGAGTGAGGCCGCCGCGCCGAGGGTCAGCAGCAGCGGGCGGACGGAGGTGACGTATTGATCGAGCGCGGAGACGAGCGACACGCGCCACTGTGATGGCAGGTCGTGCCGCGCGCGGATCAGCGCCTCGATGCGGTCGCGCACCTCGGGCGCCGACGCGCCGGGCCGGAGCCGCACGAGATACGGATACGTACCCACCCGGAGCGGCGCCATCACGTCCGTGAAGGCCTGCTGGTAATGCCAGTGTGTGTCGGGCAGCACACCCACGATGGTGAACACGCCGACATCCTGCGGACGATCGTTGGAGAACGACTGGAACGTGCGCCCAATCACCGACGGATCGCCGCCGAACCGGCGCTGCCAGAGGCGATGGCTGATGATCGCCACGGCCGGGCCGTCGGGCGCGTAGTCGTCCGGTTCGAATGCCCGGCCCAGGGCCGTGCGGACGCCGAATCCTTCCATGTAGTGCGGCGTGACCCAGGTTCCCTGCGCGGCCTCCGGGTGCGGCGCCCCTCGCAGGTTGAAGACGTCGAGGTCCCACGCGATCGACAGCTCCACCACATCGTCGAGCGACCGCCAGTCGAGGCGATCGAGATCGCGAGGCAGGTCGATGCCCGGTTGGAACAGCAGCACATGGTGGAGCCGATCGCTGTGGGGGTAGGGCAGGCCGCGCCACAAGTACGCGTTGACGGCCGCGAGCACCGTGATACACAGGGCCACGCCGAGGCCCAACGTCGTGGTGGCGACGATCAGGAGCCGGCGTTGCCGGGAGAGCGCGCGCGCGGCGAGGCGCAGGTCGGTCGAAAACGCCGTGGTGCTGCGCAGCACGCGGCCCGCGCCGTGCGCGACGACGGAACGCAGCACCTGGCGCCAATACCAGGCGTGGCTGCGCCCGCGCCGCAGCTCTTCGTCGAGGTCGCCGGCGACCGCTTCGAAGGCCTCGTCGGACAGGCACCGCTTCAGCAGGCGAACGGCGCGCGCAGGGGGAGTGGAAGGCGCCATGGACTACTCCGATCTCAACGTGTCGATGGGATTGACGCGCGAGGCCTCGCGCGCGGGCCACCACGCGGCGGCGGCGGCCAGCAGCGACAAGAGCAGGCTTGCCGCCGCAAACGTCGGCGCGTCGAGTGGCTGGATGCCGCTCAGCAGGCCGGCCACCCCGCGCACGCCCAGCGCCGCAAGTGCGAGGCCGGTGAGCACGCCCAGGCCGGCGAGCGTGGCGGCGTGCCTGGCCACCTGCCAGCGGACGTGTTCGCGCGGCGCGCCCAGCGCCAGGCGAATCGCGTACTCTCGCCGCCGGCTGCGCGAGGTCATCGCGACAATCGCATACAGGCCGGAGGCGCACAGGACCAGCGAGACCACCGCAAACAGCGCCAGCGTCGTCATCACCAGCCGGTGCCGGCCCTGTTGCGCGGCGAAGACATCGGGCAGGTACGAAATCACCCCAAGGCTCAGCGCGGGATCGACGGCGGCGATCGCCTTGCGCAGGTCGGCCTCGAGCGTCGCAGGCCGCTGCGGCGTTTGCACGGTGAAGACCCGGCGCGGCCAGGAGTACTGCCGCGTCGACCCGTACGCCGTCGGACGGATGCCGGCCGTCACCAGCGACTGGCGTACGTCGCCGACGATCCCGACCACTTCCATCCAGGCGCCCGGATCAGGCCGGCCCGGTCCCAGATAGATGCGCGCGCCGAGGGCGTCGCCCTGCGGCCAGTACTGGCGCGCCATGGTTTCGTTGAGGAGGATCGCGCCGGTCGTCGAGGACGTGTCGGCCGCAGTGATGTCGCGGCCCGCCACCAACGGCAGGCCCATCGTCGTCAGGAAGCCGGGAGCGACGGAGGTGTACCCGACTTCGGCCAGGCCCTCGGCCGTCGAGCGGCCTTCGATGTGGAGCGAGGCGCCCATCGCTGCGCCCGCCGGCAGGCCGATCGAGGCGGTCACGCCGGTGACACCGGGGATCCGCGCCAGCTGCGCCATGAGCGCGTCCTCCACGTGGAGCTGCTGCGCGGTTTGCGCAAACCGCGCGCCCGGCATGGTCACCGACACGCTCGTCATGCCCGCGGTGTGGAAGCCGACCGGGACGTTCGCCAGGTGTTGCACCGTGCGGACGAGCAGGCCGGCGCCCACGACGAGCATCAGCGCGAGCGCGACCTGCATGACCACCAACGCCTGTCGCGTCAGCGTGAGCCGGCGCGTGCCGGTGGCGCCGCGTGAGCCGGACGGCAGCCCGGTGCTGGCGTGGCCGAGCAGGCGCATGGGGACGAGGGCCGCGGTGACGCCGGCGAGCAGGCCGACGCCCAGACCCAGCGCCAGCCAGGCCGGTTCGACCGCGAGGGGCGCCGCCCGCTCGAGGAAGTCGCGTTGATGCCGCGCGGCGACGCCCACCAGCAGCGGCACCAGCGCCAGGCCGCCGAGGGTGCCGAGCAGCGCCAGGCTGACACTCTCGCTGGCCTGCTCGGCGAACAGGCGGCGCCGGCTGGCGCCCAGGGCGTGCCGGATGGCGGATTGTGATTGACGGCTCAGGGCGCGCGCGGCCGACAGGCCGCCGATGTTCGCGCACACGATGAGCAGCAGCAGCCCGGCGCCGGCCGCGACACCGATCAACGCGGGGCGCGCGGTGGCCGTGAACTCCTCGGTGAGCGGTCGCGCGATCCACGCCTGCCGGCCGTGTTCGACGGGGAACCGCGCGCGTTGACCCTCGCTGAAGGTGGCGAGGAAGGTCGCGGCGGCCTCCACCGAAGTGCTCGGAGCGAGCCGTCCGAGAATCGACAGCTGCCGGCGGCCTCGCGGTTCACGCGCCAGCGGCGCCAGGTCGAGCGGCAGCCAGACCTGCGCCTGTACCCAGTAGGGCGGATGGAAGTCGGCGGGCAACACGCCGATGACCGTACGGGTCGCGCCGTCCACGGTCAGCCCGCGGCCAATCGCCGTGGCGTCGCCCTGAAGGGTCTCGACGAAGAACCGCCAGCTGACGACCGCCACCGGTTCCTGCGCGTGCGACCACAGGTGGCCCAGCGCGGGACGGACTCCGAGCAGTTCGAAGTAGTCCGGCGTGACCAGGGTGGCGCTGACGCTCGTCGTGAGGCCGTTGGCCGACACCGCCGCATTCGCCGGCCGCATGGGGGCCAGACGGTCAAACGGCGCGTCGGCGCGCCGGAGGTCCTCGAACACGTGCGCCGAGACGGCCGACGTCGCGCCCTCGACCTGAGTCAGCAACGAGACGAGGCGATCGGGATGCGGGTACGGCAGCGGGTCGAGGAAGGCCCGGCCCAGCACCACGCCGCTGGCCGTGACGGTGGCGACCGCCAGCGCCAGCGTGCCGCACACCGCCGCGACGTACATCGGCTGGTGGCGCAGCTGCCGCAGCGAGTTCAGCAGTGAGGCCATCACAACGGGGACGAGCCCGGCCAGGTGCGCGGCGATCGAGCGCAGCACCTGCGCCCAGTACCACGCGGGTCCGCGGCCCTGCCGGTAGGCCTCTTCGAGGTCGCCGGCGACCACTTCGTACGCCGAACTGCGCAGCAAGAGCTGCAGCAGCCGGGTGGCGGCGCGGGGTGGGGTGCCCGTCATGGCCGCTCCAGTCCCGGCAACTGATCCTCGAGGCCCTCGACCACCCGCCGCACCGTGTCGAGCGCCTGCGCCAGCGCCCGGCGGCCCTCGGCTCTGAGCCGGTAATACCGCTTGCGGCGCCCGCCGCGTTCAGGTGTGGCCTCGCCGTACCGTGAACTCACCAGGCCGCGGCCTTCCAGCCGCTCCAGGGTCGTGAACACGGCGCCTGGCGATACGTCCCGCCCGGCCCGGTCGAGCAGGTCCTGTCGAATCGACCCGGTATAGGCCTCATCGCCCAGCCGCAGCACGGTCAACATGACCAGTTGTTCAAATTCCCCGAGGCCCTCGCCCATGTGTCCGGCTCCTTCGTTTTAGTCCTACGTTGTAGGAATTGTTGATCCTACGACGTAGGAAAAATAAAAAGGTTCCCAAACCGCCTGTCCGCACAGTAGGCATGTAGGCATGTAGACAGGCATTTCGAAGCCCGTCCGGACTACATGTCTACATGTCTACTGTGCGGATCTTCAGGCGAAATTCGTAATGGCCACTGCGGCCACGGCGCGAGGAATGTCGTGTGGCGTCCCTTCAAGTGCCCTCGAAAAGATGGCCAGCGGTTTGCAGTAACGCGTGCGCATGGCGGATATCGTCGCGGAATATCCCATGCCGGTGCCGGGGCCGGACGGGGAGCGCTTCAAAGCCCGGGCGTGTGCGTTGCCGATGCCGAAGGGGACCTGGCAGGGCTGGATCGAGTTCAACCCGCTCAACGGGGAGCCGACCTTCCGGTCGCCTCGTGAAACGGTGCAGCCGTCCAAACACGCGATCGTCGTGTGGGCGGATACGTTGACCCCGCCCGCGCTGATCCAGGCGCTGGATCGGGCGTTGGAGCGGATTAAACCTCTCTCGTCATCTCGACCATCGTTGGTCTGAAGCCTTCCGACTCGAACAACGCCCGCGCACGGGTGTTGGCGGCGGCGGTCCACAGCAACACACGCGGCACGTCGTGGCCGCGCAGCCACGCGATGGCGGCGTCGAGCAGCCGCGTGCCCAGGCCGGTCCCCCTGGCCTCCTCGATGATCAGGATGTCGTGGATGTACCCGGCGCGATCGCGGAGTTCCTTCCAGGACAGCGGCTCAACGGCCGCAAACACATAACCCACGATCCGGGCCGCCGCGCCCTCGCGCTGCTCCGCCACGAAGACACACGCTTCCGGGTTCCGCAGCTGCGCCTCGAGGAACGCCGCGTAGCCCGCTTCCGGGTTGTCGCCGGGCGCCAGGAACCGCCGGCTGTCGAAGGCGTAATGCGCGCGCATCAGCGCCGCGCCCAGCGCGCCCAGCGCCGGCACGTCGGCGGTTCGCGCCGGACGAATGGTGACGTCAGCGGTGGGATTCACGCCAGCCTCCGAGCAGATACAGGATCACCGACACGGCCAGCGAGGTGATAAACGGATACGGCGCGCCCAGGGCACTGGCCGACGCATACACGACGAGACCACCCAGCAACGTCAGCGCCGCGGCGCGCGGACCGCCGATCTTCGAGAACAAGCCGAACGAGACGACGACCAGAGTGCCGGCCGTGCCGAACGACGAGGATTCCTCGACCAGCTCGGCCACGCCCCGTCCGCCCAGGGCCAGGAACAGGGCCACGCCGCCGAATACCAGGACGCCGGCGCGCGCCAATTGCAGCTTCCGCCGTTCAGACGTGACCCCCAGCCACGGGCCCACGAGGTTGTGCGCGGCCAGGCCGCCGGCCACCAGCAGGATCGTATCGACCGTCGAGAGAATGGCCGAGATGAGCGCGCCAAGAAAAATGACGTAGCCGGCCGTCGGCAGCATCTGCATCGCCAGCGTCGGCAGGAACTGCTCCGCGTCATCCAGCGGTCCGACCAGCGGGGCCGCCACCAGTCCGAGCACGACCGGGATCGCGCCGATCAGCATGTACAGCCCGCCGGCCACGACCGGACCGTTGCGGGCCACCGACGGCGACCGCGCGGCGATGACGCGGCTGATGAGTTCCACGGCGACGACCGACCCGCCGATCGGGATGGCGTATTCCTCGAGGATGCCCAGCCACGTCGGCGTGACCTCCGGCCCCACCAGGCTCAGGCGCGTCGTGTCGATGGCCGCCAGCGTCGCCGATAGGCCGCCTTGGTTGCTCACCACCACCACCGCCAGCAGGCCGAGGCCGGCGATGAGCATGGCGCCCTGGATGAGATCGGTGACCGCGTCGGCGAGCAGGCCGCCGAGCGTCGTGTAGAGCATGCAGAATGCCGCGGCCGCCATCGTGGCGGTGGCCAGGTCCACATCCGTCAGGGTCGTCAGCACCGTGCCGAAGCCACGCAACTGGGCGGCGGCCCACAGCACGCCAGGCGGGATGAGCATCAAGGCCGCCAGCCGCTCGACGCCCGGCGAGAAGCGGCCGCGGAAGAAGTCGGCCATGGTGGTCAGCTTCAACCGCCAGAGCGGCACGGCGAAGATCAGACCGGTCAGCATCAGCGTGATGCCGTAGGCGAATGGTTCCGCCGTGGTCAACGAAAACCCTTCTTCGTACGCGCGGCCGGCTGACGAGATACACGTTTCGGCGCCGAACCACGTGGCGAAGACCGAGAAGATCGTGAGCGGATACCCGAGCCGTCGTCCGGCGACCAGGTAGTCGTCTTCCGTGTGGATTCTCGGCGCGAGCCACGCGCCAATCGCAAGCTGAATCGCCAGGTAGCCCGCCAGGGCCAGGAGGATGCCGTCCACGACACGGCATCCTATCCCGGTTGGCCCGTGGCGAGGATTCAGGTACGCGTGAAGCGGAACACGCGCGCGCCGATGGCCACGGTCACGCGGGTGGCCGGCCCCTCGGCGGGCAGGTCGAAGGTCACTCGGATGCCAGGTTGCACCCGCACGGTGAACCGGCCGTCGCCCGTCGGGAAGATCTCGGCTTCACCTTCACCCGGCAGCGACATGAACAGCCGGCCCTCGTGCTCGAAGACGCGGGTGATGACCTCGGGGCGCACGGCATCGGCATACGCGCCTGCCACCCGAGCGATCAGCGCGGCCGTCACCGGCACGAACGTCTCGGCCGGCGGGGCGGGCAGGGTCGACGTCAGTGGGCTCGCGGCCATCGGGACGAGCCGGGGCTGGGTCGCCGGCGTGCCGGTGCGCGCCGCCGCCAGACGTTCGACCAGTTGCCAGATGCGCGGCCCCTGTACGGAACGGCCGTTGTCCGTGTCGGCGCGATGGACGATGACCATGTCGAGCGACGGGATGACGAAGAGGGTCTGTCCGCCGGTACCGCGCGCCAGATACACGGACGCGGCGTTCAGAGCCGGGTATGACGGCCCGAGCGATCCGGGCCCGAAGATCCACCAGAGGTAGCCGTAGCCGCTGCCGTCGGGCAAGGTGGTGTGCATCCGCCAGCTGTCGTCGATCCAGGAGGCCGGCAGGACCGTCCGGCCCTGCCACTGTCCGCGCTGCAGGTACAGCTGCCCGAATCGCGCGAGGTCGCGTGCCGAGATCCGCATCGTGTGAGCGGGCAGCCGCGACCGCGATGGTTCGAGCACTTCGAACTGCTGGCGCGGATCGAAGTCCTGCATGCCGAGCGGCCGCGCGATTCGTCGATCGAACGCCGCGTAGAGATCCTCGCCGGTGCGCCGTTCGAACACCTGCTCGGCGGCGTTGAAGTCCCAGTTGTTGTAGAAGAAAAACGTCCCCGGCGCGTGTGCGCCTCGCGCGGGCCGTTCGCGATCCTGGCCGGCATCGGCGTACGCCGCTGTGTGGTACACGCCCGATCGCGAGGCGATGAGGTGGCCAAACGTCGCAGCCTTCTCGGCGTCGGTCAACGCCGGCGTGTCGTCCACGCCCAGCGCCGCCAGCGTGTCGGTGAGCGCAATGCGGCCCTCGGCAATGGCCTGACCATACAGGGCGCCGGCCAGGCTCTTGCGGACGCTGTGCGCCATGAACGGGCGCGCCACGTCGCCCCACGCCGCGACGACGTGGCCCCGGTAGATCGCCATCACGGCGGCGGCGCGGTTCTCGTCGGCAAAGGCCCGGGCCGCGTCGAGCGCCTCGGCCGAGAACCCGGCCTCGGCGGGCGAGGCATAGGCCATCCACTCCGTCGTCTGGCTGCGCGCGGCCGGCGCCGCCAGGGTCACCGCCACGGCGAGCGCCGCCGGCACCAGCGTTCGTACGAATCGCATCATCAGCTCTCTCCTTGGTTTACAGGTGTAAAACATCATCGCGTGCGCCGTGTCCTCTGACCGATGGCCATTCATGGCGAAGCCGTCAGCGGAAGGTGCGGCGCAAGGTTTCGCGCCAGGCGCGGCTGGTCTGCCGCAGTTCGAGCAGGCGCGGGTGCGGGGTGCCGGGGCCGGGCGTGAGCCACGGCACCTGGTGCAGCACTTGTCGAGGCGAGGCCACAAGGCCCGGGCCGATGCCGATCAACGCAACCATCAGGGCGACGGCCACGAACCGGCGACGCCCACGACTCCACGCGGAAGGAGCCGCCGCATCGTCAAGCAGGCGTGTGACCCGCTGGACCAGCGGGGAACCCGTGGCGGCCACACCCAGGCCCGCGCCCTCGCGCCGTTCGGCCAGCGTCACCAGCGCCGAGGCCAGCGCGCCGGCGTCGCCCGTCACGGCCACGGCCACATCGTCGGCCGCTTCTTCGGCGGCGGCCCGCAGTCGACGCAGCGCCACGCGCGTCAGCGGCTGGAACGGCACCAGGCAGACAAGCCAGGTACAGAGCGCGAGCCACAGCGGGTCGCGGCGATCGAGGTGCGCCAGCTCGTGCGCGATGATGCCGCGCCGTTCCAGCGGGGTCCAGGTGTCGAGGTCCTGCGCCGGCAGACAGATCTCGCGCGAGCCCAGCGCGGCTGGGACGCCGGCGCGCGACGTGACGGTGATCCGCGGCGCGCGACACGCCATCGTGGCCGCCAGGGCCAGCACCTCGTCGCGCAGTTCGTCGCCCGCGTCGACGCGGCGTCCGAACATCCGCCGCACGGTCAGCGTGGCGGCGATCGCGCGGATGCACAACAGCCCGGCCACCGCCAGGGAGAGGGCGGCGGCCAGTGCGCCCAGGCGCCAATCGATGAACGCGGCGGGAAAGAGCAGTGCAGGGTCCGGTCCGGTCAGGGGCCCGGCAAGCCACCCCGCGGTGTGCATCACTGACGTGATGAATGGCGCGATGATGGCCGTCCGCCAGAGCAGCACCCGGTCGATCGCGGCGGTGCGGCGATACCTGAGCCACACGAGAACGCCGGCGATCAGGATGGTAGAATGGGCCAGGTAGGTGAGGACCCAGCTCACCAGGACCACCGCGATCGCGACAAGCGTCACTTCCGCCAGTGGCGGCATCACGACGAGCGGCCTTTCCTGGCCTGATGGGCGTCAAGCATGCGGCGCAGTCGCGCCACATCGCCCGGCTTCGTCTCCGATTGCGAGACCGCAAAGGAGACCATCGCGGCCAGATCGCCCTGGAACAGTCCGCCCAGCAGGCCGTTGAGTCGCGCAGCCATCACGGCTTCGCGAGTCACCCGCGCGCGATAAAGAAACTCGCGGCCGTCGGCGCGATGGGCAATGACGCCCTGACGTTCGAGCCGGTGCAACATCGTGCCGACGGTGCCGCGGGCCAGCCCCGTGCGTGCGGCCAGGGCCTCATGGACCTCGTTGGCCGTGACCTCGCCGCGTGTCCACAGGACATCGAGGATCGCGAGCTGCTGGTCGGTCAGGTCGTGCGGCCGTTTCACGTTTACAGTTGTAAACGATCGTCAGCCTCCGGGTCAAGCCGCGGCCGGCCGTGACAACTGTCACCAGGCTGGGGTGACGGCCGGCACTGCCAGCCCCGCCTCTTGGCCGCCATCATCGATGGCACAAGGAGATTCGACCATGACCACTGCCGCCTACTCTCTCGAAGCTGCCAGACACGAAGTCACCGCCGCGTCCACCGGAGGCGCGCCGTTCCTGCTGGCCTTTGGCTTGACTCTGGGCCTGACCGGCCTGGCCGCATTTTCACTGGACGTGCGCACGGTGGCGTTGATCACGCTCTTTCAAGGCAACGTCGCGCTGCCGCTCGCGTTCTGGCTCGAGCGCCGGATGAGCGACGTGCGCCTGTCGCCGGACAATCCGCTGCGGCCGCTGTCCATTCAGCTGGCCACCTCCCAGTTGCTTGCGTTACCGGCCGTGCTCTTCGTCTTTGGCCTGGCGCCCGCCGCCGTCCCCGCGGCGATGGCGGCCACCGGCGCCGCGCACTTCCTTCCGTATGCGTGGCTGCAGCGGACGAAGTTGTACGCCGGGCTCGCGGTGGCCGTGGCGATCGTGCCGTTCGTGATCACCGTGACGTTGCGCACCGCCGCGCCGCCCTGGGTCCTGCTGTTCCTCTCGGGCGTGTACTTCGTGATGGCTGTGCTGGTGCGCCGGCGCGCGCGCGCCCTCATAATGGCGGCCTGACGATGCTGCCGTACCTCTGGCTGGTGTATGCGGCGTTTTATGCCGTGTATCCGTTCGTGTTCGGGCCCGGGCCACTGGGCTGGGCGCCGCATCTGGCCGGGCTGCTCGCGTTTCTCGCGCTGTACCTGATCGGGTTCCGCGCCTCCGGCCAACGGCGGCTGTTCTTCGTGGCCGCGCTCACCGTGCTGGGGGTGGTATCCGCCTGGTTCAACCCCGGCGGTCTGGTGTTCTTCATTTACGCCTCCTCGCTGGTCGGCGGCGCGGTGACCGGCTGGCCCATCGGCCTGTGGATTGGCGGCGTGACATTGGTGGGCGTCGTGACGGCCGCGTCCATCGACGGGTTCCAGTGGATGATGCTGGCGACCGTGGCGGTCTTCACGCCGCTCATCGGATTCGTCAATGTGCAGGCCGCCGCCGCGCGCCGGCGCGACGCGTCACTGCGTATGGCCCAGGAGGAAATCGCGCGGCTGGCCGTCGTCTCCGAACGGCATCGCATCGCGGCCGACCTGCACGATGTGCTGGGGCACACCCTGTCGGTCGTGGTGCTCAAGGCTGAGCTGGCCGCGCGCCTGGCCGAGGCGGATCCGGCGGCGGCCCGTGCCGAGATGCTCGAAGTGGAACGTGTCGCCCGCGAAGCCCTGGCCTCCACGCGCAAGGTCGTGACGGGCATGGCGATGACGACGCTGGCCGATGAACTGCTGCGCGCGCGAACGGTGTTGGAGGGCGCGGGCATCGTGGTGACCACCGACCCGGCCGACGGTCGTCCCGACCTGTCCGCGGTGGCCGGACCCGCCCAGCACGCGCTGGCGATGGTGCTGCGCGAGGCGGTGACCAACGTGTTGCGGCACGCAAGGGCCGCGCGGTGTCACGTGGCCGTTGCCGTGGCCTCAGGGACGGCGCGCCTTGAAGTGGCCGATGACGGCCGCGGCGCCGACCTGCGTGAAGGCAATGGCATGCGCGGCATGCGGGCGCGGCTGCAGGAAGTGGGCGGCGACCTGCAGGTGGCGGCCGGCGCGGGTGTTCGGGTGACGGCAACGGTTCCCGCGCGAGGAGTGGACGCATGATTCGGGTGGTCGTGGCGGAAGACCAGGCCATGGTGCTGGGCGCCTTGTCGGCGCTGCTCGGCATGGAGCGCGATCTCGAGGTGGTGGGCCGCGCCGCCAACGGCACTGAGGCGCTGGAGCTGGCGCGCCGCCTGCGCCCCGACGTCATCGTGACCGACATCGAGATGCCCGAACTGTCGGGGTTGGACCTCGCGGCCGCGATTCGCACGGAGCGCCTGCCGTCGAAGGTCATCGTGCTGACGACGTTTGCGCGGCCGGGGTATCTGCGCCGCGCGCTTGACGCAGGCGCGGCGGCGTACCTGCTCAAGGACGCGCCGTCGCACCAGCTCGCGGATGCGATTCGCCGCGTGGCCGCCGGCGGCCGGGTGATCGATCCGGAACTGGCGGCCGACGCCTGGTCGGAGGCCGACCCGCTGACCGACCGCGAGCGGCAGGTGTTGCGGCTGGCGGCCGATGGGTTGTCGAGCGGCGAGATTGCCGCGGAACTCGCGCTGTCGGACGGCACCGTCCGCAACTACCTGTCGGAGGCCATCAGCAAACTCGGCGCGAAGAACCGCGTCGAGGCGGCCAATCTCGCGCGGGCGAAGGGCTGGTTGTAGGCGCGCTACGCCGGGATGATGACGGGAAAACCTTCGAGCTGCGCGGCTTTCGCCAGCGTGTGGTCGCGCGTGACCACGGGAAGCTGATCCGGCTGGCCGTCGGCCGCCGCGATCGCCGCCGCCAACTGCATCGCATCGCCGGCCTTGAGTGGATGCATGGTCACGATGCGTTGTGCGTGGGGGCTGACACGCTGCCAGTCAGCCACTCGCAGCCAGGTGCGCCATTGCCGGATCATTTCAGCGCGGAGCCCCGGCCACAGATCGTCCATGTCCCGGCTGTGCCGTTGCCAGCGTGCCAGGACGGAGAGCAGTTCCACGCAGGTGCCCTCCCAGACGATCACGCCCGGGTCGTCTGCCATGTGCTGCCGGCAGGCCGGCGTGGAGGCCTCGTCGAGAAAGACAGGCAGGAGTGCGGACGTGTCCCAGAATTTCACCAGGGCGCCTCTTCACGCATCTTCAACAGCAGGTCCGAGAGCGCCGGCGTTCCGGCCGGGCGCTTGAGGGGCTTCACGGATTTCGCCCATGCGGCCACTGCCGCCGGGTCGCCCCGATGCGAGATCACTCCCCGCTGGTAGAGGTCGTCGATCCGAGCCTCCTCGTCGGCGGCCGACGCACGGCGCCGCTTGGGACGGGCCTCCTCACGGTACGGCACCAGCCGCGCGACAGGCTGATTCCGGTCCATCACGATGACCTCCTCGCCCTCACGCACGGCCTTGACGTACTTCGAGAGGTTGTTCTTCAAAATAGCTATGTTGGCCACCATACATGGCTATTATAGCTATGAATTCTCCCAGCCTTTCAGTGCTCCATGTGAACGTCCGTGCGTCCTTTTCCGGGGTCCTCCGTCTGTAGGGCCGAAAGGAGACGAACCATGGCCAACAACAACGAGACAGTGACCTGTTGCAGCAGCGGCTGCTGCGGCGGGGCGTGCAACTGCGGCGAAGGCACGGGCTGTTGCGGATAACATGACGACGGTGGCGGACATCACGACGGAGGCGCTCTGGCGGCAGTTCCACGCGGACCTGCTGCGCTTCGTGGCCCGTCGTGTGTCCAACCCCGCGGACGCGGAGGACGTCGTGCAGCGCGTGTTTCTGCAGGTGCATCGCGCGTTGCCGACCCTCCGCGATTCCGACCGCCTCCACGCGTGGATGTATCAGACGACGCGGCGGGCGATCATTGATTTCTACCGGTCCGCGCCACACCGGCGCGAGGTGCCGGCCGGCGGCGCGGCCGAGGTGGAAGAGAGCCTGCCGCCGCAGGTGATTCCCGGCGACGAGTCGTCGGCCCTGTCGGAGCTGGCCTCGTGTCTGACGCCGCTCCTCGCGCAGTTGCCTGCGCAGGATCAGGAAGCGCTGGCGCTCGTCGAGTTCCACAACCTCACCCAGGCGGACGCCGCGCAGCGGCTGGGGGTGACGGTGTCCGGCATGAAGAGTCGCGTTCAACGGGCCAGACGACGCCTGCGCGACGTGGTCGACGCCTGTTGCCGGGTGGAATTCGACCGCCGCGGCGGCGTCATGGCCTACCAACGCCGCGCCGACGCCTGCCGCTGCTCATCCAATCCCCAATCCCAAATCCTCAATCCACAATCCTCAATCGGTGAGTGAACCCCCCTGCCCCTCTTCCTCGTCAAAAGCCCCGGAGGTTTCTGTATGAGACAGGGGATTGTGGCGGGGATGGCGGCGGTGGTCATGGGCGCGATGCTGGTGCTGCCCGGTTCCGCACAGGCGCCGACCTACAGCGTGTCGTGGCTGGCGGGCCCCCCGGGAGAGGAACAGACCTACACCGGGACGACCACGTTTGCCGTCGACGCCAAGGGTGTGGTGAGCGGCAAGATGACGTTGACCAGCCCGGCGACCGTGACCGGCACGCTGGCCGGCACCGTGGCCAAGGACACCTGGACGTTTGAGTATCCGTACGAAATTCCCGAACAGCAGTGCTCGGGCACGGTGAAGGGGACGGCCAAGGTGGCGGCCGGCCGGAAGACGATTCAGGGCACGGCGACGATCGGCGGCGGGTGTGTGCCCGAGCCGATGGCGTCGACGTTCACGTTCACCCTGCAGGAGAAGAAGTAGTCACGCGTGCGCCGTCGGTGAGATCGCGCACGGTCTGAAACGGGCCGGTGACGATCGTGGCGCCTTCGGTGAGCCCGTCGACTTCAATCGACAGGCCGCCGATGATCCCGGTCGTCACCGGCGTAAACACGGCGCGATCGCCCTCCACGCGGAACACGCCGCTGCGGCCGTCGCGTTGCACCACGGCCTGCAACGGCACGGCCACCACGTTCGTGCGTTCGGCAACCAGGATTTCGGTGTCGCACGTCAGGCCCGGCCGCAACGTGGCCACATCGCCGTCGAGCCGTACCTTCACGCGGAACTCGCGCGCGGCAGCCTGGGCGCCGGTCTGCGGCAACGCACTGGCGCCGATTTCGACCACGCGGCCGGCAAAGGGCCGGCCCGCCAGCGCGTCGAGGGTGATGGTGGCGGGCTGATCGAGCGCCAGGCGCAGCACGTCGGCTTCGGCCACCTTGACCTCGGCGTTGAGTGCGCTGAGATCCGAAATCGTCATCAGGATCGTGCCGGGCTGATTCTGCACGCCCATCACGACCATTTCGCCCTCTTCAACATCCAGCCGCGTGACGACACCATCAATGGGTGAGGTGATCGCGGTCTTCGACAGCTGATCGCGCACGCGCGCCTGTTCGGCGCGTCCCTGTGACACCCGTTGCAGGGCGGCGTCGCGCGCCTGGCGGGCGCGCGCCACGGCCGCCTGCGCCGCCTGCACCTGCGCGTCGTTGGCGTCGGCCGCGGCGACGGCGGCGTCCAGCTCCGACTTGGGCAGCAGGCCCGAGGCCGACAGCTCCCGCGCGCGACGCACGGCTTCAGTGGTCTGCGCCTGGCGCGCCTGTGCGGCGCTCAGATCGGCTTCGGCCGATCGCACGGCGTTGGCCGTGCCGGCCGCGTCGGCTTCGAGCGCGGAAAGCGCGGCGGTGGCCGAGGCCACCGCGCTTTCGGCCTGCACCGGATCGATGCGCGCCAGCACCTGCCCGGCCCGCACGCGATCCCCTTCGCGCACCGACAGGCTGACCAGCCGTCCCATCACCGACGACCCCAGGTCGGCGTATTTCGTTGCGACGATTTCTCCGGAGGCGGTGACGTACGAACGCAGCGTCTGCACGCGCGCCACCGTGGTGGTCTCGACCTCGATGGCCTCGCCGCCGCGACCCCTGCTCCAGAACCACGCGCCCGCCGCCACGACGACGAGCGCACCGATACCGACACTCCGCGAGATCCGCACGATACCTCCTATACTGGCATGGTCCGCTTCCGGACGCCCGCATGCTCGAATCTTTCCGCCAGGCCGCTGCGACACTCGCGGCCAACCGTCTCCGGTCCTCCCTCGGCGCGCTCGCGATTGCCGTGGCCGTCGCCACACAGGTGATCGTGACCACGGCGCTCGACGGCGTGGCCGCGTCGGCCGAAGCGACCTCCGCCCGCGCCTTCGGCACCGACACGTTCCTGCTCGCGCAGGTGGCGTCACCGGGCCGCGTCTCCCGTCGCGAGCTGCTCGATCAACTGCAGCGGAACGCGCCCATCACCCGCGCCGACTGGCGCTTCCTCGAGCGCGTGGCTGACGGGCGCCTGCAGTACGCGCCCAACGTGTCCACCTCCGCGGACGTCACCGCCGGGGGCCGGACCTACGAAAACGCCGGCGTCTCCGGCACGACATCGGCGCTCGCGACAATGCGCGATCTCGACATTGCGACGGGCCGCTTCCTGACCGAAGACGATGACCGGCGCGGCTCAGCGGTAGCGATCATCGGCGCGGACATCGTCGACGCGTTGTACCCCGGCGTCGATCCGATGGGACAGACCGTACGCATCGCCGGCCGCGCGTTCCAGGTGGTCGGCGTGCAGCGTCGTCAAGGGACGGCCAACGGGGTCTCGCTCGATCGCTTCGTCTGGATTCCGCTGGCGGCGTGGGAACGCGCCTTCGGCGCGCCGCGGTCGCTGCCGATCTTCGCCCGCGCGCGGCCGGGCGTCGACGCCACGCGCGCGGAGGATCAGGCGCGCATCTCGATGCGCGCCCGGCGACAGCTGGCGCCGGCCGAGCCGGACCGGTTCGACATCCTGACACCGGATGCCGCGCGTGGATTCGTCGCCAACCTGACGCGGCGCATCGGCATTGCCGCGGGCCCGATTTCGCTGATGGCGCTGCTCGCGGCGATCGTCGTGGTGACCAACACCGTGCTGGTGTCGGTGACGCAGCGGACGCGCGAGATCGGCGTCCGGCGCGCGCTGGGCGCGACACAGGCTGCGATCGTGCGCGAAGTGCTCGCCGAATCGGCGCTGACGGCGGTTCTGGGCGGACTTGCCGGCCTGCTCGTGGCCTGGCTGCTGGTGGCCGCGCTGGCGGGCGGACTCGACCTGCCGCTGGAGATCCGCGCGATGACCGTGGCGCTGAGCGTGGCGGCGTCCGCGTTGAGCGGCATCGCGGCCGGCTGGTATCCGGCGCGCCGGGCGACACGGCTCACCGTCGTGGAAGCGCTGCGTGTCGAATGAGTCCGACGGTTGAACTCCACCGGTGGCGATCGGCGTCGCGCGAAGCCGCCACACTCGCGCTCGAATCGATTCGTGTCGACACCTCCCGCTCCGTCCTCGCCATCGTCGGCCTGGTAATCGGCATCGTGACCGTCGTCCTGGTTGCGTCGACGCTGGTGGGGTTGCGCAACTCGGTGGCGCAGCTGTTCCGCGAGTTGGGCACCGAAAACATCTTTGCGTTTCACCGGGATGGTGATCCGTACTCGCCGCTGTCGGACGAGGATGCGCGGCGTCGGACGCTGCGGCCGGCCGATGCGGACCAGGTCCTGCGGCTCGCGACCGCGGTCAGCGCGGTCGGTGTGCAGGTGCTGGTGCCGGCTGTCACCGGCACCCGTGTGTTGACCGCCCGGGCGGGCGGCAACGAGTCGGACACGGTGCTCATCGAGGGCGCGTCGCCGAACTACTTCGAGGTGACCGAAACGCCATTTGCGGCGGGCCGGCCGTTCACCCAGACGGAGAGTCTGGTGGCGGCGCCGGTGGCCGTGCTCGGCGCCAACATCGCCAAGGCGTTGTTCGGAGCCGCGTCCCCGGTTGGTCAGTCACTGCTGCTGGGCGGCGAGCGGTACTTCGTGGTCGGCGTGCTGGCGCCGCGGCAGGGGACGTTTTTCGGCGAGAACCGCAACGACAACGTGGTGTCGCTGCCGCTGGGCACGGTGACGCGACGGTTCCCCGAGGCGGAACAGACCGTGTTGTACGTGCGCGCGAAACCCGGCCTGCGCGCCCGGGCCCTCAGTGAGACCGAGACGATCCTGCGGCTCGTTCGAGGCGTCCGGCCCGAGGCCCCCAACGACTTCAATCTGTCGACCGCGGATCAGATCATTGCGCAGTTCGATCGCATCGGCGCGCAGATCTTCCTCGCCACGGTCGCGCTGGCGGCCGTGTCCCTGGTCATCGGCGGCATCGGCATCGCCAACGTGATGGTGATCAGCGTGACCGAGCGCACGCGCGAGATCGGATTGCGGCTCGCCGTCGGCGCGCGGCGCGAAGACGTGCGCCTGCAGTTCCTGCTCGAGGCCGCCGTGCTGGCCGCCGCCGGCGGCATCATCGGTGTGACGATTGCGCTGGTGATCGGCGCCACGGCGGCCGCGCTGGCGCCCGCGTTTCCCGCCTTGCCGCCGCTCTGGGCCGTCGTCTCCGGCGTCGTCAGCGCCGTGGGCGTCGGGGTGCTGGCCGGTTACCTGCCGGCCCGCCGGGCCTCGCAGCTCGATCCGGTCGAAGCGCTGCGGTACGAGTGAGCGCGATCACGGCCGGACGCTGATCACGTATCCCCGCCACATGCAGAGCAGGCCCAGCAGCTCCATCACGTACAACACCTCGGTGTAGCCGAAGCGGGTGGCTGCGCCGCCGATGCCGGGCAGGATGGCGCCGACGGCAATCCACACGTTGGCCCACATGCGGTGGCGTGTGGCCGCGTCACGGCTGTACTTGATGGCCGACGCGATGGCGCCGCCCACCAGGAAGATCACCGCGTAGAGGTTGATGAACGGGCTGAATCGGCGGACCCACGTCCACTCGAAGACACGTCCGGTCAACCGGTGTGATTCGACCTGCGCGTAGTCGATCGGCGACGACCAGACGGCCACCGAGGCGATCGCCACGGTGACGATCAGGGCCGTCGTCAGCAGGTGCGCCGTGCGCCGGCGGAGCATCAGATACACGGTGCCCTGGGCCAGCGGCGCGCCGCCCAGCAGCGCGCCGGTGATGTACCAGAGGCGGAAGACCGGCTCCTGCCAGCCAAACAGCGCCGTGAGGGATTCCGTCAACGTGCCGGCGCCGTACGCCGTCACGCCGATGCCCCACCACAACAGGTGCAGACGTTCCGGATGCTGCCGCCATCTGCGAAAGATGGCGGCAGCAAACGGGATCGTCAGCAGCGTGGTGACGATGGGGATGTAATGCACGAAGTTGGCGCTCATCCCGCCACCTCGTCATCTCGCCATCGCGCCATCGGCTAGAAGGCTCCGATGGACAGGCCCAGCGTGAACGTCCGGCCGCGCGCGGGCGCGAACTGGAAGTGCTCGCGGTAGTACCGGTTCGCCAGGTTCTCGACGGCCAGCGTCAGGGCAACGCGGTCGCGGCCTCGCGTGAGGTTGACGCCCGCGGCGGCGCGATGCACGGTGAAGGCGTCAAGCGACAGCAGATCCTGCGCGATGAGGAACGGCGAGTCGAGCAGCGCCTTGGCCACGCGTGAGACCTCGCCCTGGTGGCGCACGCCGTACTCCACCCACCACCGGCCGGCAGACTGCGTGAAGCGCGCGTTGGCCAGTGCCTTCGACGGCGTGATGTTGTCGGCCGGGGTGTCGGCCAGTGAGTGACCGGTGCCCGGGTCGATGCCCTTGGTGATCGTGCCGCGCGTGAACGCCGCCGCGCCCGACAGCGTGACCACGCCGTAGCGGAAGGTCAGAGGCGCGTCAGCCGACAGCTCCACGCCGCTGATGCGGACGTCCGCGTAGTTGATCGCCTGCGCCAGCGGGCCGGCCGGGCTGGTGGCCACCACCAGGTCCTGCGCGATGAAGTCCTGATACTGGTTGAGGAACGCATACGCGCCGCCGCTCACGCGGCCGAGGCGGAACTTGGCGCCGGCATCGAAGTTGTTGCCGATCTCCGGCTTCACCTGCACGTTGGGCAGCAGGGTGGCGACGGTCACGGGGCCGGCAAACAGCATCTCTTCCAGGTTCGGATGCCGGTAGGTGCGGCCGAAGCGGACGAACGGGCTCACGCGGCCGCTGGTGTTGGCCACCAGGCCGATGTCGCCCGTCAGCGCCTTGCGCGAGTAGGTCGCGCCGTCCGGGTCGGGCAGCGTGGCCGGATCGATCGCCGGCGTGGCGCCTGCCACAAGCGGCTCGACGGTGTAGCCGGCGGTCGCCTTCGTCTTCACGTCGTAGAAGTCGCCGCGCACGCCCGCGATCAGCGCCAGGTTCGGACGGATGCGCCACTCATCCTGCGCGAACACCGCGATGTTCTGCAGGTGCGCGTCCGGGACGCGCACAGGGTTGGCCACCGACGGCGGACCCAGGACGACCGGGGCGGGGAAGACCACGGCCGACGGACCACGCGCGCCCATCACCACCTGTCCCACCATCGATGTCGTCGTGGTGGTGGTGCGGCGGTCGCTGCTGCGGTCGCGGTAGAACGTGACGCCGGTGGTCAGCAGGTGATTGGTCGCGGGCACCCAGACGGCCTGCAGGTCAACGCCGGGCGTCCACACGCGCTGCTCGGTCTCCGACAACACGTCGAGGCGCATGACGTTGATCGGGAAGAAGCGGACGGCCGTCGGCGCCGGGAACTGCACGGGCAGCTGGTTTTCGAGCAGCCGCAGTGTGCGCTGGTAGTACGCGTTCACCGACACGTTGGCCAGCCACGGTGTCACCGCCTGCGCTTCCCAGCGCACCGACCCGCGATCGAGGCGGCTGTAGGGCAACGACGTGGCGTTGAAGAAGTACGGCTGCGCGAAGTCGGCGAAGCCGATGTCTTCCATCCGCCGCTGCTGGTACCGGAACTTCAGCGTCTGGTTGTCGGCCAGTTTGACCAGCGCCGAACCGTTGACGAAGTAGCCGTTGGCCTGGGAGTTGGGCACCTGTGCGTCGGTGCGCACGTACGGCGCGTTGAACGGATCGGGAAACGCGTTGAACCGGAACCCGAACGCATCGTCAATCGTGTCGGCCCGGCGCAACTGGCCGCTCGCGAAGAACGGGCGCGTGTCTTCCGTGTCGAGCGCGCCGGCGGAGTAGTTGCCGAACTCCTCGATGCCGCCCTGGACGCGGACCGCGTACCGCGGCGCCGTGACACCCAGCGTCAACGTGCCGCGCCGGCCGTCTTCGTTGCTGCTGTAGAAGCTGTTGAGGCCGTAGACGAACTGGCGCGTGGCCGAAAACGACGGTTCGTTGGTGATGATGTTGATCGTGCCCGCCAGCGCGTCGCTGCCATAGAGCAGCGTGCCGGCGCCGTTGACGATTTCCATGCGGGTGATGGCGTCAGGCGCGATCAGGCCCACTTCGGCGCCCGTGCGTTCGGTGGCCTGACGCGCCGTGTTGAGGCGTTCGCCGTCCACCAGGACCAGCAGTCGCGTGGAATCCAGGCCGCGCAGCCGCGGGCGCACGCCGAACGGGCCGTTGCCCACCTGCGTGATGTTGGCGACTGACGCCAGCGCCTCACCCGTCGACAGCGGGTTGGTCTGTGCCAGCGCCGCGCCCGACAACGTCTCGACGTGCAGCGGGATCTGACGAATCTCGCGCTCGGCGCGAGCGGCCGTGATGCTCACTTCGGTCGACAGCGCGCCCAGCTCGAGCTGCACGCCCAGGACGACCGGGGTTTCGCCGGCGTTCACCACCACCGTACGGGCGGCTTCGTTGAACCCCCGGCGCGTCACCAGCACCAGATACGTGCCCTCGGCCGGTGCGCTCACCGTGTACTTGCCGTCGGGCCCCGACGTGACGGTGGTCTCTTTCCCGGTGGCCACGTCACGCAGCACCACCGTGGCGCCCGGCAACGCGCCGCCGGTCGCATCCGTAATCGTGCCCGTCACCGTGATGGGCGAGGCCATGGGTTGGCCGGTGGCCGGCGCTGCCACGAGCAACGCCATCGCCAGAAACACTCCTCCTGCAAACGTACGCATACACATCTCCCCTGAGCGAAGGCGCATGGGCCTTCGGAAACCAGAACCTGCGACGAATGGATCGATGGATCGATGGATCGATGGATCGATCCACCGAGAGTCGTCAGGCGATCGGCGGTGGTCGGGGGAGGAAACGGACGCCCGTGTCGGGAACGACGACGGGGAGGACGGTCGCGGTGACGACCGCGACGCGCGAGAACGTGGGCCGGCGGCGCAGGCGCGCCGCCAGAAGGAACCCGAGGCCCGTCAGGCCCACGAGGGTCAGCGTCTGCGTGAGCGTGACGATGACCTCGGGGACTGCCGGGGTGCTCGGCGATTCGAGCCGGTTGGCGAGGGCCGGACCGTGCAGCAGCGCGGCCAGCACCCACAGGGCGATGGCCTTGCGGCTGAAGAGCAGTGATTCACCCTGGCGCCGCAGCAGGACCAGGCCGCCAATCAATCCGGCCGCGACGAGCCAGCGGAAGACCAGGCCTGGATCCGCGATCGCGCCGCTCCACACCTGTCCGGCAAACAGCCAGACGTGGAATGCCGTCAGTACGGCTCCCGCAAGTGTGAGCGAGCGGCGAATCACGGTCCCAGTCTATTGCACGAACCGTGCCTCGATCGAATCGAGCGATTTCGCCCCGAATTTGCTGGGGGAATCAGAAGGGTGGGGAAAAGTGCGCAGTGCGCAGTGCGGAGCTTGCCCGCCGGAGCCTTGGCGGAGGTGGGTGCGGAGTGCGGAGTGCGGAGTGCGGAGAGGCTGCCGTGATCGCCGCGAGGCGGCCGCCAACGGGTAGAGTCTCGGCATGTCGACGCTCTTCGACGTCACGACGCATCGCGAGATCCAACGGCGCCTCGACGGCCTGCGGCCAGATGCCCCGCGACAGTGGGGCACGATGACGCCGGCGCAAATGATGGAGCATACGGCCCGCGCGCTCGAGATGGCGATGGGGCGGCGCGGTACGGGGCGGCAACTTTTGCTCGGGAAGCTCCTCAGCCCGTTCTTCTTCAAGAAGTTCGTCGGGCCTGCGCCGTTTCCGAAGGACGCGCCGACCGGGACCGAGTTCAAGATCACCGAGGAGCCGGACTTTGCCGCGACGAGGCGTCGGCTGGCCGGGCTGCTCCAGGAGTTTCACGAGCAGGGGCCCGACGCGTGCGACGGCCACGTCCACGGGTTTTTCGGCGCCCTGTCCGGCGCCCAGTGGGGCGTCACCCAGTTCAAACACGTCGATCACCACTTGCGTCAGTTCGGCCAGTGAGAACCCTGTTCGTGTCACAGGTGTTGACATGAAATACGCTTTGGTGTCATAACCCATGGCGTGAAACGCGCCTATCAGTCACCCCTGCGCGCGCAGGCCAAGCTCGAGACGAAGGACCGCATTCTCGACGCCATGGTCGACATCGTCACGCGCGAAGGCGTCCATGCGTTCAGCGTACCGAGTGTGGCGGCCGCGGCCGGCGTCGCGCATCGCACCGTGTACCGGCACTTCGCCACGCGCGAAGCGCTGCTCGACGGCCTCGACGACCTGCTGGAACGGCGCGCCGCCGCGGCGGGCATCGAGCTGCCCGATCTGTCGACGATCGAAGACCTGCCCGCCCGAGTCGCCGCGGTCTTTCGATCGTGCGATCGTTTTCGCGACGCGATGCGCGCGTACGTCGTCATTTCGGTGGCGCTGGGGCGCCGGGTGCCCAGTTTCGATCGCCGGACGCGCATGTTCGCCGATGCACTGGCGCGCAGTTTTCCCGGACTCGGCCGCAAGGAGGCCAGGGCGACCGCCGCCGTGCTGCGCCTGCTGGTCAGCACGCGCGCCTGGTTCCACCTCACCACCGATCACGACATGACCACCGACGAGGCGGCGCGTGTCGTCGAGTGGGCCACCCAGACGCTGCTGGCCGACGTGGCCCGCCGATCGAGAAAACGATGAACGCACCGACCCCCCTCGCCGACGCTCTTGATCCCTCCCGTTTCGGTCACAAGGCCGCGCACCTGGCCACCCTGCTGCGGGCCGGCTTCGATGTGCCCGACGGCGTAGTGGTCGGAGTGGACGATGTGCCCGAGTCCGCGGGGCTGGCCGGCGCCACGGGCGCTCTGGGAGAGGGGCCGTTCGCCGTACGGTCCTCGTCGGTGGCCGAAGACCTGCCGGACGCGTCGTTTGCCGGACAGTACGTGTCGGTGCTGGAGGTCCAAGGCGCGGCGGCCGTGCTCGAGGCGGTCGCGCAGGTGCGTCAATCCGCGTCGTCGCTGCGGGCACGCACGTACGCCGGACACCAGACCGCCGGCATGGCCGTCCTGATTCAGCCCATGGTGTTCGGTGAGGCCTCCGGAGTCGCGTTTTCGGCGAACCCGGTGACCGGCGATCGCGGCGAGGTCGTGATCACCGCGACGCGGGGCCTCGGTGAGGCGCTGGTCTCAGGCGAGGTCATGGGCGACGAATGGATCGTCGTGGGTGACGCTGCACGCCCGGTCGCCGAAACCCAGCGCGCGATCGATGCGGCCGCCGTTGTGCGGGTGGCCGCGCTCGCGCGGCGAGTGGAAACACACCTCGGGTGTCCAGCCGACATCGAGTGGACTCTGGCCGGCGATCGGTTGGTGTTGCTGCAGGCCAGACCAATCACCGTGTTACCCGTCCGCCCGGCGATCACCGCGCCAGCCGGCACCTGGCAGAAGGACACCACCCATTACCCGGAACCGACCACACCGTTTGGCGCCAGCACGTACCTGGTCTACAGCACGCCGGCGTTCGAGTCGCTGATTGCCCGGTGGGGGATGTTGCCGGACGGTGTGGAGGCCCGGGTGATCGGCCACGAGATCTACATGCGTGTCCTGCCCGATGACGGGGGCAAGACGCCGCCGCCGTGGTGGGTGCTCGGGGCGGTCGCGCGCCTGGTGCCGGCGTTGCGCCGGAAGCTGAGGCAGTCGCAACAGGTGATTGAGGCCGGATGGCTCGAGTCGATTCCCGCCTCATGGGAGTCGGTCGAACGTCCGCGGATTCTCGCCGAGGTGGAACGCTTCTCCTCCGTCGACCTGACGGCGCTTGATGACCTGGCACTCGCGTCGCATCTCGATCGCGTGATGGCGTTCGGCACCGAGGCGATGGCGCTCCATTTTCGGCTGACTGTGCCGTACATCGTGGGGGTGTACGAGTTTGTGACGGCCTGCGCCGACTTGCTCGGACTGGATCTGCCAGGCGCGATGCGGATGCTGCAGGGGCTGTCGGTGGCCTCGGCGGCGCCCACACGAGAGTTGGCGGAGGTCGCGGCCCTGGTGCGTGCCCGGCCGGTGGCGCAGGCGGCGCTCGGTACGCCGGACGTGCTCGAGCGGCTGGGCGATGACCCGGTCGTGGGGCCGCCGCTGCGCGCGTGGCTGCAGCGCTGGGGGCTGCGGACGATTGGGTACGACCCTGGACAGCCCAGCTTCGCCGAGCGTCCGTCGCTCGTCGTCGCGCTTCTGGCCGAGCTGGTCGACGGGCACCGGCAACTCGATCTGGAGGCCGGCCGGGCGAAGGCCGTGGCCGATGCGCGCAGCCGGCTGTCGGGCGCCGCACTCGAGCGGTTCAACCGGACGCTGGCCGTGGCCGAGGTCGTCTATCCCCTGCGCGAGGACAACGTCTTTTATACGGACAACCTGCCGGCAGGTCTTGTCCGGCTGGTCGGCCTCGAGATGGGGCGTCGCCTGGTGGCGAGGGGACGGCTGACGCGCGCCACTGACATGGCGATGCTCACGGTGGACGAAATGCGGTCGGAGGCCGACCTGAAGGCGCTGGTGGTGCAGCGGCGCGCGGAGATCGCCTGGGTGCGCGCGCATCCGGGGCCACCCTTCTACGGACCCAAGCCCGGCCCGGCCCCCGACCTGCGGGGACTTCCCGAGCCCTCGCGCCGGCTCAACGCCGCACTCATCTGGGCCATGGAGGAGGAGATCACGCCTGCCGCGCCCGCCGAGGGTGACGCGTTGGCCGGATTGGCCGCCTCACCCGGTGTGGTCACCGGACGCGTCCGCGTCATTCGCTCCGCCAATGCCATTGAAGACCTGCGGCCCGGTGAAATCCTCGTCTGTCCGATCACGACGCCGGCCTGGACCCTGGTGTTCTCGCGAGCAGCGGGCCTTGTCACCGACGGTGGCAGCGTGTTGTCGCACGCCGCGATCGTCGCGCGTGAACATGGTCTGCCGGCCGTGGTCGCCACCGGCAATGCCACTCGCCGCCTTCGTGACGGTCAGGTGGTCACCGTCGACGGCACGAGGGGGATTGTGATCGAGTAGTGCGGAGTGCGCAGTGCGGAGTGCGTAGTGCGGAGTGCGCAGTGCGGAGTGCGCAATGCTGAGTGCGGAGCTTGCCCGCCGGAGCCTTGGCGGAGGCGGGTGCGGAGCTTGCCCGCCGGAGCCGTGGCGGAGGCGGGTGCGGAGCCTGGCCCGCCGGCTACCGGGCGGCCGGTAGCGGCACCGTCGCCTGCCGGGGCTGCGCACCGAGCGACTTGATGAACCGGTAGTGTGACCGGATCGCGGCGCCAAACGTCGGATGCTCGAAGTACTCCACGCCGTGTTCGTCGCACACGTCCTTGATGATGCGCGAGATGGCCGGGTAGTGGATGTGGTTGATGCGCGGGAAGAGGTGATGCTCGCGCTGGTAGTTCAGTCCGCCAAGGATGAACGTGAGGAAGCGATTCCCCGGCGCGAAGTTGGACGTCGTCCGAATCTGGTGGACGGTCCATTCCTGATGCGGACTGTCGGCCACGCTCGGGTGGTCGACGTTGTCCACGGCGTGCGCCGACTGGAACACGAGTCCTGAGAACAGGCCGATCAGGCCCACCACGTAGAGGTAGCCGGCCAGCACCTGTCCCACCGAGTGCATCTGCAGCGGGACGATGAAGGCGAAGGTGAAGAAGAAGGCTTTGCCGCCCAGGAGCGCGACCAGGTGCCATCCGCGCGGATACGGCGCCGAGAGGCCGTCGGCCTTGCCGAACCACAGCCGCTGGAAGTCGCTGTAGAGGTAGCGGTAGTGGATGGCGCAGTAGAGCGCCCAGAGATAGAGATGCTGGTAGCGGTGGAACGGCCGCCACTCGTGATCCTCGCTGAAGCGCACGAGGATGCCGGCCTGCAGGTCGGCGTCTTCCGTGGAGATGTTCGTGTAGACGTGGTGATTGTGATTGTGTTTGTCGGCCCAGAAATACGACGAGGCGCCGACCAGATCGAGCGTCAGGCCGAGGGCCTTGTTGATGGCCGGCACGCGCGAGAACCCGCCATGGTTGGCGTCGTGCTGCACGTTGAATCCGACGGCGGCGATCGAGCAGGCCAGCAGGAATCCGGCCAGCACGCCTTCCGTGAACGAACCGGCCCAGAACACGAGCCACGTGTAGGTGAGGCCGGTGAGGCCGATGGCCAAGGCGGCCTTGAGGTACATCACCGGGCAGTCGCGCGTCTGGCGTCCAGCGAGGTAGGCGCGCACGCGCTGGTCAATGGCAAGTTTGATGGAAGGGGGAGCGAACTCGGTCGTCGACGCCAACAGGACTCCTTCTGCGGGTCCTCGACCGAGGGGTCGACACATCCGATGCTGCGCCAAGGGTATCACGTCAGAGGCGGGGGCCCAGCCGGATGTAGTTCACCTGCGCGACGGCCACCTGGGTACCCTGGGCGTCCCACAGGTCAACCGCCACCGGGCACAACGTGCGACCCAACTTGATGACGCGAGCCTCAGCTGTCAGATCCGAGCGGCAAGGCGCCAGAAACCGGATGTTCATGTCGGTGGTGGTCATCCGTTCGTCAGGACCCGTGCGCGTCATGATGGCGAAACACGCAATGCTGTCGGCCACCGTCATCAGGATGCCGCCGTGAAATGACTCGAACACGCCGTCAAACCGCTGGTCGTACGGCACCGTGGCTCGGCACAAACCGTCGCCAAACGTATCGATGCGGAAGCGCAACGTCCCGAAGATCGGAATCCGGCGGATGCGCTCCAGGAGCGCGGCATAGGGCGACAGGTCGGACGACATGGAGAGACGGTAACACCAGACAGCAGGAGCGGAGTGCGGAGTGCGGAGTGCGGAGTGCGGAGTGCAGGGCGCAGCGCACAGGGCGCAGGGCACAGGGCAGAGGGGAAAAGTGCGTGGGGCGCTGCGCGGAGGGCGGACCTTGCCCGCCGGAGCCCTGGCGCAGGCGGGTGCGGGGCCGCGCGACCGGCCCGGGCCTGGCGGTACGGGCATTGCTTTTCGTACCGTATGCCCCCAGCCTCTTCGTCCCATCGTCGTCGCCGCGAGATCGGCGCGCATCGGCTGCGCCCCGAGAGTCTGATGTTGAGTTACGGCTACGAGCCGCGCCTGTCGGAGGGCGCGGTGAAGGTGCCCATCTTCCAGACGTCCACCTTCGTCTTCAACACCGCGGAGGAAGGCAAGGCGTTCTTCGAGCTGGCGTACGGGCTGCGGCAGCGCCGGCCCGGCGAGGAGCCGGGGCTCATCTATTCGCGGATCAACAACCCCGACCTGGAGGTCCTGGAAGACCGGCTGACGCTGTGGAACGACGCCGAAGCGGCGCTCGTGTTTGCGAGCGGCATGGCGGCGGTGGCGACGACGCTGCTCACGTTCCTGCGGCCGGGCGACACACTGATCACGAGCGCGCCCGTCTACGGCGGTACGGAGTTTCTCATCACGCAGATCCTGCCGCAGTTCGGGATCGAGCACGTCAGCTTTCCGGCCGCCGGGCCTCAACCGGATCTGGCCGCGCTGGCCGCCACGGTTCCGGCCGGCCGTCGCGTGCCGGTCATCTATCTGGAGACGCCCGCCAATCCGACCAACGCGCTGGTGGACATCGCCGCCACGGCCGCCGACGCGCGACGGCTGGAGGAAACGCGCGGACTGCGCCCCCTGGTCATCGTCGACAACACGTTCCTGGGCCCGCTCTGGCAGAACGCGCTCGCGCACGGCGCCGACCTCGAGGTGTATTCGCTCACGAAGTACGTCGGCGGCCACAGCGATCTGATTGCGGGAGGTGTGCTCGGACGCGGCGAACTCGTGGACTCGGTCCGCGGCATGCGCACGATTCTCGGAACGATGGCCGGTCCGCATACCGCCTGGCTGCTGATGCGCAGCCTCGAGACGTTGAAGCTGCGGATGACCAGCGCGATGAAAAACGCGCGCTACGTCGCCGAGTTCCTCCAGGATCACCCGAAGGTCCGATCGGTCAACTACCTCGGCTTCCTCGGCGAGGACGATCCCGACGGCCAGGTGTTCCGTCGCCAGTGCACGTCTCCCGGATCGACCTTCGCGTTCGAGCTGTACGGCGGCGAGGCCGAGGCGTTCCGCCTGCTCAACGCGCTGCAGCTCTGCAAGCTCGCGGTCAGTCTGGGCGGCACTGAAACGCTGCTCGAACATCCCGCCACCATGACGCACTCGGACATTCCACCTGAGGAACAACTGCGCATGGGCATCACGCCGGGCCTCATCCGGATCTCCGTGGGCATCGAGCATCCGGAAGATGTGATCGCCGATCTCCGTCAGGCGTTGGAGAGATGAACCCAGCGCGGAGTGCGGAGTGCGAAGTGCGAAGTGCGGAGTGCGGAGTGCGTTGTCGGGTAACATCTCCGCCCATGACCTCAAGAGTCACGCTTGTTGCCGCACTGATGGCCTCGGTCACGCTTGCAGCACAGCAGCCGGCACCGGCGCAGGTGACGCTGCCCTCGGGTCCGATGGTGTATGGCGCACTGTCGGGCCAGTTCAACGCTGACGGCACGTTCACGATGGGCGGGGGCGGTTGGCCCGTGCTCACCGGCACATGGAAAGCCGCGGCCGGTGAAGTCGCATTCGTGTTGACCACGCCGCCCAACGGCTGCGCTGAACCGGGGCGGTATCGATTCCAGGTCGAGGGGCCGGCCGTGCGATTCACCGCCGCAAGTCCGGACGCGTGTCAGGCCCGCCGCTACATGCTGAGCGAGTCCGTGTGGCGGCCGGCGGGCGAGAAGCCCACGCATCCCCCACGCACCATCGCGCGTACCGGCCCGGCGCGAGCGCCCAGTCTGCCTCCGGCCACATCCGCCGCCGGCAGCTGGCCGTCGTTTCGCGGCGCACAAGCGGCGGGCATCGCTGACGGCCAGAACCTTCCCGATACGTGGAACGGTCCGAAGCGCGAGCACATCCGCTGGACGCGTGCGATTGCCGGCCTGGCGCACTCCAGCCCCGTGGTGTGGGGCGACACGGTGGTGGTGACGACCGCCGTCAGCGCGCGCGGCAACGCGACGTTCAAGCCAGGTCTGTATGGTGACGGCGATTATTCCGACGATCGCTCGCGTCATCAGTGGAAGGTGATTGCCCTCGACAAGAACACCGGCGAGGTCAAGTGGGAGCGCATCGCGGTGGAAGGCGAACCGCGAGACAAGCGTCACATCAAGTCGACGTACGCCAGCGCGTCTCCCGCCACCAACGGACGCCTCATCGTTGCCACGTTCGGGTCGATGGGCGCGCACGCGTTCGACATGGCCGGCAACCGGCTGTGGGAAGTGGACTACGGCCGGGTGGTCATGGGCGCGTACGACCTTCCCTCGTGGGAGTGGGGACCGGCCAGTTCCCCGATCATCTGGAACGACCTGGTGATTCTGCAGGTCGATACCCACGCCGATTCGTTCCTGCTGGCGCTGAATGCGGTGACCGGCGCCACCGTGTGGAAGACCGAACGTGAAGAGATTCCCTCGTGGGGCACACCCACGGTGGCCGACACCCCGGCCGGACCGATCCTCGTGACGAACGCGTCGAATCTCATTCGTGGCTACGACCCGCGCACGGGCAAGGAACTGTGGCGGCTGGGACGCAGTTCGAAGATCACCGCGCCGACGCCCATCTTTGCCGACGGCCTGTGGGTGATTGCCAGCGGCCGCGCGCCCGAGCGGCCCATCTTCGTCGTCAAGCCCGACGCCGCCGGCGATCTCACGCTGGCCGACGGCCAGACCGCCAACAGCGGCGTGGCGTGGAGCAAGACGGCGCGCGGTCCGTACATGCCCACGCCGCTGGCCTATCGCGGCCAGCTGTACGTATTGGCCAACAACGGCATCCTCGACGCGTACGATCTGCAGACCGGCAAGGAGATCTATCGCCAGCGGCTGCCCAACGTGGGCAGCGGCTTCAGCGCGTCACCGGTGGCCGCCGACGGCAAGATCTATCTGTCGAGTGAGGACGGCGACGTCCTCGTCATCAAGGCGGGGCCCGTGTTCGAACACCTCGCCACCAACGCAATGGGCGATCTGCTGATGGCCACGCCCGCGTTGTCGGAGGGCGTCATGTACATCCGCGGCGCGACGACGTTGTTCGCGGTCGGAGGGAAGTAGGGCGGAGCGCCGGACCTTGAGGCCCGGCGCTCCCTCCGTCGTCAGTTGCCGCCGCGGCCTCCGCGCCGCTGCTTGAGCGTCGCCAGCTGTTCTGGTGTGAGCACGGCCTCGATGTCGGCGCGCAGCTTCTCGTGCAGCGCCTTCACCTGCGCCTGCTGTTCCTCGGTCAGGTTCAGTCCACGCAGCGCCATGCCGCGGCCCGGTCCGCCTCGCCGGAATCCCGGCCCCTGCCGGAGGCCCTGTCCCTGGCCGGGACCGAGGCCCTGACCGCGGCCAAAGCCGGGACCGCCGCGGCGCATGCCCGGCCCCTGCGGGCCCGGGCCGCGCTGCTCGAAGCGCGGCCGCGCCTGGTCGGTATCGGACGTCTGCGCGGGTGAAGCGATCGTGGTGCCCCCGGCGGCGAGGGCGGCAATAGCAAGAGTCGTGAGCGCGAGTTTCATAGCGGCCTCCTTGTCTGAATGGTGAGACCCGCCAGCCCTCGAAAATATTCCCGCAGTGCGGAGTGCGGGCGGGTTGGGGTGGCTGGCACAACTCTCGCAACGTGCCCCCGCCGGAGGTGACGAGTGCGTCCTCTTCTGGCAGCAGCACTATTGTGCAGTGTCTCGACCGCCGCGTTCGCGCAGACCGACGTGACGGTGTCGAGAGAAGTCTTCTCCCTTCGAGACATCGCCCGGACAACCACCCCTGTGGATGCCTCGCCGGTCAGTTGGCGGGGCGTCGGCCAGGGCATCGTGATCGCCAGGCGATTCGAGACACCACGCCGCACCCATCTCCTGCAACTGGGTGCGGCGACCGTTGGGAATTTTTCCTACGACAACGGAATCCGCCGTGTGGATCTGGCGGGCGCTGACCGCTTTCGCGCAGTCGAGGTGCGCTACGAATATCGTCGCTATCTGGTGACAAACCTCGTCGTCACCGGACTCGACGTGGGCGCCGCGCTGCGCGGCGGACTTGGCGGGACGAGCCTGACGCGCACGATCGCCGGCGGATTGGAGTCGGGCGAGCGCCGGCTTGGCAGCGCGGCGGCGCTGGTGTTGCTGGCCCGGTTCCGGCCGTCGCCGCGATTCCGCATCGAGGCCGGGTGGGCCAACGGCGTTCACGTTGCGCGTGCGACCGATTGGCACTCCGCCTCTCCGCTCGCGGATCGCACACGGTGGGGCGGCGGCTGGCTCACGGATGTGAATGCGGCAGCCTCGGTTGGCCTGACCTCACGCGTCTCGTTGTCGCTGCGGTATGACCAGTGGGACGATGCGCAGTTGTCGTCGCACCGGCACCTGACGGCACGCCGGCACAGCGTGGGTGTGGGGGTGACGTATGCGCGCTGAACTTCGTCCTCGTGTCGTCGGCGCGATCGTGGCGCTGTCAATCGTGGCCGGCGCCGGCTGCGACATGCGGTACGGTCCGACGCGGCCGGATGTCGACTGGCGCGTCGAGACCATCGGCCGGTTCACCTTCCACGTCCGCCCGGGATCATTCGCCGAGCAGCACACGGTCACGTTTGCGGCTGTGCTCGAGGATCAGCTGCAGGCCACCGTCCGGACGCTGAACCATCAGTACGACGGGAGGCTCTCGTTGTATCTGTATCCCAACGGCGCGGAGGCGGGGTTTGGCAACGATGGTGGCGGCGGCAACCACAGCGGCGTCGCGTATCCGGAGACCGAGACGGTGAAGGTCTCGGTGGTGGCGCCGCTCGACGGCAACCTGCTGTCGCTGCTGGCGCACGAGGCGAATCACGTGTACATCCGGAACGGGCTCGGCCGGCCGGGGACGTCGTTCATCAATGAGGGGCTGACCTCGGCGCTGGTGTCCGAGCGGCTGGGCGCGTACGGCCCGACGGTCTATCACCAGTGGGTGCGCGCGCGACTGACGCAGATTCCGTCGATCGCGGACCTGACCGACGACACACGGTGGGGGCAGTACCACTCGTCGACGGCCTACACGGTCTCCGCGTCGTTTCTGGCGTACGTCTCGGACAGGTATGGTCCGACGCCGCTGCGGTTGATCTACTACGCCTCGTCGCGCGACTTCGCGCGGGTGTTTCAGCAGGCGTACGGGCGATCGCTGGCTGACGCGGAATCCGACTGGCGCGCGTTTCTCGCCAATCCCCAGTAGCGCGGCCGGATCTCCGCGCGCAGTGCGGAGTGCGGAGTGCGCAGTGCGGAGTGCGGAGTGCGCATGCACCCCTTGACCTTTCCAGTAAATATCCATATGGTTATGTAACGATATGGCTATTCACGGAACGCCTGATCCCCTGTCGGCCACGCTGCTCGCCCTGGCCGACCCGACGCGGCGGGCCATCCTGGCGCGGCTGGCGCTGGGGGAGGCCTCGGTGGCTGAACTCTGTGAGCCGTTCGAGATCAGCCAGCCGGCCATCTCCAAACATCTGAAGGTGCTCGAGCGCGCCGGGCTCATCACCGCCGGCCACGATCGGCAGCGCCGGCCGCGGCGCATCGAAGGGGTGCGCCTGGCCGAAGTCCACGCGTGGCTCGAGCAGTACCGCGAGATCTGGGAGCACAGCTTCGGCCGACTGGACACGCTGCTGGAGGAACTGACCACAAGGTCCACAAGGTCCACAGGGTCCACAAGGTCCACAGGGAGGAAGAGACGATGACGGGATTTGAGAAGGCGGTAGTGACGTTGCCAAGTGATCGTGAAGTGCAGGTGGTGCGCAGTTTCAAGGCGCCGCGCGCGTTGGTGTGGCGCGCGTTCACCGATCCGGCGCTGGTCACGCGCTGGATGCTGGGGCCGCCCGGGTGGACGATGCCCGTGTGTGAGATGGATGTGCGCACCGGTGGGGCGTACCGCTGGCGCTGGCGCAGTGACGATGGCGGGATGGAGTTCGGCTTTTACGGCACGTTCACGGAGGTCGAGCCCGAGGTGCGCACCGTGCACGTCGAGCACTACGATCCGGGCACGACCGGTCAGGGCATGGGCGACGGATATTCCACCATCACGACGACCTATGCCGAGACCAACGGCGTCACGATCGTCACGATGCTGATGAACTTCGGGTCCAAGGCCAACCGCGATGCCGCCGTCGCCACCGGCATGACCGATGGCATGGAAATGGGCCACCAGCGCCTCGACGCACTGCTGCAGACGATGTGAAGTGCAGAGTGCGGAGTGCGAAGTGCGGAGTGCGCGGTGCGGTGTGCGTGTTTGTGGCGCGATGACGTTTACGGGGCCTGAACCTTGACACCGGAACTGCAGCACGGGGCGGGCACGAAGCGAATCACCGACGACATCAGGTAACACATCGACGGGTCGCCGGGGTTCGGGTGCCCGGCGCGCACGAACGTGAAGGCGCGACAGGAGGCGTTCTGCGCGCAGTCGGCCCTGCAGCGATCGGCGGACCCGGCGGCGTACGTGGTCAGATACACGCCTTCGAGACTGGCCTGCGTGTTGTCGTTCCAACGCGTGGCGTCCTTGCGCCGGGCGGCATCGATGATGGCGAGCGCGCCGATGATCCCACCGAGGATGGCCTGGGTCTTGTTCGACCGTGGCGCCGGTGGCGCAGCCGCCGGCGCGGGTGTGGGCGGTGCAGGCGCCGGGCCGGTGGCGGGCGGTGTCGTCGTGGGCTTGGGCAGGCCCGAGACCTCGTAAAACGCGGCCTCCGACAGGTGGGAGACACGTTCCACGCCGGTGGATTCGTCAGCGCCGGCGTAGACGAACGCCAGCCACGCGCCGGCTCCGAAGTACTCCACGAGTCGATTGTCGCGCGCGGCCCGAAGGGCCGGCTCGGCAAGACCGTAACTGGAGGTCAGCGCCCGACGGGTGATGGGCGGCGCCAGCACCGCGTCGATCCGTCGCGTGCGTGCCTGGTCGCCGGCGCCGTCGAACTCGACCTCCACTCGTGTGATCCCGGTGACGCCGCGATACTCACTGAGCGTGGCCGACACGACGCGGGACGGCGCCCCGAGGGCCGCGTCGACCTGACCTCGCGTGCTCACGCCGGGCGTCACATCCTGGTAGGACCGCTGTGCGTGTGCGGCACCGGCGAGCACGACGGCCAGGGCGGCGGCGAGTACGCACCTTCGTCGCGGCGTCATCATCGACTCCGTCACTTGCACGCCTTGCGCGTCCACGTGCCCATTCGGGTGGTGCCCTCAGTGAACACCGCGCTGCCCTTGCCCTCCACCGTGGTGATCCGAATCGACTCCAGCCCGAGGCTGATCGTGATGGTGCCCTCGCGGCCCCCGGATTCGCCCTTGTTGCAGCTCAGGCAACCAGGGCTGTGCCAGGACCCTGTGAACGTCCCAGTCAGCTCGCCGTTCTTGTATGACGCCTGGAAGCTCCCCGATTCCTGATGCTTGATCTTGCCCGCATAACTCCAGCTGCCGGAGGCGTCACCGCCCGAAGCACTCAGGGTCAGGCTCCAGCAGACATCCGCATTGCCCGAGTACCAGGCCCCCGACATCTGTTGAAGCCGCGACGCGACGTCGGCGCTCACTGGCGTGGGCGACGCCGGTGGACCGCCCGCTGGTCCCGCACCGGCACCCCGCCCCCCGCCTGGTGGATCGCCCGGCGGGGGCGGAGGCGGCCCTCCGCGTCCGCCCAGGCCCGCCGGTACGGTCTCCACCGGCGCCGCCGCAGCGACGCTGATGGTGATCGAATCCGTGCCTTCGGGATGAATGGCCGTGACGACGATCCGGCGCCCGGCATCCGCAGCGGTCGTGGTGATTCGGTTTGACGGCGACCAGCGCACGTCGCCCGTCAGGTCGACCGTCGACGCGGGTGCGTTCGACCAGATGCCCAACGCGCGCAGCGTGATCGTCTCGCCGGCCTTCAGGGTCACATCGCGCGGCTCGATGCCGAACCGGCTCAGCGTGCGCGTCGGGCGGGGCGGATCCGGCGTCACCGGTGGTGGGACCGGCGGTCTGGGTGGGGTCGGCGGCGCGTTCGGCGGCGTCGGTGGTCCCGGTGGGTCCGTCGGCGGCGTGACTGTCGATCGGCAGCCGAGTTCGTCGTTGAAATACCGGCTGATTTGGTCGGCGCGCGCGCCCGCCTCACTCCGGCTCATGTTGGCGCCGATGAGCTCGTAGGGCGGTCCGTATCGTCCACACTGCGCGATCGCGACATGGAAACACCGCGGCGCGTCGCCCGTGAGTTTGTACCGCCACACACACAGGTCGCCGCCCGATCCGGCGGCGACCACCGCGGGAGGCACGGGTCCCCCCGATCCATCACCGTAGGGGGTGTTGGCCGGCACGACACTCAATTGAAGCGGCAGGACGACGCGGCCGTGGCCGGTCTGGCTCACGACAATCTGCGCCATCACCGTGGTGCCCGGCTTCGCGCGTTCCGACGCCGCGAAGCCCTGGTGGAAGACGTAGCGCTGCGGATAGTCGCTGGCGGCCGTCGAATGCATCGTACCCGGGTCACTCGCGGTGTTGCCCGGGGAGGCCGAGACCCCGGCCGAGGACGGCGTGAACGCGATATCGACTCGCACCGGCGCGCTGGTCGACGTCAGCCAGCCGGTGACGATGACGTCGCAGATTTCACCGGGACGACCGGGGCGCAGCTGCAGTGCCGGTCCGCAGTCGAGTGACGCGCGCAGCGGCGCCGCCGGCGCGTTTGGCGCCTGCCCATCGCCGATCACCGGTGGCGGCGCCGGGACGGTGGTGCCCGCTGTTCCGGACCTGCCTCCGGATCGCGGCACAGGCGGCCTGGGGGTGGTTTCGGTGCCCGCGCCTGCGCCCGAACGAGGAACGGGCCGGGTCGGGGGGGCCGGCGCGGCGGGCGGCGGTGGCGCTCCGCCGCATGAGGACCGAAGCGCGTTCAGTTCGTCGCGGAGGGCCTCGATGCGGGGCGAGAGGCACGCAAAGGCCCCCACCGCCGTGTCGGCTCGGTGAAGTTCCGCTTCCGCCTGGGCCACGCGTGCCGTCACATCGGCGCACCGGGAGGCCCGCAGCGCGTCGGAGGCTCTGTCGGTGAGTGTGCGCGCCTGGGCGACGCGTTTGTCGACTTCCAGTTCGGCGGCGCGTCCGCGGCGCGCGTCAATGACGGCGTTGCTGATGGGGGCCTGCTGCCGGAACGATGCCGGCATCTTCTCGGCCAACGCCAGGGCGTCGGCGAACTGGCACTGGGCCACGGCGTTCAGAATGACCCGGCGCCCGTCGTGCAGCGTGCGGTGGTAGTCCAGCTGTGCTTCGGCGCCGGTCACGTCGCACTTCTGCGCTCGCGCCTGCGCGATGACGGTCTCGGCCTTGTCGAGATCGCCCGCGTCGAGCAATGGCTCCACCTGCCGGAGGAGCGGCCGGCAGGCCGCCTGGCGCGCGCAGGCGTCCGCCTCGGTGAGCAGGTCGCTCGCGAGCAGGAGCGAGCCGGCCATGCGTGAGGCGGCCTCGCCGATGGCCGTGACGTCTGCGTCAAGCGACGTCACCCGGCACGAGGGATTGGCCGCGGCCTCCTTGACTCTTGCGACGACCGCCTCCTTCTCCTTCAGCGCGGTCGCCTCCGCCTGCTGGAGGCTGGCGGCGGCACCGGTGCCGTCGATACCGAAGTTGGCCGGGAGCGTGACGCTGCCAAACGCCGCGGCGGCGTCGAGGCGTGACTTGAGCGCCTGAGGCAGGTCATGGTCCGGGTGCTCGAATCCCGTCCCTGGGGCGTAGCTCAGTTTCCACTCAGCGCGGAGCCGATCGAGGTCCGACACGATGGTGTTGCGACTGCGGGTCAGTGTCGCGGCCGCCTGCGCGCCTCGCGCGATGAGCGCGTCACCCTTGCGGCGAAGGTCGGCGGCGGCCAGCCAGTGTTTCTCGGCCGTGGCCGCCACGGCGTCGAGGTCCTCCTGACTCGGCGCCCGTTCGGCCTTGCGCCGCGCGTCAATCTGTCGCACCAGACCGGCCAGACGCTGTTGGTCGGCCAGCGCCTGATCGCGGAGTTCGTTGGCCTGCGCGACCAGGCGGGCCGCGGCGGCGTACGTCGCGCGCACGTTCTCCGCGTCCTCACGGGAGGCACAGGCCTCGGCCGCGGAGGCCCCAAATGACAGGACGCGGTCCACATCGGCCTCCGCCTGTTCGACGGCTTTCCTGGAGGTGCTGATGCCTTGTGCGACGGTCGCGCCCTGGCTGCACAGACTCGCCAGGGTCTTCGACGGGGTCGTGTACTGGACGCCGAGCCGGCCGGCGGCCGCCGTGAGCCGCGCTTCCTGAGCCGCCTAGGTGCCGAGTCGCTTGAGATCGGTGGTCTGGCTGGTGATCGTCTTGAACTGTTCCTGCCATGCCGCAATCCGCTTCTCGATCGCGGCCAGCGCCGTGTCGAGCGGTGTCCAGTCGGGCCCGGGCTTGTTCAGGTAGACCAGGAAGCGCGACGGCGTCGACGACGGCCGGAGCAGTGACGCGTCGACGACGACGTTGGTCCGCGGTTCGTAGCCTGGCCCCGCCAGATCGAGCTTGAGTCCGGCGCGCAACGTCTCGACCGGGAACGTGCCGGCCATCTGCAGGCCGCTGTTGAAGTCGCGTTCCCCTTGCGCGTTGGTCGCGGCCCCGTACAGCCAGTCGCCGGCCAGTGTGTAGAAGTCGACGCCGATGTCCTTCAGGGGAAGATTCGATCGCCCGTCTCGGACCTCCACGATGATGTTGAGGCGTCCCGCCGGATCGGCGCCGGCGTCACCCGGCTGCATGATGAGGGTGCCCGATGCCGACGCGTCGGTATAGATGACCCCACGCACGACCTTCAGCGCCGACGTCAGACGGTTGTAGCCGGCCGCTTCGGCGACGACCGTGACCGAGTCGGCGTCGCCCAGCGGCGTTCTGATCTCGACGCGGCCGCGTTCGTCGGTGTTCATGCTGCGGCCGCCCACCGTGACACGCGCCCCTGGAAGCGGTTGGTTCCCCTTGTCGCCGGCCAGCACGACGACGGTCACCGGATCGCCGCGCGGGGCCGGCGCGCGCGGTTTCTCCGTCAGCGAAAACGCCAGCGATTCGCGGATCGTGCCGTGTTTGATCTCGACCGTGGCTCTGTGCGTGTCGTAGAAATCCTGCGTCACTTCAACGCTGAATTTCCCGAATTCGTTGACGACCAGCGACGCCTGACCCGACGTGTTGGTGTACACGCCATAGACGCCCGACGTGATGCCGCGCTGACCCGTCAACCAGATTCGCGCGTCGGGCACGGGCTCTCCAGCCGGACCACCGGTGACCGTGACCAGAATCTCCACCTGCGTCCGGCCCAGCCGTCGCCGCATGGTGATCGGCACATCCAGCTGTTTCCCCATGTCCCGGTCGGTCATCGCGACGCGACGTTCACCGCGGTCGTACCCTTCGCGATCGGCACGGACCAGCCGGGTGGAGTCGAGAAAGGAGACGGGAATCACCTGGCATCCGTCGGACCCCGTCGTGCCTGACTTTTCCCCTCCACGGGTCATCGATCCCACCTCGAGGCGGGCTCCCGCCACCGGCGTCCCTTCATCGTCCTTCGCGCAGATGTTCAGGCGGATGGCGCTATTTTCGCCGCGGTCGTTGAGGGAGCCCGGCTTGAACAGCACCGGCACGTGCACTTCGGCCGTGTCCTTGTCGACCGTGAACTGGATCGACTCCGCCCGATAGGACTCGTGTGTCAGTTCGACGTAGAACGACTCGCCCGGGCGAGTCCGCAGCGTGAGTTCGAGGTCGCCCGTGGAGTTGGTGTCCCCCTGGTAGTCGGGCGGGGTCACCGACGGGAGTGCGGGCCGGCCACGCCACACGTTGACGCGGGCGCCGTACACCGGGGCGCGCGCCCGGTCGTCGACCTTCGCGGACACGGTGAGTGTCACGGCCATCGGGGCCTGGGTTGCGCCCCGGCCCTGAGCCCCGAGCCAGGTGCCCGTCAGGAACAGGGCGGCCAGGGCGGCCGCGGTCAGCGGGCGTCGGGGAATTCGTCCGTGTGGGTGAGCCATGGGTGTCCGGATAGCCCAGATGGCGCGCCGATGTCCTGATAAAATCCCGAAATTCGGCTGAAATCATGTCGGCTGATGCTGGACAGCGTCGGTTTCGCGTCGGGGCCGTGGAAATCGACCCCGGTCGAGGCGAAGTCCGTCGAGAGGGACGCGACGTCCCCCTGCGGGCCCAGTCGTTCCAGGTGCTGGTCTACCTGATCGAACACCGGGACCGGCTCGTCGGCAAGGACGAACTCCACGAGCAGATCTGGCACGGCGTGTCGGTGGGTGACGACGCGATTACCCAGTGTGTGGCGGACGTTCGACGCGCGCTGGGTGATGAAGTGAAGGCGCCGCGTTACATCCGCACGGTGCCCAAGCGAGGGTATCGGTTCGTCGCACCCGTCGAGGTGCTGGACGCACCGGGGCCCGTCGTCGCGGCTGGCGCGCAGGTGGCCGCGCCGGTTGTCCCGCGCGGGCGTATGCTGACGGCGGTGGCCCTCGCGACCGCGATGGTCCTCTTGGCGCTGGCGACGGGATCCAGCAGGCCGACGGCGGCGTCGCTCACCGAGGATCTCGAGGCGTTCCGCCACTACCTCGAAGGACTTGAACACAGCGAGGCGTTTCGAACGGCTGAGGCGATTGCCGCGTTCGAGCGCGCGATTGCGAAAGATCCCGAGTTCGCCATGGCGCACGCGCGGATCGGGCACGCGTACGCGGTTCGGCACGCGCAGTTGGATCTGGCGAAGCCGCACCTGGTCAAGGCGCTCGCCCTGCCCGAGCGCCTGAGCACCCGCGAGCGGCTGCGTGTCACGGCGTGGCTGGCGATTGCCAATCAGCGCTACGACGAGGCCATCGCGGCCAGCCGCGCCTTGTTCGAGCGGGACGACACCGACCCGGAGGTGGCGGTGCAACTCATCACACTGCTGCACGGCGAAGGCCGGATCGAAGAGGCGCTCGGGATTGCGCAGCGGGCATCGGCCACCGCGCCGGCCAGTGGCGCGGTCCTGAACGTCCTGGGCCTGAGTCACTCGTTGCTCGGCCGGCATGACGACGCCGTGGCGGCGCAGCAACGCCAGGTGGCGCTCGCCCCGGCCAGCGCCAATGCGCTCGACAGCCTTGGGTTGGCGTTGCAGTGGGCCGGCCGGTACGAGGAGGCGCTCGAGAGTTACCAGCGCGCGCTCGATCTCGATGCGGGCTTCGAGGTGGCGTGGTTCCATCGCGGCAACACGCTCGCGCAAGTGGGCCGTTACCGGGACGCGCGCGAGGCGTTCGAGCGCGCCGTGGCCGTGGCGGAGCACGACGCCGATCGCGCCCGCGGCCTGACCCTGGTCGGATTGGTTGAACTCGCGAGACGGGATCTGGCGGCGGCCGAGGGCGCCTTCGCGCGGGCCCGGGCGCTGACGGGTCGAACGCCGCCGGAGGCGGCGTTGCTCGCCGACGTCGGGGGAGATCGCACGGCGGCGATGGCCGTTGCGCGAGCCTCGGTCGGCCGCGGCGCGAACCGGGGTGCGGGGGCGACGCGCCGGTTCAACAGCTACCTGCGCGCGCGACTGGCGGAATTCGAAGGGCGTCCCGACGAACTCGTCGTCCAGCTCAGAGCGGCCTTGAGTCACCCGCCGCCGATCTTCGCGTTTGACACGTTCGAAGATGCGCTCGGCCAGGCCTACCTGCGAGTGGGACGCGTGCCGGAAGCGATCGCGGAATTCGAGCGCGTCCTCCGTCTCAATCCGCGGTACGCCTCCGCGAGGCTGGGTCTGGCGCAGGCGAGGGAACGTGCCAGCGAACCGGCGGCCGCACGGCAGGAGTACGCTGCGTTTCTCCAGATCTGGCGCGGGGCCGATGCCGACGCTCCGGCGCTGCTCGAGGCTCGTCGTCGGCTCGATGCGTTGTCAGAGCGGGCAGGAACCAGGACCGGTGAACGTTCCGCAGGGCCAGTCAGCGGCCGCCGCGGATCTGTCTGATGGCGTCTTCGATCGCCTGCCGGCTGGCTCCGTCGGTTTCCGTCTTCAGTGCGGACTCGAGCGGCCGGAGGGCCCGCTCGTCCTTCAGCCGGCCCAGCGAGGACGCGGCGGCCCACCGCACCGGCGGCGTCACGTCGCGGAGCGCGGCGATGAGCGCCGGCACATCGCGGCGGTCGCCGACGACACCCAGCCGTTCCACCGCCCGCATGCGAACGTAGGTGTCCGCGTCGCCGATCAGCAGACGGAGGCGATCGCGCACGTCCGGCGGCCGCAAGGCCGCCAGGTGACTGACCGCCTCCATCCGCTGCTGCGGGTTCGAGCCTGCGAGGACCTGCTCGACCAGCGGCAGCGCGCGCAGATCCCGCCGTCCGACCAGTGTCTCCATCACCCCGCGCCGCACATGCTCCGAGGGATCGTCGCGTCGCGCGGCCACGGCATCGGCAGCGCCCGGGACCGTCGTGGTGACCAGCATGGCCTGCGCCGCCTGGCTGGCCGGCCCACCCAACGCCGCGACGAGCGGTGGGATGATCCGCGGGTCGTCCATCTGGCCAAGCACCTCGACGAGGTGGACGGCACCCGCGGGGTCCCGCAACCCGTCGATCAGTGCCGGAATCGCCACTGGTCCGATCTTCAGCACCGCGAGCTTCGCGGCGTCGATGGCCTCCTGGTACCCAGGCGCCGGCGACATGACGTCACCGCCAACACGTGCGAATGGCTGCCGCAGCACACCGATGAGCGCGGGCACCGCGGGTGCGGCCGCGGGTCCGAACGTCGCCAGGCGGTCGGCGGCGCTTCGTTGACGTGTGTAGTCCCCGGCACGTTGCAACTCGACAATCGCGGCCTGCACCTGGCTGCTCACGTCGGTCGATTGCCACACAAGCCCCAGGCACGCCCAAAGGAGGCCCGTCACGAGATTCACGGCCATGGCTTGAGTATGCACCTGTCGCGCCGAGCAGCCCGTGCAGGACGCCCAGTGGGACCTCGGACCCAGTCGCTTCGCGCCGTCGTCAGTGTCCGCGCTGGAGGTAGGTGAACCAGGTGGCCGCCGACAGCACCAGCACCGCGCCGGCCTGGTGGGCCACGCCCAGGATCACGGGCACGCCGTGGATCACCGTGAACGCGCCGAGCGTGATCTGCAGCACCAGCGTCGCGCCCAGCAGCCCGGCCGCCGTGCGCAGCAGCGGCGGCGTGCCCGGGCGCCGGGCCGCCGCCAGGATGGCCAGGACCACCGCGGTGAAGATCCAGGCGCCCATCCGGTGGTGCCACTGCACGGCGGTCATGTTCTCAAAGAGGTTCCGCCACCAGGGCTCGAGCGCGTACAGCCCGGGCGGAATGAAGTCGCCGTCCATGAGCGGGAACGTGCGGAAGACCTTGCCCGCCCGCAGGCCGGCCACCAGCCCGCCGGTGACCACCATGTACGCGGCGACCACCAACGCCAGTCGCGCGCCGCGGCGCAGCGGCGGCGCCGGGGCGCCGGCCGACACGGTCGCCGGGGCCTCCGGCCGCAGCACTTCGAACACGGTCCACAGCAGCAGCACGAAGATCACGAGCGCGAGTGAGAGATGCGCGGTCAGGCGGATGGGACTGACCATGGGCACGTCCTGCAATCCGCTCTGCACCATGAACCAGCCGAGCGCGCCCTGCAGGCCACCGAGCACGAAGATGCCCGCCAGCCGCCAGGCCAGCCGGCGCGGCAACGCTCCCCGCGCGAGGAACCAGAGGTACGGCACCAGCACCACCACGCCGATCAGGCGGCCGACCACGCGGTGCCAGAACTCCCACCAGTAGATGCCCTTGAACTCGTCGAGCGACATCCCGCGGTTGACCAGTCGATACTCGGGCGTCTGCCGGTAGGCCTCAAACGCCGTCGTCCACGCCTCGTCGGACATCGGCGGGACGATGCCGCTCAGCGGTTTCCACTCGGTGATCGAGAGCCCCGAGCGGGTGAGACGTGTGGCGCCGCCCACGACCAGCGTGAGGGCCACCATGCCGCAGCAGGCCAGCAGCCACAGGCCGATGGCCCGGCGCACCTGCGGCGTCATCGCGTCACCTGCGCGCGGATGAGGTCCATGACCTCTTCGAGTTTCCACGCGTTGCCCCGGAACAGGCCCGCCACCCGCCCGTCGGGTCCAATCACGACGGTCGCCAGCGTGTGGTCGAGAATGGCGTCGGAGGGCCGCACGACCACCGTGAACGCGGCGGTCAACGCGTCAATCTCCTCGGCCGGCCCGGTGACCAGCCGGAATCGCGAGAAGTCGGCCTCCTTCGCGCGGCCGTACGCCTCGAGGATCTCAGGGGTATCAAAGGCCGGGTCGAGCGTAATCGCCATCAGCCGCGTGCGCGCGCTCAGCGCGGGGTCGGCAGCGGTGGCGCGCTGGATGTCGATCAGCCGCTTCATGATCAGCGGACAGAACTCCGGCAGCGGGCACCGGGTGAAGATGAAGCTCACAACCGTGGTGACGCCCTGCAGGTCGGCTTCGGTGACGGCTGCGCCCGACTGATCGATCAGCCGGAACGGCGGCACCAGATCGCCCTCGCTCAGCCGGACGGCCTGCTCGGCGGCCTGCGCCGCCAGCAGCCGCAGCCCCACCGGATCCCGCCCCGTCACCGCGACATCGTCGATCCGCGACGTGTCCTGGCCCACCACAAGTGTGAACGTCACCCGGTCGCCGGGCGTGAGTTGCGCGACGGCCTCCGGCGTGGCCGCCGTGAAGGGCATGGTCATGGCCGGCATGAACCCCGGAATGTCGTCGTGCGCGATCACGACGGTGGCGCCATCGGGCGGCGCCGTCACCAGGCCGCTCACCGCGTATCGAAGCGAGGCGTCGGCGGGCGCAGCCGCGCGTTGCCAGAGCGTCGCACCCGTCACACCAACGATGAGCACCAGGAGACCGAGGACCAGGGACCGCGTGGTCATGATCGCTATTATGGCGCGTCCCCAGAACCCCTCGGCCGATGTTGCGCTGGCGCAACGACGGGTGAACACCGGTGGGCCAGACTGGGCGCGAAAGGACTGGTTATGCGACTGATGAGACACAACGTGATGGGTGTGGTTCTGGCGGTGGGCGTGCTGGCGGCGGGCTGCGGGCAGTCCGAGCCGGCGCCGGCTACGCCGGCACCGGCCGCGGCTCCGGCGGCGCATGACGGCCGGCCGATCGCCATCGAGGCCAACGACACGATCAAGTTCAACGTCACGGAAATTCGCGCGACACCCGGCGAACGGCTGAGCGTCACGCTGGTCAACGTCGGCAGCATGCCGAAGTTCTCGATGGGCCACAACTTTGCGCTGCTGGCCGGGGGCACCGACGTCAAGGCGTTCATCAAGGTGGCGGCCGAAGCGCCGACCACCGACTACATTCCGGCGTCGATGAGCAGCGCCGTGCTGGCGCATACCAAGCTGCTGGGCCCCGGCGAACGCGACACCGTCACGTTCACCGCGCCCACGGCGCCGGGCCGCTACGAGTTTCTGTGTTCGTTTCCCGGGCACTACCAGGTCGGCATGAAGGGTGTGCTGATCGTGGAGTGAGGGCCCGGACTTGCTGGAGGGATGACCGATGAAGGTACGAAGCTGGTTACTGGCGGCTGCCGGTGTGGCGTTGGTGGGAGTGCTCGTGGGGGCGCCCGCCTGCGGCGGGGGCGAGGGAGGTGGCACGGACAGCCTGGCGGAGCGCAGCTTCGTGCCGCCCGGCAGCCTGGATGAGTACTACCTGTTTTATTCGGGTGGGCACTCGGGCCAGGTGTATGTCGCCGGACTGCCGTCCATGCGGCACATCGCGACGATTCCCGTGTTTGCGCCGTATCCGGCCACGGGGTACGGCTTCGACGAGGAATCGCGGGCGATGCTCGGCGACTACCGGTGGGGCGACGTGCACCATCCGGCCCTGTCGCAGACCGACGGCAAGTATGACGGCCGCTGGCTGTTCGTCAATGACAACGCCAACAGCCGCGTGGCGCGCGTCGACCTGCGCGACTTCAAGACCAAGCAGATCTTCGGTCCCATCCCGAACTCGAGCGGCACCCACGGGTCGTCGTTCGTGACCGAGAACTCCGAGTACGTGCTGGTGGCCACGCGGTTCTCCGTGCCGCTGCCCAAGGGCCGGTACGCGCCGCCCGCCAGCTACGAACAGGAATTCTCGGGCATGGTCAGCGGCCTGCAGGTGGACCAGGCCACCGGCACGTTGTCGACGGGCTGGCAGATCAAGACGCCGCCGTTCAACTGGGACCTGGGATCCACCGGCAAGGGGCCCAGCTCGGGCTGGGCGTTCTGGACGTCCTACAACACCGAAATGGCGCACACGCAGCTGGAAGCGACGTCCACGCAGCTGGACCGCGACCTGGCGGCGTTCGTCAACTGGAAGGCGGCGGCGCAGGCCGTCGCCGACGGCAAGATCTCGATGGTGGGCGGCGTGCCGATGATCGATCCGGCCGTGACGCCCGGCATCCTGTATTTCGTGCCGGTGCAGAAGTCGCCGCACGGCATCGACACCGACCCGAGCGGCCGCTGGGTGATCACGGGCGGCAAGCTGGCGCCGATCGCCACGGTCTTCGACTTCGAGAAGGTGCTGGCGGCCATCGAACGCCGCGACTTCGAAGGCGAGATGCGGGGCGTCCCGATCATCCGGTACGAGTCGATCGTCGAAGGCGAAGTGCCCGTCGGCCTGGGCCCGCTGCACACGCAGTTTGACGGCAAGGGCAACGCGTACACGTCGCTCTTCATCGAGTCGGTCGTGACCAAGTTCCGCCTGCCGCCGTGGTCGGCCGAAGATCGCGCGGACCTGAACCGCGTCGTCCTGCAGAAGATTCCGGTGCATCTGAGCATCGGGCACCTCGTGGTCGGCGGCAGCGACACGAAGGAGCCGTACGGCAAGTACCTGGTGGCGATGAACAAGCTGTCGAAGGGGCGGCACGTCAATGTGGGGCCCTCACAGCCGGAGTCGAGTCAGCTGATCGACATTTCAGGCGAGAACATGGTGATGCTGGCCGAGGCGTTCACCGAACCGGAGCCACACTTCGCGCAGATTCTGAAGGTGGATGCGATCCAGCCGATCGAGGTCTACCCGAAGGAAGAGAACAAGCACCCGCACGCCGTGTGGAGCGAGGCGGAGACCAGCATCGTGCGCAACGGCAACAAGGTCGAGGTCAAGATGGTGGCCATCCGGTCGCGATTCCTGCCCGACATCATCGACGTGCGGCAGGGGGATGAAGTCACGATTCACGTGACCAACGTGGAGCAGACCACCGACATGCTGCACGGGCTCGGGATCGTCGAGCACGATGTGAACGTCGTGATCGACCCCGGCGAGACCAAGACCGTGAAGTTCGTCGCCAACAAGACCGGGGTGTTCCCGTTCTACTGCACGAACTTCTGCTCGGCCCTGCACCAGGAGATGCAGGGATACCTGGGCGTTCGCCCGCGTTAAGAGCCATCTTCAAAGGAGCCAGTCCCATGACCCGTCTGGTGAGATTTCACGCGTGGCTGGATCGGCCGGTGTCGGCGTCCGCACGTGTCGTGTTGCTCGCCGGCGTGGCCGTGCTGCTGGCCGGGGCCCTCCTGCCGCTGTGGCGCATCCATCTGGTGGCGCCGCAGTATCAGGAGGGCCTGACGATCGACATGTATGCCTACAAGATCGTCGGCGGCAACAACGGACAGGACCTGGCCGAGATCAACACCCTCAATCACTACATCGGCATGCAGGCCATCGAGCCGTCCGACTTCGTCGAGATGAAGTGGATCCCGTTCGCCATCGGCGTGTTCGTGCTGATGACCATGCGCGCCGTGGTGATGGGACACATGCGCAGCCTGGTGGACCTGGCGGTGATGTTCGCGTATTTCGGCGCGTTTTCGATGGCCAGCTTTGCCTACCGGCTCTACACGTACGGCCACCACCTGGATCCCAGGGCGCCGATGGCCGTCGAGCCGTTCATGCCCGTGGTCGTTGGCCGGCAGCAGATCGCGAACTTCGTGCAGACCAGCCTGCCGCTGGCCGGGTCGGCGTGTATGGCGGTGTTTCTGCTGTCGGTGCTCGGCGCGATGTGGATGTCGCGGCGCGAGGTGCGGGGATGACCCGCGGACGCGTGATTCGGGTGGCCGCGGCCGTCCTCACCGTCGTGACGCTCCTGCGTCTGGCCGTGACCGCCGGCGTGGATGCGTCCACCGCCGTGGAGCTGACCGCGCCCGAACCGGCCTCGTTGCCCGAGGGGGACGCCGCGTGGCTGCGGGCGCAGCTGGCCGCCGGTCCCGACGGCGTGGTCATCGACGTGCCCCCGGGCGTGTATCAGGGACCGTTTCTCGTCGAACGGCCGCTGACACTGCGTGGCGGCGGCGCGGTCGTGTTGCGCGGCGACGGCACCACCCATGTGGTGAAGGTGACGGCGCCGGACGTGACCCTCGACGGATTTCACATCCGCGGGTCGGGCATGAACCTGAGCCGCGATCACGCGGCGGTGCACGTGTCGGCGCCCCGCGCGGTCATCCGGCACAACGTGGTGACCGACAGCCTGCACGGGATCTACATTCGCGGCGGCCAAGGGGCCAGGATTGAGGACAACACCATCGTGGGCCGCACCACGACGTTCGAGATGGTGAATCCCGACACGCTGGAGCCGGATCCCGCCGGGGGCGAGATGTGTGAGGTCTCCCTCAACGAAAGCCGCCGGGGCAACGGCATTCACATCTGGAACTCCACCGGACACGTCATCGAGCGCAATCACATCCGCCAGACGCGCGACGGCATCTATTTTTCGTTCGTCAAGAACAGCGACATCCGCGGCAACCGGATCAGCCGCGTCCGGTACGGCCTGCACTACATGTACTCGGACGGCAACCGCTTCGAAGACAACATCTTCACCGAGAGCGGCGCCGGCGCGGCGCTGATGTTCTCCAAGGAACTGGCCCTGCGCCGGAACCGGTTCGAGGCCAACCGGAACCAGCGGGCGTACGGCCTGCTGCTGCAGTCCATCGATCGGTCGACGGTCGCCGGCAACTCCATCTCGGGCAACAGCATCGGGCTGTTCCTGGAGGGCGGGTCGACCAACCGGGTGGAGGACAACCGCATCGCCCGGAACCACGTCGGCATCCGCGTCAGCGACAGCTCCGATCACAACGTGTTTGCCGGCAACGCGTTCGTCGGCAACCTGCACACCGTGGAAACCGATCGCGCCAACCGCATGAGCCGGTGGACCGACAGCGGCCGCGGCAACTACTGGGATGGCGCGCTGAAACTCGACCTCGATCGCAACGGCATCGCCGACCTGCCGCATCGCGAGCTCGACCTGTTCGGCGCCCAGCGACGTGACGTGCCGATGATTGGCCTGCTGATGGGCAGTCCCGGCGACATGTTGCTGCGTTTCGTCCATGCGCGATCCGGACTCACGCGCCTGCCCGGCGTGACCGATGCGTCGCCGCTTGTCTCACCGGAGGTCCGATGATCGCCGCACGCGCCATCACGAAGTCGTATGGGAACCGCACGGTCCTGGCCGATCTGGAGTTCGAGGCCCGTCGCGGCGAGGTCACGCTGCTGGTCGGCGCGAACGGGTCAGGCAAGTCCACGACCTTGCGGGTCATCGCCGGTCTCAGCGCGGCGGACGCCGGTCAGGTGGTCATCGATGGGCAGGCCTGTGACGCCCGCCGCACGGGCGCCAGGGGCGCCGTGACGTTTCTGCCGCAGTCGCCGCGGTTCCATCCGCGCCTGACCATCGCCCAGGTCCTCGCGTTTTATGCCGGACTGCGCGGGTTCGGCGCCGCCGACATCGAGCGCGTGACCAGCCAGTGGGCGCTGGCCGATCGTCTGGCCACGCCGACGGCCGCGCTCTCGGGCGGCACACGTCAGCGTCTGGCGCTGGCGATCTTCAGCCTGCCTCAGGCGCCCGTGCTGACCCTGGATGAACCCGGCCTGAGTCTGGATCCGGATTGGCGGCGGTTCCTCCAGGACGAACTGCGCGCCGCCGCGGCCGCCGGGCACAGCGTGCTCGTGGCCACGCACCTGCTGGGGGAGTGGGAGGGCCGCGCCGACCGGTGCCTGGTGCTCGAACACGGCCGGGTCACGCGCGAACTGGCGCCCGATCGGCTGCGTCAGGCCTTCCCGTTTGCCGTGACACACGCCGCGCCGGCGCCGGCGCCGGCCAGAATGGGGGCCTGACATGTGGAGACACGCCGTTGCAGCCGCGTGGAGGCGTGAACTCGCCTCACACCAGGTGAATCGATTCCTGCAGGCGCATCTGACGCTGGCGGTGGTGGCCGGTCTGCTGCCGCTGATGACGATGGGCAGCGAACTCACGGCCGCGCCCTGGTGGTTACTGCAGGCCGTGTTGTACGGGCTGTCCTTGTCGGCGCTGCTGCTCGGCCTGAGCTCCGCGCATGGTGAAGCCGATGAACTCGGGCTGATCTTCGCGCAGCCGATTCCGCGCGCCGCCTGGCTGGCCGGCAAGGCGCTCGGGCTGGCCGCCGTGTTGATTCCCGCCGCGTGCCTGCTGGTGCTGCCGGTCGTCCTGCGGCATGGGCTGACGTGGTCGCTGGCCGCCGTCGCGGCGGCTGCCGCCGGCGTCACGCTCGTGATGGCGTTGCTGGGCCTCGCGCTCGGCTGCCGCGTACGCGACGGGGTGCGAGGGTTGATCGCGGGCATGGGCGCCTGGCTCGTGTTGCTGGCCGGCATCGACCTGGTCGCCATTGCGCTGGCCGCCACGCCGGTCGGCCCCAACGCCCCCGACCTCATCGTCGCGCTGATGATGGTCAATCCCCTCGACGCGTTGCGCGTCGGGTACCTGTTCGCGCTCGAGCAGGCCGCGCCCGCGGGACTCGACACGGGCGGTCTGTCGGCGTGGTGGGTGGCCAACAGCGTGTTGTGGCTCGCCGTCGTGCTGGCGATCTGGTGCGCCGGCGCCTTTGCGACGGGACTGGCCAGTCTGAAGCGATCGATCGACGCCTGAGGCACGTAGCGCGGCCGGACCTGCTCGGCCGCGGTCACGGCGGCCCGGCAGATCGGGCCGCCCTACGTATCCCGGCGACAGTGCGGAGTGCGAAGTGCGGAGTGCGGAGTGCGAAGTGCGGAGTGCGAGGTGCGGAGTGCGGAGTGCGGCCGGATCTGGCGGCCGCGGTCGAGCGCGCGGGGGCTGGCGAGGTGCTGACGTCAGCGCGCGCGGCGCGGTCCGGCCGGCAGGGTGACCGTGGCCACGGTGCCGCCGGTGTCGGGAAAGGTGAACGACACGCTTCCCTCAAGTGCCGCCAGCAGGCGGCGGGCGGTCGCCAGGCCCAGTCCCGGCCCGTCGGCTTTCGACGTGAAGAACGGATCGCCGAGACGCGCGCGGTCGGCGGGCGGGATGCCCGCGCCGTTGTCCGCCACGCGCAGCTGCCAGAACTCGCCCTCGCGTTGTGCCGACAGGACGACCCGCGTGGCCCGGGTGGACGGATGGACGGCATTCCGCAGCAGCGCGGACAACACGGTCGCGACGTGGGCCGGGTCGGTGCGGACCTCGCCGTGGACCGGGATGACCTCCACGGCGATGGCGGCGGATCGCGCGTCGGTCGCGACCGCGGTCCGGGCATCGGCCAGCAGGTCCGTGACCGCCACGGTGGACAGCGTCACGTCCACCGGCCGGACGTAACTCAGCAGGGATTCGACGATGCCGGCGAGCCGGTCCAGCCTCGCGATCATCGTCGTCACGACCGCGCCACGGGCATCGCCGGCAAGCCGGATGTCGAGGACCTGCAGCGCGGCGCGAATGCCGGCCAGCGGGTTGCGCAGTTCGTGCGCCATCACGGCCGTCATCCGGCCCAGTTCGGCGTCGGCCTCCTGGCGGCGCAGCGCGGCCTGCAGGCGTCGGTGCCGCGTCACGCCGGCCGCGGTAATCCAGACGGCCACCAGCGCCAGACCACGGTTGAACAGGCCGATTTCGGCGTTGGCCCCGCCGTGAATGATTGGCGCTTCAACGATGGTGAGGACGGTGGCCACCGAGGCGACCAGCGCCGCATAGTCACGGGGGCCGACGCGCAGCGTGGCGACGACCAGCGGGATGTAGAGCAGCGGAACCGCATACCCGACCGGAAACGGCAGGTCGAGGGCAAACACGCCGGCTGCGAGCAGCCAGATCCGCCCAAGCGTCATTCTGCGTGAAGGGTACCACCACCACGCGCATGATGGTGGTCATATGATGGAGAGCAGCCGACTGCTAGGGTCGAACCGATGGTCGACATCCAGGCGCTTCGCGCCTCCCCCGCGCTCCTCAAGCTGGATCTCTATTGTCGCGGGGCGCGCCTCGACGAGTCGTGCCTGGTGGAAGAAGACGGCGGCCGCGGCCTGCGCCGGACGCGCGCCGGTCTGGGCAGCGGGTTGGAACTGATCCTGCCCGGCGGCTTGTGGACGAACGTGCCGGTGGTGGAGTCGTTCGCCGCCGCGTCGCCCTACACGATCGCGCGCGCCAAAGGGCGGTATCTGCTGACCTATCGAGGCGAGTTGATTGACGCCGTGACGTTGTCCCCGCGGCCCGGCTGGTACGAACGGCGGACGACGGCGGGCACGGTGATGTCGCGCGTGGGCACGCTGCAGGGCACCTACCTGGGCGTGTACCCGGCGCGCGTCTGCGATTTCTGGACCGAGAAGCCCGACCGCGTCAACTGTGGCTTCTGCTCCGTCGGCCTCAATCTCGGTGTTGATGAAGCGACGGAGAAGTCGGTGGCCGACGTCCTCGACGTGGTGGCGGCCGCCCGCGCGGAGTCGTCGATCACATACGTGGATTTCAACACGGGCCACTACGACGGCGACACCTATCTGGACATCCTCGAGCCGTACGTGCGGGCCGTGAAGTCGCGGTTTGGTCTGCTGGTGGGTGTGCAGACGCCGCCGCACCACGACCTGTCGCGCTACGACGCGCTGCGCGCGATGGGCGTCAACCGCGTGTCGTTCTGTTTCGAGGTGTGGGATCGGCAGCGGTTCGTGGAGGTGTGTCCCGGAAAGGCCCGCACCTACGGGCTCGATCGCTACCTCGACGCCATCCGCTACTGTGCGTCCCTCGCGTCGCGGGGGCCGAAGACCGAGCCGTGGGTGACCAACGGCGAGATTATCGCGGGCCTTGAACCGCCCGACTCGTCGATTGCCGCCATCAACTGGATGACGTCGGTCGGGGCGATTCCGACCGTGTGTGTGTTCCGCCCGCTGCGCGGCACGGACTACGCGCACCTGCCGCCGCCCGACACCGAGGCGCTGGTGCCCGTGTTCCGGCGCCTCTACGAGGCATGCATGGAACAGGGGCTGCCCATCGGCTGCGCGCCCAACGTCCATGTCTCGCTGGTGCTCCTGCCTGAGGAGTGCGCCAGCCTGTCGACCCGCCGGTTCAGGGCCACCCGCCTGAAACTGGCCGTCCAGAAGCGCGTGTTCGCCGCGGTCTTCGACCGGCGCCTCCAGCGGCTGGCGTCCGATCAACGCGCCCACTGATCGTTGCGCTCGCGCAAAGACGCCGCCGCCGGTCCCGGCTATCGTCAACCCATGCCCATCGTCCCCGAGTCGGCGAAGCAGCGGTCCTGGCCGGCGCGTCCGGCCTTTCCCGAGCGCGTCTGCTGGGGGTGTGACCAGTACTGCCCGGCCGACGACCTGCGATGTGGCAATGAGGTGACGCGCGCCATGCACCCGATCGAGTTGTTCGGGCCCGAATGGTGCGCCCTTCCCGAAGGACAGGCGCATGACTGAAGTGACTCCGCAAACCCACGTGTCCGACGTCGCCGCCGCCGCACCGGCGACGATCAAGGTGTTCCAGCAGTACGGCATCGACTTCTGTTGCGGGGGCCATCGGCCCATCGCCGAGGCGGCCAGTGAACATCAGGTGGATGTGCACCGCCTGATGGCGGACCTGGCGCGTTCGTTGGACGCGCCGGCCGGCGAACGCGACTGGCGCGGCGCGCCGATGGCCGATCTGGTCGACTACATCCAGGCACGGTTCCACCGGCCGCTCCGCGAGGAACTGCCGCGGCTGTCGGCGATGGTGGACAAGGTGGTGAGCCGCCATGGCGACCGCTACCCGGACATGCTGCTGCCGCTGCAGCGCGAATTCCGCGGTCTGATGTCCGAACTGATCGACCACATGGCCAAGGAAGATCAGGTGCTGTTTCCGGCCATCGTCGCGGTGGAACGCGGCGGTGCGTCGTCACCGGCGGCCGGGTTCATCGAGGGCCCCGTGGGCGCGATGGAACACGAACACGAGCAGGCCGGCGCGGCGCTGGCCGCGATGCGCACGATCACCGGCAACTACACCTGCCCGCCGGGCGCCTGCCCGACCTTTCAGGGCTTGTTCTGGGGCCTCGACCAGCTCGAGCGTGAGATGCACGTGCACATCCACCTCGAGAACAACATCCTGTTTCCGCGCGCCCTGGCGGCGACGGTGTAGATCAGGCCTCGTCGGCCAGCCGCGCCAGCGCCCTGGGCGATCGCAGAACCAGCTGGCGCCGCTCGGATCGCAGGACGCCGTCGGCCTCCCACTGCGACAGGGTGCGGCTGACCGTGTAGAGCGTCGTGCCGACCAGGTCCGCCAGCTCCTGACGCGTGAGCGGGTGGGTGATGAGAATGCCGTCCGGGGTCTGCCGGCCGCAGTGGCGGGCCAGGCGCATCAGCGTGATGGCCAGCCGCTGGCCCACCCGAAGCGTCGTCAACTCGCGCACGCGGGTGAGCGCGTCGGTCATGTGGGCCGTCATCTCGCGCATGAGGTTCGCGCGCACGGCCGGGTGCGCGTCGAGCATGCCGCGCAGCTCCGGCGCCTTCCAGGCGAACAGCTGGGTGGGTTCCACCGCGAGCGCGCTGACCGGGTAGGGCGCCGACTCGAGCGCCACGACGCCCCCGAAGGGATCACCCGGGCCGACGAATCGGACGATGAGTTCCTGGCCCTGTGCGGTTTCCTGCAGAATCTTCAGCGCGCCGTCGTCGACGAGGCAGAATGTGGTGGCCGGTTCGCCCTGGCGGGCCACCCAGTGGCCGCGACGGACCGTCTGCCGGGCGCCCCGCGCCAGGCAGTCGCGACGGGCGGTCTCTTCAAGGCCGTCAAAGACGCGGCTGTGCAGGGCGTCGCGGCGGGTATCCATCGAGCGATTGTAAATGCTTCACCCGTCTTCGCCCTCGTCGCGCCTTCCGGTGGCGTATTTCGCCACGGCCCACCTGAGCCTGGCCGGTGCCCTGCTGACGCTGGCGCTGCGGCCGGAGACGGCCGGCGCCTTTTTCTTTCATCCGAAGATGGTGGCGCTCGTCCACCTGCTGACGGTGGGATGGCTGACCGGATCCATCCTGGGCGCGTTCTACATCGTCGCGCCCCTGAGCCTCCGCTTGCCGCTGCCGGTGGGGCGCGGCGACTGGTGGGCGTGGGCCGCGTTCACGGCCGGCCTGTCGGGGGTGGTGTCGCACGCGTGGCTGGCGCTGTACGACGGCATCGCCTGGTCCGCGCTACTGGTCGCGTGGCCGATCGTGCGTCTGGCCGCGCGCGTCGCGCGTGGTCTCCGCGGCGCCGTGGCGCCGTGGCCGGTGTTGCTGCACATCGGGTTCGCCTTTGCGAACATCCTCGGCGCCATGGTCTACGGAGCGGTCGTGGCCTGGGACCGCGCGCGCGGCACGCTGCCGTATTCGCCGATGCTGCTCGCGTTTGCGCATGCGCACCTGGCCGCCATCGGCTGGGTGCTGATGCTGATTGTCGGCTTCGCGTACCGGCTCGTGCCGATGTTCATCCCGTCGGCCATGCCCACGGGATGGACGATGGCGATCAGCGCGGTGCTGCTGCAGGCGGGGGTGATCACCCTCGTGGCGGCGCTGCCGGCCGGCAGCGAATGGGCAGCGGTGGGCGCGGCCGTGATGGTCGCGGGCCTGGCCAGCGCGATGGCGCACATGGCGTGGTCGGTGCGGCGCCGGTTGCCGCGGCCGCCCGCGCTGCCCGCGGTTGACTGGTCGATGTGGCAGACCGCGTCGACCGCGGTGTGGCTGGGGGTCGCCGCGATCACCGGCCTCTGGCTGGCGATCGCGCCGGCGTCCGAGTCGACCGTGCCGTTGATGTGGGTCTACGGCGTGGCCGGACTCGTGGGTGGCTTGGGGCAGATGGTGGCCGGGATGGCCGGGCGTGTCATTCCGCTGCATGCCTGGTATGCCGCGTGGGCGGCTCACCCCGGCCCGCCGCCGCAGGTGGCGGCCAACGCGCTGCCCTCCGCGCGCTGGGCGTTCGCCGTGTTCGTGTTGTGGCAGGTGGCGGTGCCGTTGCTCGCGTACGGCGTCATGACGCATCAGCCCGCGATCACCTCTGCCGGGGCGGGGCTGCTGTGCCTGGGCGTGTGCGCCGGCGGTGGCTATCTGATCTGGATGTGGCGCCGCGCGATGTCGCCTACCGCTGAGGTCTCCGGCTAGGCCGGCTTGCTCTTCAGGACGCCCACCTGGATGAGCAGGCCGGTGAAGTCGTACATGCGCCGTTCGTGCAGAATCAGGCCGTCGGCCATCGTGAACAGGCGGACGCCCACCACCTTGAAGCGCCGGTTGGTGCCCGCGTGCCCCATGAACGTGCCGACGTGGGTGGCCGCGACGCTGAACGGCTCGCAGACCCGATCGCCATCGATGAGCAGTGGCTCTCCCTGATAGTCCCAGTCAGGGAAGATCTCGAACAGGGACTGATACGACTGCCGGATGGCGGCCCGTCCCTCGCGGCGGCCGAACATCGGGCTGTCGAGCGTGCCGTGTTCCGCGTGACACGCCGCAAGCCCCTCGGCATCACGCGACGACCAGACGTGCCGGCGGCTCGTGAAGAAGGCTTCGATCTCGGCGCGCGTCATGGCCGGGATTATAACGACGTGGGGTGGGCCGCAGCCAGAACGTCAGCGCGGGTCCAACCGGCCGCCCGCAGGTCGCGAACGCCGGTCGCTCCGTCCGATTTGCTGAGCTTTTGCGTGGGCGTTTTCATGATCAGGTCGTGATGCGCGAACGTGGCCGGTGTCTGACGGCCGATCAACCGGCCCAGCAGAATCTGGCGGCCGGTCGACTCGAGCAGATCGCGGCCGCGAATCACGTCGGTGATGCCCTGCAGATGGTCATCCACCGTCGCGACGAACTGATACGTCCAGTTGCCCAGCCGATCGCGAATCAACAGGTCGCCACACTGCCGTGACGGCTGCTGCCGCTGCGGACCGCACCACCGATCCTCGAACTCGATCACATCGTCAGGCAACCGGACACGCCAGCCCAGACCCTCATCAAGCCCGAGCCGCGCATCCCGGCACGTCCCGTCGTACGGCGTTTCGGACCCCGGACCCTCGCCGGACCTCGGACCCTCGTCGGACCTCGGACCCCGGACCCTGGACCCCCTCCGACTGCACGCACAGCCGTAGACCAGTCCCTGGTGGTCGAGCTCGCGCGCCACACGCAGATAGATCTCGTGCCGCTCGGACTGCCGGACAGCCACGCCATCCCACTCGAAGCCGAGCCACGCCAGGTCCTCCAGCAGTGCCGCATCGTACTCGGGCCGGCACCGCTCGCGATCGTGATCCTCGATGCGCAGCAGCACCTGACCGCCGCGTGTACGCGCCTCGCGCCACACGAGGATTGCGTTGAGCACGTGGCCCAGGTGCAGGTATCCGGTGGGCGCCGGCGCAAATCGCGTGATCATCGCGAGGCCAGGATGCGCTTGAGGTCCACCGTGGGTCCGGTACGGATGGGCGCCCACAGGTCGCCGACGTCGCGAAAACGCGCGGGCGCCGTGCGAATCGTGAAGTCGCGCGGGTCCACGCCTTCGGCCACCTCCGCCCACGTGAGCGGCGTCGACACCCCGGCGTAGTCACTCGCGCGCGCCGAATACGCGGCCGCCAGCGACTTGCCGAGGATGTTCTGCAGGTAGTCGACGTAGACCGTGCCCGTAGGCCGCTTCTTCACCATGCGCTCGATCGTGGCCACGCGCGGGTGCTTCGACGACACCAGCGTGGCGACCAGATGGCAGAGCAGTTGACCCGTTTCGTACGAGGTGCGCTTCGGCAGGCGGATGTAGATGTGCATGCCGGAGGATCCGGACGTCTTTGCCACCGCGGGAATGCCCAGCCGATCGAGTTCCTCTTTCACCCAGCGAGCCACGTCGAGCACACGCGTGAACGGGACGCCGTCGCCCGGGTCCAGGTCGATGGCCGCAAAGTCCTGATGCAGCGGATCCGACACCCGCGAGAACCACGGGTCAAGCGAGATCGACGCCAGCTGCGCCATGTACAGCAGCGTCGTGAGCGATCCGCCAATCAACCGCTCGCGTCCGCTGTCGCCGGGATCGATGGGATCGACGTCTTCATCCAGGATCTCGCGACGGACGCCGCGTGGCACGGCCTCCGGATGCCGCTGCTGATAAAACGCGTGTTGCGCGATGCCGTTGGGGAACCGGCGCATGATCATCGGCCGGTCCTCGATCACCGGCAGCGCCAGCGGCGACACCTCCACGTAGTACCGCAACAGGTCGCCCTTGGTGTATCCGAGCGCCGGCCAGAACACCTTCGCGAGGTTGGTGACGCGCAGCCGGTCGCCGTTGGGCAGCGTCAGTTCGCCGTCCTTCCGCGCTTCCTCGAGCGCATGCAACCGCGACACGAGCGCGGTCAGCGGATCGTCGGGCGCCGCGTCGGCGGGCCTGCGCACCGCCCGCACCTTCACATCGTCGCGTTCCCCGACGTAGACGGGGTGGCGCACCATCCCGTCCTCGGTCATCTCGGTGAATCGCACTTCCACGGTCATCCGGGGTTTCACCCAGTGCGCTTTCGCAATCGCCCGCGGAGGATCGGCGAACGGGCACGTGTCGGTCGCCAGCGACTCGAGGCGCGCGGCCACGCGCGTGAGCTCCGCCTGATCGAAGCCCGTCCCGACGTTGCCCACCCAGCGCAGCCGGCCGGCTTCAGGCACACCCAGCACCAGCGAGCCGAAATGGGCGCGTGTGTTCTGCGGATCGGTCCAGCCGCCGACGACAAACGTGTCGCTCTTGAGGAGTTTCAGCTTGCGCCACGCGGGCGATCGCCGGCCCGAGTGATAGACCGACCCGCCGTCCTTGCCGATCAGCCCCTCCCAGCCCTCACGCTCCGCGCGCGCCAGCATGGCGCGGCCATCATCGGCCACCAGTTCGCTGAGCCGCACGAGTGCGGTGCCGCCCACCTTGACCGGCAGCGCGTCCTGCAGGCGCAGGCGTCGCGCGGCCAGCGACAATCCGCGCACGTCGCGGTCGTTGTCGCGCAGCAGGTCAAAGACGATCAGCGCGGCGGGCTGCGCTTTCTCCGCGCGCGCGATGTCGGTGGCCGCCGTCAGGTGAATGCGCCCCTGCAGGCGGCCGAACGGCAGCGGACGGCCCCTGGCGTCGGTCGCCACGATTTCGCCGTCGAGCAGCAGCGGTCCCTCGAGTCGCGCCGCGATCTTGCGAAGCGCCGCCACGATGGCGGGGAACTGATGCGCCTTGGCGTGGCCGTTGCGCGAGTACATCTCGACGTGCGCCGGCTGGTCGCCGTCGGGCGGCCGCACATCGATCAGCGCGCGGATGCCGTCGTATTTGGGTTCATACACGAAGCCCGGCTGCACGACCGGCGGCGGGTCGAGCGAGGCAAGCATGGGACGGACCTTCGCGGGATCATCCCGCCACTTCGGCACGCAGTGATCTTTTCACAACAGACCTTGATCACCATGGAGGACACGAAGGGCCATGAAGGAATACGTAGCCGGGCCCCCAACCCCGGACACGTCTACGCATTCCTCCATGGATCTTCATGTGCTCCATGGTGAACAGCTCTGCTACTCCCGTAAGGTCACGGCCGGGTCGATGCGGGTGGCGCGGCGCGCCGGGATGAGGCAGGCCAGCGTGGCGCACACGAGCAGTGCGGCAGCCGCCGACGAGAACGTCGGCAGATCAAGCGGCGTCACCTCGAAGAGCAGCGACGACAGCGCGCCTGTCGACAGCGAGGCCAGCGCCAGGCCGGCCAGTAGGCCGAGGGCGACCGGTTGCAGGCCCTGCGACAACACGAGCCGTCGGATGCCGCCCCGCGGGGCGCCCAGGGCCAGACGCAGCCCGAGTTCGCGGCGGCGTTGCGCCACCATCACCCCGACGCTGCCGTAGAGCCCGACGATGGCGAGCGCGAGACTGCAGAGGCCGAACACCGTCAGCAGCGTCGCCGCGAACCGCCGGGTGCCTGTCGTGCCGCCGATGATCGCGTCGTAGGTCCGGACGCGGGTGATGGGCTGATGGCGATCCAGCGCCCGCGCCGCTTCTCGCGCGGGTCCGGCCAGCGCTGCCGGCGTTCCGGTGGTGCGGACCACCACGGCCATCGCGGTTTCCGCCCACGCCCACTGCGCATGGGGCACGTACACCTGCGGGCCCACCTCGGCGTCGAGTCCATGGTGCGCCACATCGTTGGCGATTCCGACGACCGTGCGAGGCCGCGCGCTGGGCGGTCCCAGCATCACGCGCATGCCGATGGGATCGTCGCCCCCGAACAACGTGCGCGCGGCCGTCTGGTTGATGACCACCACCGCCTCGCCGGCCTGCTGATCCTGCGCGGTCAGCAGACGGCCGGACACGGCGCGAATGCCCATGGTCTCGAAGTACTCGGGCGTCACGGCAAAACGATCGGCGCTGGGTGCGGCCTCGGGATTGGCCGCAGGCCGCCCTTCGATGTGGAAGCCGTAGCCATCGACGTTGCCGCCCAGCGGCAGCGTGGTGGTGGCGGCCGCGTGCGTCACCCCGGGGATCGCGCGCAGGCGCGTCAGCAGGTCGTCGTAGTACCGCACGGCCGCGCCAATCTGATCGGCCGGTTCGCCGGTGCGGAATCGTTCGCCGGAGGCCCAGACCTCGAACGTCAACAGGCCCGACGGCGTGAACCCCGGCGCCACCGACAACAGGCCCGAGAGACTGCGCACGAGCAGGCCCGATCCGACCAGGAGCAGCACCGCAAACGCCACGTTGGCGCTGACCAGCACGTGGCGTGATCGCCACGCCGCGCGTGAGTCCGTGCCGCGTGCGCCCGACCCCAGCCGAAGACTCCGCGAGGAGCGAAGCACTTGGCTGATGGGCGCCAGCGCGATCAGCACCCCGCTGGCGGCCACCAGCGCCGCGGCGATCGCCAGCACCGCAGGGGTGATGGCGACATCCGCCAGCCGCGGAATCTGTTCGGGGCCGTTGATCGCGACCAGTTGCAGAACGGCCCACGCCAGGCCCACTCCCGCGATGCCCCCGGCCAGCGCCAGCAGCCACGTCTCGGTCAGGAACTGTCGAATCAGGCGCCCGCGTGTCACTCCGAGCGCGGTGCGCACGGCGACTTCCTGCACGCGTTCACTGGCCCGCAGGAGCAGCAGGTGCGCGACGTTGCCGCACGCGACGAGCCACAGCAGTCCCACCCCGGCCCACAACGCGACCAGCACGGGACGCACGGGACCCAGAAACAGATCCGGCAGCGAGTGCGTGGCGATCGTCGCGTTGTCGTATTCGGACGGATGCTCGCGTTCAATCGCGGCCATTGTCTCGGCGAGTTCGCGCTGGGCCTGCGCCTCCGTGGCGCCGGGGGCCAGCCGGCCGAACACACGCAGGTGACGGCACGTGCGGCAGGCGAACGCCGCGGCCGGGTCGTAACCCAGCGGGGTCCACAGTTCCGCGCCGTTGTACAGACGCGCGGCCACCAGATCGGAAAATTCGCGCGGCATCACACCAACGATGCGGAAGGGTGTGCCGCTGATGTCGAGCAGGCGGCCCACCACGCCGGGGTCGGCCTGGAAGCGGCGTCGCCAGAGCGCATCACTGAGAATCACCACGCGCCGCGCTTCTCCCGGCGCGTCCTCGGCCGGTAGAAACACCCGGCCCAGCGCGGGCGACGCGCCGACCATCGCGAAGTACTCGTGTGACACCCGCATCGCGCTGACGCGTTCGGCGTCGAGGTTGGGCGCCGTCAGTGTGGCGGTGGATTGGGTGGCCGCCACCATGGGCTGCACCGACTGCACGCGGTCCTTCAGATCGCTGAACGTGAGATACCCCAGGTTGGTGGGGGCCTCGCCGCGCCGCTGCTCCTGGATCACGAGCAGCCGGCCCGCTTCGTGGTACGGCAGCGGCGACCACACGACCGTGTCCATCACCGCGACCATCGCCACGTTGGCGCCAATCCCCAGCGCCAGCGTCACGGTCACCGCCGCGGTGCCCATCGGACGCGCGCTCAAGGTCCGCAGCGCCAGCCGGCCGTCGCGCTGCAGGATGTCCCAATGCAGCCCCGGCGCGCGGCGAAGCACATCGATGATGGTGCCGGCCGCGCCTTCGGTGCGCGCCGTGATTTCGAGCTCACGTCCGTACGAGGCCCGGAATTCCTCGGGCAGGAGGCGAATCGCCAGGCGCAGCAGCCGCGGTCGCATCTCAGCCTCGTTTCAACGGGAGGGCCAGCTTCGTGCGGGCTTGCGCCAGCGTATCGCTGAGCCGTTCGGTCTCGGCCAGGGCGACCGCGCGCCCCTGGTCGGTCAGCCGGTAATACCGCCGCCGTTCATCGTCGAGCGCGGGGTCGGGCCGTTCGTCCGACTCGGCAATCAGCCCGTCGTCGACGAACCGGCGGATGACGGTGTACAGGGTGGCCGCGCGCAGCGTGACCTTGCCGCCCGTACGGCGCGCCACCTCCTTGAGGATGGCGTAGCCGTGTTTTTCGCCGTCGGCGAGCGACAGCAGCACCTGGAACATCGCCGGGGTCAGCGGAAGGAACGGAGACGGGTCGAATCTAGCCATGACGGAGCAACTATATCAACGATGGGAATATGCGAAAAGTTCCCCCTGTGTCCCCCGCTGTCACGGGTTGCACGGATCTTCACTCGTGGATGGTGCAATGGGCCCGACCGGCCGATAATGACGGGTCCAGCATCTTTCCCGAGGAGACGACGATGGCCGCGCGCGCGACGTGGAAGGGGTATCTGAAGATCAGCCTGGTGAACATCCCGATCCGGGTGTTTCCGGCCACCGATGCGGCGGCGACGGTCAGCTTCAACCAGTTGCACCGCGAATGCCGGTCGCGCATCCAGCAGAAGAAGTGGTGCCCGACCTGCCAGACCGAAGTCGCCAACACGGACCTGGTGAAGGGCTACGAATTCGAAAAGGGCAAGTACGTCGTGATCGAAGAAGACGATCTGGCCAAGGTGCGCACCGAGTCGACGCGGGTGATCAACGTCGTGCAGTTCGCCGAGGCCTCGGTGATCGATCCGGTGTACGTCGAGCGGCCGTATTACCTGGCCCCGGATGGGCAGGTGGCGGCCGACGCGTTTGCCGTGATGCGCGAGAGCATGCAGGACAAGGCGGCGGTGGGGAAGGTGGCGTTGTACGGCCGCGAGTACCTGGTGGCGATTCGCCCGCGCGAGAACGGCCTGGTCATGTACACGCTGCGGCACGCCGCGGAAGTGCGGGCCATGAGCGAGATCGATGAACTGAAGACCGTGCCGGCGAAGATCAAGCCGGATGAACTCAAGCTGGCGCGGCAGGTGATTGGCAACTTCGAGGTGGGCGGCGACCTGACGCAGTACAAGGACGCGTATCAGGAAGAGCTGCGCCGTATCATCGACGCCAAGGTGGCCGGCGAGGAGATCGTCGCGCCGATCGACGAAGCGCCGCCGAAGGTGGTCAATCTGATGGAGGCGCTGCGGCAGAGCCTGGAACGCGTCTCGGCCAACAAGAAGAAGGCGGCCAAGGCGGTCTCCGCCAAGGCCACCGTCAAGGCCGCCGCGGCGCCGCGCAAGCGCGCCCGCGGCTAGACGGGAGCATACGTCGTGGACTTCGAGAAGCTGGGACTGTTCTACCTCGGCCGGCCCGTGGATTCCGCCACAGGCGAGACCCGGCCCGAGCCGTACCTGCTGGATTCACGTGACCTGACGACCCACGCCGTGTGTGTCGGCATGACCGGCAGCGGCAAGACCGGCTTGTGCCTCGACCTGCTGGAAGAAGCGGCGATCGACGGCATTCCCGTCATTGCGATCGATCCCAAGGGCGACGTCGGCAACCTGCTGCTCACGTTTCCGGCGCTCGACGCGGCGTCGTTTGCGCCGTGGGTCAATCCCGAAGATGCCGCGCGCGCGGGTGTCTCCGCCGACGCGTTCGCGGCGCAGGAAGCTGAAAAATGGCGCGCCGGTCTGGCAGCCTGGGGGCAGGACGCCGCGCGTATCACCCGTCTGCGCTCGGCCGCCGAGTTCGTGATCTACACGCCGGGCTCAAACGCCGGACGGCCGCTGTCGATCCTCGACAGCCTGTCGGCGCCGCCGCCCGCCGTGCGCGACGACGCGGAACTGCTGGGGGATCGCGTGTCGAGCACGGTCGGCAGCCTGCTTGGGCTGCTGGGCCTGGACGCCGACCCGCTGACCAGCCGCGATCACATCCTGCTGTCGACCATCCTCACGCAGACGTGGCAGGCGGGGCAGTCGCTCGATCTGGGCGCGCTGATTCACGCCATCCAGACGCCGCCGGTGACGCGTGTCGGTGTCCTCGACCTCGAGGCGTTTTATCCGCAGCAGGATCGGTTCGCGCTGGCGACCCGCGTCAACAACCTGCTGGCGTCTCCGGGGTTTGCCGCGTGGCTCGCCGGCGATCCCCTCGACGTCGGCCGCCTGTTGTTTGGTCCATCCGGGCGTCCGCGCGTGTCGGTCATCTCGATCGCCCATCTGTCAGACGCCGAGCGCATGTTCGTCGTCGCGCTGTTGCTTGGCGAAATCGTCTCGTGGGTGCGCACGCAGAGCGGGACGACCAGCCTGCGCGCGCTCATCTACATGGACGAAGTGTTCGGATATCTGCCGCCGACGGCCAATCCGCCCAGCAAGCAGCCCCTGCTGACGTTGTTCAAACAGGCGCGGGCGTTCGGGGTGGGCGTGTGCCTGGCCACGCAGAACCCGGTCGATCTCGATTACAAGGCTCTGGCCAACGCGGGGACGTGGCTCATTGGCCGCCTGCAGACCGAACGCGACCGGCTGCGCCTGCTCGACGGGCTGGAAGGCGCCGCGGGTGGCGCCTTCGATCGCGCGTCGGCGGAGGCGACGATCACGGCGCTGGGCAAACGCCGGTTCTACGTGCACAACGTCCACGCCAAAGCGCCGGTCGTGATCGAGAGCCGCTGGGCGATGTCGTACCTGCGCGGCCCGCTCACGCGCGAAGACATCAAGCGGCTGTCACAGGCCGACGCGGCCGTGACACCAGCCGCGGTCTCACCGGCCGCGGCCCCGCCGGTGGCGCCGGCACCGTCACCCGTCTCCTCCGCCCGACCGCTGCTGCCGCCAGAGATTCCGCAGTTCTTCCTGCCGGGCGTCGCGGGTGCCACGTGGGTGCCGCACCTGTACGGCGCGGCCGAGGTGGATTTTGTCGACAGCCGCAAGGCCATCAACGAACGCCGGCAGGTGCGGGTGTGGTTGCCGCTCTCGGGCGCCGCGGCCGTCGTCGACTGGGAACAGGCGCAGCCGGTCACCGTCGAGCCGGCCGATCTGGACTCGAGTCCGTCAGCCGAGGCCGCCTGGGCGCCGTTGCCCGCGCAGGCCAGTCAGATCAAGACGTTCGCCAAGTGGTCGAAGGATTTCGATCGATGGGTCTCGCGCAGTCAGCGACTCGAGTTGTGGCGGCATCCGGCCAGCGGACGCCAGTCGCGGCCTGCTGAGGACGAACGCGCCTTCCGCATTCGACTGGCCGAGGAACTGCGTGTCGACCGTGACGCCGCCGTCGACAAGGTCAGGACCCGATACGCCTCGAAGCTCGCGGCGGCTTCGGAGAAGGTGCGCAAGGCTGAACTCGCACTGGGCAAGGAACAGCAGGACGTGTCACAGCATCGTGTGCAGGCGGGCCTGTCGACAGCCGGCACGATTGGCTCGGCCGTGCTGGGCGCCTTGTTCGGCCGGCGCGGTGGCGTGACCGCGACGACGATCGGCAAGGCGACGACGGCGGCGAAGTCGTGGTCGCGCGGCGGCAAGGAGGCCGAGGATGTGCGGCGCGCCGAGCAGAATCTGACGGCCGCGCAGGAGGCGCTGGCCGCCCTCGAGTCAGAGGTGGAGGCGGCCATCACGACGGTCGAACAACCCGCGACCGTCGAGACGCTGGAGCCGGTCGCGCTGCAGCCCAAACGCGGCGGCGTGCATGTGCACCTCGTCGCGCTGGTGTGGAAGCGCTAGCCCCCAGGTTTCCAGCCGGTCGCCTTCTCGAGTTCCTGCATCAGGTAACGCTCTTCGGCGGGGCCGGGCACGAACGTCTTGGTGGGCACGGGCACCGACAGGTCGGGCCCTTCCGGCAGTATGGGGACGGGCGGCGTGGCGTTGGCTTCGATCCAGATCCAGCCGGCGAGCGCGCCCACGCCGGCCGCGGCCACCAGGAGCGTCAAGATCAGGATCACGCCGCGGCGGCCCCGTCGCGGGGCCTCTTCCTCGGCCGGCTGGCCAAATGACAGCGAGAACTCCGGGTGGGTCGCGCGGTCGGACACCGGCGCCAGACCTTCGTCGAGATTGAGCGTGAGGTCGTCGAGATCGAGCACTGCCGGCGCCGCTGTTGCCGCTGCGGCTGGCGTCGGGGCGGCCGTCTGGGCCGCGGCCGGTGGCGGCGCGACGGGGACCGGCTCTCCCTGGTCGGCGACACGCGCGACGAGGGAGGGCGTGATGACATTGGTGCCTTCCACCCGGCCGGCCTCGAGCGCCCGGTCGCAGATCAGGTTGATGCGGCGCGGCACGCCGCGCGCGAGCTCGGCGACGCGGTTGACGGCCTCGGCCGTGAACTCCACGGCGTCCTTGCCGCCGGCGACGCTCAGGCGATGCTGGATGTACGCGTCGACTTCGGCCGGCGGCAGGGGACCCAGCACCGACCGGCGCGACACGCGTTCGTTGAGCGCCCGCAGCGGCTCGCTCTCCACCATCGTCAGCAGCGAGGGCTGGCCGACGAGGATGATCTGCAGCAGGCGCTGTCCCTCGAACTCGAAGCCGCCCAGCACCCGAATTTGGTCGAGCACCTTCGAGGCCAGGCTCTGCGCCTCGTCGATGATGACCACCGCGTAGGAGTTGAGCGGCACGAGCGAGGTGAGGAAGCCTTCGAGCGTGTCGAGCAGCTGCGGCATGTCGGCCTTGGCGAAGGCCCCTTTGCGGATCTCGTCGCGGCTCACGAGGCCGAAGTCACGCAGGATGACCCGCAGGACTTCGGCGTCGGACATGTACGGATTGAGGATCAGCGCCGAAAACGTGCGCGTGCCCAGCGCGTCGATGACCGCCCGGCACAACGTGGTCTTGCCCATGCCGGTCTCGCCGGTCAGCAGCATCAGGCCTTCGCGGCGGCGCAGGCCCGTCAGCAGTTCCTCGTACGCGCGACGATGGGCGTCGCTCATGTACAGGAACCGCGGGTCGGTCGTCAGCGCAAACGGCTGCTCGCGGAGGCCATAAAACGCCTCGTACAGCGGCTCGTCCGGCGCCGCGGGCTCTGCGGGCGGTTGCACGCGCAGATTATAGACGCTCACCGGGGGGCGCGATTAAGAGATGGCGAGGTGGCGAGGTGGCGAGATGGCGAGGTGGCGAGTCACGCGTAGCGCGGCCGGCTCTGGCGGCCGCGGGCTTGCCGAGGTGGCGAGGTGGCGAGGTGGCGAGTCACGCGTAGCGCGGCCGGCTCTGGCGGCCGCGGGCTTGCCGAGGTGGTAAGATGAGGGTCCGGCCGTTGTGGTGGGTGTAGCTCAATGGCAGAGCACTGGTCTGTGGCACCAGTTGTTGCGGGTTCGATTCCCGTCATCCACCCCATTTCTCATCCAGTTACTTCGGCATCTCGCCAGGGCTCGCGGCCGCAAGAACCGGCCGCGCTACGAGCGCCTCGCCACCTCGGCATCTCGGCAGGGCTCGCGGCCGCAAGAACCGGCCGCGCTACGAGCGCCTCGCCACCTCGCCATCTCGGCAGGGCTCGCGGCCGCAAGAACCGGCCGCGCTACGCGTGACTCGCCACCTCGCCACCTCGTAATCTCGTAATCTCGCCACCTAGTAATCTCGCCACCCCCAATGGTCATCGTCGCAAGCCGGTCCTGCGTGTGACCCACGCGCGGAAGGCCTGGGCCTGCTCGGGGGTGAGGGTGGCGGCGATGCGGTCGTGCAGGCCGTCCTGTTCCGCGATGAACAGGCGCCGGGCTTCGTCCTGCATCTCACGGAGGCGGTCTTCCTGCGCCCGGAGCAACGCGAGGATTTGATCACGCTGCGCGTCGGTCAGCTGGACTTCCCGGTTGAGGTCCTCGACGTACATGGCCGGCGGCGGCCCGAACATCGGCCCGCCCGGGCCCCCCGGCCCGCCACCCCGCCGCCCCCGTCCAGTACCCCTCGCACCCTGTGGACCCTGTGGACCCTGTGGACCTTGTGGACCCTGCCCACCCTGCCACGCACCCTGTGGACCCTGTGGACCTTGCGGACCCTGTGGACCCAGAATCTTCCTCTCCACCACGATCCCCGTCAGCAGTCCGATGCTGAACACCAGCGCGACGAAGGTCGCCATCCACACGCGCATCGACGGCGTCGTCACTGGCCACCTCCGGTGGTGACGGCCTGGTCGGCGCTGGCCGTCAGAAGCAGCGACAGCAGATCCTGCGCGGATGCGTCCTCACTGAACAGCACGGCCGAGGCCGGCGTCGTGGTGACGTCCGCCGTCGCGCTCACCGCGTCGGCCGCGCCGGTGTCTTCAGCGGTGACGGCCGGCCGCGCCACGTTGGCCACGGCCAGCGCCAGCGCCGCGGCGACGGGCACGAGCCGCCACGTCCAGCGTTTCCAGTCGAGCGCGTCGAACCACGTCGGCGCCTCCGGCGTGGTCGCCTGCGTCTGGCGCAGCTGTGCCATCACCAGGTGGCCCACGGACGTGACCGGGGCTTCGCGCAGGGCACCCAGCGCGGCGCGCATTGCCCGCTGATCGGCCAGCGCCTCGGCGCAGGCCGCGCAGCCGGCCAGGTGGGCGTCGAGCCTCTGGCGGTCCGCGGGTCCCAGCGCCGCGTCGTCGGCCGCCTTCAGCAACAGCGGCAGCAGATCGTCACAATGCGTGCTCATCGTCCTGGCTCCCTGCCGGTGACCAGCGCCTTGAGTCGCTGGCGTCCCCGGAAAATGCGCGATTCCACGGTGCCGATCGGAATGCCGAGCGCGTCGGCGATCTCACGGTACTCCAGTCCCTCGATGTCGCGCAGCACCACGGCTTCGCGCCACTCGTCGGGCAGTTCGGCCAGCGCGCGGCGCAGCTGGTCGTGCGCCACCACCCGCGCCTCGAGGCGTTCGTCGCTGGCCACCCGGTGCGCCGCCTCGTCCGACCCGGGCGCCTCGTGCCGGTTCCGCCGCCGGTCAAGATGCGTCCGGGCCGCGTTGGTGCCGATCTGGTAGAGCCACGTGCGGAACGCGCTCTGCCCGCGGAAGTCCTTCAGCGCCCGGTAGGCCCGTAGCAACGTCTCCTGCGCCACATCTTCGGCATCGGCCTGATTCGAGAGCATATGGGTCAGAAATCGGACCAATCCCGCCTGATGCCGGGAGACCAGGTCCCCGAACGCGTCGAGGTCGCCCTTGCGGGCCCGGTTGACGAGGTCCAGATCGGCATTCATCACATGAGACCCGCCGCGCCCCGCCGTTATTCCCACACCAGCCGATACAGCCGGTGGCCGCCCGGTCCGGCGGCCAGCAGGCGGAATTCCGGCCGATCTTCGATGTCGCGGACGACCTGGTCGGCCCGGTCGCCATACCGTTCCAGGTGGACCAGCACGTGGGTTGCGCCGGCCTGCCGCAACGTGTCCACCGTGCCCGGCTCGGGGAAGTACCACAGCGAATCCGCGTGACGGCGATACGACATCGGTGTGCGCCCACTGTATCCGTTCATGACCGGCTGCCAGTGCGCTGTGGCGTTGATGACGTATTCACCGCCCTCAAACGCGGCCGCGGCCGGATAAAACGGCATCTCCGCCAGCAGCACTGGGGCGGGCTCGTCGCGCAGGAGCGCATACACCGACGGCGAGCCGGTCCACGGCGTGGTGGCAATCGGCGCATGCAACGATTCCGCCGTCAGCAGCGCCAGCGCAGCCGTCGCCGCAGTCACGGCCCGCGGGGCCATCGAGCGGTGTTTGAGCAGACGAGCCAATCCGAACGCGGCAAGTGTGGCCAGACCGGCGTATGCGAGCACGCCGAATCGGGTGGCGGCCCGAATGCCCCGCATCGGCGGGAACGCCTGATAGAGCCACTCGTACACCGGCGTTGCTGTGCCCAGCGAGCAGACAACACCGGCCACGAGCAGCAGGGCCGCCCAGCGCGCGAGCGGCTGATGGCGCCACGACGCCGCCAGCCCGACGATCGCCAGCGCGAGGATGGTGAGGCCCGGGAACCACACATCGGTGTCGACGGTGAACCAGCCCTGCGTCCACCAGCGATGCGCATGCGCCAGCGAGGTGAGCCACCCGGCGGGTGTCGCCGAGAACTGCGCCACCTGATCGAGCGGCCGGCTGACGGGATCGACGAGATACGGCCACAGGATCGGCATCGCGATGAGCAGGCCCGCGAGGCCTTCGACCGCGACGCGGGCGACCTCACGCACGTGCCGTCGCTCGGCCAGCGGCATCACGGCGGCGCCGATGATGCCGAAGACGAGCCAGTGCAGCGATGTCGCGGCGGTCAACGCCACCCCGGCCGGCACCATCCACCAGCGTCCCCCGCCGGTGAGCCGCAGCCACACCGCGCCCCAGATCAGCCACAGGCCCCAGGCATGTGCGGCCTGCAGATGCGGCAGGCGCGTCAGCAGGTGCGTGTTGAACGCGAAGAAGGCGCCGGCCAGCAGCGCCGCCGGCAGCGAGCCGGTCCATCGCCGCATCACGACCGTCGTCGCCCATCCGGTGGCCGCGAGTCCGGCGATGAGCAGCAGGTTGAACAGGAGCACGGGCGACTGACTGAGCCACCAGACGGGCGCCCCGGCGATCGCGGGCACGACCAGCGGCTCGGAGAAGGTCAGCGCGGCTTCCCCCGGTTGGAAGATGTTGCCGTGCCACAGCCGGCCGGGATCGGTCGGCAGGATGTGTGCGATCCAGCTGACGATCCACGCGTTCAGTTGTGCGTCGGCGTTGTGGTTGAGCGACAGACGATGGGGGGCGCTCGCCAGCGGCCAGGTGTGCAACACCGCCAGCGCGAGAAACAGAGCGGGGATGCGAATCGACCGGAACGCGGGCAATCAGCGCGCCTTGTGAAACGTGCGCGCGACATGTCCCGCGTCCGCGCCGTTGATCGTCAGGATGGCGCGGACCTCGTAGTCGCCCGGCGGCAGCGCGGCGACCTCGAGGCGGCCGGTCACCGCGCGCCGCAGCGGATCGGGTGAGGTGAGCACGCGGCCGGACTCTGAGACGAGGGCCGCGGCGTCCGGCCGCGCGCGCACCTCGACGCGCGCGCCGAGCGTCTGACCGGCCGCCACCTCGCCGTAGACCTCCGCGTACCACTCGAGGGCGTCCGCTTCGGCGTCCGGCTGCAGGACGGGCACGAACGAGTCGGCCGTCAGGCGGCCCAGCATGAGCGCGCTCAGCCGGAACGGTCCGGCGGCTGCGAGCCGCGCGTCGACGTCCACGTCCACCGTGCCGCGGCGGCCCGACAGTTCGGACGCCGCCCAGCGCAACCTGTAGGTGCCCTCGGGCGCCAGCGCGCCTGCAATCAACGGCCGCTCGGTGAGCGCCTCAGGCGGCTCCTTCCACTGCGACACCAGGCGGCCGTCGGGCGTCACGAGCGCGAACTCCGTCCACTGCAGCGACGGGCCCGGCTCGATCGTTTCGGCGACGATCAGCAGGCGGATGCTGGCGCGATCGGAATGCAGCACGGGATACGCGGCCAGGCGCAGCGGCAGGTCGGTGAACGTGCGTCCCGCGCGCACCATGTCGGTCAGCGACTCGAGGGCATCCGGGTCGCCGGTGCGCACCCAGGCCTGTGCCGGCGCGCGAACGGTCACGTCGGTGCGTGAGGTGGTGACCATGGATCGCACGGCCTCGCCGGCGTCGAGCCGGCCGTCGGTCGTCACGGTGAGCGTCACGCGCCCGGTTTCCTGCGTCGCCAGCGCGCGCCAGTCGGCGCCGAGCACGGCACCGCCGGTCGCTGCCGTAAGTTCATTGAGGCCGGCCGGACGTCCTGCCGTCTTACCACCAGCGCCGGCCACGTACAGCGCGATGCGCTGCTGCGCGACGACCGGCGCCAGCGCCTGTATCGCGCGGCGCACCCGGCCGTTGACCTCGAACGGCGCCGCCACCACGAGCAGCGGCTTCACTTCGGTGGTGTCGCCGATCGCGATGGCGACGCGGGTGATGCCGTCGATGAGCGACAGTGCGGCGGCCTCCTGGTCGCGATCGTTGGCGGCGGCAGGCGCGGTGCCCAGCGGCAGCGCGCCGGCGGCCTCCACGATGCGCGCGTGTGTGGTGGTGAAGTCGACGGGGCGCGCCTCGGCGGTCAGCGGAATCAGCGCGAGGCGATCGGCGGGCCCCAGCGCCGAGGTGAGCGATTTCAGTCCAGCGGTCAGCGCGGCGTGACCATCTGCCGGAAGCCGCGCCGCATCCACCAGCACGGCCATCGTGCGGCTCGCCGCGGCATCGTTGCGTCCGTACGGCGCCGGCCAGAGTGGCGCGGGACCCGGCGCTGGGCCGGGCGTTCGCCGAATGGCGGTGACTGGGTACGTCCGGCCGTCGAGCCGCACCTGGAAGTCTTCGGGCGCGAGGCGCTCGGGACGTTCGCCCGAGGCCGTCAGCGCGACGACATCGATCGTGACCGTGGCCGGCCGCTGTGCGTGAGCGCCGTCAACGGCCAGAATCGCCAGCGCGGCGGCGAGGGGAAGCAGGCGCACGCGAGACATTCTACGGCGTTCACGTCGGGAATCAGGGCGTTCGTCACGCAGATGTGACCGGGGACGTGTTTGGTGACATCCTGCCGCCATGACGGGACGTCGTGCCTGGATGGGCGTGCTGGTGGCGATGGCAATGGCGGGGGCGCTGGGCAGCGGGGTCCGTGCGCAGCGACCGGACGTGACGTTGCCGCCGCCGGTCAGGGTGGAGGTGGCCGACGGCGTGCACCTGTTCAAGACCGCGCCGTATGGCGAGGTTGGTCTGGACGGCAACGCGGTGGCGATCGTCACGCCGGACGGCGTCGTGGTGTTTGATTCCAACGGAACGCCGACGGCCGCGCGCGCGGTGATTGCCGCGATCAAGGCCCTCACCCCGCAGCCGGTGCGGTATGTCGTCAATTCGCACTGGCACTGGGATCACTGGTACGGCACCGAGGCGTATCGCGAGGCGTTTCCCGGCGTGCAGGTAATGGCGCAGGAACGGACGAAGGCGATGATGGCGGGCCCGGCCATCGAGTTCAACCGGCCGGGACTTGAGCGCGACCTGCCCGGGTATCTGACGATGCTCGAGGAGCGGCTGACGGGGACGCCCGCGCCGCAGAATCCGGCCGCGTTGCGGGATCGCATCACCATGGGGCGGTGGTTCCTCGCGGAAAAGCGCGCCGTGCGGCACGTGCTGCCGGACGTGACGTATCGCGACCGGCACGTGTTGACGCTGGGCGGGCGCGAGATTCAGCTGGTACATGTCGAACGCGCCGTCACGCCGGGCGACACCATGATCTGGCTGCCGAAGGAGCGCATTTTGCTTACGGCGGATGTGCTGGTCAATCCGATTTCGTTTGCGCTCAGCGTCTACCCGGCCGGGTGGATCAGGACGCTCGAATGGGTCGACAGTCTCGATGCGGCGGTGCTGGTGCCGGGCCACGGAGACCCCATGCGCGACGAGTCGAGGCTGCACGCGACGTTGTCGATTCTGCGCACGCTGCGCGCGCGGGGCGCCGACGCCCGCGCTCGCGGCCTCGACGCCTGGCAGGCGTCCGACGAGGCCTTTCCGCTGGTCCGCGATCAGATGCTGGTGCTCACCGGTGACGCGCCGCCGGCGCAGGCCGCCTTCCGCTCGCAGCTGGTCGAGTGGTTCATGCATCGCGTCTACGACGAACTCGCGGGCCCGCTGACCGACGCCATTGCGCCGATTCCCGTACGGCGGTGATACCGTACGCCCATGACCTGGCTTCTGGTCGGGGTGGGCGGCGCGCTGGGCTCGATGGCGCGACATGGCGTCAACCACCTCGTGCAGCGCGTGGGCGACACCTTCCCGCTGGGGATTCTCATCGTCAATGTGTCGGGATCGACCGTGATCGGTCTGGTGGCCGGCCTGTTGGCCGCCGGCCGGCTGCACCTCGAGGGCGACGCCCGGCTGTTCGTCATCGTGGGACTGCTGGGCGGGTTCACGACGTTTTCGTCCTTCAGTCTCGACACGCTGGCCCTGGCCCGGTCGGGGCACTACGCGCTGGCCGCCTGGAACGTGGCGGGGCAGGTGGCACTCAGTCTGCTGGGGGTGTCACTGGGGTACTGGCTCGGCCGCCTGGGGGCCTGACCCTCCGGCCCGGCCTGTACAATGAACAACAACGCGCCCGTAGCTCAGTTGGATAGAGCACCGGCCTTCTAAGCCGGTGGCCGCAGGTTCGAGTCCTGCCGGGCGCGCCACTGGCTGCGCCCGGCAGGCCTCGTTCGTAGCGCGGCCGGCTCTGTCGGCCGCGGTGTCGGCGGCCCGTAGATCGGGCCGCCCTACGTCTGGCCCGCCACGACGCGGCCGTCCAGCAATCTGACATGTCGCTTCGCGCGCGCGACGTAGCGCGGGTCGTGGCTGGCCAGGCACACCGTGCAGCCCGACGCGTGCAGTTCGTCGAGCATGTCCATGACGGCTTCGCCGCTGGCCGAGTCGAGGTTGCCGGTGGGTTCGTCGGCCAGCACGAGTGGCGGCTGACCGGCGACGGCGCGCGCGATGGCGACCAGCTGCTGATGTCCGCCTGACAGCGACGAGGGCCGCTGCTGCGCCCGCGCGGCGAGCCCCACCCGCTGCAGCGCCGCCATCACGCGCGCTTTGCGCTCCGACGGGGCCAGGCCGCGCAGCGTGAGCGGGTATTCGACGTTTTCGTACACGGTCAGGTCGCCCAGCAGATTGAAGCTCTGGAAGATGAGGCCAATCTCGACGCTGCGCGCGTGCGCGCGCTCGGCCGGCGTCATGCGGTCGGTCTGCCGCCCGTCGAGCCAGTAACGGCCCCGCGTCGGGCTGTCGAGCAGCGCCATGACCGACAGCAGAGTCGACTTGCCGCACCCCGACGGCCCCGAGACCGAGACGTACTCGCCGCGGCCGATGTCCACCGTGACGTCGTGAAGGGCAATGGCCGGTTCATCGGCCTCACCCTTGAAAATGCGGGTGACGCCTTCGAGCCGGATCAGGGGCATGGCGCCGGCCGCCGGAGCCGCCGGAGCCGGAGCCTTCGCTCTCCTCCACCAGGACATGCGGTATTGGACGATGGCCGACCACCATTGGATGGCGAGGTGGCGAGGTGGCGAGGTGGCGAGATGACGGGATGGCGAGGTGGGGAGGTGGCGAGCTGGCGAGGCCGCACGTAGCGCGGCCGGATCTGGCGGCCGCGGATCAGGGGCCTGCCCGCCGGAGCCGTGCGCATCGCGCACGTTTGGCGAAGGCGGGTAGACTCCAGTCCATGAGACAGCTGGTGCTCGCGGCGATTGGGCTGGCCGGGTTGGGTGCGGTACCGGGTGCCCAGGCGGATCTGACGGTGCTGCGCGGCGGGCGGGTCGTCGATGTGGCGGCGGGTGCGCTGGTGGGGCCGGTTGACGTGTTCATGCGCGACGGCAGGATTTGGCGCACCCCCTTCTCCGGAGGCCCCACTCCGGCCGGGGACGGCGTGGTGGATGTGTCCGGCCGGTTCCTGCTGCCGGGCCTGCTGGCCACCCACGTGCACGTCTCGGACGTCGACGGCCTGAAGCCGCGCGCCTACACCGCCGCCAACACCCACCGGCAGCTGGCGCTCTACGCGCGTTACGGCATCACGTCGGTCTGGAGCCTGGGCGGCGAACAGGCGCCGGCCTTTGACGCCCGCCGCGCGCAGACGACGGGGCCAGTTGATCGCGCGCGCATCTTCGTGGCCGGCGAGATTGTCGCCAGCGCCACGCCCGAGGCCGCGCGCGCTGATGTCGCGCGCATCGCCGCCACCCAGCCTGACTGGATCAAGATTCGCGTCGACGACAACCTCGGGCTGTCGCGCAAGATGCCGCCCGAGGTCTACACCGCGGTCATCCAGGAAGCGCATGCCCGCGGCCTCCGCGTCACCGCGCACATCTTCTATCTGGACGATGCGAAGGCGCTGGTGCGGGCGGGGGTCGACATGATCGCGCATTCGGTGCGCGACAGACCGGTGGATGACGAATTCATCGCGTTGATGAAGGCTCGGGGTGTGCCGTACTCGCCGACGCTGACGCGCGAGGTGTCGACCTTTGTGTACGAGACCGAGCCGGCGTGGTTCGCGGATCCGTTTTTCCTGCGTGACGCCGATCCGGCGATGGTGGCGCGTCTGCGTGAACCCGATCGGCAGGCCGCGATGGCGGCCAACACCGGCGCCCGCGCCTACAAGGCGGCGTTGCCCACGGCGATGGCGAACCTCAAGCGCCTGGCCGACGCCGGAGTCACCATCACCATGGGGACGGACTCAGGCGCGTTTCCCGAGCGCTTCCAGGGATTCTTCGAACATCTCGAGATGGAGATGATGGTGCAGGCCGGGCTGACGCCGCTGCAGGTACTGCGATCGGCCACCGTGGACGCCGCGCGCGCGATGCGCGTCGAGGGGCTCGGCCACCTCGCGCTGGGGGCGCATGCCGACGTCCTCGTGCTCGACCGCAACCCGCTCGACAACATCCTGCACACGCGCGCGATTCACAGCGTGTGGATCAGCGGCCGCTCCGTACCCTGGTCAACACAGTAGACATGTAGGCATATAGAAGAAACATCGGTTCGTTCTACATGCCTACATGCCTACTGTGGGAACGTAGGCACTAAGACATGGGGTTTGGCGCCGTCTCCAGCGGCTTGAGCGCCAGCAGCGCCGGCGCGTCGAGCCGCGGGCCCTGGTAGGCCGGCACGTCGCCGAAGCGCCGGCCGGCGGTCCAGTCTTCACGCGCGGCCTTGATCTCCTCGGGCGTGCGCGCCACGAAGTTCCACCACATCAGGATCGCCTCGGGGAACGGCTCGCCGCCCACGAGCAACACGCGGGCGCCGGCAGGGCTGCTGAGCGTCATCACATCGCGGCCGACCGGCAGGTAGTAGAGCAGTCCGCCTTCGAGCGCCTGATCCTCGAGCGCCACCTGGCCTTCGAGCACGAGCAGGGCGTGCTCAAACGACGATTCGAGCGGCAGTTCAAGGGCGTGTCCCGCGTGGACCGTGAGATCGGCGCCCACGATTGGCGACAGATGGTGAGCGGGTGATGAGGCCCCGGCGAGCGATCCCGAAAACACCTGCGTCACGCCGCCGCGCGACTCGATGAGCGGCACCTGGGGCACGTGTTGAAACGCGGGCTCGCCGTGCCGAACGGCGTCGGGCAGCGCCGTCCACAACTGCACGCCGTTGAGCTTGCCCGTGTGATCCCGCGGCGTGCGCTCGGCGTGCGCAATGGCCCGGCCCGACGTCATCACGTTCACGCCGCCGGGCCGCAGCACCGCCTCGGACCGCAGGCTGTCGTCGTGCGCGATCTCGCCGTCGAGCAGCCAGCTCACCGTCTGCAGGCCGATGTGGGGATGCGGCGCCACGTCCATCGGCATGCCCTCAGTGAACGACAGCGGCCCGAACCGGTCGAGAAAACACCACGGCCCCACCATCCGCCGGCCTTTCACCGGCAGCGCGCGAACGATGTCCAGCGAGCCGAGGGTGGTGTGTTTCGGCGTGTATGGCGTGGGCGCGGTGCGGATGCTCATGCCATAAGCGTACGCTACGGTTGGGCGCCGAAGGTCTTCAGGTACTTGAGGCCCGTGTCACACATCACCGTCACCACGGTGGCGTCCGCGCCCAGCTGCTCGGCCACGCGCAGCGCGGCCGTGACGTTGGCGCCGGTCGACGTGCCGCAGAACACGCCCTCTTCGCGCGCCAGCCGCATGGCCATCGCGCGGGCATCGTCTGTGGACACCCGTTCGATTTGATCGGCGAGATCCGACTGCCAGAGCGGCACCACGAACCCCGCGCCGATGCCATCGATCTTGTGGCCGCCGGGTTGTCCGCCCGACAGCACGGGTGACTCGGCCGGTTCCACGGCGACGATGCGGAGGGGATGGCCGGCGTGGCGGAAGCCTTCAGTCGTTCCGCGCAGCGAGCCGCAGGTGCCCACGCTTTGCACGAAAGCCTCGACGCGTCCGCCGGTCTGCTCGAGGATTTCGGCCGCCATCGCGTGATACGCCGGCACCTGATCGGCGTTGCGCATCTGGTCGGTCCAGAACGCGCCCGTCTCGGCGGCGTAGACCCGCGCTTTCTCAATCATCGCGCGCGTCAGTTCCGCCGTCATGCGCCCGCCTTCGGCCGGCACGAGATCGAGCGTGGCGCCCAGCAGCCGCATGTGGTCGAGTTTTTCGCGGGTGAACGCATCCGACGTGATGATGCGCAGGGGGTGGCCCTTCACGCCACAGACCAGCGACAGCGACACACCCGTGCTGCCGCCGGTGTATTCCACGACCTCGCCGCCCTCGGGCAGCCGGCCATCCCGTTCGGCGGCGGTGATCATCGCCAGCGCCATCCGGTCCTTCATGCTGCCGGTGGGGTTCTCCGATTCGAGCTTCAGGCAGATGCGCGCGCCGCCGGCGGGCCGGATGCGGCGCAGCGGCAGCAGCGACGTGCCGCCAATGCGGTCAAGGATGCTGTTCAGAACGCGACTGGGCATCCGCAAAGCCTACCCACGATCACGCGCCAGCAACCAGTACAGTCTGCGCACTCCGCACTCCGCACTCCGCACTGCGCACTCCGCACTCCGCACTCCGCACTCCGCACTGATCTACACGTGATACAGCCACCCCTCCGACCGGCGATGTGTGCCGCGGACGGCCTGGTGGTACGCCTCGCGCAGCGCCAGGGTGATGGGGCCGGCGGCGCCGGCGCCAATCTTGCGCCGGTCGATTTCGCGGATGGCGACGATTTCGGCGGCCGTGCCGCACACGAACGCCTCGTCCGCCACGTAGAGGTGGTCGCGCGTCAGCCGGGCCTCCTGGACGCGCAGTCCGTGGTCCTCCGCCAGGGCGACCACCGTGTCGCGCGTGATGCCTTCGAGAATCGCGTCGGCCGGCGGTGTGACCAGCGTGCGCCCGCGCACCAGGAAGAGGTTGGCGCCGGAACACTCGGTGACGTAGCCCTCCGCGTCGAGCAGGATGGCCTCGTCGACGCCCTGCCGCTGCGCATCGGTCTTGGCGAGGTACGAGTTGACGTAGTTGCCGCTGATCTTGGCTTTGGTCATCATCGCGCCCGGGTGATGGCGCGGGTAACTCGACACACAGGCGCGCAGCCCTTCGAGCGGCGACTTCTGGCCCAGGTACACCGATTCCTTCCATACCGCGATGCCCACGTGCGGCTTGCCGGTATCCAGCGTCAGGTTCCAGCCGCCGTCGGCCAGCCACAGCAGCGGCCGGATGTAGCAGTCGCCGTACCCGTTGGCGCGGACGGTCTCGGCGACCGCCTCGATCAACTGATCGACCGAGTACGGCAGTTCGCGGAAGCCGAGAATCTCGCAGGAATTCTCGAAGCGCACCATGTGTTCGCGCAGCCGGAACACGGCCACGCCTCGCGCGGTTTCGTACGCGCGAATCCCTTCGAACACGGCGATGCCGTAATGAAATCCGGCGGTCAGAAACGGCACGGTGGCGCGGCTGGTCTCGACCATGACGCCATTCATCCACGTGTAGCGGCTTTCCATGGCGCGTAAGTGTACGCGAGCGGAAGCGGCCGTGTGTGTATCATCTCGGCATGTCGATGGCCGTGGTGAAACGCTGGTGGTGGCTCGCGCTCGCGGTGGTCGTGGTGGTCGTTGCCGTCATTGTCCAAGGCGGATGGTTCAGGGCCGCTCAGGAGGTGGCGGACCTCAACGAGCCACCGCCCGCCGGCGGGTGGACCGTGGAAGTGACCTACCTCGCCAATGCCGGCGTGATGCTCGCGGCCGGTGACACGAAGGTCATCATCGACGGGCTGTTCCGGCCGTACGAAGGGTATCCGGTGTTGCCCGAGACGTATCGCGACCAGCTGGAGCGCGGCTTGCCGCCGTTTGACGGCATCGACCTGATTCTCGTCTCTCATGTCCACGGGGATCACTTCCATCCGGAGTCCGTCGCCAGCTATCTGCGCAGCGTGCCCGGCGCCTCCCTGGTTACCTCCGATCAGGTCGCGGCGGCCCTCGACCAGGTCGGAGTCGCGCCCTCGGTCTCTCAGCGGGTCTCTCCCCTCACGCTCGGCTTGGGGGCCAACATGCCGGTCTCCATGGAGGGCGTCGCGGTGGAGGTGCTGAGCGTCGGCCATGGCGCCGGACGGCACGCCGACGTGGCGAATCTGGCTCACATCGTGCACCTGGGCGGCCTGAAGTTCCTGCACGTGGGTGATGCGGATTTCTCGCAAGGCGTACTCGAGCAGTTCGCCTTGGGCGATCAGGGCATTGACGTGGCCTTCCTGCCGGAGTGGTTTCTGACCGATGGGGCCGAGTTCGTGCGCACCCACATCCGCCCCAGACACATCGTGGCCGTGCACATGCCGCCAGGCCCGCACCGCGGCGGCGCCGGCGTGGGCGCGTTTCCGGACGCGGTGCCGTTCGTGCGGATGCTCGAGCGGCGGTACTACTGAGCGGCGCTCATCAGGACGAACGAAGCAGGTCTGACGGATTGACGCGCGCGGCTTCGCGGCCCGGTCCGATGGCCAGCGTCAGCGCGAGCAGCAGCAGGATGCCCGCCACGCCGCCGATGACGTACGGCGCCCAGCCCTCACTCCCGTAGAGACGCGGCGATACCAGCGGGGCGAGCCACGCTGCTGCGATGGCTCCGATGACCAGGCCCGCGCCGGCCAGCCGTAGACTCTGGTGAAACACCAGCCGGCGGATGTCGGCCGGTCTGCCGCCCAGGGCCACACGAATGCCGAACTCGCCGCGATGCTGACGCGTGAAGTGCAGGAGCATCGCGAGCACACCGGCAGCGGCCAGCACCAGCGCCAGGGCCCCGAACAGGCCCGCCGACACGGCCAGGTACCGTGGCGATGCGAGCGCCGCCGCTGCGACGGCTTCGCCGGTCGCCAATTCGGACACCGCCAACGTGGGATCCACGTCAGCGACCGCGGCCACGAGCGCCTGGCTGAGAGCGGCGGGATCGCCCTCCGCCCGTACCACCATGTACCCGCCCGGCCAGTCGACGAACGGGTAATACACCGCGCCGTCATCCGGTGCGTCGAGGCCCTGCCACTTCACCGTGCCCACCACGCCGGCCACGGTCGTCCACGGGCACTCGGTGCAGCCGCCCGACCGCAGGCGCCGGCCGATCACCTCTTCTCCCGGGAAGAACCGCTGCGCCCACGCGCGGTCGACGACGATCGTGTTGTCGGCAAGCGACCAGCGATCCAGCGGTTGTCCGCGCTCGAGGCGCAGGCCGACCGTGGCGAAGTACTCAGGCGACGCGGACACCCACACCGACACCGGTTGACTGCGATCGGGCGGCGTCGGCCGATCCTCGAGGTCGAAGTTGTTGAGGTTGCCGCCGCCGTCCGGCGGCCGGCTGTCGGCGAGCGCCGCCGATGCGACGCCCGGAATGCGCTGCACGCGCGCAAGCAGCGCCGCCCAGGCGTCCACGCGCGCCGGCGCCGACGCGTAGCGTTCGCCCGACAGGGACACTCGCGCCGTCAGCAGCCGCTCATCGTCGATGCCGGTGGATACCGAGGCGAGTGTCGCCAGACTGATTGCCGTGAGTGTGGCCAGCACCAGCAGCGGCGTCGTCAAGGCGAGCTGGCCGGTCACCATCCATCCACGCGTGCGGCGCGCCGATACGTCTTCGGTGGTGGACCGATGCCCGCGAAGGCTTGCGTCAAGCGGGCCCCGGCCCGCGCGCAAGGCCGGCAGGAGACCGCCCATCAGGAACAAGACGCAGCCGATCGCCCACAGCCACGCGGCCACGGTCCATTCGGGCGCCGACAGCGTCACTTCCTCGATGCGCGGAATGTACGCCGTGCCGAACTGATGGCCGGCGAGGATGAGGCCGCGGCCAACCGCGACGGCGAGCACGGAAGCTGCGGTGGCGAGCAGCAGGCATTCAACCAGGAGAGGACGCAACAGTTGGCCGCTTGATCCGCCCAGTGCGCGTCGCACCGCCCACTCGCGACGACGGTCGAGGCCGCGGGCCAGCAGCAGGTGCATCGCGTTGGTCCACGCAATCAGCAGCACCAGCGCGAGCCCCGCCAGGCTCCAGGTGAGGACCGGACCGATGTCGCGGATGGCGCGTTCCTTCAGCGGCAGGAAGTTCCAGGTGGCGCGGCGGTCCTGATACGAGGATTGCCAGACGGGAAAGAGCCGGGCGTTGGTGGCGCGCAGGGTCTCACGCGCCGCATCAGCCGGGACGTCAGGCTTATGCCGGCCGATGACGGTCGTGAAGAACGGCCCCTTGCGGCGTGGTTCGGGCCAGCGGGCGGCCGTGAAGACCTTGATGCCCTGTTCGAGTGGACCTCTCGAGGGCTCCAGAACACCGACCACTGTGTGCCGCACCCCGTCGACCGGAATCATGCGGCCAACGATGGCCGGGTCGCCGCCGTAGGCATTCAGCCAGTGCGCATGTGACAGCACCGCGAGCGGAGCGCCGCTCTGATCGTCGGCCGGTTCGAATAGCCGGCCCGCGGCCGCGCGCAGGCCCAGTACCGGGAAAAACGATCCGGTCACCTCGCGGATGTTCCCCCGCACCGGCGCCCCATCGTCTTCCAGCGTGACCTCGCGCGTCTGGTAGGCGGCAACCTGGCTGAACGCCGGATGGTCCGCCTCCAGCGCGCGGTAGTCGGCAATCGAGAACCGGAACCGGAAGGGCGGATTGTCGGTGTAGATCCACGCCAGGCGATCCGCGTCCTGGTAGGGCAGCGGCGACCACACGACGCCGCGGAGCGTGGCGAACATCGCCAGGCACGCGCCGGCCGCAATGCCCACGGTCAGTACGATGGTGACAGTCGACAGCGGCGCACGGCGCAGTGCGAGCAGGGCGTGCCGCATGGTTGCCACCGTTAGTCGTATACAGCGGCCCTAAGGTTAGCCATCGCACTCTGCACTCCGCACTCTGCACTCCGCACTCCGCACTTCGCACTCCGCACTCCGCACCCCGCACTGCGCACTGATCTGCCCACTTGCGCACACCCGCTGTTCGGCATACCCTCCGCATACGTTCGGAGGAGGTTCGAGCATGTCCCTGCGCCAAGTGTTTCCCCTGCTGATGGCCGTGGTGTCGGCGGTCGCGTTGCTGCCGGTCTCGGCCGGTGTGGCTTTTGCCCAGGGTCGCGGTGGTGGGGCCGCTGCGCCGCCGCCACCGCCCGGCCCGCCGCGCTTCGAGTACGTCGGGCCGCAGAACGCCGGCCGCATCGCGGCCGCCGCGGGCATCGTCGGCAAGCCCGGTGTGTACTTCGCGGGCGCGGCCTCCGGCGGCGTGTGGAAGACCACCGACGGTGGTCAGACGTGGAAGCCCACGTTCGACAACGAGACGTCGCAGGCGATTGGCGCGCTGGCCGTCGCGCAGAGCAATCCCAACATCGTGTGGGCCGGCACCGGCGAGGCCTGGGCCGTGCGCGACATGGACATGATGGGCGACGGCATCTACAAGTCGACCGACGCGGGTGAGACGTGGACGCGCATGGGCCTGGAACACACCGGCCGCATCGGCACCATCGTCGTGCACCCCGCCAACGAGAACATCGTGCTGGTGTGCGCGCTGGGCCGCGCGACCGGGCCGCAGAAGGAACGCGGCGTGTTCCGCACCGAGGACGGCGGCAAGACGTGGCAGCACGTGCTCTTCGTGAACGAAGACACCGGCTGCTCGGGCCTGCAGATGTCCGTCCAGGACCCGAACGTCGTCATTGCGGGCACGTGGGAGATTTACCTGCAGACCCACATTCTCGAGAGCGGCGGCATGGGCAGCGGCATCTACCTGTCGCGCGACAACGGCAAGACGTTCACGAAGGTCACGCATCCCGGGCTGCCGCGATCGCCGTACGGCAAGACCGACGTGGCCATTGCGCCGAGCAACGGCAACCGGATGTATGCGCTGATTCAGACCGGCTCGGACGGCGTGAAGGGCCTCAAGTCGGAGGCGCAGGGGTCGCTGTGGCGGTCGGATGACGGCGGCCGGGTCTGGCAGAACGTGAGCTGGGATCGCCGCCTCATCGGGCGCGCCGGGTACTACATCCGCATTCGCGTGTCACCGAGTGATCCCGATCACGTGCTCATCGCCAACAGCACGTTGTGGCGGTCGCGTGACGGCGGCAAGATCTGGGTCAGCGGCGGCGGCGGGTGCGGCGACTGCCATGACATCTGGTGGGATACCACCAAGGACATGGATGGCCACTACATCGTCACTGGCGATGGCGGCATGGGGATCTATGGGTCGCCGCTCAATCCGACCGGCAACACCAGCGTGTCGCTGCCGATTGGTCAGATGTACCGCACGACCGTGGACCAGCGGTATCCGTATTTCGTCTACGGCAGCCGGCAGGACAACGGGTCCATGCGCATCTCGAGCGCGCGACCGATCGTGCCCGAGAACGTACCTTCGTATGCGCCGCCTTCGCCGCCGGCTCCACCGGCCGGCGCCGCCGGTCGAGGTGGGCGGGGTGGTGCCGGCGCGGGTGGCCGCGGGGGCGGTGCCGCTCCGGCCGGTCCTGCGCAGGAGGCCATGCCGTCGTGTGAGTCGGGCTACACCTATCCCGAGCCGAACAATCACCGGTTCGTGTGGGGCACGTGTTACGCCGCGCACGTCGCGACGTTCGACGAGATTGCGGGGCTGCGCCGGTCGGTGAGTCCGTGGATGCACACGCTCGACCACGACCCGGTGGGTCTCAAGTACCGCTGTCAGTGGTCGCCCCCGCTGGCGATCGACTGGTTCGACAACTCCGTGTACTTCGGGTGCCAGGTGGTCTTCCGCACGCGCAACCGCGGTCAGACGTGGGAAGTGCTCAGTCCCGACCTGTCGACCGGGGATCCGTCGCGCATCCGGTTCTCGGGCGGCGTGGTGGGCGACAACCTCGGCCAGTTCTACGGCGCGACCATTTCGGCGATGGCGCCCTCGCGCACCCAGAAGGGTGTGTTGTGGGTGGGCACCAACGACGGCAAGGTGTGGATCACGCGCGACGAGGGCAAGACGTGGAACGACCTGACCAAGAACGTCAACATGCCGCCGTGGGGGCTCATCCGGCGCATCGACTCGTCACACTTCGATCCCGGCACCGCGTACATGGCGGTGGACTATCACCTGGTCGACCAGCGCGATCCCTACTTCTTCAAGACCGAGGATTTCGGCCAGACGTGGCGCCGCATCGACGCGGGCCTGCCCAAGGGGCATCCGCTCGATTACGCGTTGTCGATTGCCGAGAACCCGCACCGCAAGGGCATGGTGTTTGCCGGCACCGGGCACGCGTTCTTCTATTCGCTTGATGACGGCAAGTCGTGGACGCAGTTCAAGGACAAGCTGCCCGCGGCGCCGGTGAACTGGATTGAGGTGCCCAAGAACGCCGCCGAGGTGGCCATTGCCACGTATGGCCGCGGTCTGTGGATTCTGCGTGACGTGTGGCAGCTCGAGCAGCCCGAGGTGGGCCGCCAGACCGGTCAGGCGCCGTTCTCGATGTACAAGCCGCGTCCGGCCACTCGCACGGCGACCGGCGGCACGGCGACGTTCCCGTTTGTGATGCACACGGCGCCCACCGGGCCGCTCACGCTCGAGATTCTCGACAGCGCCGGCGTGGTGGTGTCCACCAGCCAGGTGACGGCGCGTCAGGGCACCAACATGGCCAGCTGGAATCTGCTGTATCCCATGCCCGACCAGCCCGTGCTGCGGTCCATTCCGCCCGACAACCCGTACATCTGGGAAGCCGGCCGGTGGGAGCGGCGCGAACGTCCCGTCACGCACTGGGGGCTGGGCGCGCAGCGCTGGCAGCCGCGCGCGGCGCCCGGCAAGTACTCCGCGCGCATGAGTTACGGTGGCCACACGCAGACCGTGCCGTTCGAGGTATGGCGCGACGTCACGCTGCCGAGTGACGATGACGATTTGGTGGAGAGCGCGACCATGCAGGTCGACATGGTCAAGACCATCAATGAGGTGGTCGACAAGATCAACCGCATCGAGATCATGCGCGCGCAGGTCGAGGACTTGCGCAAGGAACACGCCAGCAACAAGGCGGTGGACTCGGCGCTGGCGTCGCTCTACCAGAAGATGTACGACACGGAGCTGCACTTCCTGTCGCGGACCGAGATGCACTCGGACGACAAGTGGTACGTCGAGAAGTACAAGCTTTATCTCAACCTGGTGTGGCTGTTGTCGGAGGTGGGCGGCAGCGGCGGCGACGTGGCGGGCGGGCAGGGGTATGCGCCCACCGACGCGTCCAAGAGTGTGTATGAGGATCGCCTGCGCGAGATGGTGGCCGCGCGCGCGGCCTTTGACACGCTGATGAAAGAGGTGGACGCCTTCAACAAAGCGCACGCCGGTCGTGTGGCGGCCGTCAGCGACCGCCTGGGCGGCAAGTAACACGACTCACTCGCCGTGCATGGCTGCAGGGCGCCTGCAGCCATGCACGACAGACTCCTTCCGTTCTCCCTCTGTAACTCGTTGTGTCGTCGAGCGTTGCCGGACCGGCAGCCTCGGGCATGTCCGTGGATCGCTGTGGCGCGACCGCAGCCATGCGCGGCGTCTGCAGCCATGCACGTCTTGCTGCTGCGATGTCCGGCGGGTATCATCCGAAGAATCAATGAGATATGGAGATTAGGCCGACGGCCAGTCCGTGCATGGCTGCGGAGACTTGTTTGGCGGTCTACTCCATGACTAGTTAGGCGGACTGAACCGTCGTTGTGCGCAGTTAGGGAGGACGTGGTGCTGACCAATCGATACATGACGAGCGTCAAGAATCTGCCCGCTATCATGCAGAAGATCGTAGATGGTGCCGCTCCGGACAAGTTCACGCTCGCGCACCTGAAAGGCCTCGGGTTCAAGAGTAGCAACGATCAAGGGGTCATTCCTGTCCTAAAGGACTTGGGCTTCTTGTCGGCGGATGGCGCGCCCACCAAGCGATACCACGACTACAGGGACAAATCGAAATCGAAGGAGGTGTTGGGTGCCGCGTTAAGGCAGGCGTACGAAGATCTCTTTCACATCAATGAACATCTCTCCGAGAGCGACCGCCCAGCGATAATCGGTCGATTCAAGTCAGCACACAATGTCACCGACGCCGTCGCTGAGCGGCAGGCGATGACATTTCTCTCGCTGCTGAAACTGGCTGACATCTCGAAGCCAAGCAAGTCCACACCCAAGGTTCCGGAGCAGACCGGGGAATCCGCTAAGGGGGACGCCGCCGCCGGTGGTAAGGAAAGGACAGATCTGCCGGTTTTCGCCGGACTCAGGTACAACATCGAAGTCCACCTTCCAGCAACCAAGGACGTCGAGGTATTTAACGCAATCTTCAAGTCGCTGAAGGAGCACCTCCTTGCCGATTGAACCGAGAGACGTTCGAGAGTGGCTCTTTCGAGGACTCATGTTTGAGTCCGAAGCAGACCGGTTCCGCTCTGCTGGAATTCGGGTCGGTGCGGACACTCAGGACGCTGAACGGGCGTTGCTCGAAGAGACGCTGAGTCCATTCGGCATCGACTTGCGAAATGATTCCCTTCGGATGGCGAGGCTCTACGCACTCCTCTACTGCTTTGAGAATTCCGTACGCGACCAAGTCAGTGACCGGCTCCGCGAGAAGTATGGGGACAAGTGGTGGGCGGAGCACGTTCCAAAGAAGGTCCAAGAATTCGCCGAGTCTAGACAGAAGGACGCGCAAGAGAATTCCTGGCTTGAGGGGTACAACAAGGATCTCTTGGGGTTCGTACAATTTGGCCACCTGTCGGACATCATCATCGCCAATTGGGAGGATTTCGCCGACTTGATCCAGAGCCAGCATTGGCTGAAACAGCGCTTCGACGAGCTTGAGAAGGCGCGCAACTTTATCGCGCACAATCGCTTTCTACTATCGGGAGAATTTCAACGCGTCGAGATGTACATCAGCGACTGGAATCGAATGGTTGGACTATGAGCCGCCTAACCTCGGCTTGCAGCCGACGGCGGCGAGTGAAGTGCTGAGGGCCACCGCGGCTGAAGCCGCGCGTTAGCCCGTCCAAGGACACAATTGAATGCCCAGAGCCGTGATTGAGTACCGCTGTCTCCTCATTTCACCGAGCGATGTCGACGCTGAGCGAGATGCCCTCGCCTCCCTGGTGCACGACTGGAATGCGCACATCGGCGAATCTCTCGGCGCCAGAGTTGTGCTGGTTCGTTGGGAGACCCACGCAGTCCCAGATACGTCATCGCCTCCCCAGCAGAGTGTGAACCAGCAGATCGTTGATGACAGCGACTTTGGAATTGCCGTCTTCTGGACCCGACTCGGGACCGAGACTTCTGTCGCTCCCTCGGGCTCGGTAGAGGAGGTAAAGCGGCTGATGGCGCGGGGTGCGCGTGTCCTTGTGTACTTCAGCGGGATGCCGGTGCCTCAGGAGCGGCTGCGAGACGATCAGTTTCAGCGCCTGCAGGCCTTCAAGGCTGAAGTGCAGGGAGCCGCGCTACTGGGCTCATACTCCAGCCTCGAAGATCTCCGACATCAAGTCCAACTCCACCTGACCACAGTCGTCGCTGGGTTGCTTCAGGCGGACCGTTCGCAGCCGTCGCCAGAGCCTTCTGGGGCGAACGTGTTGACAGCGTCAACTCCGGACGTCCGCGTCCGCGTTGCGGCAGCCACGGTGGCACCGGGTCCGGATGCGGTTGAGGTACTGGCAATCACTGTTCAGAATCACTCACCACTGGTCGTCTACGTCGCGAGTGTTGTCCTGATCCTTGCCGGTCAGCGAAAGCTGTGGGCACCTCGAGACTTTGTCACGAGCGAATGTCAGCGTCGCCGTGTGCTGCAGCCGGGTGAGAGCATGACCTTCATGATGTCTCCTGACGAAGTGGCCAAGCATTCCAAGGCGGCGCCGGTAGAGTATGCGGCTGCTGTCGATGACATCGGGCGAGAGTTCCGGTCCTCATCGGCCGAGCTTGCTCAAGCACTCAAGGACCTCAAGATTGACGAGAGGGCGGGCTAACCTCGGCTTGCAGCCGACCGCGTCGGGTGCCATCATGGCCGCCGCGGCGGCTGAAGCCGCACGTTAGACAGCGGAGGACCTCCTATGAGCTTTCGGCAGAGACAAGCCCGCCGCGCACGTTTGCAGATAGTCGTGGCACTCGTCTACGGCGGCGCTGGTCTCGTTACATTCCTCATAAGAGAAGACCTGGCTGTTTCCTTCGGTGCCAACCGAGAGGCCGTCCTGCTGGTATCGCTCGGTCTTATCGCAGCAGCAGCCGCGACGGTTCTGATGCTGTATCTCCGTGGTGATGTTTCTCTCAGACCGATCGATCAGGCGTTCGGGCTGGGTCGTGGTGAATCTGAAGTTGAGCATGGGATGTCAACGGCTGCATTGGCGCGAATAGCCCAGGACCAAGCCCTTCTTCGCACGCGACTGGAAGAGGTTGCTACCGCTCAAGCGGGCGGGACTACCGGTGACCGGCAGGCGTTAGTGAAGAGCCTCTCAGCCAGTATGGCTGCAGATGTTGCCTCAGAGCTGGCGAATCGTTTTGCGTCGGACGCGTTGGCTGCTTCGCACCTGAGTGTGATCCGGGAATCTTTTGCCGCTACTCAACTTCGCCTTGAGCAGCAGATCGAGTCGCTGAACAGACGAGCAAACCTAAATCTGATCATCGGCGTCTTCACAACACTTGCGGCGGTTGGCCTATTGGCATACATGGTCCTCACAGTGACAGCACCGTTCGCTGACATCGCCAGCCTGCTTTCGCACTACGTGCCGCGGATTACGACAGTCGTGTTCATTGAGGTGTTTTCGTTCTTCTTCCTGCGTTTGTACAAATCAAGTCTTGCAGAAGTCCAGTACTACCAGAACGAGCTGACCACGCTGGCGTCTCAACAGATCGCTATTGAGGCTGCCCACGCCGGCGCCGACACGCAGACGATGTCGACCGTTGTTCATTGCCTTGCCAATGGGCACCGCGACCTGCCAGCGAGTGGCAAAAGCAACGCGGGTGAACACATGAAGCAGCTGACGGACTTGTTGCAGCAGGTCGCCAAACTCGTGGCTGACAACTCAAAAGCGAAGTAGCGCTGTCTAACTCGGCTTGCAGCCGACAGCGGCCAGTGCAATTATGAGCCGCTGCGGCTGATGCCCAGCGTTATGCAGGCAACGTGAGACCGGTTGGGAGTGAATATACATGCGATTGATTCTTGCGCAGATCGTCGGTGCTGCTGTGGCAATGTCGATGTCGTTGTCCGCGATTGGCGCGAATCGTTCACCAAGCGTTCTGGAAGAGCGCGCAAGCCCTGGCCGCGACAATAAGCTGTCACAAGCGAACGACGGGTTTAGGTGTGTCGATTGGAAAAAGCACTTGAGCCAAAGCAAGTCAGACGACATGGGCATGGCCGCGTTCTCAGACGGCTACATGGTGGGTTTCGCCCATGGTCTGGTTAGCGGGATACTCAGTGATCCGATGGGGACGTTCGAAGCGGCGGTCAACGCCAGGCCGTTAACGCAGCTTGGTTCTGCCGGTGAAGCCTATCGCGCAGGTCTCGTCGCTGCCCTGAGACGCCCGGCGGTGCTTGCAGATGCATTTGACAAGCGGTGCGGCGACTACGCAAACGAACGAGTGTCCCTAGATGCGCTAACGCTCATCGTTGTTGCTGAACTCGGCGGAACACCAGCGTCGAAAATCGACAAAGCGTTGGAGGTCGCCAGGAGTAATCGCTCGGTGAGCTTGAAGCCGATCGTCGACGCTTTGTCAGCACGGTGAGCGACAGCTGCCTAACGTGCCGTGCGACCGACAGCGGCGCGTGAAGAAGTGAGCGCCGCTGCGGCTGATGCCGGGCGTGAGGCACCGTCTCGAACATCAGCAGGAGGACGAAGTGCACACACTGATGGCGATGATTCTGGCTGCCGGGCTGTTCATGAGTCCTGCGGCCGTTCAAGCGCAAGCAGGTAAATGGACGAAGCCGGCGAACGCACTTGAGGAGCTTCTTCAGGTGGGCTTCGTTGCGAAGAACCCGAAGGTAAGACAAACCAAGGTCCTCGAACTGCGATCGATTGGCATGGGGGCCGGACCGTATGTGCTACTCGGGTGGGGAATCCGTCCCGATTTTAAGTTTGAGGGTTCTTTCGATGACGAACTGTTCGGGGTGTTCATTCTCGACAACAGCCTGACCAAGATTGATCGAACCATCGACATCTTTCCCACATGCCGTTGGGCTGACTGTATTGTGTCCATCGAAAGCGTGTCGTGGCCTGGCACGGAAATTGTGGTGGTGGGTCGTGGAAGTAGCGGGGACGGACCGTTCAGGAAGGTCTACCGGGTAGACCGTTGATATAGGGACGGCTGCCTAACACGCCGTGCAGCCGACGGAGAGCGTGGAATGCTGAGCGTCGCCGCGGCTGAAGCCGGGCGTTGGGCAGAGCCAGATAGGAGCGAATAGGTCTGGCGCTGACAATGGCGAATGCGAACACGTACGCGTGGGCGTTTCGCTGCGCGACGTGTGGAAACATCTGGTACGTCCCGAAAAGCGCCGCCGCGGACGTTGACGCGCCGGATCGGAAGCACCAGCCCGACGATCCAGAATGAGCACCGCTGCGCCCGGCGGAGTGTCGGCGGTCAGACGAGACCCTGAAAACGCCTCGCGAGCCGCCGTTGCGGCTGGCCGCGGCGCTGTCTGTCGCCGCTATACTGGCAGCACTTTAATCGCAGGAGACCACCATGCTGGACACCGTCGCAAGCATCGTCATCGACAGCGGACTTCAGGCGGTCGGCTGGGGCGTCCTGAAGATCGTCACGTTCGGCCGGTATCAGGGTTTCAAGCCCGAGGACCTCCTGGTCGAAGCCACGTTGGGCGTCATCACGCTGGCCGCGCTGGGCTACGGAATCTACCGCTGGGTGTTCTGACCGATCGCGACATCCATGGCCAGACTCGTCTTCGGCATGAACCAGTCGCTCGACGGCTACGTCGACCACATGGCCTTTGCGCCGAGCCCGGCGCTGTTTCGTCACTTCATCGAGGAAGCACAGCGGCAGACGGGTAGCGTGTACGGCCGCCGGATGTACGAAATCATGCGGTACTGGGACGATGACCGGCCGGAGTGGAACGCGCCCGAACACGAGTTCGCGGCGGCGTGGCGGCGGCAGCAGAAGTGGGTGGTCTCGCGCTCGCTGGCGTCAGTGGGCACGAACGCCACGCTGATCGCCGGCGATCTCGATCGGGCGATTCGCGCGCTGAAGACTGAACGCGACGGCGAGATCGAGGTCGCCGGCCCGCGCCTGGCCCACGCGCTGACCGAACTGGGACTGATCGACGAGTACCGGATCTACCTGCACCCTGTCGTGCTGGGGCAGGGCACACCCTACTTCGCCGGCGCCCGCCCGCCGCTCCGCCTGGCCGCCACCGATCGCATTGACGAACAGGTGCTCAGGCTGAAATATGTGCCAGGATGACCAGCATGAACCCTCTGCAATGTCCCCATTGCCGCGTGGAGCTCGACTACGTCGGGACCAAGAAATTTCATGAAGGCACCCGGTGGGGCGTCCTGGGCGAACTGGGCGAGCTGTTCGTCAAGAAAGAGCACTTCGACGTCTACGTCTGCCCCCGCTGCGGCCGGGTCGAGCTGTTCGTCGACGGCATTGGCGAAGAGTTTCGAAAGGGCTGACGCAGCTCGACGCGCGCGACAAGGATTCGTCTCGAGATTGCGTCGCGCCACCGGCGGTGCCATGATTCGGGTGTGCGGGAGTACCGCGACGCACTGCTGACCGTCCTGGCCGCAGGCTTGGCGTTTTCGGCCTTCGACGACATCACCACCGACAACGACACCAGTTTTGTGACCGAACGGGCGATGCTGCTCGTATGCGCCGGCTGGGCCGCGTGGGTCGGGTGGAGCGAGCGGGCGCGAGGCCGGCCGCTGTCCGCCGGCGTGTCCCTGCTCGTCTTGGCCGCAGCCGTCTGGGGCCAGGCGAACCTCAGTGCCTCGTCGGACACCCTCAGGACCATGGCCTCCCTCTCGGTCATGATGGCGCTGGTCTGGTTCCTGATCGTCGCCGGGATGATCGTCCGACAGGTCCGCGCCACGTGAACGGCGCCCAGGCGCGCGTCACCTCGGTCAGGTATCCGCGTCAGCGATACGCCCGCAGCTCGACGCGCGCGACAAGCGCCTTGACGTTGGCCGTGATGCTGGGCGAGCGCCAGATGTCGGCATGCAGCCGGTACGCCGTGATCGTCGACGAGTCGTCCGACCACCGCAGCGAGCCGGCGTCGTAACCAAACTCCGCCGTCCCATCGGTCGTCAATGCGCGCGGCGCTTCGCGCGTGACCAGGGGCAGCAGCCACACGTTGTGGTCGCGAATCTCGACCGCATACCGGCCGTCGGGCGCCGCCACCGCCGCTTTGGCCGTGGTCGCGGCCGAGGGTGGGGAAGCGGGCCGGCGCGGCAGGCATTCGTAGTCGGTCGGCGGCACCTTGTTCCAGTCCCACTTGATCTGCAGCTCGCACCGCCAGTGCATGCCATCCAGGTCGAACTCGACGGCCATCGCGCCCTCCTGGATGTAGGCGTTCCGGCCGTCGTACTTCACCTCGAAACGCGACGCCTCATCCGCAAACGGCAGCGTCGTCGGCGTGAACTCGTAGCCGGTCCGCAGGTTCAACTCGATGGCCAGCCGCTGGTGATCGAACAGCGGCTCCTTCACGCCGTGTTCGGCGTCCACCGTGAAATACAGGTGCCCGGGCCCGTAGGCCTTGCGGAACCAGAAGTGGCCGGGTTTGGCCCAGACCGGCGCGGTCACGTCGACCGGCGCCTGCCCGCCGTGCACCACCGGCGCCGCCAGCAGCGCGCACGCGACCAGAATGAAAGACCGTGCCATGATGCTGGGCGTGAGGCTACCAAACATCGCGCTCTGCGTCACCCTGACCCTGACGGCCGCGCCCGCGCTGGCTCAGACACCGCCCGCCCACGACAAGGCCTGGTGGCAGGCGGTGGCGGCGGCGAAGTTCGAGGTACCGGCGGGCACCTCGCTGCCGGCCCTGCTCGACGAATTGACGATGCTGCTGGGACATCCGGATCCCGAACTGCGCGACGACATCGCCTACACGACGCTGGTGCAATGGATGTACGTCAAACGCGTGGTGCCCGAGGCCGAGCGCCTGCGGTTGATGCGCGTCTGGCAGGCCAACCTGCGCGCCGGGATCGGCGAGCAGGGCACACCGTCCGTGTTGCGCCGGTCCTTCTCGGCGCTGGCGCTGGCCATTCTGCCGGGGCTCGACAACGAAGCGCCGTTCCTCGGCCGGGACGCCTTCAGCGCGATTCTTACATCGACGCTCACGTACCTGCGTGACGAGCGCGACGTGCGCGGCTTCGACCCGACGCTGGGATGGCTGCACTCGGTGGCGCACACGGCCGACGTGCTCCGATTCCTCGGCCGCAGCCGGCACCTCGCGAAGACCGAGCAGGCCGCGATCCTGACGGCCATCAACGACAAATTGTCGGCCGTGACCACGCCGCTCGTGCATGGCGAAGACGAACGCCTGGCGCGCGCGGTGCTCTCGCTGGCCGCACGGCCCGACTTCGACGAAGCCGCCTTCGCCGAGTTTCTCAAACCCCTCACCGGGCGGCCGGCCGGCGCGCCGACCGAGGTGAGTCTCGCGCAGGGGCAGAACCGGCGTCACCTGCTGACGGCGATGTTTGCCGTGATGTCGGCGGATACACGCGACCTCGCGACGCTGACCAAGGCAAAGACGATGGTCCTCGGGGCAGTGCGTGGCGGATAGGCACGTGGGGGGACGTAGGGCGCCCCGATCTTCGGGGCGCCTGATCGCGGCCGGCAGACCCGGCCGCGCTACGTACGGCTGGGGCAGACCCGGCCGCGCTACGTACGGCACGGGCAGACCCGGCCGCGCTACGTACGGCTGGGGCCGCGCTACGCACGTGCTGATCGGCGCCGTGCTGGCGGCGGCGTGCGCGGGCGCGGGGAAGTTGCCCGGGGCGATTGAGCCGCCGATGGCTGAGGCGCCGGCGGTTGGGGATCGCGCGACCGTCGATCCGACCGTGGGCGCCTTCGAGTGGTCGCCGGACCGGAAGCTGGCGTGGTCCGACTTTCAGGGGCCGCCGGATCTGGCCAGTGACGCCGCCGCGCTGACGGCGTATGTCGTGTCGTACGACACGTCGTGCACCGGCAACCGGTTCACCGCCACGGTGGTCACGCGGTTCCTGCCGCGGGTGTCCTGGGTGAAGTCGCGCCATCTGCTCGACCGCCAGTCCGCGCAGACGCTGCAGCACGAACAGACACACTTCGACCTGAGTGAGGTGCAGGCCCGGCGCGCGCGCCGGGCGCTGCAGGCGCTGCCCAACGCCTGCTCGCTCGAGGACGCCGAGCTGGATCGGCTGTTCGACCAGTTCGGCGTGGCGGACGCCGAGATCCAGCAGCAGTACGACCGCGAGACGGGCAACGGCACCAACGCCGCCCGTCAGCGCGAATGGGACGCGCGCGTCGAACAGTGGCTGCGCGAGACGACCGCCGCGAGGCGCGATCGCCGGTAGACAGGGGCGTCGGTCATGCAGACCCCTGCGCTGGTCCACGCCATCTACTTCGGCCTCGTCCGGCCCATGACGGCGTGGCGCGCGCGCCGCGTCGTGCCCACCCCGCCGTTCGATCGCCTGGCCTACTACCAGCGGGTCACCACCGATGCCTTGTTCTGCGGCGTGATCTCGGCGATCGTCCTGGTCGTCGTGCCGGCCCACCCGGCGTTCGAGCCGCAGGTGGGCAGGCCCACCGCCGGCGGGCTGCTGATGGGGCTCATGATCTGCGCCGTGCTCTCTGCCGTTGACGTCGTCTCGACGCGGCGGCGCCTCGCCGATCGTTCGTCTTTCGTTGACCTGCAGCTTCCCGTGTCTGCACACGAGCGAACGCGCTGGGCGCTGCTGTCGCTGGTCACCGGAATCGGTGAGGAAGTCACCTGGCGCTGGGCCCAGCCCGTGGCGATTCTCGCCTTCGTGGGGCATGCGCCGGTGGCGGTGGCGGCCAGCGCGCTGGCATTCGGCGCGGGGCATCTGCGGTCCGGTCCTGTCTGGGCCTCGGCCACTGTCGGCATTGCCCTGGTCCAGCAGGCCCTGGTCCTGCTCGTGCCGGGCGGCCTGTATCTCGCGATGGCCGTCCACGTGGGGCAGAACCTCGTCGTGGGCCTTCTGACGCGCCGGTCTTGACATGTCATTTTAGTTTGATCTAAAACTGCGGCATGGCAATGACGTCGCAGGCCATGGCCGCCGTGGCCTCACCCCGGCGACGGGAGATCCTCCGTCTGACCTGGACGCGCGAACGCGCGGCCGGCGACATCCACCGCGCCATGCCCGACGTGACGTTTGGCGCCGTCTCGCTGCACCTGCGCGCGCTGGTCGAGGCCGGGTTGCTGGACGCCCGCGTCGACGGCCGCTTCCGCCGGTACCGCGCCAACCGCGCTGCTCTGGGGCCGCTGGCCTCGGAACTGGAAGCCATGTGGCGCGACAAACTCTGGCGCCTCAAGGCGCTTGCCGAATTGGAACACGCCCGCCGGGGGCCCCGCCCGAGGACACGACGATGACCGATACCGCCTTGCCGCACCGCCTCGACCGCTCACTGGTGATTCGCGCGCCACGCGCGACGGTCTTCGCCTTCTTCACCGACTCGCCCCGCTGGGCCGCGTGGTGGGGCGCCGGCTCCACCATCGACGCGCGCCCGGGCGGACGCGTGTTCATCCGCCATCCCAACGGCATCGAGATGACCGGCGAAGTCACCGCCATCGATCCCGGTCAACACATCACGTTCACCTACGGCTACGCGTCCGGAACGCCGATTCCTCCGGGCGGTTCCACGGTGACCATCTGGTGCGACGATGACCCGAAGGGGACACGCGTGACGTTGCGTCATGACTTCGCCGATGCGGGCGTGCGTGACGCACACGTGCAGGGCTGGCGGTACCAGTTCTCCGTGTTCGCCAACGTGGTGGCCAACGGCCTGCACGCCAACGCGGCGGATCTGGTGGACGCGTGGCACGCGTTGTGGGCCGAGCCCGATGAGGCCGCACGGGCGGCGCGGCTGGCGGCCATCGCCACGCCTGAGATTCGTTTCGAGGATCGCTACAGCGCCGTGGCCGGCGCGGACGAGTTGCTGCCGCACATTGCCGCAACGCAGCGGTTCATGCCGGGGCTGCGGCTGGAGAGGGTGGGCGGGGTGCGCCACTGCCAGGGCACGGCGCTGGCCGACTGGGTGGTCCGTTCGGCCGACGGGGAGGAACGCGGCCGCGGCACCAACGTGTACACGTTTGGCGCCGACGGCCGCATCGAGGCGGTGACGGGAGTTACTGCTTCCTGATCGTCTGCGTCAGGGTGCCGGTGGGCTGGCCTTCAAACGCCAGCCGCGCGCGCACCACGTAGTCGCCGGGCTTGAGGTTGGCGACCGGCAGCTTCGCCATGAACAGGAACTTGTCCTGCACCGGCGTGGCCGAGGCCTGCGGCGGCGCCGAGGCGATGGCATCGGTGGCGTCGGCGCTGGCCACGATTTCCACCAGCGAGCCAAACGGGCCTTCGGGCCGGCCGTACAGTTCGAACACGGCGATGATCTCCTGCTCGTTGGTCACCTTGACGATCGGCGAGAAGCCGGCCCCGCCGGCGGTGCCCACCATCAGGCCCGCCAGCTTGGCCGGGCCCGCTTCGGTGAGACGCGCGAACACGTCGTAATCCACCGTGGCCGCGCGCCCGTTGGTGTCGACCGCGGCGATGCGCAGGCGGTACTGCCCGGCCGGCATCGCCAGCGCGGCCACCATCGGCGACCGCTGCAGCTCCTCGGGCCGCGCCGTCCACTGCGCGATGAGTTTGCCGGCGGGATCGTACAGGCCGGCGGCCGCCGACTTGAACTTCACCGACGGATCCACCGGCTCGGCCAGCGCCACCAGCTTCATGTCGTTTTTCGGGTCGCCGTCGTTCCGCGAGGCAATGCCGAGCGCGCGCAGACCGAAGCCGCGATGCACGGTCAGTTCACGCAACATCGACTGCGGCGTGATGGCTTCACGCGCCGCGCGCGGAATGACCACCGACGGCCGGGCCCGCACGGTGATCTCGGGACGCGCGCTGCGCAGCTCGATGCGCGCCGGCGCGCCGCTGCGTTCGTTGCCCTCGGCCGTGAACGTGGCGATGTAATACGACGCCGTTTCGCGCGCGATGCGCGGCATCGCGCCGCCGTCGGCGCCGCCCAGATAGAGCATGTGGCCGCCGGTGACGCCGACCACGTTTTCGAGGCCCTCCGACGAGGTGCGGTCCTGCGTCTCCTCCGGGCGCACGAGGTAGAACTGCGCGCGCGCGGCATCGGCCGACACGCCGAGGCGCTGGAAATCGCTGGGCTGAATGAAACAATCCTCGGGGCCGCCCAGCTCCGACGTGCCGGTGGACGCGCCCACCATGCCGGTCGAGAAGAAGATCACCGGGCTGACCGCGCCGGTCGACGGCATCGCCGCGAGCAACCCGTTGAGCGCCGCCAGCGTGTCACGCGTGTGGCACCGCCGGTCCGAGGCCGACATGCTGGCCTTGCCGCGGCCCTGGATCTTCTCGACCGCCGCGCGGAACGCGGCGCGGTCGGTCGTCGGCGCCATCGACGATGTGCCGCGGGGAATGGTGAACAGACCCACGCGATCCCGGCCGCTCAGGCCCTTCTCGAACTCGAGAATCGCGTCGCGCACCACGCCTTCAAGACCGGTGCGCAGCGACTCCTCGTCGACGACGAAGACAAACGCCCGGCCGGCTTCGGCGAGGCTGTTGGTGCCAAACGGCGCGGGCAGGGCCGACGCCGGTGCGGCCGCGTCAAAACGCACCAGTTCCAGACCCGTGACGGCGCGCTCGCGGTTGTTCACGCGCAGCGTCAGTTGTCCGGCGGCCAGGTCGGTCACCGGCCGGCCGTCGGCTGTCGTGGCCACGAATTCCACCGTGGCCGGACCCGCCTGGCCCTGGCGGGCGGGAAGCGTCGTCGTCGCCCCGGCCAGCAGCGCCGTGGTGGTGAGTGAAGTGATCAGCAATCGTCGAGTCATGGTCACGTCTCGTTCGCGCGAGTCAGTTAACGGCCTTGCGCAGGGGACGCACCACGCGTCCGCCGGGCTGGCCTTCAGCGGCGACTGTGGCGCGCACCACATAGTCGCCGGGCGGCAGCGCGCCGATGGGCACCGCCGCGGTCACAAGAAATCGGTCGGCCTCCTCAGTGGCCGTGAACACCCCGGGCGTGGCGAGCACCGCCGGGCCGGTCAGCGTGCGGGCCAGCTCGACCACCACGCCGACACGGGCGCCCTCGCGGCCGCCGTACAACTCGAGCTGGACCGTGGCCACGGCCTCGCGGCCGAACTCGAGCCGTGGCTGAAATTGTCCGTCGCGGGACAGGCCGACGACAAGATCGCTGAGCCGAAGCGGGCCGGCCACCGCCAGCCCGGCTTCCAACTGCACATCCGCCGTTCCGGCGCGCCCCGAGCCCTCCACCGCCGCCACACGCAGCCGGTACCGTCCGGCCGGGGCGGCCAGGGCCGTCATCACCAGCGGGCTTTGCAACTCGGCCGCGGTCAGCGTGCGGCTGGCGACCAGGCGGCCCGATTCGTCGAAGAGTCCCACCATGGCCTCGGTCATGGCGACGGACCGGTCGGGCGAGTCGAACAGGACGGCCACGCGCACCAGCCCGGCGGTGGCGTCGCGCGCCGAAAAGCCCGAGACGCGCAGCGGCAGGTCGCGGAAGGTCCGCGCCTGCCGCATGAGGTCGAGCGGCACGGACGGACGCGCCGCGGCGCGCGGCGCCGGGCGAGCAATCGCGAGATACGGCCGCGCGCGGACGAGCGCCTCGTCGCGCGTGACGGAGACGCGCAGCCGGCGTGGTGTGTCCGGGTCGTCGCCCGGTTCCGGTTCCACGAACGCCAGATAGTAGGCGCCGCTTTCACGCGTGACGCCGGCCAGCGCCGAGTCGCCCAGCGCGCCCAGGTGCCACAACGGCGCCCCGGTCACGCCGGTGAGATGTTCCAGGCCCGCGCGTCCGGCCGAGGCGTCGCCCAGATCCGGTTGCACGACGTAGAAGCGCGCCCGCGCCCGCGCGGCCGCGTGCCCCACCTGTTCGAAATCTTCGCGACGCAGCAGGCACCGCCCGATCGCCGCGCCGCTCTGAATCGAGACGATGCCCTGCGGCACCGACAGCCGGTTGGCGAAAAACACGACGGTCACCGGCCCCTCGCCGCCCGACAAGTCATCGAGGACGCCGCGCAGCGACGACAGGGTCGTGCGCGTCCGGCAGGCGGCCTCACTTTCGGTCTCGTTCACGGCCTGTCCGCCCAGCTCGGCCAGGGCGCGGCCCACACGCGCGTGGTCCGTGGTCAGGTCCACGCGCACGCCGCCGTACGGCACGGTGACCAGCGCCACGCGGTCGGCCGGCTGCAGTCCGCGCAGCAGGGCCGTGACGTGTTCGCGCAGGGGCGCCTCGCGTCCCGCGCGCAGGCTCTCGAAGTCGATGATGAGCAGCAGAGTGCGGCCGGGCGGCGGCGTCAGGTTGCTGCCGTAGGGCACGAGCAGCGCCCCGCCATCCACCGCGACGGCCGGCACGAACTCCAGGGCGCGCACCGGGCGCTCGCGGCCGTCGACCCGCACCGACACGTCCTGGGGCCGCAGATCGCGAATGACCTGGCCGGTGGCGTCCAGCGCGGTGAAGTCGACGGCGATCAGGCGGGCGCGGTCCGCCGACGACAGGACGAACTGCTGGGCGCCGGTCGACACGGACGGCGCCGCGACGAGGACGAGCAGGAGCGGACGCAGAACCGCGCGGACTCGCGAAGCGGACACCAAGGGAAATACCCCGGACGGCGGCGTCGCGCTTACTGCGGCGGCAGCTTTCGCAGCGTGCGTGTGACGCGGCCGACGGCCTCGCCCTGCGCCGCGACCAGCGCGCGCACTTCGTAGTCGCCCGGCGGCAACGCGCCGACCGGCAGGGTGGCCGTCACGATGAACCGGTCCGGTTCGCTGGTGGGGGCAATCACGCCCGGCATCGTGAGGATCGGCGGGCCGCCGGCGGCCGCGGCCAGTTCAAACGCCACGCCCACCGGGGTGCCCGGCTTGCCGCCGTAGATTTCGAGCAGCGCCACGCCGCTGGCCTCCGCGCGGAACTCGAGCTTCGGCGTGAATCCTTCGGCGCGGGCCTGTCCCAGCAGCAGCCCGCTGAGCCGCAGCGGGCCGGCCTCGACCAGGCCCACCTCGACGTCGGTGTCGACCGATCCAAGGCGCACGGGGCTGGTGCCTTCCGTCGCGCTCAGGCGCAGGCGGTATCGTCCGGGCGGCGCGGCCACGGCCAGCAGGCCGGTGTTGCCGCCCTTCACGTCTTCCGGTCGCGCGGTGTTGGCCACCACCATGCGGCCGCCGGCGTCGAACAGGCCGATCATCGGCGCGCCGATCTGCGTCGAGAGCGGCGCGTCGAAGAGCACCATCAGCTTCAGCTGTCCGTCGGTGTGACGCGAGGTGGCGGTCGTGACGCGCAGCGGCAGGTCCGTCGCGATCCGTGGCCGGCGCATGAGCGCCAGCAACACGTCCGGCTGCCCGGCCTCGGCGGCCGGCGCCGCGCCGGCGCGCAGCTGCAGACGCGGGCGATGGCGCACGGTGACGCCGGGACGATTCACCGAGACGCTGTACCCGCGCACGAGGTCGGCCGATTCCTGCGGCTCCGGCTGCACCCGCGCCAGGTAGTACCCGGCCGTCTGGCTCAGCACCCGGTCCAGCGCGCGATCGGTGTCGGTGGTCGTCAGATTCCAGAGCGGGCCGCCCGTGAGTCCCGTCAGGTGTTCCAGGCCGACCCGGCCCGACGGGTCGGCCAGCAGGTCGGGCTGGACGACGAAGAACTGCGCGCGCGCCTTCGCGGCGGCGTCGGCGATGGCCTGATAGTGGTCGGGCAGCACTTCACACGTGCCCATCGTGTTGAAGTAGTCGACGCCGGGCACGCCGCTGGCCGATCGGCTCAGGCTGGTGACGCCGCGCGGCGGCGTGAGGTGGCCCGTCACGAAGACAACGGTGAGGGGCGCGTCGGCCGAGGCGATGCTGTCGAGCGTGCCGGCCAGCGCCACCAGCGTGCTGCGGCTGCGGCAGCCGGCGTCGGAGGCCGACTCGGTCTGTGGCGCGCGGCCGGTCAGCGGATCAAGCGCGGCAAGGAACCGGTCGCGATCCAGCGTGAAGTCCGACTTCATGCCGCCGTAGGGCACGGTGACCAGCGCGACGCGATCGGCGGCGCCGAGCCGCGACACAAACGTTTTGATCTCGGTCTTCAGTTCCTGTTCCCTCCCCGGCTTGAGCGTCTCATCGTCGATGACGAAGAGCACGGCGCGGCTGTCTTCGGTCAGGGTGTTGCTGGCAAACGGCGGGGGCACGCGGCGGGTGGTGGCGCCCGCCGGAATCCATTCGAGGGCGCGGATGGCGCGCGTGCGGCCGTCGATGCGCAGCGTCACGTCCTCCGGGCGCAGGTCGGTGACCGGGCGGCCGTCGGCGTCAAAGGCGGTGAAGTCGATCGCGACCAGCCGGGCGCGGTCTTCGTTGGAGAGGACGTACTGCTGCGCGGCGGGCGCCGCGGAGAGGAGCAGGAGAGCGGCGAGCAGGCGGACCATGCGGTAACGATACCGCACAAAAAAACCCCCGGACGGCGGCGCCGTCCGGGGGTGTGTGAAACCGGTCAGCCCGCGGCTACCAGTTGATGCGCCACACGATCTGGCCCAGGCGGCCGCCCGGGTCGAACGTGGTGTTGATGTCCGTGTACTGCGACGTGACCTGGAAGATCGTCGCCGCATCACCCGGGTTGAGCGCGTGGTTGAAGTTGATGTTGTTGAACGCGTTCATCACTTCGAGGTTCAGCTCGATGCTGCCGCGGCTCAGGAACGGGAACACCTTCTTGACGCGCAGGTCGACGCGCGTGAAGAGCGGACCGTTGATTTCGATGTCCTTGGCGCCGCAATCCTGACGGTAGATCGCGATGCAGTCCGCGCTGCCCGAGGGCTTGATGTAGCGGCCCGAGGGCACGCCGAGCGACGAGTACCCGGTGGCGCTGGTCACGTCGCTGCTGTAGGCGCGGCGGGTGTTGTCGATGATGTCCTGCGGCATCGAGTACACCGACGTCGTGCCGGTGGCCTCGTTCTTGTAGATGCGGATCTTGAACTCCTTCTGGAGTTCATCGGCCGTCATCCCCACCAGCTCCGCGTTGGCGATGCGGTAGCGCTGGGTCTGCATGCGCGCGACACCCGAGAATTCCCAGTTGCCGAGGATGCCGTTGAGGATCGGGTTCATGTCCGATCCGAAGCGGCGGCCGCGGCCGACGGGAATCTCGTACACCCAGTTCATCTTGAATTCGTGCGGCACGCCCGTGCTGTCCACTTCCATGCGGTCGAACCGGATGGAGTTGTTGATCAGCGACTTGCGGATGCCGTACGTGTAGTTGGCCGACAGCAGCAGCCCGTCCGCCAGGCGGCGGCGCAGGTCGACCTGCAGGCTGTTGTAGCGGTTGCCCTCGCGGTCCTGGACGATCCAGGAGCCGCTGGTCGACGGGTTCATCACGAAGAAGTTCGACGGCAGGCCGGCCGCCAGCGCGTTGACGCGGAAGGCCGTCGTGTCGAGCGCCGCGGCGGCGTTGAGCACCGCCGGTTCAATCGTGCTGAACCGCGCCAGGAACGCCGAGTTCGTGTAGTTGGCCGACGTGTAGGTCGCCGGGTTGGCCGCGCCGGTCGCGTTCACCCCGCTGAAGTACGCCTGGTGAATCGGCAGCGGCGCCGTGCCCGGCGCGCCCGTGTAGGCAAACGTGTTGCCGCGGCCGGCCGCCCGGTTCGCGATCAGGTTCGCCTGCGCGCGCTTGAACTCGTCGAAGAACCCGTTCTCGAAGATCACCCGCTCGTTCCAGTTCTCTTCGGCCCAGGCGTAGAGGTTCTTGTTGCCGACATAGCGGACTTCCACGGCCATGTCCTCGCCGATCGAGCGCTGCACGCCCACCGACCACGAGTGCACCCGCGGCTGCTTGAGGTCGGCCTGGAACATGTTCAGGCTGTTGGCGG